>DATKPO010000048.1:0-5636 GCA_035524055.1 Solirubrobacteraceae bacterium
TTCAACAACGTCGTCCCCGCCCGCGGCGGCGACGTCATCAAGCTGTTCCTCACCCGCGGCTCGATTCCCGGCTCCACCTATCCCACGGTCGCCGCCGCCTTCTTCGTCGAGTCCGTCTTCGACGCCACCGTCGGCGTCCTCGTCCTGATCTTCGCCTTCACCCAGGGCGTCTTCCCCAAGCCACCGGACTTCTCCAAACTGAGCTCCTTCGACATCTCCTATCTCGCCGAGCACTTCCGCCTCACCCTCTTCCTGATCACCGCCCTCGCGATCGCCGGGCTCGTCGCCTTCGCACTGCTCTCGGTGCGCGTCAAGGCCTTCTGGGTCCGCGTCCGTCAGGGCCTCACCATCCTCGGCGACCGCCGTCGCTACCTGCGCGAGGTCGCCGCCTGGCAGGCCGCCGCCTGGCTCTGCCGCTTCGCCGCCTTCTGGTTCCTGCTCGACGCCTTCCGCGTCGGGGGCTCCGTGCAGAACGTCCTGCTCGTCTTCGGCGTCAACCAGGTCGCCGGCGCCGTACCCTTCACCCCCGGCGGAGCCGGCGTCCAGCAGGCCCTGCTCGTCAAGGTCTTCGCCGGCAGCGCCTCCACCGCCGTCGTCGCCGCCTACTCCGTCGGCCAGCAGATCGCGATCGCCGCCTTCACCGCCATCGTCGGGCTCGGCTCCGTCGTCTTCATCTTCCGCTTCCGCTCCTTCCGCGAGGTCGTCGTCGCCGGCCGTGCCTCGCGCGAGGCCGAGCGGCGCGGGGAACGGGCGATCGAAGGGCCCGCCGCCGGGCCGGCGTCCTACTGAAGCCCCTCGCGCGCCTCGCGCACCAGGGTCACGGCCTCGGGGAAGACCGTCGCCATCACCGCCCGGATCTGCTCCGCCTGGGCCTCGGCGCTGCCCTGCAGGTTGACCCGGTTGACCGCCGCCACCGTCATGTCGACGGCCAGCTTGATCGCGTTGTCGGCCCACGCCAGCCGCTGCTGGCCCTGCATCTGCTGGGCGAAGTCGGCCAGGCGGCGCTGCAGCTCGTCGGGGTCGCCAAAGAGGTCGCCAAAGCCGCTGCTCTCCATCGACCCCATCGTAGCGGTGAAACCATAGACTGCGCGACCGGTGCCAAAGCAAAGCGACAGCGAGCCGACCGCCACGGGCGAGGTCGTTCGCGGCAAGGGGGAGATACGCGAGCGCGTCGCGTTCGAGAGCGCCCGCCGCGCCCGCCTGGCCGTGCCCGCCTTCGCCGGCGGTGTCCTCTACCTGCTCGGCTCCATCACCTCCGCCTCGACCCTCAAGGGGCTGCCCACCGTGGGCGTCCTCCAGGGCCTCGCCCCGGCGCTGGAAGGCAAGCCCAATCCCGCCGTCAGCCCCCGGGCGGCGGAAATCCGCTTCTACGACCACCACTCCTCGGGGTTGATCGCCGGCGCCCTGCTCGGCGCCATCGCGCTCGTGATCCTCCTCTTCGTGCTGCTCTTCCTCTACGAAAACGCCCGCTTCCGGCGCCCCCAGACCGCGCCCGTCACCCGCTGGTTCGTGCTCGTCGGCGGCATCGGGTTGCCACTGCTCACCCTCGTCGGCGGGATCGTCCAGGCGCTCGACGCCCACAGCTTCGTCAGCGGACACGACTTCACCACCCACGCCGTCGAAAGCGCCCTGACCAAGAACGGCCTCTACGAGGTCCTGGGGTACGTCACGCCCCTCTGTGCCCTGGCCTTCGTCGGGGGCATGATCGCCGTCATGGTCCCCACCGTCCGCGTCGGCCTCCAGCCGCGCTGGCTCGGCATCGTCGGCGGCGCCGCCGCCTTCATCCTGCTGATCCCCTCCGAGCAGCTCAGCCTGATAACCGCCTTCTGGATGGTCGCCACCGGCATCCTCCTCATGGGCCGCATGCCCGGCGGCGACCCGCCCGCCTGGGCCGCGGGCGAAGCGCGTCCGTGGCCCTCGCAGGCCACCGTCCGCGCCGAACGCGCCCAGCAGCGGGGCCGCGGCCGCGGCCGCGACACCGTGCCCGAGCCCCTCGCGCCCGTCCCGAATGGCGAGGGTCAGAAGCGCCGCCGGCGCAAGCGCGGCAAGTGAGCGCCGGCGCAGAGCGGTGAAGGCGGGCGCGAGCGCCACAGCTCGCCGCCGCCGCAGGCGCGGCAGGTGAAGGCCGGTCAGCAGGCGAGCGGATCCGCCCCCGAGGATTACGTTTCGCCCTCCCCGGGAACAATAACTACGAGAACGTGGGAATTGCCACAAGCTTTCCCCCGCTCCCAAGAGCGATCGGTGAGTCAACGCCGCTCCTCGTGGGCGGCCGAAGGGAGGGCTACCCATGGAGGCAGCATCAATTCGTCGCCCCGACGGACTGCAGGCCGTTCCCGGCCGAGATGCTCCAGGCGACGACACCGCGCGCGCGAGCGCCTGGAAGCCCGCCGACCCGGCTCCGCTGGGCCTCGCGGGATTCGCGATGACGACGTTCGTGCTCTCGATGTTCAACGCCAACCTCGTCAGCGAAAAGGGCACCCCCGTCGTGCTCGGCCTGGCACTCGCCTACGGCGGGCTCGTCCAGCTGCTCGCCGGGATGTGGGAGTTTCGCAACGGCAACACCTTCGGCGCCGTCGCCTTCTCCTCCTACGGCGCCTTCTGGATCTCGTTCTGGGCGCTGAACGTCTTCTACGCCAAGGACATCGGCGGCAACGTCGGCCACGCCGTCGGCGTCTACCTCTGGGCCTGGGCGATCTTCACCGCCTACATGACGGTCGCGGCGCTGCGCGTCAACGTGGCCGTGCTGGGGGTCTTCGTGCTGCTGACCGCCACCTTCATCCTGCTGGCGATCGGCAACGTCGGGGCGCATACCACGGTGTTGCACTGGGGCGGCTACGTCGGGCTCGCGACCGCCGCGGTGGCCTGGTACGCGTCGTTCGCAGCCGTCGTCAACTCGACGTTCGCCCGCACCATCATGCCCGTGGTCCCGCTGAAAAAGGCGTAACGTCGGAGAGGAGGAACAGGCATAGACAAAAGCCCTGGCACGGGCCGGGCGGGCAGTGTCGCCGCCCGGCCCTGTGGACGGGGGTCGGCCAAGGGCAAACAGCAAAACGACGAGGAGAGACGGAGGGCTGAGAGCGATGGCAACCGAACCCAAGCCGGCAACAACTGGGGAGGAGCTCGACAACGAGCTCGCCGCGCTGCTCGACGTCGAGCGCTTCGAGCCGCCGGCGGCGTTTCGCGAGAAGGCGCTGCTCAGCGACCCGGCGATCTACGAGGAGGCGGCGCGCGACCCGCAGGCGTGGTGGGCAGGACAGGCCGAGCGGCTGCACTGGTTCGAGCCCTGGGAAACCGTGCTCGACGACTCCAACCCGCCGTTCTACAAGTGGTTCGTCGGCGGCCGCCTCAACGCCTCCTACAACTGCCTCGACCGCCACGTCCTGGAGGGGCGGGGCGAGCGCATCGCCTACCACTGGCACGGGGAGAACGGCGAGCGGCGCACCATCACCTACGCCGACCTGCTCGCCGAGGTTCAGCGCATGGCCAACGCGCTGAAGGACCTCGGGGTGCGCCGCGGCGACGTCGTCGGGATCTACCTGCCGATGATCCCCGAGGTCGTCGTCGCCATGCTCGCCTGCGCCCGCATCGGGGCGCCCCACAACGTCGTCTTCGGCGGCTTCTCCGCCGAGGCAGTCCGCGAGCGCATGGAGTTCTCCGAGGCCAGGGTCCTGATCACCGTCGACGGCGCCGCCCGCAAGGGCAAGACGGCGCCCGTCAAGGAGCGCGTCGACGAGGTCATGGGCGACCTCGAGAGCCTCGAGAAGATCGTCGTCGTCCGTAGCAAGGGCGTGCCGTGCGAGATGCGCGACGGCCGGGACGTCTACTACGACGAGATCCTCGCCGCCGCCGACGCCGTGTGCCCGGCCGAGCCGCTGGATGCGGAGCACCCCCTCTACATCCTCTACACGTCGGGCTCGACGGCCAAGCCCAAGGGCATCCTGCACACCACCGGCGGCTACATGACGGGCGTTTCCTGCACCCACCGCTACGTGTTCGACCTGAAGCCCGAGTCGGATGTCTACTGGTGCGCCGCCGACGTCGGCTGGGTGACGGGCCACTCCTACATCGTCTACGGCCCGCTCTGCAACGGCGCCACCTCGGTGATGTGGGAGGGCGCGCCCGACTACCCCCACAAGGGCATCTGGTGGGAGCTCGTCGAGCGCTACGGCGTCACCATCCTCTACTGCGCCCCGACCGCGATCCGCGCCTGCATCAAGTGGGGCGCGCAGTGGCCCGGCGAGCACGACCTCTCCTCGCTGCGCCTGCTCGGCTCGGTCGGCGAGCCGATCAACCCGAAGGCCTGGCTCTGGTACCACAAGGTCATCGGCGGCGAGCGCTGCCCGATCGTGGACACCTGGTGGCAGACCGAGACCGGGGCGATCATGATCACCCCGCTGCCCGGCATCACGGCCACCAAGCCCGGCTCGGCCACGCAGCCCTTCCCCGGCGTCGAGGCCGAGGTCTTCGCCGAGTCCGGCGGCTACCCGATCGAGCAGGGCCAGGGCCTGCTCGTGCTGACCCGCCCCTGGCCCTCGATGCTGCGCACCCTCTACAAGGAGGAGGGCCGCTTCATCGAGACCTACTTCAAGCGCTTCGGCCCCGAGACCTACCTCGTCGGCGACGCCTCCCGCAAGGACGCCGACGGCTACTTCTGGGTGATCGGACGCATCGACGACGTCGTCAACGTCTCCGGGCACCGGCTCTCGACGGCCGAGGTCGAGTCCGCGATCGTCGCCCATCCCGACGTCGCCGAGGCCGCCGTCATCGGTCAGCACGACGAGGACACCGGCCAGGCGATCGTCGCCTTCGTCACCCTCCAGGGGGACCTCGAGGGCGACGAGGCCGAGGTCGAGGCCATCCGCGCCGGCGTCGCCGAGCGCATCGGCAAGTTCGCCCGGCCCCGGCGGATCATCTGGACCGACGACCTGCCCAAGACGCGCTCCGGCAAGATCATGCGCCGGCTGCTGCGGGACATCGCAGAGGGGAGAGCCCTGGGCGACGTGACGACGCTGCGCGATCCCGCCGTGATGGCGCAGCTGCAGGAGCGGATCGCCGAGATCCAGGCCGAGGGCGACGCGGGGTAGCGGTCGTGTCGTCGGCGGGGTCCGCGGCCTGGTGCCACCACGGTGGGAGGGCGGCCGTGGGGGCCGGGGCGATGATCCTCTTTGGCGACACCGTGGGATTACCTAGTGCTGGTTAGGTTGGGCGGCGGCGGGGGCCGGGGCGATGATCCTCTTTGGCGACACCGTGGGATTACCTAGTGTTGATTAGGTTGGGCGGCCGTGGCGGCCGGGGCGAGGACGGTCACCCTTTTCAACGACACCATGGGATTACCTAGCGACCATTAGGTTGGGCCACGGTGTCGGTTGGGGACATCCCCAATGGGCCGTCGGGCGGCGGGTGGCATCATGGCTGCGATGGCCTCCGGCGTCCAAGATTCGATTGCCTCCGGCGTCCAAGACTCGATGGCCTCGGCCTTCCACGATTCGCCGCTGCCACGCCCGCTGAGCCACCGGAGGCACCTGCGGCGCCGCGAAAGGGCGGTCCTGGCGGTCTGCGTCATCGGGGCGCTCGCGGTGCTGCGCCACACGGGGCTCTGGGTCGGGGACTGGTTGGTCTGGCCGCTTGCGCTCGGA
>DATKPO010000049.1:0-13732 GCA_035524055.1 Solirubrobacteraceae bacterium
CGACACGGTCGCGGCGGTCGCCTCGACGATCGGCGAGGTTCACCCGTCGATTCACATCTGCACCGGCGGCGGCGCGATGCTGACGTGGCTCATGGGGGCCGAGCTGCCGGGTGTGGCGGCGCTCGAAGCGGTGCCGTCGATCCAACGGTCCTAGCCGACGCCGCCTGCTCCGGCCGGCGCCCGCTCCGCCGCCGTCCTCTCGGGTTGCCCCTCGCCGAGGTCATCCGGCCGCGCGTCGGGCGCGGTGACGGGGAATGCCACTTCCACCGCCAATCCCCCGTCCGGGCGCGGCTGGACGCTCAGCGCGGCGCCGTGGGCGGCGGCGACGGCGTCGACGATGGCGAGGCCGAGCCCGTTCCCGCCTGCGTGGTTGGTGCGGTTTCCGTGCAGGCGCTGGAACGGCTGCAGCAGGCGCGGCACCTCCTCGGGAGGGATCGTGGGGCCGCTGTTGGCCACCCGCAAGAATCCCCGGCCGCGACGTACCCCGGTGGCGATCTCGACGTGCCCCTCGGCGACGTTGTGGCGGATGGCGTTGTCGAGGAGGTTCGCGATCAGGCGCTCCACCAGCCGCGGGTCGCCGACGGCCGGCGCGGAGGCGAGGGTCGCGTGGACGTCGACGCCGCGGCCGGCCGCTTCGGGCTCCCGCGCGAGCAGCGCCCTGGCGGCGAGGGCGGCGAGATCGAGGGGCTCGCGGCGCTGCGGGCCGGCCTGGCCGCGGGTGAGCGCGAGTAGGGCGTCGATGATCTGCTCCAGGCTCTGCTCGGAGGCGAGCACGCGCTCGTGCGCCGCCCGCAGCGAGGCCGGGCTCGCGTCGGGGTCGGCGAGCGCGACCTGGATCAGCGCCCGCTGCCGGGTCAGCGGCGCCCGCAGCTCGTGGGAGGCGTTGGCGACGAACTGGCGCTGCGCCTCGAACGCCGCCTCGAGCCGCCCGAAGAGGTCGTCGAGGGTGTCCCCGAGCTCCTTGAGCTCGTCCTGGGGCCCGTCGAGGGCGAGGCGCTCGTGCAGGCTGGTGTAGGAGATCCGGCGGGCGGTGCGGGTGATGGTCCGGATCGGGCGCAGCATCCGGCCGGCGACGAGCCAGCCGGCGAGCAGCGCGAGGACGGCGACGATGGCGAGCGCGATCGCGGAGTTGACGAGCAGCTCGTGGGAGTCGGCGGCGCGCTGCGCCGCCTGGACCGGCCCCACCGCCGCCAGCTGGCGCACCGCGTTCGCCAGTTGACGCTGGTCGTGTGTCAGCTGACGCTGGGCCTGCGTGACCTGCTGCTGTACCCGTCCCAGCAGGGTCGGCACGCCCACCGTCAGGTTCGGCCGAGCCTTTACCAGCGCCTGGCGAGCCTGCCCCAGCTCCTGCTGGGCCTGCGCCAGTTGACGCGGATGCGCCGGGGGTTGGAAGGACTGGCCCACAGGCCCGGGGCCTTCGTATGACGAGGCCGGGAACGGGACTTCCAGGTGCCGGATGGCGAGCGCGTGGGGGACCTTCGGCAGATGCGGCGTCCGGTATTCCGTGGCCCGCTCGAAGAGGCCGTAGGTGACGGCGACCAACACGACGCCCGAGAGCAGGAAGAGGCCGCCGTAGAGGGCCGTCAGTCGCAGCCGGGCCGTGCGACGGGGCAGCCGCAGCCAGGATGCCGGGGCGAGGCGGGCCGGTCGCAGCCACGCCGACGGCGCGAGGCGGGGCCGGCCGAAACCCATCACCGACCCCCGATGCGATAGCCGGCCTTCGCGACGGTCTCGATCACGGGGGGATCGCCGAGCTTGGTCCGGAGCCGGCTCATCGCGATCCTCACCGCGCCCGTGAAGGGGTCGGCGTTCTCGTCCCAGACCCGTTCCAGCAGCTCCTCGGCCGAGACCACCCGGCCCCGGGCGGCGAGCAGCAGCTCCAGCACCCCGAACTCCTTGGGCGTCAGCTCCAGCTCGCGTCCAGACCGCCGGGCGCTGCGCTTGGCGGCGTCGAGCACGACGTCGCCGTGCTCCAGCAGCGGCGGGATGCTCGGCTGCGCCCGCCGGGCGAGGGCGCCGATGCGCGCCACGAGGACGGCGAAGTCGAAGGGCTTGCCCAAATAGTCGTCGGCGCCGAGCCCGAGCCCGTCGATGAGATCCTCGTTCTCGGCGGCGCCCGTCAGCATCAGCACCCGGCTGCGCCCACCGGCCGCGACCAGCTCGGCGCAGACCTCGTCGCCGTGGAGCACCGGCAGGTCGCGGTCGAGCACGACGACGTCGTAGTCGTAGACCAGCGCCCGCGTCAACCCCGCCTGGCCGTCGAGCGCCACGTCGACCGCCATCCGCGCCTGGCGCAGGCCGGCGGCTACCGTCCCGGCCAGCTCCTCGTCGTCCTCGATCACAAGCACTCGCACGGCGGCTCCTTCCGTGACCAACGTAGCGGGGCGGTGTTTCAACGCCGTTTCGTACGGCGGCCCCAGACCAACCTCCGCCCCATCGTGAAGAGATCGCGGCCAGCTTTCGTCGCGGCACATCAGACAATGGCGCGAAACGACGACGAAACAGCCCACGGCGTAGAACGGGGCCGGCGGAGGCGTCCTGCCCCGCCCAGACCCCCCAAAGGAGCCCAGATGCCGCACAGCATCGATGCCAAGAGTCCGCCGGCGCCACGCGCGACGCCGACGGCTCCGCGCGCGCTCCTGCCGATCGCCGCGCCCCTGCTGGCGCTGGCGGTCGCCAGCTGCGGGGGCCCGTCGAGCACCGGCGTCGCCCACCTCTCCTCCACCCAGGGGGCCTCCTCGGCGAGCTCGGCGAACGGCGGCTCCTCCTCGACCCGCCAGCGGACTCCCGAACAGGCGATGCTCGCCTTCGCCCAGTGCATGCGCTCCAACGGCGAGCCCGAATTCCCCGACCCGAGCGCCGGCGGTGGCTTCGTCCTGCGCCGCGGGACGAACCCCTCCTCGCCCCCGTTCCGGGCGGCGCAGAGAAAGTGCCGGAAGCTCATGCCCGGCGGCGGGCCTCCTTCGACGACGCACCCCTCCCCCCAGACGCTGGCGCGCTTCCTGAGGATCGCGCAGTGCATGCGCGGGCACGGCGTCTACGACTTCCCCGACCCCAGAACCTCCGTCCCCCCCAACCCGTTCGGCTCGGCCGGCGCCGGGATCATCAGCGACATCGAAGGCGTGATCCTGATCTTCCCGCAGAGCATCGACCAGCGGTCGCCGACGTTCACCCGGGCCTCGGCGGCGTGCGCGTTCCCGCTGCACAACCACTGACGGAGCTGGTATCGGCCGTGATCGCGGTGGTGCCGGTGACGGCTATCTGTCAGGGTCCGACCGATGCTGGAGGTCCTGGATCTTCGCCACCGCTTCGGTGAGCTCCTCGCGCTGGACGGGGTGAGCCTGACGGTCGGCGACGGCGAGCTCGTCGGTCTCGTCGGACGCAACGGGGCGGGCAAGACGACGGCGATGCGGGCGATCATGGGGATCCTGGCGCCCGACGCCGGCGAGGTGCGCTGGCAGGGAGGCCCGGTCGGGGAGGGCGAGCGGCTGCGCTTCGGGTACATGCCCGAGGAGCGCGGCCTCTACGCGCAGATGCGGATCGGCGAGCAGGTGGCCTACTTCGCGCGCCTGCACGGCCTGGAACGGCAGGCCGCGGCCCGGGCCGCCGAGCACTGGCTGACACGGCTGGGTCTGGGCGCAAGGGCGCAAGACCAGTTGGTGGCGCTCTCGCACGGCAACCAGCAGCGGGTGCAGCTGGCGGTGGCGCTCGCGCACGATCCGCTGCTGCTGGTGCTCGACGAGCCCTTCGGGGGGCTCGACCCGGAGGCGGTGGACTCGCTCTCGGAGGTCCTGCGCGAACAGGGCGCGGGGGGCCGCTCGATCCTGTTCTCAAGCCATCAGCTCGAGCTGGTCGAGCGGATCTGCCGGCGGGTGGTCGTCCTGGACGCCGGCCGGGTGATCGCGGCGGGCACCCTGGCGGAGCTGCGCGAGCGCCTCCCCGCCCAGCTGCGCGTGCGGGTCGGCGGCTCGACCGACTGGGCATCGGGACTCGCCGGGGTGAAGGTCCTGGGCGGCGACGAGGAGGGCGTGCTGCTGCGCGTCGACCCCGGCGTCGACTCGCAGGCGATCCTGCGGGCAGCGCAGGCGGCGGGGCCGGTGGAGCGCTTCGCGTTCGAGTCCGCCGGCCTGATCGACCTCTACCGTCGGATGATCTCCCGGGGAACCGCACCCGGACCACGGGGATGACCTCTCGGTGAGCCGCACCCGGACCATGCGCCTGGTCGCGGCGCGGGAGATCACCGAGCGGCTGCGCGGCCGCACGACGCGCCTGGTGACCGTGATCACGGCGCTGCTGGTGGTCGCCGGCGTCACGCTCCCCGGACTGATCCGCGAATCCAGCAAGCCGACGCGGATCGGCCTGGTCGGTCCCGCCGCGCGCTCGCTCGCGCCGGCGCTGCAGCGGGGCGCGCGGGCGGCGGACATCAGGCTCTCCCTGACAGACCCGACCGACGAGGCCGAGGGCCGGGCGGCGCTGCGCGGCGGCCGGCTCGACGTCCTGCTCCGCCTCGCCGCCCCCGAGCGGACGGCCCAGGTCGAGGTCGAGCAGACGCTCTCCCCCACGATCAGGGCCTTGATCTCGGCGATCGTGCAGCAGACGCGCCTGGACGCCGTGCTCGCCCGGGCCGGGGTGCCGGCGTCGCAGGTCCTGCCGGCGCTCGCGGCGGCGCCGGTCGCGGTCTCCGCCCTGAAGCCGGCCGCACCCGAAGAAGCGGCGCGCGACGTCGCCGCGATCGCCGCCAGCCTGCTGATGTACCTGAGCCTCACCCTCTACGGCACCGCGGTCGCTACAGGCGTCGCCCAGGAGAAGACCTCGCGTACCGCCGAGGTCCTGCTCGCCACGGTCCGCCCGGGAGAGCTGCTCGCGGGCAAGGTCGCCGGGATCGGACTGACGGGGCTCGGCCAGCTGGCGATCGCCGCCGGCGCCGGCCTGATCGCCAACGCGCTGGTGCAGAGCGCGAAGATCCCGGCCAGCATCTGGGCGCTGTTTCCCTCCTTCCTGGCGTTCTTCCTCGCCGGCTTCGTGCTCTACGCATTCGCGCTCGCCGCCGCCGGGGCGCTGGTGTCCCGTCAGGAGGAAGTCCAGTCGGTGCTGCTGCCGATCGCGATGCCGCTCATCCTCGGCTACCTGCTGGTGTTCGCGGCGGTGGGCTCGCCCGACGCGACCTGGCTGCGGGTCGCCTCGCTGCTGCCGCCGCTGAGCGCGACGCTGATGCCGGCGAGGATCGCCCTCGGCCACGTCGCATGGTGGGAAATACCGCTGGTCGCGCTGCTGATGCTCGGCTCGATCGTCGCCGTCGCCAGGCTCGCCTCGCGGATCTACGCCGGCGCGCTGCTGCACGGCGGCGCCAGGCTGGGCTGGCGCGCGGCGCTGCGCCTGCGGGGGCGCTGAGCGAGCCCTCGACGCAGACGACGCAGAGGTCCATGCGTCCCGCGGACAACGTGTAGCTTGTCCAGTGGAGCTGCATCCCCTCGCCGCGAGCTTCGTCGACGTGGCCGACGCCTACGAGCGGGGACGCCCGGAGCACAGGCCGAGGGACGCTCCGAGGAGATCCCGCTCCCGGACGCATCGGTTGACGCCGTCACGGTGGCGTCGGCCTGCCAAGCCTCAACTTCCCGCCCCAATACCCCGAAACCTGGAGGCAACGATGAAGCGAAGCTACGTTTTCCTGGCCGTCGCCTTGGCCGGCGCGGCGAGCGCCGCGACGATGGCCAGCGCACAGACCAGCCCCCCGTCGGCCGGCGCGAGCCACACCGCCACGGTCCAGCTGCGTCACACCAGGCTCGGCAACATCCTCGTCAGCGGCTCGGGTCACACGCTGTACGAGTTCACGCGGGACCACGGCGACAAGAACAGCTGCGTCGGCGTCAGCGGGTGCTCCGCGATCTGGCCCGACCTGAGGTCGAGCGGGAAGCCGACGGCGGGCCCGGGCGTCAAGGCATCGCTGCTGTCCACCACGAGCGGCCACCAGGTCACCTACGCCGGCCACCCGCTCTACACCTACGCCGAGGACGCCGGCCCAGGCGAAACGGCGTACGTCGGCGCCAAATCGTTCGGCGGGTCGTGGTACGCGCTGAACGCCTCCGGGGCAGCCGTCAAGTAGGCCGACACCCTGGGTCCGGCGCCACCGCACGGTTGGCGCCGGCCGGCATGAGCCGTCCCGTTGGCGATCGACCCGGTCGCGATCTCGTGGACGTAAGCCGACACGACGGCGTCGGCGCTCACGCGCACGCGCGCCCCGCGGACGGCACCCCCGGCGGGGCGCCGCCCGCGCTGCAGGCCGCGGGCGCGAATGGGCTGGTGGAGCTGGCTGACGCTCGTCATGCCGCCTGCCGCTCCAGCTCGACCGCGACCGTGCTCTGCGCGTCGTCCGTCTCCGGCCCGGCCACGCTCAGCCTCGGCCTGGCCTCCCGCGGCCGCAGCAGCAGGACGGCGAGCGCGACGCCTACCATGATCGCCCCGGTCCCGGCGAGGAATGCGAGGTGGTACCCGCCGATCAGAGCGCTCGTGAGCCCGTCGTGGCCGGCGAGCAGGGTCTTGGTGCGATTGGTCGCCAGCGTGCCCAGCAGCGCCAGCCCCAGCGCCCCGCTGACCTGCATCGAGACGTTGGCGATGCCCGAGCCCAGGCCGGCGTCGGCGGGCGCCACCTCGGCCATCGCGATCGTGAGCAGCGGCAGGAAGGCGCTGCCGATCCCGGCCCCGAGCGCGAAGGAGGCGAGGAAGATGGTCGGGAAGAACGCGGTGTGCGGTCCGACGGAGCTGAACAGCAGCAGACCGGCGGCGGCGACGAGCATCCCGCCGATCAGCACCCGGAAGGGCCCGAAGCGGTTGACCATCCCCGAGACGATCCCCTGGGAGAGGATCGCGACGGTGATCGTCCACGGCAGGAACGCCGCTCCGGTCTGGATCGCGGTGTAGTGGCGGACGTGCTCGAGGTAGAGGGTGCCGACGAAGAACGTCGAGTACATGGCGGTGACGAGAAAGCCCCTGACGAGATTGGCGTGCACGACTCCGCGCACGGCGAGGATGCGGGGCGGCATGATCGGGTTCTCGATGCGCAGCTCGGTGGCGACGAAGGCGCCCATCAGGGCCAGCGCCAGGGCGCCGAACCCGAGCACGTCGCCCGAGCCCCAGCCGTGCGCGGTGGCCTGCACGATCGCGTAGATGCCGCTCATCAGGGAGGTGGTCACGAGCAGCGAGCCGAGCCAGTCCACGCCCTGGCGCAGGCCCGAGCCCGAGTCGCGCGGTATCAGCAGATGGCCGAGGGAGAGCGTGGCCAGGCCGATGGGGAGGTTGACGAAGAAGATCCAGTGCCAGCTGAGGACCTCGGTGAGCAGTCCGCCGGCGAGCAGGCCGAGGGAGCCGCCGGCGACGGAGACCAGCATGTAGGTGCCCATCGCGCGGGCCCGCTCGGCGGGCTCGGGGAACTCGGTGACGATGATCGCGAGGATCACCGAGGACTGTGCGGCGGCGCCGATCCCCTGCAGGAAGCGGGCGGCGACGAGCATCCCCGGGCTCGCGGCGAGGCCGCACAGCGCGGAGGCGGTGGTGAAGAGGGCGACCCCGGCGAGGAAGATGCGCCTGCGTCCGACGATGTCGCCGAGGCGGCCGGCGAGCAGGAGGAGGCTGCCGAAGGTGATGAGGAAGGCGTTGACGACCCACGTCAGGTTGCCCTGGCTGAAGTGCAGCTCGCGCTGGATCGAGGGAAGCGCGACGTTGACGATGGTCGTGTCGAGGACGATCATCAGCTGCGCGAGGCAGACGACGACGAGCGTCGCCCAGCGCTGGCGGTTGGCGGAGGTGGTGGCGAGGGAAGGTGCAAGGTTCATGTCTTATGTCCCAACTTGTCGCTTCGGCCCCGAAGGGCTAAAATGGAGGTCACCTCCGAAATAAGTGGAGGTAGCCTCCGGAACTATATGGAGGTATCCTCCGTTTGTCAAGGGCGAGATGATGAGCACGACCGAATCCCTTCCCCAGGCACCGCCCGAGCGACCGATGCGGGCGGACGCCCGGCGCAACTACGAGAAGGTCCTAGCCGCTGCCAGGGCGGCGTTCGCGGAGGGCGGCGAGGCGACCTCGCTGGAGGAGATCGCGCGTCGCGCCGGCGTCGGGATCGGCACCCTCTACCGGCATTTCCCCAACCGCCAGGCCCTGGTCGAGGCGCTCTACCGCGAAGAGGTGCGGGACGTCTGCCGCACCGCCGCCGAGCTCGACGGCGCCGATCCGTGGCTGGCGCTGGAGCTCTGGTTCGACCGCCTCATGGCCTACATGGCCGCCAAGCAGGCGCTCGTCCACGAGCTCTCGAACAACCTCCAGCCGGACGCCACCCTGTTCAAGGACTGCCGCGCCTCTCTCTTCACGGCCGGCGAGCCGCTCCTGAGACGGGCCCAGGAGGCCGGCGTCGTGCGCCGCGACGTCGACATCGGCCAGGTCATCCAGCTCGTGATCGCGATCGCCAAGGCCCCCGCCGGCGAGCCGGGGCAGAACGAGCAGCTGGTGCGCATCGCGCTCGACGGGCTGCGCTACCGGCCGTCCGGCGAGGACGACAGCGGCCCTCAGGCGAGATGAGCGTCGAGCCCACGCCCGGAGTCGTCACCAAGCGGAGCCCCCGTTCGGTGGCGGACACCGTGGCGCGGCTCGAGGAGCTTGTGGCGGCGAGGGGCATGAAGCTGTTCGCCGTGGTCGACCACAGCGGCGAGGCCGAGGTCAACGGGTTAGAGCTGCGCGACACGAAGGTCGTCCTCTTCGGCAGCCCGCAACAGGGCACGCCGGTGATGCAGTCGGTGCCGCTGGCTGCGCTCGACCTGCCGCTGAAGGTCCTGATCTGGGCCGCCGAGGATGGCACGCGGGTTAGCTACACGGCGCCCGCCGAGCTGGCTCGACGCTACGGCCTCAGCGACGTTCTGTCCGCGCGGCTCGCGGGCATAGACGCGCTCACCGACGCGCTGGTCGAAAAGAGCTAGCGCTCGGCAGCCCGGGGAGTCGGCGCCGGCAGGACGGCGGGCTCGCGCGAGAGTCGCTGGGGCTCGAACCTGCCTAGCAGGGCGTCGAGTGCGGTGGGCTCGTCACGATCGGCGAGACCGGCGCTGCGCGCCATCCAGGCGACGATCTCGGTGACGGTCTCGCCCGCGGCGAGGCGCTGGCGCAGGGTGATGGCGCCGTCGCGCTTGGCGAGCCTGCGCCGGTCGGCTCCGAGGACCAGGGGAACGTGCAGGTAGGTCGGACGCACGAGCCCGAGGATGTCGGCGAGCAGGATCTGCGCCGGGGTGGAGTCGAGGAGGTCATCGCCGCGGACGACCTCGCCGACCGCCTGGGCGTCGTCGTCGACGACCACGGCGAGGTTGTAGGCCGGCGCGTCCTCAGCCCGCCAGAGGACGACATCGTCGACCACGCCCTCGCGAGGGCCGTGCAGGAGATCGTCGAAGGACACCCGCTCGCCGCGCCCATCCAGCCGCCAGACGGGCTCGCGGCCGGCATCGCGGGCACGGCGGCGACGCTGCTCGGCGCCGAGGCCGCGACAGGTGCCGGGATAATGGGATGGGCTCCTGCCGCGGTGCGGCGCGGAGGCTGCCTCGCGGACGTCGGCGCGGGTGCACCAGCAGGGGTAGACGCGGCCGGCGGCGCGCAGCCGCTCGAACGCCTCGCGATGCACGGCCAGGCCCTGCGACTGGCGCAAGACCGGCCCGTCCCAGTCGAGGCCAAGCGCGGCGAGGTCGGCGAGCTGGGAGCGCTCGTGCTCGGGGCGGCAGCGCTCGCGGTCGAGGTCCTCGATGCGCAGCAGGAAGGGCGCGCCGCGCGAGCGGGCGGCCAGCCAGGCGATCAGCGCGGTGCGCAGGTTGCCGATGTGCAGCGGGCCGCTGGGACTGGGGGCATAGCGTCCGGCACGGGCCGCACCGGGCTCGGGGTAGCTGGGGATGCTCATCGGCGTCATCTTGCCGGTCGGGCTCGATCGACCGAAGCCTCTCTGACTCTGAAGCGCCGGGCG
Source organism: Solirubrobacteraceae bacterium (assembly GCA_035524055.1). GTDB lineage: Bacteria > Actinomycetota > Thermoleophilia > Solirubrobacterales > Solirubrobacteraceae > Palsa-744. The sequence continues at coordinate 9,986 of DATKPO010000049.1, forward strand.
CCGACGGCGACTCGGGCGCTCCCGGTTAGGCTACGGGGGTGCTCGATTTCGCCGCCTACCTGGAGCGGATTGGCCTTGGCGCGGACACGCGGCCGACGCTGCACGAGCTCCATCGCGCGCACGCAACGTCGATCCCGTTCGAGAACCTCGATCCCCACCGGGGAATTCCGGTGTCGCTGGCCGAGGAGGATCTGGAGCGCAAGCTCGTGCACGAACGGCGCGGCGGCTACTGCTTCGAGCAGAACCTGCTGCTGGCCTCGGCGCTGGAGCACCTCGGCCTTGAGGTCGAGCCGATGCTCGCCCGGGTGCGCGCCGGCGCGCCGCCGGGCACGGTGCGCCCGCGCACCCACCTCATCCTGCGGGTGATCGACGGAGCCGGCCGCGCCTGGCACGCCGACGTCGGCTTCGGCCGGGGGACGCTGCTCGACCCGATCCCCTTCGGCATGGACGGCGGGGCCGCCCATGAGCAATTCGGCTGGAGCTTCCGGGTCGTTCAGGAGGGACCCGAGCTGGTTCTTCAGACGCCCGCAGAGGGCGAATGGTCCGACGTCTACGCCTTCTCGCCGCAGCCGGTCCCGCGCGTAGATATCGAGACGAGCAACTGGTGGGCATCCACCAACCCGCATTCGCCGTTCGTCTCGGGCCTGGTCGCAGCGGTCCACCGCCCGGACGGCACCCGGGAGTCGCTCAACGACTGGAGCGGACCGTTCCAGCTCAGCGTGCAGTCACCCGGTGAGACGCAGGTCGCCGAGCTGGCGCCCGACGCGGTCCCGCAGCTATTGGCCGACCGTTTCGCCCTGCCAGGATTCGCGCTCGGAGCGGACGGTCGCCTGCAATAGGGCGCTGGCCGGCGCTCGCGTCTCAGGCGGCGCTCGTCGCCGCCGAGGGCACATCGGCCCCGAGACCGGAGTCGTGCCCGCGGCTGCCGTCGATCTGCTCGACGATCAGCTTCGTCACCAGCTCGGTGTCGTCCCACATCGGGACGTGGCCGCAGCGGGAGAGCGGGACGGCCTTGACGCCGGGTATCTCGCGGCGAAAGCGGGGTGCGTGCCGGGGGCCGGGCAGGACGCGATCGAACTGAGGGGTGGCCAGCAGCACGGGGCAGGCGATGCGGTCGAGATCGCGGATCTCCAGGCCGGCCTCGTCGGCGAGCAGCGCCTGGATAGCGCGCTGGCTGATCGAGCAGTGCAGCGCCGACTGCGATATTCCGGCGGCGTCGGAGGGAGCGACGAGCTCGCCGTGGCGCATGATTTCCCGGAACGCCAGGCGGCGGGTCCCGGGGCGCCGCATGATCCGCTCGCTCCAGGCGTGGGTGCGCCTGAGCATCTTGATCTGACGGGCGAAGAACGCCCCGATGCGCGGCCCCTCGCCGTCGCCGCGGCTCCAGCCGCCGGCCGGCGCCAACGCCGTGACCGACCGTGCCCGGCCGCGCTTGGCCAGCTCGAGCGCGATGCCGCCTCCCATGGAGTTGCCGACGAGGTGCGCGGTGTCGAGTCCGAGGTCGTCGAGCAGAGCTTCGACGGCGTCGGTGGAGTGCTCGAAGCTGATCGGGCGATCGGCGGGGTAGGCTGGCCCGCCGTGGTGACCGGGCAAGGTCGGCGCGATCACCTCGTAGCGAGCCACTAGGTCGGCCAGGATCGGACGCCAGACTCCCCACGCGGCGGTGAAGCCGTGGAGCAGCACCACCGGCTCACCGGATCCGGCCCGGTACAGCGCGGGCGAGAGCTCGGACATGAGCCCGAGTGTAGCCGGAGCGGGGCCGCTGATGACGACGGCTTCGCTCGGCCCCACCGGGACGGCGTTCCCAGCCGCCCTGGCGAGACGCGTATGGATGTCTCGCGGCGTCAGTCAGGCGTCGCGAGTCGTTCGCGAACCTCGTCGGCCAGACGCTCACTCGCGACGTATCGCGTCATCGGCCCCCTCCCCCGCCGAACGATCAAACCGGCGTCCAGCAGGCGACGCAGGTCGTTGCTCGCCGTCGGAGCCGAGACCTCGGCCTCGGCTGAATAGGCGGTCCGGTCGGTGCCCTGGAAGAGGCTCTGCTCGAGCGCGATGACGAGCCGGTCGGGCCAGCCGCGCGCCTCGACGAGGCCCTCGAGGTGGCCCCACCGCGCGGCGGCGTTATCCAGGGCAAGCAGGCGTCTGCGCGCCTGGCTCAGATGTGCGTCAAGGCAGAGGCTCACGAAGGGCGTCGCATCGCGCCGAGGCTGATAGGAGCCCCCCTGAACCTCTCCCAGCGCCCCGTAGTAGTCGGCGGTGTGCTCACCCAGGTACTCCTCGATGGAGACGAACTCCGGCGCGAGCAGGCCTCCCAACGCCAGGACCAGAGATTGGGCGATCCGCGAGATGCGACCGTTGCCATCGCGGAAGGGATGCACGGATATGACGTGAAGGTGGGCCATCGCGGCTCGAATCGCGGGGTGGGCGTCGAGATCCCCTCCTCCCAACCAGCGGATCACCTCGCCCATCAGCGGGCGAACCTCCTCGGCGGTAGGGCCGACATAGGCGGGAGGCCCTCCCCCCGGGCTCGTGACCTCGGTTCCCGTATCGCGATAGCGGCCGGGGTCTCTGTCCCTTTGGAAATGGCAGGCGTCGAAATGCAGGTCGAGCACCACTCGCTCGTCCCACCGAAAGCCCTCGTCGGCGGCCATCACGCCGACGTGGTCCATGGCCCGCGCATAGCAGGCCAGCGCCATCCGGTCCTCGCTGGCCGGCTCGACCGGCTCCACGCCGCTCGCGATCGCGAGCCTCTCGTCAGCCGGCACGCTGAAGCCCTCGATCTCTATCGAGCTCTCGGCGGAGGACGCTCGCCACTGCCTGCGGAGGCTCCCGAGCCACGGCCCGGCGCCCACGGCACGCGCGCCGAGCCGCTCGCACAGCTCATCGAAAGCCCCCAGCCGCTCCCGGGTCGACGGATCGAGTCGCGGGGTCCTGTAAATCATTGCAAGACTATAGTCGATTATTCGTATTATCGTCTATAGCTTCTAGCAACTAGCAGTCGTGGCTTCGGCCAGGGCCACGATGATGCCGGCGGGGCCGCGGAGGTAGCACAGCCGGTAGCTGTTCTCGTACCGAGCCACCTCGCCGAGGAGCTCGGCGCCGTGGTTGCGCAGGCGGGCGAGGGTGTCGTCGAGGTCGTCGACGGCGAACATCACGCGGTGCAGGCCCAGCGTATTGGGTGGCGGGCTCGCCGGCTCGGCGTCGATCGCGGCGGGGGCGTGGTACTTCGCCAGCTCGAGCCTGCCGTGACCCCCCGGGATGCGCATCATGGCGATCTCGCTGCGGACGCCGTCGAGTCCGACGGTGCGGTCCGCCCAGAGGCCCTCGATCTGCGCTCTGCCGTCGAGCTCCATGCCGAGCTCGGTGAAGAACGCGATGGCGCCGTCGAGGTCTTCGACGACGATGCCGACGTTGTCCATCCGCTGGATCGTCACGGTCGTGGCTCTCCTTCCCCGTCGCGTGGACCGTCGCTGGCACCAGTCTACCCGGCCCGGCCCCCCCTCGGATGCGATCGGCCAGTAGGCTGCGGGCGTGGCGCCTGAGATCGTCCTGCACGTCCTGCCGCCGTCGCACCCCTGCATGACGGCGAGCGCGGCGTTGCGCCTGAAGGGCCTGGAGTACGAGCGCGTCGAGCTCGCGCCGGGCCCGCACGTCGAGCAGATGCGCGCGATCTACGGCGAGGAGCGCCACACGGTCCCCGGGATGCTCCTCGACGGCGAGCAGGTGCACGGCTCTCGGGCGATTCTG
>DATKPO010000050.1:0-26611 GCA_035524055.1 Solirubrobacteraceae bacterium
CACCAGCGCCGAGCGGTTGCGCCGCGACCACGCCACGTACACCGGGGCCTCGTAGCCCGGGACGAGACGCTTGTAGGAGTTGACCCACTGCGCGAAGATCGAGCTGATCTCCCGCGCGTGCTTGAGCTGGCCGGCGATGAAGGCCTTGCCGACGTCGGACAGGAAGTACTGGTCGTCGGGGTCGAAGAAGGCGTTCTTACCTTCCTTGAACAGCGACTGGTGGGTGTGCATCCCCGAGCCGTTCTCCCCGAACAGCGGCTTGGGCATGAACGTCGCGTGCCACCCGTACTTCATCGCGTACTCCTTGACCGTGATCCGGTAGGTCATGCAGTCGTCGGCCATCTTCAGGGCGTCCGCGTAGCGCATGTCGATCTCGTGCTGGCTGGGGCCGACCTCGTGGTGGGTGTACTCGACGTGGATCCCCAGCTGCTCCAGCGCCAGCACCGTCTCCCGGCGCACGTCGGAGCCCGCGTCGAGCGTCGTCAGGTCGAAGTAGCCGCCGCGATCCAGGACCTCGGTGGAGCGGCTGTCGCGGAACAGGAAGTACTCGAGCTCGGGCCCCACGTTGAACGTGTCGAAGCCCATCTCCGCCGCCCGCGCCAGCGCGCGGCGCAGGACGTGGCGCGGGTCGCCCTCGTACGGGGTCCGCTCGGGGGTGACGATGTCGCAGAACATCCGCCCCACCCCCTGCTCCTCGGGTCGCCACGGCAGCACCGCGAACGTGCCGGGATCGGGCAGCGCGATCATGTCGGACTCCTCGATCGCGTTGAAGCCCGTGATCGAGGATCCGTCGAAGCCCATCCCCGCCTCGAAGGCGTCCTCCAGCTCGGCGGCGTTGATCGAGAACGACTTCAGCTGGCCCAGGATGTCGGTGAACCAGAAGCGGATGAAGCGGATCTCGCGCTCCTCCACCAGCGCCATCACGTCGGCCGCCGTCCGCGGCCGCTCCGTCCCGGCGGCCCCGGGGCGCTTGCTCTCGTCTGCCATCGCCGCGGACCTTAGTCGATGGTCATCGCCCGCGCCATCGACTCCTGGCCAAACCGCTCAGTGGGCGCTGAGTATCGCGGCGAGCAGCAGCAGGAAGCCGAGCGCCACCGCCCACGACGCGATCCGGTCGGGGCGCTGACCGACCAGTTGCGCCGGCCGGGCACGGGGCCTCCGGCGGGCCGCCAGACCAGTGACGCTCCCACGCGCGTCAGCACCCTCGCCCGCGCGTTCGACCGAGCGCAGATAGCTCGGCAGGGGGTGGACGCCGGGGCTCACCACCCGCACCCCGCGTCGCGTCGGTCCGGCTTCACGGGCCCGGCGCCGCTCGATGCGCTCCCTCACGTCCTCCACCTCGGCCCACCACGCGCGAGCCTCTGCTGGTCGTGGCATCGCGGCGATGCTAACAACGCCCCCGGACGACTAGATCGGCATCCCCGCAAACTGCGAGAGAACGTCCCGCGATGGCCCCGCTCACCCCGCGCATCGCCGACGGGCAGCGGCTCAGTGGTGTCCCGCGACGGCGGCCACGAAGGCCGCGACGTCTTCCGCTTCCCTGCCCTGGTAGAGCTCCGCCGGCATCTGGCCGAGCCCGCGCGCCTCGCCTTCGAGGATCGCGCTCAGCACAAACGCTTTGCGATTGGCCTCCGGCACCGTCGGCACCAGCACGTCGAGGTTCGGGCCGATCCGGGCGACCGCGTTGGACGCCTGCAGCGAGTGGCAGAGGTTGCACTTCTCGCCGAACAGTTCCCGGCCCGTCGTCTCGGCCGCCGTCAGGCGCGGGAGGCCGGACACCTCGCTGGCCTTGTTTTCGGCGTTGTGCGCCAGCACCAGCGTCGGCGCGACCAGCCCGAAGACGAACGCCACCACGATCACCGCCGTCAGACCGTGGCGCCTGGCCGCGTCGCCGGCGCCGCCCTCCCCGCCGCGTCCGCCGCGCACGGCGATGGCGAAGACCACGAGGCCGAGGACGACCTCGAAGATGACTATCGCGGTGATCATGTCGGCGGGCACCTTATCGGTTGGCGCCGCCGGACGCGACCGAGCCCGGCGCCGAGCGAGATGAGAGACCGCACATCCGCTCTTCAGGATCCCTTCAGGTTGCGCGCTAGCCTTCGGGTTGGATGTTCTTCCGCCGCCCCGGTTGGGGTGGATGTTCGTCCGCCGCCCCGGCATCCGGATCCGGAGCCAGACGCCAGCCACATGACTGCGAGCCAGACGTGAGCCACTTCCTTCGTCGCCTACCGCTCTCCCGCCTGCTGGCGCTGTGCGCCGCGGTGCTCGTCGTCGGCGGCGGCGCCACCGCGCTCGCGATGGCGATCGGGACCGGCCCCGTGCCGCCGCCCAAGCCGCTCGCCCAGGCCGTCCACGACGCGCTCGCCGCCGGGGCGGGGGGGCAGCAGATCGAAGGCGTCAGCGCCCGCATCCAGCTCACAGACCACCTCCTGGAAGGCGCCAACCTCGCCTCCCAGAGCGGCGGCGGCGGTGGCGGCGGTCTCGCCTCCAACCCGCTCCTGACCGGCGCCTCGGGCCGCCTCTGGATCTCCGACGACGGCCGCATCCGGGTCGAGCTGCAGTCCGAATCCGGCGACACCCAGATCCTCTACGACGGTCACACCGTGACGCTGTACGACGCCGCCAGCAACAGCCTCTACCGCTACACGCCGCCGGCCTCGAAGCAGAGCGGCGCCTCGTCGGGGGAATCGTCGTCCAGGGAATCGTCGTCCGGCGAATCGAGCTCCTCCGGCACGACCGGCTCAGGCGAAGGCGCTGCCGGCTCCGGTGACCAGGCGCACAGGATCCCGACGGTCGCCGAGATCCAGGAAGCGATCGAACGCATCATGCGCCACGCCAACCTCAGCGGCGCCACCCCGACGGACGTCGCCGGGCAGGCCGCCTACTCGGTGCGCATCTCCCCCAGCCACGACGGCGGGCTCCTCGGCGGCGTCGAGCTCGCCTGGGACGCCGACCACGGCGTCCCGCTGCGCCTCGCGGTCTACTCGACCGAGACCCCCGCGCCCGTGCTGGAACTGGCCGCGACAGAAATCTCCTACGGCCCCGTGGAAAGCTCGATCTTCCAGCTCTCGCCGCCGGCGAACGCCAGGGTCACCGAAATCCAGCCCCACGGCGAACACGAAGGCCCGGGCGGCAGGGGCTCCAAGCCCGACATCACGCATCAGAGCGGACTCCAGGCGGTGCAGGCGGCGCTGCCCTTCACCCTGGACGCCCCCGCCTCGCTGGCCGGGATGCCCCGCGAAGAGGTCCAGGGCGTCGAGGTCGACGGCCACGCCGCGGCCCTCATCGGCTACGGCCAGGGCCTCGGCGGCATCGCCGTCGTCGAGAGCCAGGCCAAGTCCGGGGAAGCCGGCCCCGGCGGCGAAGGAGGCTCCTCGGAACTGCTCGCCGACCTGCCCAAGGTCCCGCTCCCCGGCGCCAGCGCCAGCGAGCTGCCCACCCCGCTCGGCACCCTGCTGAGCTTCAAGCGCGACGGCATCGACCACCTGCTCGCCGGCTCCGTCACGCCGGCCACCCTGCAGGCCGCCGCCAGGGGCCTGTGAGCCACACGCCGCCCGGCGAGGCGCCGCCGGTCCGCGCGCGGGGCCTTGTCAAGCAGTACAAGGAGGTCCTCGCCGTCGACCACATCGACCTCAACGTCGACGCCGGCGACGTCTACGGCTTCCTCGGGCCCAACGGCGCCGGCAAGACGACGACGCTGCGGATGTGCCTCGGCCTGATCATGCCCAGCGCCGGCCACGTCGAGCTCTTCGGACGCGACCCCCTGCGGGTCGGGGCGGCGGCCCTCGACGGGGTCGCCGGCTTCGTGGAGGCGCCGCGCTTCTATCCCTACCTCCCCGCCCGCAAGAACCTCGAGCTGCTCGCCGCCCTGGACGGCGGCGACGCCCCGGGCCGCATCGACGAGGTCCTCGACGTCGTCGAGCTCGCCCCCCGCGCCAAGCACCGCGTCGGCGGCTACTCGCACGGCATGCGCCAGCGGCTGGGCATCGCCGCCGCCCTGCTGCGCTCGCCGCGCCTGCTGATCCTCGACGAGCCCGCCACCGGCCTGGACCCGGCCGGGATGCGCGACATGCGCGCCCTCATCCGCCGCCTCGCCGACCAGGGCATCACGGTCCTGCTCTCCAGCCACCAGCTGCCCGAGGTCCAGGAGCTGTGCGACCGCGTCGCCATCGTCGACTCCGGCCGCGTCGTCTACGAGGGCGCCCTCTCCGAGCTGCGCCGCAGCGGCGGCGCCGGCTATCGCCTGCGCACCACCGACGACGCCCGGGCGCTGCCCACCGTGCAGGCCCAGCCCGGAGTCGGGCAGGCGCGTCGCGACGAGCACGGGCTCAGCTTCCAAGCCGACGAGCGCCACGTCGGCGAGCTCTCCCTCGCGCTCGCCGCCGAGGGCATCGGGATCCTCGCGCTGACCCCCGAGCTGGCGACGCTCGAGGACCTCTTCTTCCGGCTCACCGAGGGCGACGCGAAAGCTGCGCCCCCCGCCGATGGGCGGGCGGTCAACGCCGCGCGGCCGACCCCGCTCGGCGACGGCATCCCAGCCACACCGGCGGCCAGCGCGCGGGAGGCCGAGCGGTGAGCGCCACCGCCGATCTCGCGCCGGGCGGCGCAGCGCCCGAGACCGCCGCCAGCGCTCGCGCCCACCGGCGCCCGAGCACGCTCATGGTGCTGCGCTGGGAGCTGCGCAAGCTCGTCTCCCAGAAGCGGACCTACCTCGGGCTGGTGCTGGCCGGACTGTTCCCGCTGATCTTCGTCGTGGTCGAGAACATCCACCAGCACGGCGGCCGCGGCGGCGGCCTGTCGATCTTCGCCGGCGAGATCACCCAGTCGGGCCTGGCCGCCCCGGTGCTGACGCTGGAGTTCCTGTCGGCCTTCATGCTGCCCCTGATCGCCGCGCTCGTCGCCGGCGACATCGTCGCCGCCGAGGACGGCAACGGCACGCTCAAGACGATCCTCACGCGTTCCGTGGACCGCGGGCAGGTGTTCGCGGCGAAGGCCCTCGCGGCGGTGCTCTACGGCCTGGCCGCCGTCTACGTCTCGGCCGCCGTCGCGACGATCGGCGGCGTCGCCTCCTGGGGCTTTCACCCCGTGCGCACCCTCTCCGGGACCCTCGTCTCCGCACCCAGGGCGCTGCTGCTCGTCTTCGCCGCCAACGCCATGTATCTCATCCCGCTGATCGCCGTCATCGCCTTCGGGCTGCTGCTCTCGACGGCCACCCGCAACAGCACCGCCTCCGTCGTCGGCACCGTGGGCTTCGTGATACTGCTCTACATACTCGCCGGCATCCCCGGGCTGGAAGGCTGGCAGCCCTACCTGCTGACAGAGCAGTTCGCCAACTGGCACGGCCTGCTGCGCACCCCGACCGACTGGGCGCCGATCCTGCACTCCCTGTGGGTCTGCGCGCTGTACGCGGTGCCCTGCCTGATCGCCGGCTACCTCGTGCTGCTGCGGCGCGACGTCGCCGGGGGCTGAGCAGCACAAGCCTTATTCAAGCTTCTCCGATAACCTTGATTAAGTCGTTGCACTAATCAAGCTTCCGAGGAGACCCCGTGGCCAGGCTCATGCGACGCCGCTGGATCGGTCAACGCAGTGCGGGGCTGTCGCGCAAAGACAGCCGCTCGTGCGAGTACCAGGCGTATGTGCCCGACCCACTGGTGGGACGGCGGATCGTGCTCGACGGCGACGTCGCCGCGGACGTGGCCGAGGCGCAGGAGGCGATCGCCCGGCTGGACGCGAGCGCCACCGCGTTGGCCGACACCGAGGCGATCGCGCGGCTGCTGCTGCGTGCCGAGTCGGTCGCGTCCTCGCGCATCGAGGGCCTTCAGATCGGGGCGCGGCGGCTGCTGCGCGCCGAGGCCGTCCGGGCGCTCGGCGAGCCGTCGTCGGACATGACCGCGACGGAGATCCTGGGCAACATCGAGGCGATGCGATTCGCGGTGCGCAGCGTCCGGCCCGGCACGCCGATCACCGTCGAGCTGCTGCTGGAGGCACACGCGCTGTTGGCCGCGGGCACCCCGATCGCGCGCCACGGCGGACGGATACGGACGGAGCAGAACTGGATCGGCGGCAGCCCCTACAACCCGTGCTCAGCCAGCTACGTTCCGCCTCCACCCGAGCTCGTGGCGGACCTGGTCGCCGACCTGTGCAGGTTCTGCAACGAAGAGCACCTGCCCGCGATCGCACAGGCGGCGCTCGCCCACGCCCAGTTCGAGGCGATCCACCCGTTCGCCGACGGCAACGGCCGCGCGGGGCGCGCGCTGATCCACATGGTGCTGCGCCGCCGTGGCCTCGCCTCGCGAGTGCTGTCGCCCGTGTCGCTGGTGCTCGCGACGTGGCCTGACCGCTACATCGCCGGGTTGCGGGCCATGTGCTACCGCGGCCCGGCCGACGGACGCCAGGCGCGGGAGGCGGCAAACGATTGGATCGGCTTCTTCGCCGGCGCCTGCCGGCGGGCGGCGCGGGACGCCGACGCCTTCGAGGCGCGCGGCGCGGCGCTGCAGGCGAGTTGGCGTGAGAAGCTCGGTCGGGTTCGCGCGGGCAGCGCGACGGATCTGCTGCTGCGCACACTGCCCGGCACGCCGTTGATCAGCGTCAAGGCGGCAGCCGACCTGACGGGCCGCAGTGCGCAGGCGGCCAACGAGGCTATACGCCGCCTGGAGGCCGCGGGCGTGATCCGCCAGGTCAGCGTCGGCCGGCGCAACCGGGCGTTCGAGGCACCGGCGGCGATCGCGGCCTTCACCGAGCTCGAGCGCCGCCTCGCAACCCCCGATCCGCGAAAATCTGCTACGATCTGACTCAGATTTCACCCGGCGCGTTGGCTAAAGGCCGCGGCTACGCTGGGGCAGGCATCGGACACAAACACAAGGAGCCCCACCAACATGCCCAAGACCATTGGCATCGACCTAGGCACGACCAACTCCTGCATGGCGGTGCTCGAGGGTGGCGAGCCGACCGTCATCGAGAACGCCGAGGGCGGCCGCACCACCCCCTCCGTCGTCGCCTTCGCCGCCTCCGGCGAGCGCCTCGTCGGCACGGTCGCCAAGCGCCAGGCTGTGACGAACCCGCAGAACACGATCTTCTCGATCAAGCGCTTCATGGGCCGCAAGGAGGCCGAAGTGCGCGAGGAGGAGTCGATCGTCCCCTACAAGGTCGTCGCCGGCCCCAACGGCGACGCCCGCGTCGAGGCCGCCGGCGAGCAGCACTCTCCGCCGGAGATCAGCGCGATGATCCTGCAGAAGCTCAAGTCAGACGCGGAAGCGTATCTGGGCGAAACCGTCGACTCCGCCGTGATCACGGTCCCGGCGTACTTCAACGACGACCAGCGCCAGGCCACCAAGGACGCCGGCAAGATCGCCGGGCTGGACGTCAAGCGCATCATCAACGAGCCCACGGCGGCCTCCCTGTCCTATGGCCTGGACAAGGAGCACGACCAGACGATCCTCGTCTTCGACCTCGGCGGCGGCACCTTCGACGTCTCGGTCCTGGAGATCGGCGACGGCGTCTTCGAGGTGAAGTCCACCGCGGGCGACAACCACCTCGGCGGCGACAACTTCGACAAGGCGATCGTGGACTGGCTCGTCGCGGACTTCAAGCGCGACCAGGGCATCGACCTGGCGGCCGACCCGATGGCGCTGCAGCGCCTCTACGAGGCCGCCGAGAAGGCCAAGATCGAGCTCTCCACCACCCAGGAGACGCAGATCAACCTGCCCTTCATCACCGCCGACGCCTCCGGCCCCAAGCACCTCGACAGCCGCCTCACCCGGGCCAAGCTGTCCGAACTGACCTCAACGCTGCTCGATCGCGTCGTCGCCCCGGTGCGACAGGCGCTCGACGACGCCAAGGACAAGGGCGTCAAGGACATCGACCACGTCGTCCTCGTCGGCGGCATGACGCGGATGCCCGCCGTCCAGGAGAAGGTCAAGCAGCTCACCGGCAAGGAGCCCCACCGCGGGGTCAACCCCGACGAGGTCGTCGCCGTCGGCGCCGCGATCCAGGCGGGCGTGCTCGCCGGTGACGTCAAGGACGTGCTGCTGCTCGACGTCACTCCGCTCACGCTCGGCATCGAGACCAAGGGCGGCGTGATGACGAAGCTCATCGAGCGCAACACGACGATTCCGACGCGCAAGAGCGAGGTCTTCTCGACCGCCGAGGACAACCAGCCATCGGTCGAGATCCACGTCCTGCAGGGCGAGCGCGAGATGGCGACCTACAACAAGTCGCTCGGGAAGTTCCAGCTGACGGGCATCCCGCCGGCGCCGCGCGGCATCCCCCAGGTCGAGGTCGCCTTCGACATCGACGCCAACGGCATCCTCAACGTCTCGGCCAAGGATCTCGGCACCGGCAAGGAGCAGAAGATCGAGATCAAGGCCGGCTCGGGCCTCTCCGAGGAGGAGATCAAGCGGATGGTCTCCGACGCCGAGTCTCACGCCGACGAGGACCGTAAGGCGCGCGAGCTCGCCGAGGCCCGCAACAACGGCGAGAACGCGGCCTATCAGGCCGAGCGCCAGCTGGCCGATCTCGGCGACCAGGTCGACGCGGACTCCAAGACCCGCATCCAGGACGCCATCAAGGAGGTCCGCGACGTGCTCACCTCCGAGGACCCCGCTGAGATCAGCGCCAAGACAGAGGCCCTGCAGAGCGCCTTCCACGCCGTCTCCGAGGCGATGTACCAGCGCGCCCAGGAGCAGGCCGCGACGGCGAGCAGCGATGGCGGTGCCGCTGGCGACGGCGGCGGCGGCGAGTCCTCCGAGGAGGACGTCGTCGATGCCGAGGTCGTCGACGAGAGCAAGGCGTGATCGGAGATGAGCGACACCGAGGAGATCGTCGAGGAGCCCAAGCCGGCTCTCGCCGACGAGCCCAATGACAGCGACCTGGCGGAGGTCGAGGAGGACCTCGACGAGCTCGTCAAGGTCGGCGCCCAGCGCGACGAGTACCTGGCGCTGGCGCAGCGCACCCAGGCCGACTTTGAGAACTACCGCAAGCGCGTCGCCCGCGATGCCGCCACCGCGCAGGAGCGCGGTGTGGCGAAGCTCGCCCGCGAGCTGCTGCCGGCGCTCGACAACCTCGACCGGGCGCTGGACTCCGCCGACAAGCACGATCCGCTGCTCGAGGGGGTTCGCCTGGTGCGCGCCGAGCTGGCCGCCGCGCTCGGCCGCGTCGGCATCGAGTCCTTCAGCCCCGTCGGCGAGACCTTCGACCCGGCCGAGCACGAGGCGATCGCCCAGCAGCCGGTGGAGGGCGCCCAGAGCGGGTCCGTCGCGGAGGTCTACCAGCCCGGCTATCGCATGAACGGCACGATCATCCGCCCGGCGCGCGTCGTGGTGGCGCAGTAGGAGGGCAGCCCGGATGGCCGCCCGCAACGACTACTACGCGACGCTCGGCGTCGACAAGAAGGCCAGCCAGGAGGAGATAAAGAAGGCCTACCGCAAGCTCGCCCGCCGCTACCACCCCGACCGCAACCCGGACGACAAGGAGGCGGAGGCGAAGTTCAAGGAGATCTCACAGGCCAACGACGTTCTCTCCGACCCCGAGAAGCGCAAGCAGTACGACAGCGGCACGGGGCCCTTCGCGAACACCGCCGCCGGCGGCGGCTTCGGGGGCTTCGGGAACTTCGACTTCGACAGCTCCTCGATGGGCGACATCCTCTCCAACCTCTTCAGCGGGTCGGCGAGCGGACGCAAGACGCGCGGCAAACCCCGTCCCGAGCGTGGCCGCGATCTCGAAACCTCTGTCTCGATCTCCTTCGAGCAGGCCGTCAGCGGCGCCCAGGTGCCGCTCTCGGTGCACACCCTCACCACGTGCGGCACATGCCACGGCACCGGCGCCAAGCCGGGCACGACGCCGACCGTCTGCCCGCGCTGCCACGGCCGCGGCATCGAGACCCAGGGCCAGGGCATGTTCTCGATCTCCCAGCCCTGCTCGCGCTGCGGCGGCTCGGGCACCGTGATCGAGGACCCCTGCCCGACATGCAAGGGCAGCGGCGCGGTGCGCGCCGTCAAGCGCTACCGCGTCAACATCCCGCCCGGCGTCAAGGAGGGCTCGCGCATCCGCCTCGCCGGCAAGGGCGAGGCCGGCCCCCGCGGCGGGCCGCCAGGCGACCTCTACGTGGTCACCCACGTCGCCCCCTCCCACGTCTTCCACCGCCGCGGCGACAACGTCGAGGTCGAGGTGCCGCTGACGATCCCCGAGGCGCTGCGCGGCGCCGAGGTCAAGGTGCCGACGCTGAGCGGAGCCAAGACGCTGCGCGTGAAGCCCGGCACGACCCACGGCACCGTCCAGCGGTTGCGCGGCGAGGGCCCGCCGAAGCTCGGCGACGGCAAGCATCGCGGCGACATCCACTACCGCTTCAAGATCGAGGTGCCCGATCAGCTGACACAAGAGCAGCGTGCCGCCGTCGACGCGCTGGCGAAGACCATGAACGGCCGCGACCCTCGGGCATCCCTCTTCGCGGCCGCCTCCGGCTCCCCAGGCGCGCGGCACGGCTCCCAGACAAGCGGGCACGGAGACCCCGGACAGGAGGGTTGACGATGGCTGGCGCCGAGGATCCGGACGGCAAGCACACGACGCAGGTCCGCACGACGCGCATCGAGGTCTCCAGCGACCGCGGCGTCTTCATGATCTCGGTCGCGGCCCAGCTCGCCGACATGCACCCCCAGACGCTTCGCACCTACGAGGCCCGCGGCCTGATCGAGCCCAAGCGCTCGCCGAAGGGCACCCGCCTGTACTCCCAGCAGGATGTCGAGCGGCTCCGCCGCATCCAGGAGATGACGGCCGAGCTGGGTCTCAACCTCGCCGGCGTCGAGCGGGTGCTCGACCTGGAGGCCGAGATCGAGCAGATGCACGCCCGCATCGAGGAGCTCGAAGTGCAAACCGTGCACGCCCAGGTCGAGCTCGCCCAGCGCCTGGAGGAGGTCAGGCGCTCATTCCGCGCCGAGCTCGTGCCCTTCCCGAACTCGCGTCCGCCCAGCACCGACATCGTGCGCGCCGCCGACGTCCGGCCGGCGCGCTGGCGGGGACGCTGAGCGCCCGGTAGCTTCGCCGGCGCCCACCGCGGTCGGACGGCCCGTTTCCTGTGCGGGCCGTCCGACCACAGCTTCGCCCTTTCTAACTTATGTGCGCGTCGGCTCAGAAAGCTTCGACCGCCTGCAGACGATGCGCCGCGAACGCTTCCATCGGGAATTCGCCTGTCCATTCGACGGATTTACCACCAATTTCCATTTCCGTGCCGGTTTTTTCGAAGGTTTCTTTGTCGAACGTCGCGGTGGAATTGGAGTTGTTGATCACACCGCCCGCATCGCCGAGGAGGGTCTTGGTGCCTTTGAGCGCGCACGACGAGCCGCTGTAGACGATCTTGACTTCGATGCCGAAGATCTCCAGGTACTGTTTGCCGCCGAACGTTTCGACCCAGGCCGGCCACGGCAGATCCTCGGCTTCCATGCTCGACACCGTGCACCCAGGGGCGTTGGTCGTGCATTCGAACAGAGGCAGTTCGTTGACGCTGGCGTAGCCTTCTTTAAAGAGATTCCAAACTTCCATATTGTAGACGAAGTGCTGGCACGTCGTCGACGAGCTTTCAATTTTGAGGCTGCTGGCGATGGCCGCCCCGACAACCGTTTCGCTTTCCGATTCCGACAGCACAGTGCCACCGAAATGCCACTGCGGAACGGCATTGGCAGCCGCGCTCGTCACGGCGCTCAACGCAAGGACGGCCAGGAGGGCCGACAGGAGGATCGTCTTTCGTGATCGCAACACTTCTCCCAACACCCTTTCTCTCTCGATTTCAGCGACCGACCGGCCCGCTTTGTCCCCGACGGAGCCGCGCCCCGATCCTACACGCCGTTTAGGCCTAAACAACGATGCGGCCTACACCAGCTCGGCTGCCGGTCCGCTCGAATCCGCCCAATCGTCAGTGACGATGCGAAATCCGACTCGCCAGCCAACTACTCGTGCGAGTTGGAAACACGACACACAGGCGATTCCGAACGATCCCTGGGCGCGCCTGGCGGGAAGCGGCGCCTGCTCAGACGACAGCCGGCAGCGGCGCCTGCTCAGGTGACGGCCGGCAGCTCGACGGCGCTGAGCTGCACCTCGTGCGCCAGCCGCTGCACCTCGCGCCGGTCGAGCAGCCCGGCGCCGAGCCGCCCGGTGGACTCGGCGCCGCAGGCGACGCCGAAGCGCAGGCACTCCGTGGGCGAGGCGCCCGTGTAGCGGGCGGCGACGTAGCCGGCGAGGAAGGCGTCGCCGGAGCCGCGTTTGGCAACCGGCTCGCGCGGCTCGATGCGGACCCGGTGCAACGCGGGGTGCCCATCGACAAGCACCTGGGCGACGCAGCCGTCGGCCAGCGTCACGATGACCTCGCGCGCCCCGAGCGCGACGATCTCACGGACGGCAAGCGATCTCTCCTCTTCGTCGGCGAACTCGTGGCCGACGAGCTCCTCCGCCTCGATCGCGTTGGGGGAGACGACGTCGGGCTCGGCGCGGATCGCGTGCCGCAGGGGGTCGCCGTCGGTGTCGATCACCGTGGTGACCTCCATCCGCTGCAGGTCGCGGATCAGGTTGGCGTAGATGTCGGCCTCGACTCCCCGGGGCAGGGAGCCCGCGAACACCACGATCGCGGCGCCCCGGGCGAGGTAGAGGAGCTTCTCGCGGAACAGCTCCACCTCACGCTCGCTCACGGCGGGTCCGCGCTCGTTGATCTCGGTCTGCTGACCCGTCGTGGGATCGAGCACGGAGGTGTTCGTGCGCGACTCCTCGCGGATGCGGACGAAGTCGTTGAGGATCGACTCCTCGGTGAGCCGCTCGACGATCTGCGTGCCCGTCGCCCCGCCGGCAAGTCCGGTGGCGATCACCGGCTGGCCGAGCGCCTTCAGCGCGCGCGCGATGTTCACGCCCTTGCCGCCCGCCATCGTGCGCTGCTCGACGGTCCGATGACGGCGGCCGAGGCGGAAGTTGGGCACCGAGAGCGACTTGTCGATCGCCGCGTTGAGCGTAACCGTGATGATCATCCCGAGTCCCTCGCCCTCATCGGCGTCAGCTCCTCTCGTGGCGGCGCCGCGGCGACGCGCCAGGCGCCGCCACAAGGGTACCGCTCAGCTCAATTCCCAGGCGAGCCCCCGCAGACGCTCGGCCTCCGCGCGGGCGCAATCGGCGGGATCGCCGCCCGCGACGAGGTGGGCGCCGGCGATGCTGCGCGAGGCGCTGACCAGTCCCCCGGCGCGTCCCGGGGCAAACGCCGGCGCGAGGTCCTGCACCCGCCCCCCCTGAGCGCCGACGCCGGGCAGAAGGAAGGCCGCGTGCGGCATCAGCTCGCGGGCGCGAGCGAGATGCCGGGGCTCGGTGGCCCCGACGACGGCGCCGACGTCGGCGATCCCGGAGTCGCCGACGTGGCCCGCGCCGAGCTCGTCGGCGAGCGCCGCGAGCCGCTCCCAGACGGGGCCGCCGGCGGCGAGCTCCAGGTCCTGGATGTCGGCGGCGCCGGGGTTGGAGGTGCGCACCAGCAGCAGGACCCCGGCGCGGGGGTCGCGGGCCCGGGCAGCTTCGAGGAACGGCTCCACGGCGTCGCGGCCGAGCAGCGGGTTGACCGTCGCCAGGTCCACCGCGAGGCGCTCGAACAGCGCCTGGCCGTATGCGGCGGCGCTGACGTCGATGTCCCCGCGCTTGCCGTCGGCGATCGTCAGCAGCCCCTGCCGGCGGGCGTGGGCGAGCGTCGCTTCCAGCGCCTCCCAGCCCGGCGCGCCGAGACGCTCGAAGCAGGCCAGCTGGGGCTTGACGGCGACGCAGGCCGGCCCGGCGGCGTCGATGAGGGCGCGGCAGTGGGCGGCGACGGCGGCCGCGACGGCGCCACGCGCCGACCCCCCCGGGGCTTTCGCGACGGGGCCGCCAGACGCCGACCCGCCGGCATCGTCCGCCACGCGGCTCTCCGCGGCGGCGTGACTCCCCGCGGCGGCGTGACTCCCCGCGGCGTGACTCCCCGCGGCGTGACTCCCCGCGGGGACGCCGGCCCGCGGCCACAGCGCGCCCGGGTCGGGATCGATGCCGAGCACGACCTGCGACTGGCGCTCGGCGACGCGCGCCGCGAGGATGTCGCCGAAGGACGGTGTCACGGCCGGCGAGAATATCCTGTGGGCATGTCCCTGCAGCGCGTGGCGTGGACCGTGACGGTGCTGGTGGCCCTGCTCACCGCGGCGCTGCTGCTGCTCGCGGGCTACACGGGCTACGCCGGCCTGTCGCTCGCGGTCGGGATCTCGGCGGCGATCAACCTCTTCTGAGCCACTCGGACAATGCCTTGGCGGCGAGCCCGCGGTGGCTGATGGCGTCCTTCTCGGCGTCCCCGAGCTCGGCCATCGTCAGACCGGGCGGACCGGCGTCGGGCAGGAACGCCGGGTCGTAGCCGAAGCCGCGACCGCCGCGGGGCCGCTCGGCGAGACGTCCCCGGCAGTGGCCCTCGAAGATCTCCTCGACGCCGGCGCGGGGGTCGACGTAGACCAGCGCGCAGACGTAGCGCAGGGCGCTGCCGGCGGGCGCCTCCCGCAACAGCTTGGCGAGATTCTCGGCATCGCCCGCCTGCTCGCCGGCGTAGCGCGCCGAGCGCACCCCGGGGGCGCCGTCGAGCGCGGCCGCCTCGATGCCCGAGTCGTCGGCGATCGTGACCTCGCCCGTCGCCCGCGCCGCCGCCCGGGCCTTGCCGAGGGCGTTCGCGACGAAGGTCTCCCCGTCCTCCGGGGGCAGCTCGACGTCGTCGGGCAACACCACGATCTCGTGCTCTGTCAGGATCCGCGCGAGCTCCCGGCGCTTGTGCTCGTTGTGGGTGGCCAGCAGAAGTCTCACGGCGCGGCGATCGCCTGCTCCTGGGCCGCGCGCAGCTCCTCGATGCCGCCGGCCGCCAGCTCGAGCAGATCGTCGAGGTGGGCGCGCGAGAGCGGCACCCGCTCGGCCGTGGCCTGGACCTCGACGAGATCGCCGGACCCGGTCATCACGATGTTGGCGTCGACCTCGGCCGCGGAGTCCTCCGAGTAGTCGAGGTCGAGCAGGGCCTCGCCGCCGACTATTCCGCAGGAGACGGCCGCGACGGCGCCCGTCAGCGGCGAGGCCTCCAGCGCACCCTTCTCGCGCAGCCTGTCGCAGGCGAGGGCGAGCGCGACGTATGCGCCGGTGATCGACGCGCAGCGGGTGCCGCCGTCGGCCTGGAGGACGTCGCAGTCGAGATAGATCGTGCGTTCGCCGAGCGCGCCGAAGTCGATCACGCCGCGCAGGGCACGGCCGATGAGGCGCTGGATCTCGACCGAGCGCCCGTCGAGACGGCCCCGGGTGGCGTCGCGCTGCTTGCGGTCGCCGGTGGAGGCGGGCAGCATCCCGTACTCCGCTGTGACCCAACCCCGTCCCTTGCCGGCCATCCAGCGCGGCACGCTCTCCTGGGCGGAAGCGGTGCAGATCACCCGGGTCTCCCCCACCGAGATCAGCGCCGAGCCCGTGGCGGGCCGCACGAAGCCGGGCTCGATGACGGTCGGACGCAGGCCGTCGGGCGCGCGGGCGTAGCTGCGGGATCGGCTCACGCCGCGACCTCCCCCGAGACCAGCCGGACGCGCTCGATCTCGCCGAGCGGCATCTGCAGGAAGCGGGTGCCGAGCTCGCGGAAGTCGGCGACGTCGCCGGTGCAGAGAAAGCGGTAGTCGCCCTCCCCCTCGAGCCCCTCCCCTCCGGCGGCCCGCTCGGCGGCGAGCCCGCGGGTGCTGAGGACGTGCTCGACCTGGCGGGCGAGTGCGGCGCCGGAGCTGACGAGCGTCACGTCGGGGCCCAGGGTGCGCTGCAGCATGGGGCTGATCAGGGGATAGTGGGTGCAGCCGAGGATCACGGTGTCGACGTCGGCGCGGCGCAGCGGGGCGCAGACCTCGCGGACGGTCTGGACGGCGCCGGCGTCGAACTGCTCGCCGGCCTGGATCAGGGGAGCCAACGTCGGGCAGGGCACCGCGTGGAGGGTGACGTGGGGGTCGACGGTGTGCACCGCGTCCTCGTAGGCCCCGCTGGCGACCGTGGTCGGTGTGGCGAGCAGGCCGATCCGCCCGTTGCGGGTGGCGGCGACGGCGCGCAGCGCCTCGGGCCGGACGACGCCGAGGACGTCGACCCCGAGGGTGGTCTGCATCATGCGCCGCTGCAGGGCCGGCAGCGCGGCCGCCGTGGCCGAGTTGCAGGCGACGACGAGCAGCTTGACACGCCGGCGCAGAAGCTCCTCGGCGATCTCGGCGGAGAACCGGGCAAGCTCCTCGGGGGAGCGCTCGCCGTAGGGGAAGCGGGCGGTGTCGCCGAGGTAGAGGAAGTCCTCCTGGGGCAGGGCGACGAGCAGCTCGTGCAGCACCGTGAGCCCGCCGACGCCGGAGTCGAAGACCCCGATCGGACGGGTGCGGGGATCCGATGAGGGCACGCCGATCACGCAGGCCATCATTTCAGAGCGCTAACGTCAGCGGCCGGTGCGGGTGCTGGTGGTCTCGAACATGCTCGCGGATGCCGGCCATCCGGAGCGCGGTCGCTTCGTGCGCGACCAGGTCGCGGCGCTGCGCGGGACGGCGGCCGCCGGGGAGGGCGACGGCGAGCGGGGGCGTCTGGAGGTCGAGCTGTACGAGTTCCTCCCGGGCCCGCGGGCGCTGGCGGACGCGGCGCGCGAGCTCCGCGCCCACTACGGGCGTCGCGGTGCTGGCCGCTTCGACGTGGTCCACGCCCACTACGGCCTCAGCGCCTGGCCCGCGCTGGCGGTGGGGGCGCGGATACGCGGCCTCACGGTGCACGGCACCGACGTGCGCCACCCCCGTACCCGCCAGGCGACGCGGGCGGTCCTGCCGCTGATGGATCTCGTCGCGGCGGCCTCGCCGGAGCTGGCGGGCGAGCTGCCGGGAGCCGCGGCCCGCCGGCGGGCGCTGGTGCTGCCCTGCGGCGTGGACATGACTCGCTTCCGCCCGCTGCCGCGGGCGCGGGCACGGGCGGAGCTCGGGCTCGACCCGGAGCGGCCCTGCCTGCTGTTCCCGGCCGACCCGGGGCGCCCGGAGAAGCGCTTCGACCGCGCCCAGGCACTGGTGAGGACGCTTGCGAGCCCACCCCGCCTCCTGACCCTGGGGGGAGTCGCGCCGGAGCGGGTGCCGCTGTGGATCAACGCCGCCAACGCCGTCCTCGTGACCTCCGAGCGCGAGGGCTTCGGCCTGGCGGTGCTCGAGGCCCTGGCCTGCGACGTGCCGGTGCTGGCGACCCCAGTCGGCGTGCACCGAGAGGCGCTGAACGATCTGGCGGGCACGCTCTGCGAGCCGTTCGAGCCGGCGCGCTGGCGGACGGCGCTGGAGCCGCATCTGGGGGACGCGGATCCGCGCGTTCGGGGACGCGAGCGGGCGGAGCGGTTCTCCTCGATCCGAATGGCGGCAGCGCTCGCCCAGGCTTGGCGCGCGGCGCTGGATGAGCATGGCGGGGAGCGCGACGGGTAGCATGGACGAGTCGATGGACGCGCAAGGCACGAGTTCGGAGCCCGTCGGGGTCGCGTCGCAGGCGGAAGCCGATCCGGTCCAGGAGGAGCAGCCGGGCTTCGCGGCGCGCGGACGGATGCGGCGGCGGCTGCGCTTCCTGCGCAAGACCCGAGAGCTCGGCTACCGCGACCTCGGCGGCCTGGTCTTCGAGATGCAGCGCATGGGCGAGCGCCACGACGAGCTCGTCGCCGCGAAGCTCGCGCTGCTCGGTGCCGTCGACACCGAGCTCCGTGCCCTGGAGGCGGCGCTGGCAGACCGCCACCCCGTGACGGTGCTGCGCGAGGCCGGCATCGCCGCCTGCCCCCGCTGCGCCGCGATCCACGGCAGCGAGGATCGCTTCTGCCCGGCCTGCGGCCTCGCGATCGACCGCCACGCGGACCGGCCGATCGGTGCGGCCGCCACACCGGCTGCCCCGGCCCAGGCGGTCCCGGCCGCGTCAAGCGGACCACCGGCGCCACCGCCGAACCCCTTGCCAGCCATCGCGGCAGCGCCGCCCGCGGCGACACCGGCGCCGCCCGACCCGCCCGCGGCGACACCGGCGCCTCCGGCGACGCCCGCGACGTCCCTCGGCGCCCCCGCCGCAGGGCCCGCGACCACGCCTGGCCCCCCGGCGACGCCAGCCGGGCCGGCACCCGCCACGGGGGCCGACGACCGGCCGACGGAGATCCTGCGGCCGGGGGAACGCGGGCAGTGAGCGCGCAGGCGACGAGACCGGCGCGGGAGGGGTGCCCGTTGTGCGCGGCGCCGCTTGCCGCCGAGCAGGATTGGTGTTTGCGCTGCGGCGCGGCGGCGCGGACGCGCCTGGCGGCGACGCCGCGGTGGCGAGTCCCTGTGCTCATGCTGAGCGCGATCATGGTCCTGGCCTTGGCGGGGTTGACGATCGCCCTGGTGGCGTTGACGGGCCCAAGCCACTAGGCCACGGACGGGATGGCGCAGGCGCGGGGGGCGCGAAGCCCGGATCTCGAGGTCGACGTCGCCGTTGTCGGGGCGGGCGCGGCCGGCCTCTACACGGCGTTGCGAGCGGCCCGGGCGGGGGCGCGGGTGGCGCTGATATCGGCGGCGCCGCTGGCGCAGACGGCGAGCTATTGGGCGCAGGGCGGCCTGGCGGCGGCGCTGGCGGCCGACGACAGTCCCGAGCTGCACCTGCGCGACACCGAGCGAGCCGGCCGCGGCGCGGTGCGCCGGTCGGCGGCCGAGGTGCTCGTGGCGGAGGCGCCGGAGTGCGTCCGCGAGCTGCAGGCGCTCGGGGTGCGCTTCGACGCGGATCGCTTCGGGCGGCTCGCGCTGGGCCTGGAGGGCGGGCACTCGGTGCGGCGGGTGGTGCACGCCGGCGGCAGCGCGACCGGCCGCCGGATGCTGCGCCAGCTCTCGGCGGTGGTGGCCGAGGAGCCGCGCATAGCGGTCCTGGAGAGCGCGCGAGCCGATGCCCTGTGGCCGCTGCGGACGGCGGACGGGGTGCGCTGCCGCGGCCTGCGCTGCGAGGACGGACGCGTGGTGGGGGCGCGAGCGGTGGTTCTCTCAAGCGGAGGCGCGGCCGCGCTGTGGGCACGCACGACGAACCCCCCCGGCTCGCAGGGCGTGGGGCTTCTGCTGGCGCATGCCCTTGGCGCGCGGCTGGCGGACCTGGAGATGCTGCAGTTCCACCCGACGGCGGTGATCGGGGTGCGCGGCCGCGAGGGCTTCCTCGTCACCGAGGCGATCCGCGGCGAGGGGGCGACGCTGCACGGCCCCGACGGCGAGCGCTTCGTGGACGAGCTCGCGCCGCGCGACGAGGTCTCGCGAGCCATCCAGGCAGAGCTCGCTCGGACCGGGGCGCGGTCGGTCGGCCTGGACATGCGCGGGATCGACCCGGCGCTGTTCCCCAACGTGGTCGGCGCGCTGCGCGAGGCGGGCCTTGACCCGACCCGGGAGCTGATACCCGTGGCGCCGGCGGCGCACTACATGATGGGCGGGATCGCGACCGACCTGCAGGCGCGCTCCTCGGTGCCCGGCCTCTACGCGGTCGGCGAGGCCTCCTGCACCGGGCTGCACGGGGCGAACCGGCTGGCGTCGAACTCGCTGAGCGAGTGCTTCGTGTTCGCCCGCCGCGCGGCGGCGGCGGCGCTGCGGGAGCCCTCTCCCCCGCCGGCGAACGCGCAGGCGCTGGCCGAGCTCGCCCACCAGCCCAGCCCGCCGGAGGCCGACGCGGGGACACGGGCCGCGCTGTGGCGCGAGGCCGGCATCGAGCGCACGCCGGAGGGCCTGCGGCGCCTCAGCGAGGAGCCCCACCCCCTGGCGCGGCTGATCGGACGCTGCGCACTGGCGCGGGAGGAGAGCCGCGGGGCGCACCGGCGCGTGGATCATCCCGGCCCCGACCCGGCGCTGGAGCACCGCCACGTGGTGGTCGACGAGAGCGACCACCTGACGTGGGAGAGCTGGTCCTAGATCGGGAGCCCGGCCCAGACCGAGAGCCCGGCCCAGACCGAGAGCCCGGCCCGGACCGGGAGCCCGGCCCAGACGGAGAGCCCGGCCCAGACGGAGAGCCCGGCCCGGACCGAGAGCCGGGCCCCGCCGCCATACGCGGCCAGGGTTAATACGCGCTTAACAGGCCTCTCGTGCGGGCTTTATATGCGCCCTCGATACTCGCTCCCGCGGGGCATCCGTGAAGAGCGTTTGGGCCCACTCGGCGATGCGGCTCGTCGGATGTCTTCGGAGATCTTTAGGTCTTTTGTCGCGACGGATGTGTTTCTGAAGAGGTGAATGCATTGGCGGGAGGGGTAAGCAGACAGGAGCCTGGGTTCAAGGACAGGCCTTTGTAGAGCCACGGAGCAGAGAAGGAGGCGTTGGGGGTCGCCATGTATCAGTTCAGCAGAGCCATATATCGGGAGCTGGCCCCCTACGTAGCCGCTCCCACGAGCGCCCACCGCGGCAACGCGGCGGGCTGCGACGAGAGCCACGCGCACGTCCTGCGGGCCTGCGAGGCCGCGATCGAACGGCTGGCGACTGACCGCCACTACTTCGCACACCCCGCCCGGACGCTGTTCGGGGACATCAGGGTCTACTTCCCGATGAGCGCCCAGGAGCGGGTCCATCGGGTGGTCTTCCACTACATCGA
Organism: Solirubrobacteraceae bacterium; assembly: GCA_035524055.1. Taxonomy (GTDB): domain Bacteria; phylum Actinomycetota; class Thermoleophilia; order Solirubrobacterales; family Solirubrobacteraceae; genus Palsa-744. Next base: position 20,593 of record DATKPO010000050.1, read on the forward strand.
CCTCGCCCAGCGCTATCTGGCGGCCGATCCGCAGGCGGCGTACGCCTCTGTCAGCGACCAGCCGCTGCAGTGCCGGGCGACGACGCGCAAGGGCGCGGCCTGCCAGCGGACGCCGCTGGCGCACAACGGCTACTGCCCCTCCCATCAGCACCTGGCGGACACCGAGGACCGCGAACCTCTGGCCGCCTGAGCCGGCGAGATGGCGAGATGGCGGGACATGGAGGTCCCGCCCCCGCGCGCCCGTGGCGGCGCGGCGCCGCGCGGACGATCCCAAACAGACCAGCCATCGGACGCCGCGACCCCCTGGCTAGTCTCCAGGGATGCTCCTCGGCGTGGACGTCGGCGGCACCTTCACGGACGCGGTGCTGGTCGCCGGCGGGCAGGTCGGGCCGGGCATCCACACCGCGAAGGTGCCGAGCACGCCGGCGGAGCAGTCGCGGGGGGTGCTGGCGGCGGTGCGCGCCGTGCTCGAGCGCGCCGGGGCTCGGCCGAGCGAGGTCGAGCGCTTCGCGCACGGGATGACGGTGGCGACGAACGCGCTGCTCGAGGGCCGGGTGGCGCGGACGGCGCTGATCGCCACGGAGGGCTTCGAGGACGTCGTCGAGCTCGGCCGCCAGGCGCGCCCGCGACTGTACGAGCTGTGTGCCGCGGCGCCGCCGCCGCTGGCGCCGCCGGAGCTGCGCTTCGGGGCGCCCGAGCGGATGACGCCCGAAGGTCCGCTGAAGGCGCTCGACCCCGAGGCGGCCGGGGCGCTGCTTGCGCGCGTCGCGCACGCGCGACCCCAGGCGGTGGCGGTGGCGCTGCTGCACTCCTACGCCCACCCCGAGCACGAGCGGCTGCTGGGCGACCTGCTCGCCCGGGAGCTGCCCGGGGTGGCGGTCTCGCTCTCCCACGACCTCGTCGGGACCTTTCGCGAGCTCGAGCGGGCGGCGAGCACCGAGATCGACGCCGCCCTGTCGCCGCTGCTCGGCGCCTACCTGCGGCGGCTCTGCCGGGAGGCCGAGGAGATCGGACTGGCGCGACCCGTCGTGATGCAGTCCGCCGGCGGCCTCACCGACGCCGGCAGGGCGGGAGCCCACGCGGCGCTGACCGTTCTCTCGGGGCCCGCCGGCGGGGTCCGCGGGGCACAGCTGCTGGCCGGGCTGGCCGGCGAGCGGGACGCTCTGTGCCTGGACATGGGCGGCACCTCCTGCGACGTCTGCCTGATCCGCGACGGGCAGGTCCAGGAGACCGCCCAGAGCTCGGTGGCGGGCCGGCCGCTGGCGCTGGCCGCGCTCGACATCCACACCGTCGGCGCCGGGGGCGGCTCGATCGCCTGGCGCGACCCCGGCGGCGCCCTGCGGGTCGGCCCTCACTCAGCCGGAGCCGAGCCGGGTCCCGCCTGCTACGGCCGCGGCGGGACGCTGCCGACGGTGACCGACGCCAACCTCCTCCTCGGCCGCCTCCCGGCGAGCGTCCTCGCGCTCGACCGCGCAGCCGCCCGGCGCGCCGTGGCCGCGCTCGCGGCTGAGCTCGGCCTGGGCGAGACGGCGTGCGCCGAGGGCATCGTGCGGGTCGCCGAGGCCGAGATGCTGGGGGCGCTGCGCCTCGTCAGCGTCGAGCGGGGCCTCGACCCGCGCGGCTTCGCCCTGCTGGCCTTCGGCGGCGCCGGCCCGCTGCACGCCGCGGCGCTGGCGCGGGAGCTCGGCATCGAGCGGATCCTCTGCCCGCGGACGGCGGGCGTCCTGTGCGCGCTCGGCCTCGCCGCCACCGCCCCGCGGCGGGACGCGGCCCGCACCGTGATGCTGGCCGGCGCCGACTTCCAGGCCGAGCGGGTCGCACGGGAGCGCAGCGCCCTGGCCCGCCGCGCCCGCGCCGAGCTTGGCGTCGAGGCGGAGCGGATCGAGGTCGCCTACGAGCTGCGCTACCGCGGCCAGTCCTTCGAGCTCGCCGTCGAGCGCCTGCCCGAGCCGGCCGACCCGGCGGCGTTGCGGGAGGCCTTCGCCGCCGAGCACGAGCGGCGCTACGGCTACCGCGACCCCGACGGCGAGGTCGAGCTGGTCACGATCCGGGTGCGCGCCTGGGGCGCCGCGCCGCCCGCCCCGCGGCTGGCGGCGCCGGCGCCGGCGGCGAGCGCACCGCGGCGCGAGCCCTGGCGGGTCGTCCTCGACGGGCACGAGCTGGGGGCCGAGCTGCTGCGGGGGGAGCTGCCGGCGGGCACCGAGGTCCGGGGACCCGCGATCTGCGCCCTGCCGGAGTCCACGCTGCTGGTGCCGGCGGACTGGGCCGGGACCGTCGACGAGCACGGGACGGCGCGCCTGCGCTATCTCGGCGCCGCGGCGCGAGGGGAGCGGAGCGGCGCGGCGCGAGGGGAGCGGCGCGGCGCGGCGCGAGGGGAGCGGCGCGGCGTGATCGACCCGATCGAGCTCCAGGTCGTCGCGGGGGCGCTGCGGGCGGGGTGCGAGGAGATGGGCGCCGTCCTCATCCGCTCGGCCCACTCGGCGAACATCAAGGAGCGCCGCGACTGCTCGACGGCGCTGTTCGACGCCGACGGGGAGATGGTGATGCAGGCCGAGCACATCCCGGTGCACCTCGGCGCGATGCCGGCGGCGGTTGCGGCCGTCCTCGGCGAGCGCCACGCCCCGGGGGTGTCGTGGATGCTCAACGACCCCTTCGCCGGCGGGACCCACCTGCCCGACATCACCGTGATCACGCCTGTCTTCGCCGGCGGCGCCCCCACCGCCGGCGGGCGCGGGCCGCTCATCGGCTTCGCCGCCAGCCGGGCCCACCACGCCGACGTCGGCGGGCGGGTGCCGGGCTCGATGCCCGCCGACAGCCGGACCCTGGCCGAGGAGGGCGTCGTGATCTCCCCGCGCCCGGTCGACGAGGCCGCGATCGCGGAGGTCGTGGCGAGGATGCGCCAGCCCGGCGAGCGCCGAGCCGACCTGCGAGCGCAGCTGGCCGCCAACGCCGTCGGCGCCCGGCGCCTGCGGGAGCTGGAGGGGCGGGTCGGGGCCGAGCGCCTGCGCGAGGCGACGGACGCCGTGCTGGACTACGCCGAGCGGCGCACCCGCGCCTGCCTGGCGGCGCTCCCCGACGGTACCCGCGAGGTCGGCGACGTGCTGGAGGGGATCGCCGGCGACATCGAGCTGCGGCTGCGGGCGACGGTGGCCGGCGAGCGCCTCGTCCTGGACTTCGCCGGCAGCGCCGGACTCGATCCGGGCAACCTCAACTGCCCGCTGGCCGTGACCCGCTCGGCCTGCTACTTCGCGGTGCGGGTCCTCACCGACCCCGACATCCCGCCCTCGGCGGGCGCCTACCGGCCGATCGACGTGCGGGTGCCGCCGGGCTGCATCCTCAACGCCGGCGCGGCGCCGGAGGCGGGCGCGCCACCGGACGCGGGGGCGCCACCGGACGCGGCCGCACCACCGGACGCGAGGACCGCCACGACGCGCGACGCGAGGACCGCCGCGCTCCCCCCCGAGCGGATGCCGGCGGTGGCGGCGGGCAACGTCGAGACCTCCTCGCGCGTCGCCGACCTCGTGCTGGCCGCCTTCGGCCGGGCGCTGGGCCAGGGGACGATGAACAACCTCACCCTCGGCGACGGGCGCTTCAGCTTCTACGAGACCCTCGGCGGCGGCCAGGGGGCGTGCGCCGACGCCGACGGCCCCACCGGGGTGCACGTGGCGATGAGCAACACCCTCAACACCCCGGTGGAGGCGCTGGAGCGGGAGTTCCCGCTGCGCGTCGAGCGCTACGCCGTGCGCCGCGGGTCGGGCGGGGCGGGCGCCCACCGCGGCGGCGACGGCGTCGTGCGCGAGCTGCGGGCGCTGCGCGAGCTGCGGTTCTCGCTGATCTCCGAGCGCCGCCGCCACGCCCCGCCGGGCGCCGACGGCGGCCAGCCCGGCGCACCCGGGCGCGATCTGCTCGACGGACGGCCCCTGCCGGGCAAGACGAGCGGGACGCTGCCGGCGGGTGCCCTGCTGCGCATCGAGACCCCCGGTGGAGGAGGATATGGCCATGCCTGAACGCATCGGCTTTCTCGGCCTCGGCATCATGGGCTCGCGGATGGCGGCCAACGTGCGCCAAGCGGGCTTCCCGCTGAGCGTCTGGACGCACACCCCTGGCAAGGCCGAGCGCTGGGCGCGGGAGCACGACGCGCGCGTCTGCGCGACGCCGGCGGAGGTGGCGGGGCAGAGCGACGTGGTGGTGAGCATGGTCGTCGACGGCCCCCAGGTGCAGGCCGTGCTGCTCGGCCCCGACGGCGCGGCCCAGGCCGCCCGGCCGGGCCTGCTGTGCGTCGACATGACGACGATCGCGCCAAGCGAGACCCGGGCCGTCGGGGCGGCGCTCGCGGAGCGCGGGGTGGCGATGCTCGATGCCCCGGTGACGGGCTCGGCGCCGCGGGCGCAGGCGGGGACGCTGACGATCATGGTCGGCGGCGAGCCCGCCGACTTCACCCGGGCGCGACCGCTGCTGGAGGCGATGGGCGAGGTCATCGTCCACGTCGGCGGACGCGGCCAGGGGGCGATGCTGAAGCTGATCAACAACGCCCTCGGCGCGGCCAACGCGGCGGCGCTGGCCGAGGCGCTGCTGCTGGCGCGCGCGACGGGCGTCGATCTCGACGCCCTCGAACGGGTCTGCGCCAACGGCTCGGGGGGCTCGGCGCAGCTGACGCTCAAGGCGCCGGCGATGCGCGACCACGACTACACGACGCTGTTCAAGACCGACCACCTGCTCAAGGACGTCCGGCTGTGCCTGGAGGAAGCCCAGGCCGCCGGAGTGCCGTTCCCGGCGGCGGGCCACGCCCGGGACCTGCTCACGGCGACCGCCGGCCGCGGCCACGGCGAGCGCGACTACGCGGCGTTGATCGAGGCCGTCGAGGGTCTGGCGGGACGCGAGCTGTAGGTGTCGCCCGGGACCGGTCGGGCGCGGCGGGAGACCGGCCCGCGGCGGCCCGAGGCGGACCGGACGCGTGCCGATAGAAACACCCCGCCCCACTTCCCACGGCCAAAAACAAGCCCATTTGCAGGGGATTTGGGATTTTCTCTAGGATTTCGTATCTTTAAGGGGACCCGCCGCTCGCTCCCTCCGGGCGCAACAGGTCTGTTCCGCGTCCACGGCCACAAGCCTCGTCCCCCCCTATCGCTATGCCAATCGCTTTGAAGGAATGGGCGGTCACCGTCCGCGCTCTCGCCGAAGGAGAGCAGCTCATCACCCTACGCAAGGGCGGCATCCGGGAACCCGAGAAGCACTTCCATCTCGAGCACGACCGCTTCTTCCTCTACCCCACCTTCGATCACCAGCGCAACGATCTGGTAAGGGAATCCCATCAGCCGGAGTTGCGCCGGGCACTGGAGGAGGGCGTGTGGAACGACGGCGAGCCCTCGCTGCAGGCGCTGGCGGCCGACGGCAGCCTGCAGCAGCCCGATCGGGTGCGGATCCGCGCCTGGGCCGAGGTCGCCGGGCACTTCACGATCAACGACCCCCGCTGCGTGGACGCCCTCTCCCCCTTCTACGTGTGGACCCCGGACTACGCCGAGAAGCGGCTCGCGTGGAAGCCGCGCCACCCGCTGCACGTGCTGCTGCTGCGCACCTACCGCATCCCGCGCCCGGTGACGGTGAAGGTGCGCGAGGAGTACCTCGGCTGCCACTCCTGGCTCGAGCTCCAGCGCGACCTCCCCTTCGAGGGCACCCCGGTGCTCTCCGACGACGAGTTCTACCGCGCCTCGGAGGAAATCGAGGCGATCACGCGCGAGGCCGGCGGCCTGAGCCGCCAGCCGGCGCTGGTCTAGCGCTCGCCCGCGCCGGCGAGCGCGAGCGCCTCATAGCTCTCGCTGGTCCGGCGGCAGCCGCGCGCCGCGAGCGCCCAGACTCAGAGCTCCACCTCCTGCACGCGGCCGTCCTCGATGAGGTAGGAGCGCACCTCCGCGGCGGGGCCGTCGGCGAGGCCGACGATCAGCCACTCCACGCCGGGCCAGTGGGCGGCGAAGTTGATGTCCGTCTGGGATGGGTAGGGGGCCGTGCGGGTGTGGGAGTG
>DATKPO010000051.1:0-20683 GCA_035524055.1 Solirubrobacteraceae bacterium
GCCGGCATCCAGGCGCTCGAGCCCCACGCCCGGGGGATCGCCGGGCTCCACTCCCCGGCGACCGGCGTCGTCGACTTCGCCGCCGTCGCCCGCGCCTACGCCCGCGACGCCGTGGCCGCCGGCGCCGTCATCGCCACCGGCTGCGCCGTCCACCGCCTCGACGCCGTCGGGCGCCGCCTGCGCATCGCCCACAGCCGGGGGGTGACGGAGTCGAGCCACGCAATCGTCTGCGCCGGCGCCTGGTCGGACCGCCTCGCCGTCGCCTCCGGGGCCGACCCCGATCCGCGCATCGTGCCCTTCCGCGGCGCCTACCTGCGCCTGGTCCCCGAGCGGGCCCGTCTCGTCCAGACCCTGATCTACCCCGTCCCCGACCCCGCCCTGCCGTTCCTCGGGGTCCACCTCACCCGTCGCCTGGACGGCGACGTCCTCGTCGGTCCCACCGCCCTCCCCGCCGGCGCCCGCGACGCCTACGACCTGCGGCAGCTCACGGGTCGCGACCTCTGGGAGACCGCCACCTGGCCGGGCACCTGGAGGATGTTCGCCCGCTGGTGGCGCAGCGGCGCCCAGGAAATCAGGCTCGCCGCGTCGAGGGCGGCCTTCGTGGGGGCCGCCGCCCGCTACGTCCCGGAGCTGCGGCTCGGCGACGTCGAGCCGGCGTTCGCCGGCGTCCGCGCCCAGGCCCTCGCCCGCGACGGCGCCCTCGTCGACGACTTCGCCTTCTCCCTCACCGACCGCGCCCTGCACGTCCGCAACGCCCCCTCCCCGGCGGCCACCTCGTCGCTGGCCATCGCCCGCCACGTCTGCGACCGCGCCGAGCGCGACCTCGGGCTGGGGTGAAGATCGGCGCAAAATGCGCCCTCCCGCCGTCCTTGTCACAGGAAAGTGACTTTCCGCCAGCTCTTTCCGGGTAGGAAACGAAATTCCCTGCGATTTGCGAAAAGGCCGGTTGTGGCCGGCGCCGCGGGGTGCTTTGATCCTGCTCTCGCCACGCCCGGCGGATACGGAGAGGGAAGGTCAGACGATATCCGCCGGCCGAGGCGACGGAGCCCGTGCCGTGGAGTCCCGCGGGACGGCAACACGAAGACATCGACCGGACGGGGAGCGACCTTGGCCAAGAGGCAGAACGGCGCGCGGGCGGCGCGCAAGGTGACGTGTGAGGAGTGCTACTTCCGGCGCAACATGCTCTGCGCCCTGGAGCTGGCGGAGCCCTGCGCCACCTTCCGCCCCGACGCCGCCCAGCTCAAGCCGCCCCAGCAGCTGCGCTTCGTCTTCCGCCAGGACCGCCCCCGGGCGACCTGGGCCTTCCCCACCGCTCAGGAACAGGCCGCGCTGCACGCCTGAACGGCCCTGGCGAGTACGCGCCCGGCGGCTGGGGGTATATTGGAGAGCCGGAAGGCAAAGCTCTCGAGCAAGGCGGTGGTCCGCATGGCGGCGAAGGACAACATCGGCAAGGCTTCGGCCGCGGCTCGCGCGGCCCAGCAGAACCAGTACGTCAGGAGGCTCCTCGAGGACGAGGACCTGCGCGAGAGCCTGCTCTCGGCGTACCGCACCGCGCGCAGCGCCTACGGGCGGATGAGCAACGGCAAACCCGTCGCCCGCTCCCTGCTCGAGGACCGCAAGCTCCAGCGCGAGCTCGCCGAGGTGCTCGTCACCCTGCAGACCGTCGGCGACGCCCTCAAGGAGCCCCCCCGGCGCCGTCGCCGCCGCGGTGGCTTCGGCCGGACGCTGCTGCTGGCCGTCGTCGCCGGCGTCCTCGCCCTGGCGCTCAGCGAAGGCCTGCGCTCCAAGGTCCTCGACCTCCTCTTCGGCGCCGAGGAGGAGTTCGACTACAGCTCGACCACCATGCCCGCCCAGGAGGCGCCGAGCTCCGTCGGCGCCCCGGCCGCCTGAGCCGCGGACGAGACCGGGCGAGCACTCCAGGGCGGCGATGGCGAGCGCTGTGCAGACCCGCTCCCGGGGTGGGCGGGCGACGAAGTCGCTGTCCGGCGAGAAGGCCCAGCGCATCGTCGAGGCGATGCGCCGCAGCGTCGCCCAGCACGGCACCGCCGGCTCGACCTTCGAGCGCGTCTCCCGCGAGGCCGGGGTCTCCCGGGGCCTGCTGCACTACTACTTCGGGACCAAGGAGCAGCTCCTCGTCGAGGCCGTCCGCCGCGACTGCCAGCTGCGCATGGAGCGGCTGCGGTCGCAGCTCGCCGGCGCCCAGACCGCGGACGACTTCATCGGGCTCCTCGCCCAGCAGCTCCAGGAGGTCATCCGCGAGGACCCCGAGTTCGTGACCCTCCTCTTCGAGCTCTTCACCCTCTCCCGCCGCAACGAGGACATCGCCGCCGAGTACGCCGCGCTCATGCAGGGCATGCGCGAGCAGGTCGCCGGGATGCTGACACAGGCCCAGGACGAGGGCGTCGTCCGCCTCCACGCCGAGCCCGAGGCCATCGCCGAGATCCTCTTCTCCCTCGGCGACGGCTTCGCCCTGCGGATGCTCACCGAGCCCGACCGCGACTTCGCCGGCACCATCAGCGCCGGGATCACCGCCGTCCGGGCGCTGCTGGCGGACTAGGCCGCGGGGACGCGACACCCTCCTATAATCGCCGCCCGATGCCAATCTACGAGTACCGGCGCCCAGACGGGAGCACCTTCGAGGTCGTCCAGTCCTTCTCCGACGACCCCCTGACACACGATCCCGAGACCGGGGTCGAGGTCCAGCGCGTCCTGCATCCCCCGGCGGTCCACTTCAAGGGCAAGGGCTTCTACAACACCGACTACGGCACCCGCAAGCGCCAGCGCGAAAGCGCCGCCTCCGGGGAGGGGTCCTCCTCGGGCGAGGGGGGCGGCGGCGGCGGCGAGAAGGACGCCGGCGGGGGCGGCGATGGCGGCAAGGATGGCTCCGCCAAGGACGGCGTTGGCAAGAGCTCGACGTCCGCGGAGAGCAAGTCAGGCGGCGACGCCAAGGCCGCCGGCTCCAAGGGCAAGAAGTCAGAGCCCGTCGCCGCCAAGGGCTGAGACGGCGGCATCCGCGGCGGCTCGTCGTGCCACGGACGGCTGCACTCGGCGGCTCGTCGCGCCGTGGACGGCGGCTCGTCGCGCCGTGGACGGCGGCGGTCGGCGGCTCGTGTCGCCATGAACCGCGACGCCGGCGCTCGCGCCGGGGCGGGCTCACCCCGCCATGAACCGGGCGACGTCGGCGTGCTTGGCCGATTCGGTGATCGTCAGCCCTTCTTCGCCGTCGGGCAGAGTGATCTGGCCGGTAGGCGTCAGCACCCGGGTCGGCGTCGAGCCGCCCACCGCCAGGGCGCCGAAGAGCTCGAGCAGTTCGGGGCCGCTCATGTCCGAGATGATCGCCGGCGGGGCGTTCCAGGCGATCAGCGGCAGCCGCAGGAAGCTCGACGGGGAGAGCAGCTGCGACTGCATGTCCTCGAACAGCGCCTGCTGGTGCTCCTCGCGGTTGATGTCGGTCTCGTCGGGCTGGCAGAGGTTCTCCCGGGTGCGGGCCAGCGCCAGCGCTTCCCGGCCGTCGAGGTGGTGGGTGCCGGCGGGAAGCCGCAGGGTGAAGCCGCCGTCGGCGGAGCCCCCGTCGAGCTTCGAGACGACGCAGCCCCCGGTGTAGGTGACCCCGCCCATCGCGTCGATCAGGGCCGGGAAGTTTTCGAAGTTCACCTCCACCAGATGGTTGATGGGGACCCCCAGGTAGTGCTTGATCACCGAGATCGACTCCGCCGGACCCCCGAAGGCGTAGGCCGCGTTGATCTTCTGCAGGCCGTGGCCGGGGATTTCGATGACCGTGTCCCGGGGGATCGAGAGCCGGGCGGCGTGGCCGCCGCCGGTGCGGATCAGCATGATCGTGTCCGACCGGCTCGGCCCGTTGATGTCGGCCCCCGGTTCCCTGCTGTCCTTCTGGCGTTTGTCGGAGCCGAGGATGAGGACGTTGTTGGCCGACGTCAGCAGCGGCCCCGCCGATTCCAGCTCGCCGGCGACGTCCGAGGGGGGTGAGACCCGCTCTAGATGCGAGCTCACCAGGAAGAGCACCAGGGAAAGCGCCAGCCAGCCGACCACCACCGCCAGCACGCCGAGCGCGATCCGCTTGGGCGTCAGCCGCTCGCGCCAGCGGGACGGCGTGTAGAGGGCCCGGCCGCCGGGGTCGCCGGGGCGGTACGAACCGCCGGAGTCGCCGGGGCGGCTCGGGCCGCCGGGGCCGCCGGGGCGGTCGGGGTCCCCGGGGCCGCGCCGCCCGCGGCCCGTTCGACGGCCGGCGCCGGAGTCGTCGAGCAGGGGGCCCGAGCCGGGCTCGCGTCCGGCGTCGGCGGCGCCCGGCAGGATGCGACGGCCTGCGCGGTAGCGGGTGTATTTGGGTCTGGAGTCGGTATCCGGGGGCATCGACGCTCTCTATATTGGCCGAGTGGGGGACGAAAGCCTGCAGGTTGGCGGTCCGTCGGCGGTGAGGCCGGGGGCCGACGTCGACGCGGAGGCGGGTGACGACGAGGCCGCCGACGTTGGCGTCGAGGCCGGTGGCCACGACGCCGCGACGGAATTCCCGGGAGGCTGCCTGGTGGTGTGCGCCACCCCGATCGGCAACCTCCAAGACGTCACGCTCCGGGTCCTCCGGGAGCTTGGGGAGGCCGACGTGGTGGCCTGCGAGGACACCCGCCACACCCAGCGGCTGCTGCAGGGCCACGGGATCGTCGCCGCCGAGCTGGTCAGCCTGCACGAGCACAACGAACGCGCCCGGGCCGGCGGGCTGGTGGCGCGGATGCTGGCCGGGACGAGGGTGGCGCTGGTCTCCGACGCCGGCACCCCGCTGGTCTCGGACCCCGGCTACGAGCTGGTCCGGGCGAGCGTCGCGGCGGGGGTTCCGGTGCAGGCGCTGCCGGGGCCCAGCGCCGCCGTGAGCGCCCTCGTCGTCTCCGGCCTGCCGCCGCGGCGGTGGTGCTTCGCGGGCTTCCTCCCGCGCCACCGCGGCGAGCTGCGCGAGCTGCTCGAGGCAAACGCCGAGACCCTCGTCGCCTTCGAGTCGCCCAGGCGGTTGGGGGGGACGCTGGCGGTGCTCGCCGAGGTCGACCCCGGGCGTTCGGCGGCGGTGTGCCGGGAGCTGACGAAGCTGCACGAGGAAGTCCGCCGGGGTCCGGCGGCGGAGCTGGCGGCGCACTACGCGGGGGAGCCCCCGCGGGGAGAGATCGTGCTTGTCGTCGGCGCCGCCCCCCCGGCCTCGGCCGACCGGGGGCAGGCGCTGTCGGCTCTGCGGGAGCTCGTCGACGCCGGCGCCCGGGCGCGGCCCGCGGCGGGCGTCGTGGCCCGGCTCACCGGGGTCGGCGCCAACGAGCTCTACCGCGGGCTCACCGATCGCGGGTGAGGCCGGGGAGGGCCGGGGTGGGGCCGGGAAGGGTCGGGGCCGGCCGTCGCGAGGCGGCGGCCGCGAGCCGCTAGCCTGGGGCGTCGCCATGCCGTTCTACGTGACGACACCCATCTTCTACGTCAACGCCGCCCCCCATCTGGGCCATGCCTACACGACGCTGGCGGCCGACATCCTCGCCCGGCACATGCGCCAGCGGGGGGAGGAGGTGTTCTTCCTGACGGGCACCGACGAGCACGGGGAGCCGGTGGCGTTGGCGGCGGAGCGCGAGGGTGTCAGCCCGCAGGAGCTCGCCGATCGCAACTCGGCCCGCTTCCGGGCGATGGTGGCCGAGCTGGGGGCGTCCAACGACTTCTTCATCCGCACCTCCGACCCCCGACATGTCGCCGGGGTCCAGGAGATCCTGGGGCGGGTCAACGACAACGGCTACGTCTACCGGGGGCTCTACGAGGGTTGGTACTGCCCGCGCTGCGCGGACTTCAAGTCCGACAGTGAGATCGGGCCGGGCAAGACGTGTCCGATTCACGAGATCCCGCTGGTGGAGGAGAGTGAGGAGAACTGGTTCTTCGCCCTCTCCCGTTTTCAGGAGCCGCTGGAACGGTTGTATTCGGAGAGCACGGAGCACCCCGACTTCGTGCTGCCCTCTCACCATTTCAACGAGGCCAGGTCGTTCGTCGCCCAGGGCCTCCAGGACGTGTCACTGACCCGCGCCAAGATCAGCTGGGGGGTGCCGGTGCCTTGGGACCCCGATCACGTCTTCTACGTCTGGTTCGACGCCCTCCTGAACTATGTGACGGCTCTCTCCTACGCACGCCCCGGGGAGGACCTCACCGAGAAGTTCTGGCCGGCCTCGTTTCACCTGATCGGCAAGGACATCCTCAAGTTTCACACCGTCTTCTGGCCGGCCCTGCTGATGGCGGCCGGGCTGGAGCTGCCGCGTCACGTCTTCGTCCACGGCTTCCTGTTGATGGACGACAAGAAGATGAGCAAGTCCCTGGGCAACGTCCTGGACCCCTTCGCGATCATCGACGACTTCGGCTCGGACGCCCTGCGCTACTACTGCTTCCGCGAGGTCTCCTTCGGCCGTGACGGCTCGGTGTCGGCGGCCGGCTTCGAGGCCCGCTACGAGGCCGAGCTGGCCAACGAGTACGGCAACCTCGCCAGCCGCACCCTGGCGATGGTCGCCCGCTACCGAGAGGGGGAGCTGCCGGCGGCGGGGCCGGGTGGCGAACCTGCGACGCGCGGCGACGGTGCGACGCGCGGCGACGGTGCGAGGCCCGGCGACGGCGCCGCGACGCTCGACCCCGATCTCGCGGCGGACTTCGCGGGTCTCTCCGAGGAGGTCTGCGGCCTGCTCGACGGCGCCGAGATCAGCCAGGCCCTCGACGTCATCTGGCGACGGGTGCGGCGACTGAACCGCTACGTGGAGGAGCGGGCGCCGTGGACACTTGCCAAAGACCCCGAGAGGGCGGGGGATTTGGATGGGGTGCTCGCTTCGCTCGCGGAGGGTTTGCGGGTGGTGAGCGTCCTGCTCCACCCCTACCTCCCGGTCAGCAGCGAACGGCTGCTCGACGCCCTCGGGGCGCCCGAGCGGGCGCTGGCGGCGGCGTCCTTCGGCGCCGGCTCGGGGGTGGCGCGGCGGGTGGGGAGCTTGGAGCCGCTGTTCCCGAAGCCCTGACAGCGTGATCGACTCCCACACCCACCTGGACTCCTGCGCGCCGCCCAACGCCGAGCTCGTCGCCGAGGCGGTTCGGGTGGGGGTGAGGCGGATCCTGACGGTGGGCATGGACGGCGCCTCCTGCCGCAGCGCGCTGGCCGCCGCCGAGGACTTCCCCCAGGTTTATGCCGCGATCGGCCGCCACCCCAACAACGCCCGGGGCTTCGACGACGCCGACCTCGCCGAGCTGCGGGCGCTGGCCGCCCATGAGCGCTGCCTGGCGATCGGTGAGACCGGCCTGGACTACTACCGAGACTACGCCCCCCGGGCCGACCAGGAGCGGGCCTTCGCGGCGCAGATCGGGTTGGCGCGGGAGGTGGGCAAGCCGCTGGTGATTCACACGCGGGCCGCAACCGAGGACACCCTTGACCGGCTGGCCGAGCTGGGGGAGGGGGTGAGCGTCGTGATGCACTGCTTCTCCATGCCCGAGCGGCTGGAGGAGTGCGTCGAGCGGGGCTACGCGATCTCCTTCGCGGGCAACGTCACCTACAAGAACGCCGCCGACCTCGCCGAGGCGGCCCGGCGGGTGCCGGAGGAGCTGCTGCTGGTGGAGACCGACGCCCCCTACCTCACGCCGCAGCCGGTGCGCAAGCACCCCAACCAGCCGGCGTTCGTCGTTCATACCGCGTCCTTCGTCGCGGAGCTTCGCGGCGTCGCCGTGGAGGAGCTCGACGCCACCGTCGAGCGCAACGCCGCCCGCGTCTTCGGGTGGTGAGCGGCGCGGGCGAGTCCGGTGGACACGGCGTCGGGGGTGGGGCCGAGTCGGATGGGTCCGGCGTCGGGGGTCGGGCCGAGTCGGGCGCCGCGCGGGCTGACGGGCCGACTCAGCCCACGCTGCGCCGGATGCGGCAGTTCGCGATCAGACCCGACCGGGAGCTCGGCCAGAACTTCCTGATCGACTCCAACATCCTAGGCGTCATCGGTGGTCTCGCCGAGCTGGCGCCGGGCGACGTCGTGCTGGAGATCGGCGGCGGCCTGGGGGTGCTCTCGGAGTACCTCGCCGACCGCGTCGCCCACGTCCACGTCGTCGAGGTAGACGAGCGGCTGCGTCCGGCGCTGCTGGATGCCGTCGGCGAGTGGGCCAACGTCACCCTGCACTGGGGTGATGCCCTCGACGTGGACCTCGGCGGGATGCGTCCCCGTCCGGACAAGGTCGTCGCCAACCTCCCCTACGGGGTGGCGGCGGGTGCGTTGCTGCGGACGATCGCCGAGCTGCCCGCGGTGACGCGCTGGGTGGCGATGGTGCAGCGCGAGGTCGGCCAACGGCTCGCCGCGGCGCCGGGGACGCGGGTCTACGGGGTGCCGTCGGTGCTGGCCCAGCTCGCCTGTGAGGTGCGCGTCGCGCGGGCCGTGCCGCGCACTGTGTTTCACCCCGTGCCCAACGTCGACTCGGTGCTGGTCGTCCTGCGGCGCACCGGGCCCGGCGTGGACCCGGCGTTGCGGACACTGGTCGCCGACGCCTTCGCCCATCGACGCAAGACCCTGGTGCGGTCGCTTGCGCTGGCCCGGCCGGGACGCCACGACGCCGACGCGCTGCGGGGCGCGCTGGAGCTGGATTACGGCGGTGGCGACGCGGTCCGGGCCGCGCTCGCGCGGCTCGGGCACCCGCCCGACGTCCGCGCCGAGCGACTCGCGCCGGGCGAGTTTCAGGCGCTGGCTGGGTTGTTGGGCATCGCCTGAGGCGACGTCTCCAGGGCGTGGCTGGTGGTGTATGCTCTACACATGGCACGCACCAACGTCGAGATCGACGATCGTCTCGTGGGGCGCGTGATGAGGCGCTACGGTCTGAAGACCAAGCGCGCCGCGATCGATCTCGCCCTGCGCCGGCTCGACATGGAGCCGATGAGCGCCGGCGAAGCGCTCGAGATGCGCGGCAGCGGTTGGGAGGGCGACCTCGACGAGCTGCGCTCCGGCTGGCTGCCCCGCGCGTCGTGATCCTCGTCGACAGCTCGGCCTGGATCGAGTACCTGCGCGCCACCGACGGCCCCGTCGACCGGTACCTCCGGGCGGCGCTGCGCGACCAGCAGCCGCTCGCGATCGTCGGCGTCGTGCTGCTCGAGGTGCTCGCCGGGGCGCGTGACGAGGGGCACGCGCGCAGGCTCACGCGCCTGCTCGGCCGCTGTCGCCTGCTCGTCTGCGAAGAGCCCTCCGACCACGAGGCCGCCGCGGCGCTCCACCGTGTCTGCCGTCGCGAAGGCGTCACGATCCGCCGGCCTCCCGACCTGCTGATCGCCACGATCGCGATCCGCACGGACACTCCGCTGCTGCACCTCGACGCCGACTTCGACGCGATCGCCCGCCACGCCCCGCTGCGCATCGTCGCCCCGGCCCGGCGAGACGACGCGCAAGACCGGAGCTCCGCCGCGGTGTCCCCGCCCCGGCCGGCGCCTGGCGCCGGTGGCCCCTCTGCTCCGGATCTGCCGCTGCGGGCGTGCGCGCCGGGCAAGATCAACCTCGGGCTCTTCCTCGGGCCCACCCGCGCCGACGGGCGGCACGGGCTCGTCACCGTCATGCAGTCGATCTCGCTCGCCGACGAGCTCCTGCTGGAGGTCGCCGATCGGCAGGAGCGAGTGGGCGGCGGTGACGTCGTGCTCTGTCCCGGCGTCGCCGGCGAGCCCGGGGAGAACCTCGCCGCCCGGGCACTGGCGGCCTTTCGGGCGGCGACCGGCTGGGCGGCGCCGCCCCTGCGGCTCTCGGTAGCGAAGCGGGTGCCCGTCGCCGCCGGGCTCGGCGGGGGCTCCGGCGACGCCGCCGCCGCCCTGCGGCTGGCGGCGGCCGCCTCGGGCCTGGGCGACGAGGCGCTGCTGCTCGAAATCGCCGGGCAGCTCGGCGCCGACGTGCCAGCCCAGGTCCGGCCCGGGCGCTGGCTCGCCACCGGCGCCGGCGAGGTCCTCGAGGCGCTGCCCCCGCCCTCCGCGCCGCTCGGCGTGCTCGTCCTGCCCGCCGCCGGGTCGCTCTCCACGGCGGCCGTCTACGCCCAGGCCGACAGCGTCGGCGGCGGACGGCCCGCGGCCGAGCTCGACGGGCTCCACGAGGCCCTGGCCGGGGCCTTGGCCGACGGCGCCCCCCTGCCCCCGGAGGAGCTGCTGGCCAACGACCTCCAGGGGCCCGCCCTGGCGCTGTGCCCGGAGATCGACGCCGCCCTGGCCCTGGCCTGGGGGGCAGGCGCCGACGTGGCCATCGTCAGCGGCTCCGGGCCGACCGTGCTGGGTCTCTTCGCCGGGGACGACGGGCCGCGGCGGGCGAGGGCGGCCGTGGCCGAGCTCGCGACGCGGCGGGCCGGGGTGGGGGCGCCGGCGCCGATCGCCGCCGAGCCCGTCGCGGCGTCCTTCGCCGCGCCCCGCCCCGAGCCCGGTCGTTGAGCCTGGGGCCGAGCCCGGGCTCCGAGTGTTGAGCCTGGCCCGAGCCCGGGCGTGGGCTTCGAGCCCGAGCCCGGGCGTGGCTCCAGGTGTTGAGTCCGGCGCTGAGCCGGCTCGGGTGCCTGACCCCGCGATACGTCACAATTCGCCCCCATGAGCGCCACCGAGCTCACCTACCTGATCGCCGTCTGCGCCGGGGTCTTCAGCCTGGCGCTGTTCGTCGGCCTCATCCTCTGGCCCGCCCTCTCCTCCTATACCCGCGTCTGGGAGCGGCTCGCCGCGGGCGTCCTCTCGCTCTACGTCCTCGGCGTCCTCGTCGGCATCGGCGTCCTCATCGGGCTCGCCGTCGTCTACTACTGGGGCTGAGCCCGTGACAGAGCTCGCCGCCCTCGACGCCGTCACGGAGGCGGTTGAGTCGGGCGCCGGATTGCCGGAGGTCGTCCGCGCGGCCGCCCGCGCCCTGGACGCCAGCCTCGCCGTCACCGACGCCGCCGGCGCCACCCTCGCCGTCGCCGCCCGCTCCTCCGCCGACGAGCGCGCCCTGCTGGCAAAGGGCGATCGCGTCGTCGTCCTGCCGCTGCGGCTCGCCGACGCCGTCGTCGGCTCGCTGCACATGCGTGCCCGCACGGAGCCCTCCGCCTCGCTGCAGCGGCTGCTGCTGACCATCATCGGCTCCGAGGTCGAGCGCGTCCGCGCCCCCGACCGCGCCTCCCAGGAGGCCGCCGGCGAGTTCCTCCGCGCCCTGCTGGCCCGCGAGCTCGGCGGCGGCGAGGAGATCCTCGCCCGCGCCCGCCAGCTGTCGCTGGAGATCTCCGACGGCGCCACCGTCGTCGTCGCCCGCGCCCGTCCCCAGGCTCCGACCGAGGAAGGCTGGCGGGAGCGCGTCCGTGCCGCCGTCGAGCGCGGCGCCCGCGCCGTCGCCGGCCGCTCCATCGCGGCCCTCGCCGAGCGCGACGGAGCCGCCGGCGCCGAGGTCATCCTGCTCGTGCCCGGCGGCGACGACGGCCTCGCCGCCCGCGCCGCCGACGCCGTCCTGCGCGAGCTGCAGGCCGGTCTCGCCGGCTACGCCTTCGCCGTCGGCCGCAGCCGCATCGCCGAGGATCCCGGCGAGCTTCCCCGCGCCGCCGCCGAGGCGCTGCTCGCCGTCAACGTCGCCGACGGCCGCGGCACCGGCGCGGGCGGCTCCGCGGGCGGGGGCGACGGCGAGCGCCAGGACGTGCCGCTGGCCTTCGAGCAGACCGGCGCCTACCGGCTGCTGCTCTCGACCATGAGCGAGAACCCCCGCGAGCTCCAGCGCTTCTACGCCGAGACCGTCGAGCCCCTCGTCGCCTACGACGAGCAGTACGAGACCGACCTCGTCACCACCCTCGAGACGTTCCTCGACGCCGACGGCAACGTCGCCGGCACCGCCCAACGCCTCTTCACCCACCGCCACACCGTCTACTACCGCCTCGAGCGCATCCGGGAGCTCTCCGGGCTGGATGTCGGCTCCAGCGACGGCCGCGAGAAGCTCAGCCTCGGCCTCAAGGCCATGCGGGTCCTCGGCATCGCCTCCGCCCGCGGCCCCGCCTCCGAGGCCGGCGCCGGCGGCGGCCGGGTGCCGCGCGGCTCCGGGCGGCGCGGGTAGCGGGACGCGCCGGCGGCTCGGGTCAGCCGCGCCGCGCGCCGAAGTCGACCGTATACGTAGCGCCCGGGTGGTCGATCCGCGCGATCGCGCGGATCTGAAATCGCGTTTTTGTACATCCTCATCCCCGCCCGTTCCCCGGTCCGGCCCGTTCCCCATCCCGGCCCGCGACCTGCCACCATTGGCCGTGATCCATCCGCCGCCGTCATCCCATTGGGGGGTCGTCCAATGGCAGGACATCAGGTTTTGGTCCTGAGAATCGGGGTTCGAATCCCTGCCCCCCAGCTGAACGCCGAGCATCGCTCCCGGCGGGCCCCGCGGGGACTACAGTTCCTGCGGTGACCGCTCCCACCGTCCTCGTCCTGGCCGCTGGCCAGGGCACCCGGATGCGATCCGACACCCCCAAGGTCCTCCACGAGATCTGCGGGCGGCCGATGGGGCTCTGGCCGGTCGTCGCCGCCCTGCGCGCCGGTGCCGGCAGGGTCGTCGTCGTCGACTCTCCCGGCCGGCCCCTCGCGGAGATCCTGCCCGACGGGGTTGGGCTCGTGGTCCAGCCCGAGGCCAACGGCACCGGCGGCGCGGTCCAGGCCGCCGCGGAGGCCATCGACCCCGAGATCCCGGTGGTGGTGCTCAGCGGGGACGTCCCGCTCGTCAGCGCCGAGGCGATCGCGGCGCTCGTCGCCGCCCACGAGGAGGGCGGGGCGGCGGCGACGATGGTCACCGCCATCCTGGACGACCCCAGCGGCTACGGCCGCGTGGTGCGCGACAACACCGGCGCGGTGGAGCGCGTCGTGGAGACCAAGACCGCCGGCGACGCGAGCCCCGCAGAGCTCGAGATCCGCGAGGTGAACACGGGGATCTACGCCTTCACCGGCGCCGCCCTCCTGCGGGCGCTGCCGCGGCTGACGTCGGACAACGCCCAGGGCGAGCTCTACCTGCCCCAGGTCGTCGACCTGCTGCGGGCCGAGGGCGAGCGGGTTCTGGCCCACGTCGTGGACGACCCCCGCGTCGTCCTCGGCGTCAACGACCGTCTCGCCCTCGCCGAGGTCCGGGCCCTGGCCCAGCGGGCGATCCTCGAGCGCCACATGCTCGCCGGGGTCACCGTCGTCGACCCCGCGACGACCTGGGTCGAGGTCGACGTGGAGCTCGGCCGCGACGTCCGCCTGGAGCCCGGGACCTCGCTGCGCGGGAGCACCTCGGTCGGCGAGGGGGCCGTGGTGGGGCCGCACACCACGATCGTCGACTCAGAGGTGGGCGCGCGTGCGCGCGTGCGCGCGTCGTGGCTGGAGGGGGCGGTCGTCGGCGAGGAGGCCACCGTCGGGCCGTTCGCCTACCTCCGCCCCGGCGCCTGCCTCGGCCAGGGCGCCAAGGCCGGGACCTTCGTCGAGATCAAGAACTCCGACATAGGGGCGGGGGCGAAGATTCCCCACCTCTCCTACATCGGCGACGCCGACGTAGGCGACGCCGCGAACCTCGGCGCGGGCACCATCACGGCCAACTACGACGGCCGCGCCAAGCACCGCACCACCATCGGCAGCCGCGTCCGGGGAGGCGTGGACACCGCCTTCGTCGCCCCGGTCACGGTCGGCGACGACGCCTACACGGCCGCGGGGTCGGTCATCACCGACGACGTGCCCCCCGGTGCTCTCGGGGTCGGGCGGGCCCGCCAGAGGAATATCGAGGGCTACGCCGCCCGTCGCGACAAGCCGGGCGCGCGGGGCCCGTCGGGTGGGGGACCGGGAGGCGCAAGGGGCGGAGCCGGCGGCGGCGAGGATGCCGCGTCGACCCCGCCAGGCGGGGACCCGGGAGGGCGTCCCGCGGGGGCCGTACACTCTGAGGGACGATGAGCAGCGCGATCGACACGCGCACCCAGTCGACGGCGACGAGCCTGCCGATCGACTACAACAAGCGCCTGATGCTCTTCGCCGGCCGCGCGAACCCGCGGTTGGCCGTTGACATCGCCTCGAAGCTGCAGATGGACCTCGGGCCGGTGACGCTGAAGACGTTCTCCAACGGCGAGGTCTATTGCCGCTACGAGGAGTCGATCCGCGGCGCGGACGTGTTCATCGTCCAGTCGACCTGCGGCAACCCGGCGACGGGGGTCACGGCCAACGACTCGCTGATGGAGCTGCTGTTCATGATCGACGCCGCGGTGGGGGCGTCCGCCCACCGCGTCATCGCCGTGACCCCCTGGTTCGGCTACTCCCGCCAGGACAAGAAGTCGGCTCCGCGGGAGCCGATCTCGGCGCGCCTGGTCGCCCGGATGCTGGAGGCCGCGGGCGCCGACAGGGTGCTGACGATGGACCTCCACGCGGGCCAGATCCAGGGCTTCTTCCAGAAACCGGTGGACCACATGACGGCGCTGTTCATGCTCACCCAGTACTTCGGCGACCTGGGCCTGTCGGACCTCGTCGTCGTGGCCCCCGACGCGGGGCGGGTCAAGCTCAACAAGAAGTTCGCCTCGATCGTCGGCGCGGAGCTGGCGATCCTCGACAAGGAGCGCCCCGCCCAGCAGGTCGCCGAGATCGGCTACGTGATCGGCGACGTCCGGGACAAGACGGCGGTGATCGTGGACGACATGATCGACACCGCTGGCACCCTCGCCGCCGCCGCCCAGACCGTTTTGGAAGCCGGCGCCAAGACCGTCTACGCGGCGGCCACCCACGGCGTCTTCTCCGGCGCGGCCTTCGAGAACCTCGCCGCCTCGGGCTTCAGGGAGATCGTGGTCACCGACACCATCCCGATCGCCGCGCAGCGGCCCCCCAACATCCGCGTGCTGCCCTGCGCCGAGCTCCTGACGGACTCGATCCGCCGGATCTTCACCGACGACTCCGTCAGCGAAGTCTTCGACGGCGAGAACCAGCTGTTCTGAGCGCCTGGTCGGCGCCGGCCGCGGAGCCTGCTCGCCGACGGCTATCACAAGGGACTGCGTCGCCCGGCGGCGACGGCGTGAGGGCCTGCCCGAGGCGGCGGCGCTCGATTGCTAAAGTCCCTGCCCGCCTCGCCGCCTGACCGGCCCGGCGTCGCAGGCGCCCCCAGACCTCAGCCCCACCCAGACCTCAGCCGATGCCCGATACCGCACAGACGAAGCTCGACGTCACGACCCGCCCCGGCGGAGGCTCTCGCGCTGCCCGGCGCCTGCGCCGCGCCGGCCGCGTCCCCGGCGTCCTCTACGGCGGCGGGGGGGAGCCGCTGAGCTTCGACGTCGACGCCCGCGAGCTCCGCCTCGCCCTGGCCCGCGCCGGTGCCGTCCTGGATCTGAGCATCGACGGGGCGAAGGCCACGCCGGTGGTCCTGAAGGAGGCCCAGCGCCATCCGGTCCGCGGCGACACCGTCCACGTCGACATGCTCCGGGTTCGCCTCGACCGGGCCATCAACGCGGTCGTCCCCCTGGAGCTGACCGGCGTCGACGACGCCCCGGGCGTCCGGGAAGGCGGTGTCCTGGAGCACACCGTCCGCGAGGTCAACGTCGAGGCCCTCCCGACGGCGATCCCCGAGTCCATCGTCCACGACGTCTCCGCGATGCAGATCGGCGACACCCTGACCCTCGCCGCGGTCACCCCGCCCGACGGGGTGACACTGCTCGACGACCTGCAGGAGACCGTGATCGCCACCGTCACCCCGCCGCGACTCCAGAGCGCGGAGTCGCCCGAGATCGAAGCCGAGACGGAGCTCGTCGGCGAGGGCGAGAAGGCCGGCGGCGAGTCCGCCGGGGAGTAGCGGCCACTGCGGCGGCCACTGCGGCGTGCCAAGCCAGCCGCGGGCGACGCCGGCGTGGAGTGGCTCGTCGTCGGGCTCGGCAACCCCGGTCCGGAGTACGCCCGCACCCCTCACAACATCGGCTTCCTCGTCGCCGACGAGCTCGCCCGGCGCTGGGAGCTGCCGCGGGCGAAGACCCGCTTTCGCGGCCTCCTGCGCGAGGGGCGGCTGCCGGCAGCCGGCGGCCCCGACGTCGGTGGCGCCCTGCATCGTCCCCGCGTCGCCCTCCTCCTGCCCCAGACCTACATGAATGACGCCGGCCGCTGCGTGGGGCCGGCCCGCGGCTCCTACAAGCTCGCCCTCGACCGGGTGCTCGTCGTCCACGACGAGATCGACCTCCCCTTCGGCGACATCCGCACCCGCCTCGGCGGGGGGCTCGCCGGGCACAACGGCCTGAAGTCGTTGCGCCGGGAGCTCGGCGGCACCGAGTTCTGGCGCGTCCGCGTCGGCGTCGGCCGGCCCGACTCGACCGACCCGGAGATCGTCGCGGGCTACGTCCTGGGCCGCTTCCGCCAGTCCCCGGCCGAGGTGGAGGAGGTCGTGGGGCGCGCCTGCGCCGAGGTCGAGCGGCTGATGGCGGAGCACGGGGGCGAATCGGAGGACGGGGGCGGGGATGGGTAGGGGGTGGTCCCTCCGGGACCGGGTTGTCGGCGGCGCGGGGTCACCGGCGTGAGTCTGCGGCCACTCCTGGGGTTCGTCGAGGGCGACCCCGACGCGGCCCGCCTCGCCCGCGACGGGGGTCGCGCCTTCGTCTCGGCCTCCCTGCGCCCCTACACCATCGCCGGGCTCGCCGACCTCGGGCTCGAGGGACGGACGCGGCCGACCATCGTCATCGTCGGCGACGACCGCGCCGCCCGCGAGCTCGCCGGGGATCTGCGCGCCTGGCTCGCCCCGCGGCCCGTCCGCTACTACCCCTCCCGCGGCGTGGCCTACGAGTCGCACCTCGCCCCGCCCCCGCATTTGGTCGGGCTCCGCGTCGCCGCCCTCGACGCCCTGCTCGGGGCCGGTGGGGGAGGGGCCGCCGAGCCCCCGGTCGTGGTGATCTCGGCGGTCGCCCTGTCGGAGAAGATCCCCGACCCGGCCCTGCGGCCGCGGTCGTTCAGGCTGCGTCGGGGAGAGCTGCTGGACCTCGACGAGTGCGCCGCCGAGCTCGTCGCCGCCGGCTACGAACGTGTCGACCAGGTCGAGGAGCGCGGCCAGTTCGCGGTGCGCGGCGGCATCCTGGACGTCTTTCCCGCCACCGAGGAGCGCGCCGTACGGGTCGAGCTGTTCGACGTCGAGATCGAGTCGCTGCGGTGGTTCTCGACCTTCACCCAGCGCTCCCTCGGCGACCTCGACGAGGTCGAGATCGCCCCCGCCGCGGAGCTCGCCGCCGAGCACCGCGAGCTCGCCGAGATCGCCGCCCTCGACGATGCGGCTCAGCGGCCGGACGTCGCGGAGCTGCTGCCGGTCGAGCGGTTCCGCGCCGTCCTGGACCTGATCGGGGGGGAGGCGGAGCTGATGGTGGCCGCCGAGGAGGAGATCGCCCCGGCCCTGGACGAGCACTGGGGCGACGTCTGCGCGGCGTTCCACGACGACGACGCCCACCAGCTCTACGTCAGTCCCGACGAGCTGGGCGAGGTCTTGAAGAGTCGCGTCCGCATCTGGCTCTCGGCGCTCGCCGGCGACCAGGAGCTGCAGCTCCGGGCCCAGTCAGCCGACGTCGCCGCCCGCTCCCTCGCCGAAGCCGAGCCGCAGCTGGAGAAGCTCGTGCGCTCGGGCTACCGCACCGTCGTCGCCTTCCCCCGGCGGGGAGAGGGGGAGCGCGCGGCGTACAACCTGGCCCGGCTCAAAGCGACCTGGCTCGACGGGGGAGGACGCGCCGGGCCGGCCGGCACCGGCCGTGTGTCAGGCGGCGTCGGGGGCGAAGGCCGGTCTGGGTCGGCGGCCGCCGGCGATGCCGGGGGCATCGCCGGGGTGGATGTCGGGGCGGCGCCGCTGGAGCCCTCGCTGCGCTTCGCCGCCGTCTCTCTGCGCGAGGGCTTCATCGCTCCCCAGCTCAAGCTCGCGGTCTTCCCCGAGCACCGCCTCCTGCGCCGCCGCCGGGCCGAGCGCGGCGCGGGTGCCGGCTCGGGCATCGGCGAAGGCCCCCGCCGGCGGGGCGCCCTGCGCTCCTTCACCGACCTGCGGACCGGCGACATCGTGGTCCACGAAGACCACGGCATCGCCCGCTTCGCGGGCTTCGAGACCCGCACCGTCGCCGGCGTGACCCGGGACTACCTCTACCTCGAATACCAGGGCGACGACCGGGTCTACGTCCCGACGGACCAGTTCGCCAAGATCTCCCGCTACCTCGGCGCCGACAGCGGACATCCGCCGCTCTCGAAACTCGGGGGGACCCGCTGGGAGACGATGAAGGCCCGCGCCCGCCGCGCCGCCCAGGAGCTCGCCGGGGAGCTGCTGAGCCTCTACGCCGAGCGCCGCCGCCGGGCGGGCCACGCCTTCGAGCCCGACTCCGAATGGGAGCGCGAATTCGAAGCCCGCTTCCCCTACACCGAGACCCCCGACCAGCGGGAGGCGATCGACGCGGTGAAGGCCGACATGGAATCGCCCCGGCCGATGGATCGCCTGATCTGCGGCGACGTCGGCTACGGCAAGACCGAGGTCGCCCTGCGGGCCGCCTTCAAGGCCGCCACCCAGGGCAAGCAGGTGTTGCTGCTCGCCCCCACCACCATCCTCGCCCAGCAGCACTACGGCACCTTCGCCGAGCGCCTCGCCGACTACCCCGTCACCGTAGACCACGTCTCCCGCTTCCGGCCCGCCGCCGAGCAGAAAGCCGCCATCGCCGGCTTTCACAGCGGCGCCGTGGACATCCTCATCGGCACCCACCGGGTCCTCTCCCGCGACGTCCGCCCCAAGGACCTCGGGCTGCTCATCGTCGACGAGGAGCAGCGCTTCGGTGTCAAGCAGAAGGAGCTGCTGCGTCAGCTCAAGCTCAGGGTCGACGTCATCTCGATGTCAGCCACCCCCATACCCCGGACCCTGCAGATGTCGCTCGCCGGGATCCGCGACATCTCCGTCATCGAGACCCCCCCGGAGGGCCGCCGGCCCGTCCGGACCTACGTCGGGGAGTACGACGAGGAGATCGTCAAGCGCGCCATCATGCGCGAGCACGACCGCCACGGCCAGGCCTTCTTCCTGCACAACCGCGTCCAGTCGATCGAGGAGACCGCCGAGCGCCTGCGCGCGCTGTGCCCCGGCGTCCGCTTCGCCGTCGCCCACGGCCAGATGGCCGAGGGGGAGCTGGAGGTCGTCATGATGGACTACCTCCGCGGTGGCGCCGAGGTGCTGGTCTGCACCTCGATCATCGAGTCCGGCATCGACATCCCCCAGGCCAACACCCTCTTCGTCGAGCACGCCGACGCCTTCGGCCTGGCCCAGCTCTACCAGATCCGCGGCCGCGTCGGTCGCAGCCGGGAGCGGGCCTACGCCTACCTCCTCTACGACTCCGCCGCCGCCCTCACCCCGGAGGCCGCCCAGCGGCTGTCGGCGCTCTCGGACCACACCGAGCTCGGGTCGGGCTTCAAGATCGCCATGCGCGACCTGGAGATCCGCGGCGCCGGCAACCTGCTGGGCGACGAGCAGTCGGGGCACGTCGCGGCGCTGGGCTTCGAGCTCTACATGCAGATGCTCGACGACGCCGTCCGCGCCGCCGGGCCGGCCGGGGAGGACGAGCAGGAGCTGCCCGAGCCCGTCCGTCTCGACGTCCGCGTCGACGCCTACGTCCCCGCCGACTACGTCCCCTACGAGCAGGCCAAGATCGAGATCCACCGCCGCGTCGCCGCCGCCGTCGAGGTCGCCGACGTCGAACGGCTGCGGGAGGAGCTCGAGGACCGCTTCGGACCCGTTCCCGAGCCGCTGGCCAACCTCCTGGCGCTGCAGCGCGCCCGCATCAAGCTCGGCCAGGCCGGCGCCCGCGACGTCAGCATCCGCGGCGAGCGACTCGCGGTGACCCCCATCGAGCTCGACTCCGTCCGCGCCCGGCGGCTGCGCGAGGAGCTGCCGCAGGCGCTGTACGAGTCTGGGCGCTCCCAGGTCTCCGTCCGCGTCCCACCCGAAGGGCCCGAGCGCTTCCCCGCCGTGGTCCACGCCGCCGACACGCTTCTCGCGGTGGTCCGCGAGGCCGCCTGAGGGTGCCGGGCCGCCGCCGCCGGGGCGGGGTGGATGTGTTGTTTTGGCGAGGTGTGCGCGCGTGTGTGCGCGTGTGTGCGCGCGTGAAGATCAAGGATCGGCCGTCCCGGGCGAGGGGTCCGAAACATGATTAAGCACGGACTTAGAATTTTCCGCTAGAGTGCCCGCGTCGTGTTGATGAAGAGGGTCAAGCTGATGGCGGCGCTCGGCGCCGTTTTGCTTTCGGGGACAGCTCTCGCCGCCTGCGGCGGCGGGGTGCCCGGCGACGCGGTCGCCCAGGTCGAAGGCCAGGCGATCTCCAAGGCCGCCTTCGAACACTGGCTGGGGATCGTCGGCGCCTCGACCTCGACGCTGGCCGAAGCGGGGAAGTCGTCCAAGCCCTCGACGCCGGTGCCGCCGGACTACACGGCCTGCATCGCGCACCTCAAAGAAATCGAACCCAAGCCGGCGAAGGGCCAGAAGCCGAAGACCGAAGCCGAGCTCAAGACGCAGTGCGAACAGCAGTACAAAGAGATCCTCCAGCAGGCGCTCGGCTTCCTCATCTCCTACACCTGGGTCGAAAAAGAAGCCGCCGCGATGGGCGTCAAGGTCAGCGACCACGAAGTCGTCAAGCACCTCAACGAACTCAAGAAGCAGGAGTACCCCAAGGAAGCCGAATTCCAGAAATTCCTGGAAAAAACGAAATACACGGTCTCCGACCTCCTCCTGCG
>DATKPO010000052.1:0-70669 GCA_035524055.1 Solirubrobacteraceae bacterium
GCCTTGCGCAATCCGTGGGCGATCTCGAAGAAGGTGCCGGCGGTGAACGCCACGGGGTCGGCGCCCTCGTAGCGATGGCGCGCGTAGGCCAGGACGGAGCCGCCCGGGCGCAGGCGGGCGGCGGTGGCGGTGTCCCAGACCTCGCTCACGCCTCTTCGCGCATCGCCAGGGCGAGCGCGACGAGCTCTGACTCGCTCAACGGCTCCGCCGGCGCCTGGGGTGGGGGGGTCGCGTCGCGGAAAGCCTGCCGGCGCCGCTCGGCGCGAGCCTCCAGCTCGCGGCGTCGACGACGCGCGCGCAGCTGCTCGGCGGCGAGCTGGACGAGGACGTCGTTGGGTGTCGTCCCGACCTGGGCGGCGAGCTTGCCCAACTCTCCCCACATGTCCTCGGGGACGGTGAGCTGGACGCGCCGGCCGTCGGCTCGCTTGGGCGCCCGCCGTCTGGCCTGCCCGATCGGCGGCTCCGGCGCGCGATCGGCGTCCTCTGGCCCGTCCTCCGACATCGATCCACTATAACGCGGCATAAGCAGCTTTATAGTCGACCCGTCGGACGTCTCGTCAGGGACCACGGCGCAGAGCACGCCGCCGCGGTCTTCCTCGGGCGTCACGGGTCCGCTCTGTAGCAGCTGGCCTTGCACGATCGGACGAGCCTACGCACGACTTGGGACGGGATCGTCGCGCCGGCGCGCGATCCCCGCTGGCGCTCGTCGAGCCGAAGCGCTAGTTTCTGGCCACACGACCAGTCCAGAGAAGGAGTCCGCGATGGCAACCGCGCAGAGCGACGTGTTGAAGCCCGACTTCGAGGCGAGGCGCAAGCACTTCCTGTTCACCGACGAGCACGAAGCGCTGCGCGAGTCGATCCGGAGCTTCGCGATCAGGGAGCTGGCGCCGCACGCGGAGGAGTGGGAGGAGACGACGTTCCCGGACTCGGTGTTCCGGCGGATGGGGGAGCTGGGCTTCCTGGGCCTGGACAAGCCCGAGGAGTACGGGGGCCAGGGCGGGGACTACTACAGCGCGCTGGTGCTGGCCGAGGAGATCGGGCACGCCAACAGCGGGGGTTTGGCGATGGGGGTGGCGGTGCAGACGGACATGGCGATGCCGCCGATCCTGGCGTTCGGCACCGAGGAGCAGAAGCGTGCCTGGGCGGAGCCGGCGATCAGGGGCGAGAAGATCCTGTGCCTGGGCATCACCGAGCCCGACGCGGGCTCGGACGTGTCGGGAATCAAGACCCGGGCGGTGAAGGAGGGCGAGGAATACGTCATCAACGGCTCCAAGACGTACATCACCAACGGCCACCGCGCCGACGTCATCGTCCTGGTGACCAAGACCGATCCCGACGCCGGCTACGACGGCTTCACGCTGTTCCTGGTCCCGATGGACGCCCCGGGGGTGATCCGCGAGCAGCGCCTGCAGAAGCTGGGGATGCACGCCTCGGACACGGCGCTGCTGGCGTTCCAGGACGTGCGGGTGCCGGAGTCGGCGGTCCTGGGCCAGGTGGGCCGGGGCTTCTACCACATCATGTGGGAGCTCCAGGGGGAGCGCCTGATCGGCGCGGCCGGCTGCGTGGCGGGCGCCCAGCGCGTCTTCGACCGCACGCTGCAGTACGCCAAAGAGCGCAAGGCGTTCGGCCGCGAGATCGGCAAGTTCCAGGTGATCCGCCACAAGTTCGCGGAGATGGCGACGAAGATCGAGACGGCCCGCCAGATGGTCTACATGACGGCCTGGCGCCACCAGAACGGGGAGTACCCGGTGCGGGAGATCTCGATGGCCAAGCTCTACGCGTCGCGGATCTCGGTGGAGGTCGCCGACGAGTGCATCCAGATCCACGGCGGCGCGGGCTACATGCGCGAGTACGGCGTCGAGCGCGCCTGGCGCGACCTGCGGCTGAACCGCATCGGCGCCGGCACCGACGAGATCATGCTCGAGGTCATCGGGCGCTCGTACGGGCTTTGAGTCGTGCAGGAGGGGCCGCATGCGGCCCCTCCCCGGAGGGCGCATGCGCCCTCCGGCCGGCCGGCGCATGCGCCGGCCGGGACAGCTCTATGTCACCTGTGCTTGCCGGCCTTGCGGCTGGTGCGCTTGACATGCCTGTGCTTGGTCTTCTTGCGGTGTGTGGCCTTGCGGGCCTTGGGGCAGCCGGTGACGGCGACGGGAGTGCTCTGCTGTAGTTCGGCGCCGTTCTGCGCGACGAAGTGAGTTGGCATCTTCAGCTTGTCTTTGCAGAGGTTGCCGTTGGCTGCAAGCGCCGAGAACGGCCCCTCGGGGAGGTTCAGTTCGAAGCTCCCGATCGGCACGTCGGGGACCTGCTTGAACGTGCTGCTGGTGATCCCGGTCTTGCTGATGAAGGTATCTCCGACGAGGTGCACGGTGACGCCGTAGCCCTGCAGCACGATGATCAGGTTCGGGAACGATTCGTTGCCGTTGGAGACGAAGTACGCCGGGCCTTCCAGCGGCACCGGGAGAACCGGTGTGAGCGCCTTGGCGTGCCCGACCACCGACGCCGCCGGGCAGCCGGCGGGGTTCGTGTTGAACTGCGCCGCGGTGCACGCCTTCTGCAGCGTCGTCAACCGCGACGGCAGCTTCTTGGGCAGTTCGACCTTCACGCTCTTGATGTTCGACTGGCTGCTGGCCTGGTTGGCGCCCAGTTCCCCGGTCGGGTAGACGATCCTCACACCCAAGCTCGCCCCGTTGGCCCTCGAGGTCTTGCCCGCGGTGAACGCTTTGAAGCTCGGCTTGAACAGCAGCGCCCGGCACGAACCCATCTGGAAGTGGCTTTCGATCGGCGCCTGCGCGCCTTCGCTGCCATACGCGGTCCCGCTGAACGCCTGCGGCTCGCACCCGGTCGGGTTGAACATGAAGCCGGGCCGGTCTACCACCGCGTCGATCGTCCGCAGATCCGTCGGCACACCCGCCACGTACTGCGGCAACGCGTTCGTGGTCACCGTCAGCTGCGCCGTGAGCTCGTTGACTTCGATCCTCGCTCTGACGCGCTGCGTGGGCAGCGTGAAGGGACCGACGTCGACCGGCACAACGATCGACAGGCCGTACGGGGCGCCTTCGTAGCCTTCGGTCAGGTAGATCGGCGCCGGCGGCTGCCCCGGTTCGGGGATCTGCAGCGGATACGGGCCCGGCCCGGACGCCACCACCGTGTGGCCGATCTGCGACGCCGCCGGACACGCGTTGGCTTCGGCCTGCGCGTTGGTGCAGAGCGGCACCCGGCTGATCATGCCCAACAACCCCTCCGGGGTCTTGAACTGCAGCCGCTCGGTGCGCTGCTGATCGTCGGGCACCTGCAGCAGCAGGCTGAAATCCGTGAACCCCCCGGCCTGATCGGTCGTGGAGCCCGCGGTCATGGTTGGCGTGTACGGCAGCGCCCCCGGCCCCGGGCACGACGTGCCATCGGTGCCGCTGGTGATCGCGAACTGGGCGGAGGGGAACGCGTCGGCGACGAACGGGCTCGCCCACGGCGTGAAGTCCGACCTCGCAGTGTAGAGGCCGCACCGGGTGGGCGTCGCGAGCGCCGCCTGCGCGCCGCCGCTGAACGACAGCTTCAGATGGCTGTACGGGAGCTCGGGAGTCTGTTCGAAGGTCGTCGTCAGCTGGCCGGTCTGTTCGTTGAGGTGCACCGTCCCGACGACCTTCACGTTGACGCCGTCCGCCGAGGCGGCCAGCAGCAGCTTCAGTTCAGGCGGATCGGACGGCAGCACGTACACGTTGCCGAGCAGTTCCTTTTCCGCGGCGCTTTCCAGCAGCGGCGTGCGAATCGAGGCCGTGCCGACTTTCGAGGCGTTCGGGCACGACGGCGGGCCGTTGTCTTCTTCGCCTGCCGCCCTTTCCGCTTCGGTCGTCAACCCGTCCTGCCACGGCTGGCACGCCTGCAGACCGGCCGCCTGACCGGGGTTGATCGCCATCCCTTCCGGCAACGTCACCGTCGTGTTCTGCACATCGGCCGTGGAGTGCCCTTCCGCGCTTTCCAGACCACCCGTTGGGGGGTTGACTTCCACCGTCAAACCCGCTGGCGTATCCGCATCAGACGTATCCGGGTCAGTGGTGAAGCTCGGCGCGAAACCAAGGTGTTCACAGCCCGTGACACCAACCGGTTCGCCCTCGCTGTCATGCGACTCATCGACCACCGGCTGGGTATACGTTTCATCGGTCCATGTGTTCGCACGGATCGAAAACGCCTGCGGACCGCCACACGACGTCGGCAACGTCAAGAACGGCGCCTGATCACCATTCGCCGTCGGACAGTTACCCGTACCGATTTCTTCCGGTGAACAGCCTTCCGTCGAGTTGTTGCGCCAACGGTTGTGACTGGGATCTCCCGGGACGCCCCACAGGGTGAGCACGTTCGCTGCTATTTCGCGCTCCGGCGTGTCGTCTACATCGGTAGTTATCCCATAGTCAGAGCCGGACCGGACACCCGACGTGAGGAACGTATCGACGCCGGCGATCGCGAACGCGAACTCCGCCGAAACGCCTGGCGGCGGGACCATGTTGTACACGGGAAAGCGAAACACTAGAGCGCCGCCGATCAGCGCAACGTCGTCGAAGCCTATCTGTGATTCCGGCTTACAGACTTCCTTTTCCTCGAATTCTCGTAGGGTACATTGAGCCACAGCATTTGGATTACCGACGAATCCGGGCGGCAATCTCACTTCAATGTTGCGTACCTGACCGCCCGCAGGCGTAAATCTCGGCGATTCCGCCAAGGGGACGGAGTTGAGCGTAAAGCTGAACGTCGCGGCGTAGGGGTGCGATCCGGCCTGGGTATCGATCGTACCGTTTTCGTTGCTGAACCACACATCCCACTCCGAAAAACCAAACGGCGGTACCGCAGAACTGATCGTGATAGGCTCGGTCGTGCTCGCGGGCGTCGATGCGCCGCCGCCCGCCACCGTTGCATGGCTGAGCTCGTGTTCGGCGGCCCCCGGCAGCGCCCTCACTTCGATCGCGATCTGCGGTGTGAAGTTTGTGTGATTGCCTTCTCCGCCAGAACCGCCTGCGCCACCGGCGAAATGAGGCATTCTCGCAAGGTTAGCGGCACACTTGACGACTATCTTGCCGGTGCACACCCACAGCTGATGACCGATGCTGGTGCCGTTATTGAGTACGGCATCATTACCCTCAAGGTCGCCGGCTTCGATGGCTTCGAGCCCAGGCGGAAGAGTGTCGGTGACAGTCACCGGACCCTGGCTGTCGGCGGCGCCAACGTTGAAGATCTGCAAGTCTATCACGGCTTTTCCCGCCGGAGGGATGTAAGCCGGATAACTGCGCCCTGTGATCACCCAGCCCGGTCCCGCTTCGGCGCGCGCCGAAGCGTTAAATACTCCCCATACAATTCCGACCAGCGCGAGAAAGACGATCAATTTCGCGATGAACCGATATTCTGCCTTCTCGACGCTCATTGCTTGCCCCTCTTCGTCGTCCGTGAATATCTCTTTCTCGTCCGCTTCTCACAAGTAGCGCGTATGCGCCTGGGCTTTCGTCGACACGCGCGCAACGCCTTGGCGAGTTTTGCCGCATCAGACTCGACGACCGAACCGCGTTTGGACGTTACTCCCTTTTTGGCCGTGATGGGCACAAAGTTCCCTACCCCGGCGAACGTCGCGCTTGCGGGCGTCGCGAAGGCTGGCGGCACAGACGGCAATCCCTGACACCCCGTGCCGGTACATGCCGTCGACAGTTCCGGAAAACCGCCGTCCACGCGCACGTCGTAGAGCTTGACTTCTTCTCCTCCTGCATTCAAGGTGAAGTCTGCGCGACTCGCTATGAACACATCGTCGCCGTTTGTGCTGGCATCAAGGAAGAGCGACCGACTGGTGCTCGTGCCACCCGAGAGCACGTACAGGCAGCCCGCGGCCTGCCGACAACTCCCCGTGCCCTCGCGCTCCCACTCGTACGCGTTCCCCCTGCCGTCGGTGACCTGCGGCAGCAGCGCTTCCTCGGAATCGAAGAACGCGCGGTCGCCGTCTTCGGAGAGCCAGCGCAGCATGTAGACGCTGCCGGTGCTGTTGCTCACGGGGGTCTCCCAGCTGTATTGTACGCTCGCACCGGTGCCGACGGGCTCACCTGCTGGGTTGCACGAGGCGCAGGTCAGTTCTCTGCTGTCTGCATTGTAGACGTACAGCTCCGATACGTGCCGATCGTCATGGCCGGTGAGGTTGGCAGTCGAGGTGAAGCCGACGGCGTGTCCGTCGGGCGCGACCTCGGCCAATCGCAGGCCTGGATTATGTGTCCAATCGCCCCACGCGAACCCATTGTTCAAAGGTTCGCCGAGGTTGTCGTCGCCGGGCGCGAGGGTCGCTATGAACGCCGTCATGCCCTGCCTGCTCAAATACAAATTCGGCAGGCCTGCGCTGGCTTTGTCGCCCTCGGCGTTCGCGTTGTGGGCGAGCACGCCGCCGGCGACGAAGTAGACGAATTCCCCTTCTTCGCCCGTTTCGTTGACCCCGATCACTCCTTGCACCGCCGTCCCCGCGCCCGTCACGGCTTCACGGGATTCAACCAAAGCTTCGGCTTCGGGTGCGTCGCTCTGAACGAAACGAGCGACGTTGAATCGCCATAGCCGGGCTGCGGCACCCTGCCCTTCGGTGTAGAAGACGAACCTGCCGTTGTATGTAGCCGTCCAATATTCGGCTTCGCCCGCGGATATCGGTACCGTCCTTGTCGCATCTTCGCGCATGTATATTCGATGCGTGTTCAGATCGGTCCAGAAGATGCGGGAGCCGTCGGCTGAGATGACGTTGCTGTACGCTGGCTCGTTGTTTACCCCGTCGTTTGCCGCTTCGGTTTCATTGCGTGGCCCGCCGAACACTGCACTTGGATCGGGGGCTGGGTTGGGACCGGGCAGAACGTTGACCAACTGCACGTGCCCGCCAACGGAATCGTAGAGATTGCCGATGTCTTCGCTCGGCACAGCTCCGGATGTCAGCGCCGCGTTGCTCTGGAAAAGCACGTTGGAGTAGTCGGCCGACGCTCCGGCGAAGATGAAGGCTACACCGCAGGGACTCTGCGACGGGGCTTCTGGAAGCAGCGGATGCAGGTGGCCGTCACTGGTTCGCAGATCCATCGTGTCGCACGGCCCTCCACCGGAGATTTCGTTGGGTCCCATGTTTTGCACGACGGCCGCGGAAAGATCGCTCGAGAACCCGGAGTATTCAGCTTCAAGCGGAGCGCCGGCCGGTGTGATCGCTTCCGCCACCCAGCCTTGCGGCGTGCGCGTGGCCAAGAACTGATCGCCGTATCCCTGGGCGCCGTTGCCCCCCTCGAACGGCGGTTCGGCAACGTACGCCATCGCGTTGCCTTCGGCGGAGGCGCGAAAGGCCCTAAAGGTGAAGGGATCTTCATTCACGGTAGGAGGATCTGGGTAGAGGACGTCGCGCGCCTTGGCCGTCGACACCAACTCGTAAGCGCGGTTGTCGGGCAGGGCGGACGCGCTCGACCCCGAGGCCGCGCTAGTGGTGAACGTCGCATCTTCACCGGTAGCGGTTCCTTCGGAGCTCTTGGCGAGGAAGCGATAGTGATACCCGCTACTTGACAGCAGGCCGTTCACCCGCACGGCGACTTTCACCGGGGTACTCGCCGCGCCGGCATCCGCTTCAGCTGAGCCGGAAACGGGCACCTCGCTTGCGCCGGCGAAGCCAGAGGCTTCGAATTGAGTGTCGCTGACGTATTGCAGTCGATAGCCGGTCGGCGTGCCACCGTCTTGGATCGCGGCCACCAGGGTCGCTTCGGCGGAGCCGACTTCGTTAGCCGTCTCACTGCCGGCAACGATCGTGGGGGCTTGAGTGAGCGTCGTGAACGTCACCGTAGATCCGTAGATCCATTCGCCGTTGTGAACTATCGCGAGGCAGAATGCATATTCTGCACCGGGATCGAGATCGCTCAACTTCACTGAAACCCTCTGTTTAGGCAGGTCTGGGACCGCTTCAACTTCGCGTTCCGGAGTCGCCAGATAGCTGCCGCCTTGGCATTCACTTGTCTGGCTGTTGTAGAAGAAGGAATAAACTCCGCCCGGTTCCGCGGGCGGCGCTGTGGCGTTTGGAGCGAGTACGCCTTCGATCGTGGCGGTGGTGGCCG
Organism: Solirubrobacteraceae bacterium; assembly: GCA_035524055.1. Taxonomy (GTDB): domain Bacteria; phylum Actinomycetota; class Thermoleophilia; order Solirubrobacterales; family Solirubrobacteraceae; genus Palsa-744. The sequence goes on from DATKPO010000052.1 coordinate 8,082, forward strand.
TGATTTCGCTGGCCTGCCCGGTTTCAGGTGTTTCCACGGCAGCGGCAGCGAGTTCCGCTGTGCACAGCGATCCGCACAGCGCCGCCAGGCACAGACCGAGCACGGCGACGACACGAAGAGCACCGGTGGTCGACCACCGGGCGCCAGGACGGACGCGGGTACTCATAGAGACTTCCTCCCCTCGGTATACGCAGGGGAGCGGCGTCCCTCGCGACGTGATGGATGCTTTTTGCCTACGCCTGCACTGGGCGCCCGACCGCCGGCGGCGGACGCGTTGGTGGTGTTGCCGACGGCAGTCTGGGTGGGCGCGTGCGCGCGGATGTTCTCGGCGACGAGCGCGCCCTTGGCGGTGAGCGTCCAGGCGTTGGGCTCACCCTTGACGCGCGCGCCGTCATTGGCCAGCAGACCGAGGCGCTGCAGCCGCGCGAGCAGCTTGGATACCTGTCCGGGGTCGGCGATCCCCGCCCGCTCGCCGGCCGCGCGGTTGCTCGCTCCGGGGTGTTCGGCGACGCCTTCGAGCACGCGCATGGTGCGGTAGGTGAGGCGCATCTGCACGCCGCCGAGCGGATCGACGACGCCGTCGCCCGAACCACGGTCGGCCCGTCCCAGCTCTGCCGGCGGCAGCGGTGGTGTGTTCCGCGCCCGCTCGCGCCGCGCCGCGGCGGCGCCGAGATAGGGCAGCGCGATCAGCCCCATGAGCTGCCCCAGCAGGTCGGTGAGCGGCGCGCGCTCGCGGCGCGCCAGGCGGGCGTAGACGATCCCGAAGATCGCGCCCACCAGACCCTCGGCGACCAGCGGCGTGCAGTCGGCGCCGGCCGTGCCCTGCGCGCGACCTTCGTCGAGCACGGCTGCGAGCCGGGCGAGGACCCGCTCGCGGACCGCCAGCACCGGCGCCCCGCCGCGCAGCGCCTGCACCACGCAGACCCGCGCGAGCGCGGGCTCGCGATCGAGGTGCGCCAGGATGATCTGCAGCCCGCCGCGGACTCGCTCGCGCCAGGGCTCGCCGCCCAATTCCGCGGCCGCGATCTGCGTCTCGAGCGCGGCGACCGTCTCATCGATCAAAGCGACGACACACGCGTCGCGGTTCTCGAACAACTCGTAGAACGTGCGCCGCGAGATCCGCGCCCGGGCCGTGATGTGCGAGACCGTGGTGCGCGCGTAGCCGTGCTCCTCGATCGCGCCCACCGCGCCGGCCAGCAGCCGCGCCCGCTGGATCTGCGGTATCTGCTGCTGCTGCTCGGGCCCGGCGGAGACGACGGCCATCCGCGAGGTCGCCGGCTCCGTGCGCGGGCGCGCGACCCGCCGCCGGCGGTCCGAGGACAGCCCACCGGCGGCGCCGGCACGTACGGCTCGTGCCGTGCGGGGCGCGCCCGCCGTCCGTGCCGCGAACTCCGTCACGGAGCCCCCAGGCAAGCCGCCAGAGCACCGGGACCCACCGCGACGGGCGTGTCGCGGGCAGGAGAGCCGTCGGCCGCCGGGCGGGACCGGCGGATGCCGCTAGCGGCTAGATGCCAGAGGCAAGAGAGAGAGAGAGAGAGAGAGATGCGTCAGGCTGCTGACGCATCTAGCTTCACGACCCTCGCGGGTCGCGTGCATCCCCACCACGCATCTCCCTGCAGAAACCACGCTAACCAAGCTCCCTCATTGGAAAAAACGACCCAGCCCTCTCCCGATAAGCCCCCCGTCAAGCGCTGACGAAGGTCGACCTCGGGGCACACCCAAAACCAGACCCTATGTACCGTCTGCCGACCAGACGACCGCCGACACGACTCCAGCAACTATAAGCGATCCCGTTACGGTTTGTCAAGGGCAACACGGATATTGACCCTTTCCTGTAGACAAGCCCCCAGCTGGCGCCTGACCCCGGGACGGCACGCTCACGCGCCTGCCGGCGCGCTAGCCTGACTCGCCGCGATGCCCGATCCCCCTTTCACCGCCGAGCACGAGGAGCTGCGCGACTCGATCCGCGGCTTTCTCGACCGCGAGCTCGCGCCGCACGCCCCGGCGTGGGAGGACGCGGAATGGTTTCCCGACGAGGTCTTTGAAAAGCTCGCCGCCCAGGGCCTGCTCGGGCTGAAGTACCCGACCGAGTACGGCGGCCAGGGCGGCGACTATCTCCACGAGGCGGTCCTGGTGGAGGAGCTCGCCCGGATCGGCTCCGGGGGGACCGCGGCTGGGATCGGCGCGCACGTCAACATCGCCACCCCGCCGATCTGGAGGTTCGGCAGCGAGCAGCAGAAGCGTCGCTACCTCGTGCCGGCGATCGCCGGCGAGCGGATCGGGGCGCTCGCGATCACCGAGCCCGAGGCCGGCTCCGACGTCGCCGCGCTGCGCACCCGCGCCACCCCGGTCGACGGCGGCTGGGTCGTGAACGGCGAGAAGACCTACATCACCAACGGCGTCCGCGCCCACTTCCTGGTGACGGCCGTCAAGACCCGTGAAACGACCCCGCCCACCCGCCACCACGGCATCTCCTTCCTGATCGTCGAGCGCAGCGAGGGCGTGCACTCGTCGAAATTGAAGAAGCTGGGCTGGGACGCCTCGGACACCGCGACGATCGCCTTTCAGGACGTCTTCGTGCCGCGCGAGAACCTGCTCGGCGCCGAGCACGAGGGCTTCAAGCTGATCATGGCCAACTTTCAGTGGGAGCGTCTCGCGATGGCCCTCGGCGCCGTCGGCGCCATGACCCTCGCCTGGGAGCGCACCGCGTCTTTCGCCCGCGAGCGCCAGACCTTCGGCCGGCCGCTGTCAAAGCACCAGGCGATCCGCCACAAGCTCGCGGATCTCGCGACCGACGTCTACACCTGCCGCTGCGTCACCTACGACGCCCTGCGCCGCTTCGCCGCCGGCGAGGAGCCGCTGAAGGAGGTCACGATGGCCAAGCTCCTCACCCAGCGGACCTCGTTCGAGCTCATGGACGCCTGCCTCCAGATCCACGGCGGGGCGGGCTACATGCGGGAGTACTTCATCGAGCGCGCCGCCCGCGACTCCCGGCTGGGGCCGATCGGCGGGGGCAGCGACGAGATCATGCGCGAGATCCTCGGCCGGCTGCTCGCGCTGTAGCGTCTCACCCGGGCCACCCGGGCCCATCGGCGCCCGAGTTCGTAGTCGCCCCCCGCGCGGGTGCGGCGATCCGCGCAGGCCCGCGCCGCCTTTCCCGCGAGCCACGCCGGGATCGCCGCAAACGTGTCCAAAGCTGCCCTGCGGCGCTCATGTCAGCAAGCCGGTGAGTCGATGCCAGAGACGTGGCACACCGACGTCCCCTCCGATCCCTCGCCCCGCTGCTCTGCATCGGCGCCCTCGCCGCCTCGCCGGCGACGGCCGCCGGCGCCGCCGGCCTCCCCACGCCACAGCCCGCCCGGACCGCCAGCGCATGCCCCGGCGCCACCCTGACACCGGCGCCGGGCAACCTCGAAGAAGTCCGCTCCGCCGTCCTCTGCCTGATCGACCGCGAACGCGCCGCCGCCGGCGAGAGCCCGCTGCGGCCAGACGCCAAGCTCCAGCGCGCCGCCCAGGGCCACTCCGAAGAAATGGTCGCTCAGGACTACTTCGCCCACGTCGCCCCCGACGGCTCGACCCCGACCGACCGGATGCGCGCCGCCGGCTACATCCCCAACTCCCGCGTCGGCTACGAAGTCGGCGAGAACATCGCCTGGGGCACCCTCTGGCTGGCGACGCCGCAGGCGATCGTCAACGCCTGGATGGCCTCGCCGGGGCACCGCGCCAACATCCTCGACGCCGGCTACCGGGACACCGGCATCGGCGTCGCCCCGCACGCCCCCACCTCGCTCGCCGAAGGCCAGGCCGGGGCGATCTACACCCAGGACTTCGGCACCATCGTCGCTGCCAACGGCCACGAGTCGCGCAGCTCCTCCACGCCGGCCTCGCGTTCGCACGGGGGCGCCGCCGGCGCGGCCCACCGCTCCCACGCACGCCCGCATGGCGCGTCGCATCGCCCGACGAGCTCATCCCACCGCTCCCACACGCACCCGGGACGGATAACCTCCGGCACCCGAACAAGCGAAAGGAGCAGGAATGGGAGTTCTGGACGGCAAGTCCGCCATCGTCACCGGAAGCGCCCGCGGCATCGGCCGCGCCACCGCCGAAATGCTCGCCGCAGAAGGCGCGCAGGTGCTCATCAACGATCTCGACGGCGACATCGCCGAGCAGGCCGCCCGCGAGATCACCGGTGAGACCGCCGTCTTCGCCGGCGACCTGACCAAGCCCGGCGTCCCCGATCAGCTCGTCCAGAAGGCCGTCGACGCCTTCGGCAAGATCGACATCGTCGTCAACAACGCCGGCTACACCCTCGACGCCCCCATCCACAAGATGAGCGACGAGCAGTTCCAGGCGATGCTCGACATCCACACCGTCGTGCCCTTCCGCGTCCTGCGCGCCGCCGCCCCCCATCTGCGCGAGCCCGCCAAGAAGGAGCGCGAGGAAGGCCAGGAGGTGTTCCGCAAGGTCGTCAACGTCTCCTCCACATCGGGCACCTTCGGCAACCCCGGCCAGGCCAACTACTCCTCGGCCAAGGCCGGCGTCGTCGGTCTCACCAAGACCCTCGCCAAGGAGTGGGGCCAGTTCAAGATCAACGTCAACGCCGTCGCCTTCGGCTTCATCGACACCCGCCTCACCCAGGCCAAGGTCGACGACAACACCATGGAGAAGGACGGCGAGAAGATCCAGCTCGGCATCCCCGAGCAGCTGCGCCAGATGGCCTCGATGCTGATCCCGCTCGGGCGCCCCGCCACGCCCGAGGAGGCCGCCGGCGGCGTCTTCTTCCTCTGCAGCCCCTGGTCGAACTACGTCCACGGCCAGACCCTGCACATCACGGGCGGCATGTTCGGGGGGATGACAGGCTAGGTCACGACGAGGTTCGGCTGGTCGAGCTCGCCAGCCGCCGCACGCGGTCGCGGACGAGCTCGACGCCAGATGTCTGCTTCTGCGGACATGGCTACAGCGCTATGTCTGAGCGTCGTCGAGGCGACCTGCCGCGGGGCGGCGGCGTTGCGGCGAGTGTCGTACGTCAGACCCCGCGCAGGTCCAGCTGGCATCCCGAGAAGTAGGCGCCCGCCGGTGATGCGAGGTACGCGACGAGCGTCGCCGCCTGCTCCCCCGAGGTGTGGGCGCCGGGCGCGACCGCGACCGTCGTGACGCCGTAACGCGCCCACTCGATCGAAAGCGTCCGGGCGAGGTTCTCCAGACCGGCCCGGGCGGCGTCGGAGTGCTCGCCGGCGTCGGGCCGGGGGGCGATGTAGACGATCCGCCCCGCGCCGTGCGCGGCGCCGGGATGGCCGTCTCGCGGCCCGCCCGCCAGAAAGGCGTGGTTGACGACGGCATGGGTCGCGTCCCAGGCGCCGTCGAGGCAGGCCCGCAGTGCGGCATGGCCGCCACCGCCGTGCGCACGGGCCTCGGCGAAGAGGCCGGCGCCGTCCACGGCGAGGACATCTGTCGCGCGCATCGCCGCCTCGGCGGACCTTCCCGCCGTGAGCGACGAGTCGACCGCCTGCGCCTCGCCGACCCCAACCGGATCGGGCTCCGGCGCCCAGCGCGAGACGGAGGCTCCCAGCGCGGCGCAGGCGTCGCCGACGGCAGCCGCAAAGACGCCTTCGGCCGGCGATGACACGCTGGCGGACGACGAGCCGGCGGAGCCCGAGACAGCCGCCGGCGCGACCGGAGACGGTGGGCCGCAGACCAGAACCGCGACGCCGTCGAGCAGCCCGGGGCGCAGCAGCGCGGCGGGGGATGTCGAGAGCCCGCTCATGCCCGGCGATCCCCCCGCTCAGGGCGCGGCCGGAGGGAATGGCCCGGTCTGGAAGGAGTCGGCGCGTTCGGGCAGATCACCGCCGGCGTGGGCGCTGTCGCGCAGCTCGAAGTAGAGCACCGCGGCGGCCAGCGCCGAGATCGGGGCCGTCAGGATTCCCAGCACGACGCGCACGATCAGGCCGACCGTGGTGCCGGCGGCGTTGGCCAGCACGTACAGCGCCTCGGTGACGACGCCGATGCCGATGACGAGCAGCAGGATCACCCCGAACACCTGCCAGCCGTTGCCGCGCACCAGCTCCCGGCTGCGCCCGAGGGCGCGCATCGCACCGGGATGCTCCAGCACGACGACCGGCGCCGCCACCGCCCAGATCGTCAGCAGGATGAGGCCGGGGACGATGAGCAGCACGAACCCGATCGCCTCGCCGACGGCTGCCAGGATGGCGACCAGGATCAGCTGGCCGAGCACCGGCGATACCGCCCGCAGCAGCTGGCCCACGGTCGCGTCGCGCTTCCCGTCGCGGACGTCGGCGACGAGCTCGACGATCATCCCGGTGTAGAGGATCGTGGCCACCAGCGACACGATCAGGGCCAGTATCGCCAGCGCCGGAGAGGCGACGACCAGCAGAATCCCGAAGACGCCGCTGATGACGAACACGACGGCCGCCGTCGGCATCAGCACCGGCGCCTGGTCGACATAGATCTGGAACGTCCGGCGGAGGACCGCGCCGACGTCAATCTTCCCGTTCATCTCACCCCTCCCTGTGTCGCGGTATGTGTGTGCGGTCTGCCCGGCTCCAGGTGCCGGCGCCGCGCCGCCGGCAACCGGCAACCGGCAACCGGCAACCGGCAACCGGCAACCGGCACAGTACGCCAAGCGTCAGACGCCCTGCGGGCGTGGCCGGAAGCGCCCTCAGGCGACCGCGGCGCCGCGGCGCGCGTGGCGCTCGGCGCGCACCCGCTGGCGCATGCCGCGACGGCCGTGTTCCTCCAGCCCGGCGTAGAGCCGCTTGATCTCGGCCAGGATCTCGTCGGCGACGGCCTGCTGCTGCGCCGGGCTCGGGTCCTCGACGCGCTCCCAGCGCAGCGCCTGCCCGTACTGGACGGTGACCTTCGGGAACCGCAGCCGCTTCCAGTTGCGGATGCGCGAGGAGCCGTGGATCGCGATCGGCACCACCGGCGCCCCGCTTTCCAGCGCCAGGCGCCCGATGCCGCGCTTGGCCTGCTCGGCGAGCTTGCCCGAGCGCGAGCGCCCGCCCTCGCAATACATCGTGATCGCCCCGCCGCGCGCCATGATCGCGTTGGCGGTCGTGAAGACCTCCTCGTCACGCGCCCCCCGGCGCACCGGGAAGACGCCGCCGTGGGTGTAGATGAACTGCATCGGACGCTTGAAGAGCTGCGACTTGGCCATGAAGCGGACCTTGCGGCGGATGTAGCAGCCCATCAGGAAGTGGTCCATGAACGAGAAGTGGTTGGGCGCCAGGATCACCGCGCCCCGACCCGGCACGTTGTCGGTCGCGATCGCCCGGGTGCGCAGCAGGGTGTAGGCGTAGAGCGAGGTCAGCAGCCGCGTCAGCTCGTACGCCCAATCCGGTTCCCGCGTCCTAGCACGCTCGTGGAAGCGGTCGAAGTGCTCCTTCGGCCGCGGATCGGAGTAGATCTGCTCGCGCATCGCCGCCAGCTCGCTCATGTCTTGGCTCCCCCTGCCGGGCTTCCGTCTCTGTTTGGTCGGTGGAATCGCTGCACCCTCTTCTACCGCGAGCGCGGCACAAGGTTACGTAACCGGCTGCGCCGATCCCACCCCCCGCGCGCGCGCCAGCGCCGCCTGCCAGCCAGCCAGCAGGCGGTCCCGCTCGTCCTCGCCCATCCGCGGCTCGTAACGCACGCGCTCGCGCCAACCGGCGACGACGTCCGCGAGCCCCCACCGCCCGGCGCCCACCCCGGCCAGATAGGCCGCCCCGAGCGCCGTCGTCTCGGCGATCCCCGGCACCACCACCGGCACGCCGAGCACGTCGGCCTGGAACTGCATCAGCCAGCCGTTGGCCGTGGCGCCGCCATCGACGCGCAGCTCGCGCAGCGACTCGCCCGCGCCGGCCTCCATCGCACGGACCGCGTCGACCGTCTGGTAGGCGATCGCCTCCAGCGTCGCCCGCGCCAGGTGCGCCCGGGTGCTGCCCCGGGTCAGGCCGACGATCGTGCCCCGCGCCCCCGCGTCCCAGTGGGGCGATCCGAGGCCGGTCAGCGCCGGCACGAAGTACACCTGCTCGTTGGACTGCAGCGACGCCGCCAGGGTCTCGGTCTCGGCGGCGTCGGCGATGACGCCGAGACCGTCGCGCAGCCACTGCACCGCGGCGCCGGTGACGAAGATCGAGGCCTCCAGCGCATAGCAGAGCCGCATCCCCGCGTCGCCCGTCAGGCTTCGCTGCGCGCCCCAAGCCTCCACGCCCGCGGCGTCCTTCTCGCCGCCACCCGGCGTCCGTGGCTCGGCCGCGCCGATGCCCCACGCCACCGTGCCCAGCAGCCCCGGCGCGGGCGGCGGCGCCTGGCCGCCGGCGTTGAGCAGCACGAAGGAGCCCGTGCCGTAGGTGTTCTTGCCCATCCCCGGCTCCAGGCAGGCCTGGCCGAAGAGCGCCGCCTGCTGGTCGCCGGCGACGCCCGCCACCGGCACGGCGTGACCGTGCAGCGCCCGCGGGAGCGTCGTGCCCAGCACGCCCGCGCTTGTCCCCACCCGTGGCAGCGCCCGCTCGGGTATCCCGAACAGCTCCAGCAGCTCCGGGTCCCAGCGGCCGGCGCGGATGTCGTAGAGCAGCGTCCGCGAGGCGTTCGAGGGGTCCGTCAGGTGCTCCCCCGTCAGCTTGTGGATCAGCCACGAGTCGACCGTCCCGAACAGCGCCCGGCCAGCCGTCGCCCGCTCACGCAGGCCCGGTACGTGCTCCAGCAGCCACTGCATCTTGGTCGCCGAGAAATACGGGTCGAGCACCAGGCCCGTGCGCTCCCGGATCAGCGGCTCGTATCCCGCCTCGCGCAGCTGCCCGCAGCGCTCCGCCGTGCGCCGGTCCTGCCACACGATCGCCCGGTGCAGCGGCTCGCCGCTGTCCGGGTCCCAGACGCAGACGGTCTCGCGCTGGTTGGTGATGCCGACCGCCGCCAGCTCGCCGCGCCGCACCCCGGCGTCGGCGAGCGCCTCGCCGGCAACCGCCTGCGTGACTCTCCAGATTTCCAGCGCGTCATGCTCGACCCAGCCCGGCCGGGGAAAGTGCTGGGCGAGCTCGCGCTGGGCACGCCCCACGAGCGCCGCCCGCTCGTCGAAGACGAGGCAGGTGCTGCCGGTCGTGCCCTGGTCGATGGCGAGGATCACTGCACTATTGTTTCGCGCGTCATCGCGAACGGCATCCCGGGAGGTATCCAGTCTTGGCCGAGATAGAGGCTCACATCACCGGCACGGTGTGGAAGATCGAGTGCGCCGTCGGCGACACCGTCGAGGAGGGCGACACCGTCGCCATCCTCGAGTCCATGAAGATGGAGATGCCCGTCGAGGCCGAGGACGCCGGCACCGTCGTCGAGATCGTCTGCGAGGAGGGCCAGGCCGTCAACGAGGGCGACGTCCTCGTCGTGCTCGACTGAGCCGCCACGACTCGTCCTGCGGCGACCCGGCGCCGCGGCCGGAGCCGCCTCGGCTAGCCTTCCACGTCGATGGCCTGCACCCCGCCACGGGAGCTGGCCGCGGGCAAGCTCCTGGTGGATCGTCCCGCGGACCGAGTCGCCCGCCTGACGATCTCCAATCCCGCCAAGCGCAACGCGCTCGACCAGCCGACCCTCGACGCAATCTCGACGGTGCTGGCGGAGCTCGCCGCGGAGGAGGAGGTGCGCTGCGTGGTCGTCACCGGGGCCCACGGGATGTTCTCCGCCGGCTACGAGATCAACGACTTCGGCGACGGCCGCTTCCAGGAAGAGGCCGAGCGCCTTGTCGCGCATCCCTTCACGAGCGCGATCGAAGCCCTCGAGGACTTCCCGTATCCGACGCTCGCCGCTCTGCCCGGGCACACCATCGGCGGCGGCCTGGAGCTGGCCCTGGCGTGCGATCTGCGGGTCGCCGCCGACGGGATCAAACTGGGCATGCCCCCGGCCAAGCTGGGTCTCGTCTACTCCCACACCGGCCTGAGCCGTTTCATCGACGCCATCGGGGCCGCCCGCACACGCGAGCTGTTCCTGCTGGCGAGCTACGTCGACGCCGCGACGGCGCTGATGTGGGGCCTCGTCAACCGCGTCGTTCCCGGCGCCGAGCTCGAGGCGGTGGCGCTGGGGCTGGCGACCGAGGTCGCCGGTCATGCTCCTCTCTCCCAGCGCGGCAACAAGCGCGTGATCGCCTCGCTGCTGCGCGCCCGCGGCGGCCTGCCGGAGGATCTCGAACGCGAGCTGCTGGAGCTGCGCCGCGCCTCGTTCGACTCCCGCGACATGCGCGAGGGCATGAGCGCTTTCGCGGAGAAGCGCCCGCCCCGCTGGCTCGGGGAATAGGCGTCGCGGCGTCCCCTCGGCTCGCCTCCGAGGATCGGCCGGCTGGGTTGGCCTCCTCGGGTGGCGTTCCTCATCGCGGGACCCGGGTGAGAGCGATGGCCGCGAAGAGCAGCCCGTCGCGCGCGAGCCAGCGACCCGACAGCGCCGTCAGTGGCTTCTCCTCCACGACGGGGCCGGGCACGAGCAGCCGTGCCCGCAGAGAGCCGCTCCGCGTGCCCGGCGCCGGCGGGTCGAGCTCGAGCAAGGCGTCCTCGAAGCCCAGCCAGCGGCGCGCCAGCGGGAACCAGACCTTGTAGACGGCCTCCTTGGCGCAGAACAGCAGCCGATCCCAGTGGATCGACGGCTCGACGAGGGCCAGACGCGCCAGCAGGGCACGCTCTCGCTCACGGGCGACGTCGTTCAGCAGCCCGGCGGGGAGCGGCCCGTTGGGCTCGGCGTCGATGCCGACGCCGAGCAGCTCCTCCGAGCGGGCCAGCGCACAGCCGCGGTAGCCGGCGCAGTGGGTGATGCTGCCCACCACACCCGCCGGCCAGCGCGGCTCGCCCCGCTCGCCGGTGGCGATCGGCGAGGCCGGCAGTCCGAGCCGGGCCAGCGCCTCCCGGGCGCAGGCGCGGGCGGTGACGAACTCGCGCCGGCGCTTCTCGACGGCCTGTCCCAGCGCGGCGCGCTCCTCGGGGAAGAGCTCGATGTCGAGCCGCTCCCCACGGGTGTCGACGGCGACGACCCGCGGCGGCAGGATCTCCTCGATCACCGCGCCCCCCCGTCGGCGAGGACATCGCGCGGGGGCGCCGGAGACGGGCCCCGCCGCCGCCACTCCCGGGGATAGCCGAGTGAGACCTCAAGAAACGGCACGCCGTCGTACCGGGTGAGGCGGGGGATGTGCAGATGACCGTAGACGACCGCCTTGGCGTCGTAGCGCAGATGCCAGTCGGCGGTGCGCTCGGTGCCGCACCACTGGGCGAACTCGGGGTGGCGCAGGACCAGCGTCGGCTCGCGTCGCAGGGGGAAGTGATTGACGAGCACCGTCGGCAGCCGCCGGTCGCGCCCCTCCAGGCGGCGTTCGGTCTCGCGCAGCCGCGCCGCGCACCACGCCTCCCGGCTGGGATGGGGGTCTGGGTGCAGCACGAGCTCGTCGCTGCAGACCACGCCCGCGGCGTGGGCCCGGGCGAGCGCCAGCTCTTTGGTCGGTGCGATGTTGCTGCCGAACGAGTAGTCGTAGAGCAGGAACAGCGGCGCCACCGTCGCCGGCCCCCCCGGGCCACGCCATACCGGGTAGGGATCCTCGGGCGTAAGCACCCCGCGCCGCCTACAGCTGTCGACGATGTGGAGGTAGCGCTCCTCGCCGCGAAGCTTCAGCGGGTCTTCCCGCGTGCTCCAGAGGTCGTGGTTGCCGGGCACCCAGATCACCTGCGCGAAGCGCTCCCGCAGCAGGCCCAGTGCCCACTCGATGTCGGAGGCGAGCTCGGCGACGTCGCCGCAGACGATCAGCCAGTCGGCCGGCGTGCCGGGCCGAAGATTCTCCAGGACGCGCCGATTGTCGGGATGGCCGATGTGGAGGTCGGCGATCGCGAGCAGGCTCGGGGTCTGCTCGCCGCTGGGCCGTTCCACGCCGACGATGATACGTCCCGATCGTCGCCCTCCCACCGGCCGCCCCCGATCGCCGGCGGCGGTCCGACGGCCCGCCCCGAGATCGCCGGTCCCCGTTCCGACCGCCGCCCCTGATCGCCGGTGGCCGCGCGCTCCGCGCGTCATGCGCGTAGAGTGCTCGGCGTCGCGCCCGCGGCCCGCCGCCGGGCGCTCGCTGAAAATCGCAATCGGAGGTCCGTTCGTAGATGCCGCCGCTTATCACCCGCGAGGAGGCCCTGGGTCTGGGTGAGATCGAGGACCACGCCGAGATCGAAGCGCTTGTCCAGCGTGCCTGGGAAGCCCGGGTGGAGCACTTCGGCGACTCCACCGATATGTGCTCGCTGGTCAACGCCAAGTCCGGCGGCTGCGCCGAGGACTGCGGCTTCTGCGCGCAGTCGCGCTTCGCCGAGGCCGAGACCCCGATGCACGCCCTGATGGAGCCCGAGCAGATCCTCGAGCACGCCCGCGCAGCCGAGGCCGCCGGGGCGCATCGCTTCTGCATGGTCACCCAAGGACAGGGACTCTCCAGGCGCGACTTCCAGAAGTACCTCGACGGGGTTCGCCTGGTCGCCGAGCACACCAACCTCAAGCGCTGCGCATCGGTCGGGCACATGTCTGTGGAGCGCGCCCGCGCGCTCAGGGAGGCCGGGGTGCAGCGGGTCCACCACAACGTGGAGACCGCCGAGAGCTACTACGACGAGGTCTCGACGACGGTTCGCTACGAGGGTCGCCTGCGCACGATCCAGGCGGTGCGCGAGGCCGGCCTGGAGACATGCGTCGGCGGCATCCTCAACCTCGGCGAGACCCGCGAGCAACGCGTCGAGATGGCGTTCGAGCTGGCCGCGATCGACCCGACCAGTGTGCCGATCAACCTGCTCAACCCGCGGCCGGGCACCAAGTTCGGCGATCGCGAGCTGATCGACCCCTGGGAGGCGGTGAAGTGGATCGCGATCTTCCGCCTGATCATGCCGGCCGCGCTGTTCCGACTCTGCGGCGGGCGCGTCGAGAACCTCGGAGAGCTCCAGCCGCTGGCGGTCAGGGCAGGCCTCAACGGGGTGATGATGGGCAACCTCCTGACGACCCTCGGCGCGGAACCGGAGGACGATCTCGCGATGTTCGCCGAGTTGGGGCTCAACACGGCGCGCCAGCCCGACAACGCCGTCAATCCGCGCCCCGACAACCGCAGCGGCTGGCTCGACGGGGAGACTCCCGACGTCGTGGCGGCGCACCTCGTGGACAGCGACGCAGCGGGCGAGACGCGGGCAGCGGTGGCGGTTGCGCCGCCCGCGGTTGCGAGCGCGACCGAGGACTCGCCGCCAGCGCTGGAGGTGCGCCTCTGGGACCCCTCGACGCAGCTGCGCTACCGGGCCAAGCGCCGTGTGCCGCCCCGACCCGACGGGGCACTCAACCGGGGCTGAGGGAGCGGCACGCGGGATGAGTGCCGCCCCGGGTGAGGCCACGAGCCAGATCGCAGAGCACGGGATGAGCGCCCCGGGTGACGCCACGAGCCAGATCGCGGAGCACGACATCGAGCTCGCCCTGCAGGAGCTCGAGCGACTCGGTCTCGGCCGCCGGCTGCGCACGATCGAGGGCCCCCAGGGCCCGCGGGTCACGCTCGACGGACGCCCGGTGCTGCTGCTGTGCTCCAACGACTACCTCGGTCTCGCCGGCCACCGGCGCGTGCGCGAGGCAGCCGCCGAGGCGGCTCTGCGCTGGGGCGCAGGCGCCGGCGCATCGCGCCTGGTGTCGGGCACGATGTCGATCCACCGCGACCTGGAGCGGCGGCTGGCGGCGTTCAAGGGCCGCGAGGACTGCGTGCTGTTCGGCTCGGGCTACCTGGCCAACCTGGGTGCGATCGGGGCGCTTGCCGGACCGGGCGACTCTGTCTTCTCCGACGCCCTCAACCACGCCTCGATCGTGGACGGCTGCCGTCTGTCGCGGGCTCAGATCCACGTGTACCGCCATCTCGACACCGAGCACCTCGCCTGGAGCCTGCGCCACCACGGCAGCGGGCGGCGCCTGATCGTCACCGACACGGTCTTCTCGATGGATGGCGACGTGGCGCCCCTCGCGGAGATCGTGCGGCTCGCCCGCGACCACGGCGCGCGGCTGCTGGTCGACGAGGCCCACGCCACCGGGGCGCTCGGCCCCGGCGGACGCGGGGCGGTCGCCGCGGCGGGCCTGGAGCACGAGGTCGACGCCCTGGTCGGCACGCTGGGCAAGGCGCTCGGCACCTACGGCGCCTACGTCTGCGCCAGCGCGACGATGGTGCGCCACCTCGTCAACGGCGCGCGGGCGCTGATCTTCTCGACGGCGCCCGCACCGCCGGCGGTCGCCGGCGCGCTTGCGGCGTTGGAGCTGCTGGAAGAGCATCCCCAACGCGTCGCCCGCCTGCGCACCCGGGCGCGCACCCTCCGCGGCGCGCTTGCCGCCGAGGGCTTCGCGGTGCCGGCGGGCGAGATGCAGATCGTGCCGCTGCCGGCGGGCGACGCGCGCACGGCGCTGGCGCTCTGCGAGGGCGCGCTGCGGCGCGGGGTGTTCGCCCAGGCGATCCGTCCGCCGTCGGTGCCGAAGGGGACCTCGCGGCTGCGCCTGACCGTGACGGCCGCACACTCCGATGACCAGTTGCGCCACGCCGCAAAGGCGCTCGGCGAGGCCGCGAGGGCCCACGCCAACCTAACGGGGATTAGGTTTCCGCCGGGTATGGGCGGGTCTTCCCATTTACGGACACCCACGCCCAACCTAGCGGGGACTAGGTAGTGCCCGGGTGTCGGTAAAACAACTCTCCCCCCATCCGCCCCCCAAACCGCCTGGCGCGTCGCCGGCGACGCGCGGGCTCTTCGTCACGGGCACCGACACCGGCGCCGGCAAGAGCGTCGTGAGCGCCGCGCTGCTCGCCGCGATGAGCGCCGCCGGCGAGCCGGCGCGGGCGCACAAGCCGGTGCTGACAGGCCTCGACGAGCCCGCCGAGCCCAGCGATTGGCCGCCGGACCACGAGCTGCTGGCGAGCGCCTGCGGCATGCGACCCGAGGACGTGGCGCCACGGCGCTACGGGCCGGCGGTCTCACCGCATCTGGCGGCCGAGCTGGCCGGCGAACGCATCGACCCCGACGGCCTGCTCGCCGCCGCCCACGAGCAGGCGGCGGCGGGACACACGCTCGTCGTCGAGGGCGTCGGCGGCCTGCTGGTGCCACTCGCCGAGAGCTACGCCGTGCGCGATCTGGCGGTCGCCCTGGGCCTGCCGGTCGTGATCGCCGCCCGCCCGGGGCTCGGCACGATCAACCACACGCTGCTCACGCTGGGGGCGGCGCGGGACGCCGGACTCCAGGTGCGTGCGGTCGTGCTCACGCCGTGGCCCGCCCGAGCCTCGACGATGGAGCGCTCCAACCGGGAGACGATCGCGCGGCTGGGGGACATCGAGGTGCACGGCCTTGCCGACATCGCGGCTCCCGACCGGGAGGAGCTCGCGCGCGCGGGCGCGGCCCTGCCGTGGCGGTCGTGGCTCTAACGAGCGCCAGCCGCGCGTGCGGCGCCGACCACGGCGGCGCCCACGCCGAGGAGGTCCTCGTCGCAGATGACGTAGGGCGGCATCGTGTAGATCAGATCGCGAAACGGGCGCAGCCAAACCCCGCGCTCGAGGGCGGCGGCGGTGGCGGCGGCGACGTCCACCCGATCGCGCATCTGGACGACGCCGATCGCGCCGAGCACGCGCACGTCGGCGACGCCGTCGAGCTCGCGGGCCGGTTCGAGGGCGGCTCGCAGACGACCTTCGATGCGGGCGACCTGGGCCCGCCAGTCGCCGCCGTCGAGCAGCCGCAGCGACGCCGACGCGACGGCGCAGGACAGCGGGTTGGCCATGAAGGTGGGTCCGTGCATGAGCCCGCCACCCTCGCCGCCGGATACCGCCTCGGCGACGCGAGGCGTGCAGAGGGTGGCGGCGAGCGTCATGTAGCCCCCGGTGAGGGCCTTGCCGAGACACATCACATCCGGGCTGACACCGGCGTGCTCGCAGGCGAACAGCGCGCCGGTCCGCCCGAACCCGGTGGCGATCTCGTCGCAGATCAACAGCAGCCCGTGCTCGTCGCAGACCTCGCGCAGCAGGGCGACGCAGGCGGGCGAGTGGAAGCGCATCCCGCCGGCGCCCTGGACGACGGGCTCACAGATCACCGCCGCGAGCTCGGGGGAATGACGTGACGCCAGCCCCCGGACCTGCGCCGCCCAGCGCGCGAAGCGCTCGTCCCGCGGCGCGTCGAATCCATCCGGTGGACGCTCGGCGAAGACCTGCTCGGGCAGGGTGCCGGTGAAGAGGCCGTGCATCCCGCCGACGGGGTCGCAGAGGGACATGGCGCCGAAGGTGTCGCCGTGGTAGCCGCCGCGTACCGTCAGCAGGCGGGTGCGCTCGCGTGAGCCGACGGCGCGCTGGTATTGCAGGGCCAGCTTGATGGCGACCTCGACGGAGACGGAGCCGGAGTCGGCGAAGAAGACGCGCTCCAACCCGGGTGGCGCGATCTCGACGAGCCGCTGGGCGAGATGGATGGCGGGCTCGTGGGTGAGCCCGCCGAACATGACGTGCGCCATCCGCCCGAGCTGCTCTTCCACGGCGGCGTCGAGCACGGGATGGCGGTAGCCGTGCACCGCGCACCACCAGGAGGACATGCCGTCGATCAGCTCACGGCCGTCGGCGAGGCGCAGCCGCACGCCCCGCGCCGAGACGACAGGCAGGGCGGGCTGGGCGGCGGGCAGAGCGCCGTAGGGATGCCAGAGGTGCTCGCGGTCGAATGCGAGCAGTGCCCCCCAGTCGCTCAGCTTTTTAGTCCTCGTAGAGGGAGAAGTCGCGCTTACGGGCCCCGCAAACCGGGCAGAACCAGGTATCGGGGATGTCCTCGAAGGCCGTCCCCGCGGGAATACCGCCGTCTGGGTCACCGTCGGCGGGATCGTAGATGTAGCCGCAGGACTCGCAGATCCAGCGCTGCAGGGTCTGGGTTGTCATGCGCCAAAGACTACCGGTCGCCGCGTATCCGGCTAACGCGCCCAGATCCGGCTCGCGCGGCGCCGGCGCAGCCGCTACGGTCACCGGATGAGCACGCCGACCGCCGACACCGAGCCCGGCCCCGGCGAGGAGCACAACCCCGGCCCGCCGACGCCGCCGCGCCAGGCGGCGACGGTGATTCTGCTGCGCGGCGGCGAGCGGGAGCTGGAGCTGCTGCTGGTCAAGCGCTCGCCGGCGGCGCGCTTCATGGGCGGCGTCTGGGTGTTTCCCGGTGGAGCCGTCGAGCGGGCCGAGGGCGAGGACGACGCCGCCCACCGGGCGGCCGCGGTGCGGGAGCTCCGCGAGGAGGCGGGCGTGGTGCTGCCCGACGCGGCGCGGCTCGTGAAGTTCTCCCGCTGGATCACGCCGGCGGCGGTGAGGACGCGCTTCGACACCCACTTCTTCCTCGCGACGCTGCCGCCCGGCCAGGAGCCGCGGGTGGACGGGGAGGAGTGCGTCGAGCACCGCTGGCTCTCGCCCGCGGCGGCCCTGGAGGCGCACCGGGCAGGCGAGCTCCTGCTGGTGTTCCCGACGATCAAGCACCTGGAGCAGCTGAGCGCCTTCGCGAGCGCGAACGAGCTGCTGGAGCACGCCCGGGGACGCACCGTCGAGCCGGTTCAGCCGCGCGTGGTGGTCCAGGGCGAGATCGCCCGGCTGCTGCTGCCCGGCGACCCGGGGTACTGAGCGTCGTGTTCCTGGGCCTGGACGACGTGGGTGACGGCGTTGATCAAGGCGAGGTGGGTGAAGGCCTGGGGGAAGTTGCCGAGCATCCGCCCGGACGAGGCCTCGAGCTCCTCGGCGTAGAGCTGAAGCGGGGAGGCGTAGGTGAGCAGGCGCTCGCAGAGGTGCTCGGCCTCGCGGGTCTCGCCGATCTCGGCGAGCGCCGAGACGAGCCAGAAGGAGCAGATGAGAAAGGTCCCCTCCTCCCCGCTCTGACCGTCGTCGGTCTCGTCGGTGCGGTAGCGCAGGACGAGCCCGTTCTCGGTTAGCTCCTCGCGGATCGCCCGGACGGTCGCGCAAACGCGCTCGTCGTCTGGGGGCAGGAAGCGGACGAGCGGGATCAGCAGGTTGGAGGCGTCGAGGGCGTCGGTGTCGTAGTGCTGGCGGAAGACGCCGCGACCGTCGACGCCCTTGTCGAGGATCTCGGCCGAGATCTCGTCGGCGACGGCCTGGAAGTGCTTGGCGCTGTCCTGCTCGCCGCGACGTTCCGCCAGGCGGGCGCCGCGGTCCATGGCGACCCAGCACATGAGCTTGGAGGAGACGTAGTGACGGGGCTCGCCGCGCGCCTCCCAGATGCCCTGGTCGGGTTCGCGCCAGACGCGCTCGGCGCACTTGACCTGGTCGACGAGGACCGGCCAGAGGCGCTCGGGGATGTGGTCGCGCTTCTTGGAGTGCAGATAGACGGAGTCGAGCACGGCGCCGTAGACGTCGTTTTGGCGCTGGTCGTAGGCCCCGTTGCCGATCCTCACGGGGCGCGCGTTCTGGTAGCCCTTGAGATGGTCCAGCGTCGACTCCCGCAGCTCCTTGTCGCCGCGGATGCCATACATGATCTGCAGCGACCCGTCCTCGTTGCGCTCCAGATCGGCGAGGTACTGGACGAAATCGTCGGCCTCCCAGTCGAGTCCGAGGGCGTGCAGCCCCCAGAGGGTGAAGGTGGCGTCGCGCATCCAGCAGTAGCGGTAGTCCCAGTTGCGCGAGCCCTGCGGGGTCTCGGGCAGCGACGTCGTGGCGGCGGCGACGAGGGCCCCGGTCGGCATGAAGGTGAGGCCCTTCAGCGTCAGCGCGGAGCGCTGCAGATGCAGGCGCCAGGGATGGTCGGGGTAGTTGCCTTCGGCCAGCCAGTTGCGCCAGAAGTGGCTGGTGAGCTCGAGGTGGCCCTCGGCCTGCTCGACGGTGCGAGGCCCGCCGAGACCCTCTGTCCAGGAGATCGCGCAGAAGCGCTTCT
The DNA here is from genome assembly GCA_035524055.1 of Solirubrobacteraceae bacterium. Lineage (GTDB taxonomy): Bacteria > Actinomycetota > Thermoleophilia > Solirubrobacterales > Solirubrobacteraceae > Palsa-744. Next base: position 26,960 of record DATKPO010000052.1, read on the forward strand.
CGCCTTCGCTCATCGTGTGGCGGGCGTGGACGCGGTTGCCCTCGATGCCCATGCGCATGTCGGAGAACAGACGGAAGACGGTCCTGCCATCCGCCGCGTCGAGCGCCTTGGGCTGGTCGGGCACCTGGGTCCAGGTTGCCGTGGTGGCGCCGAAGTCGAGCATGGGCTCGCAGACCATCTCGACCTGGACCTGCCCCTGGATGCACTCCACGAGCCGCACGAGGAGATGATCGGCGTCGTAGTCCGTCGGTGGGCGGGTGTGGCTCGAGCCCTCTTCGTTTTCGTGCCATTCGCCGACGGTGAGGGCGTCGATCACCCTGAGCCAACCCTGGGGGGTCATCCAGGTGGTCTCGACGACGTTGGTGCCCGGCAGGTAGCGACGGCCGGCGGGCACGTAGATGCCGTAGGGACCGACGCGAAAGCGTCCGGCTCCGCGGTCGAGCATCGCGGCGAAGACGCTCGGCGAGTCGAAGTGCGGCAGGCACAGCCACTCGACCCCGCCGTCGGACGCCACCAGCGCGCCGGTGTGACAGTCAGAGAGGAAGGCGTAGTCCGCGATCGGCGGAAAGGGCGAGTCCTCCATCTACCAGACGGGCTCCTGCCGGGGGGGGTCCTCCCATGAAGCCCCCTCCCAGGTGGAGGCGTCCCAGTGCGGGTACTCGACGCCGGCGGGCAGGGTGCCCTCTTCGTCGAGCTTGTCGAGGTGCGCCGCGAGCGTTATCGCGGCCGCCGGGCGCAGCTCGATCGGCACGTCGGGCCAGGCGCGATCGAGCAGCTCCTCGCTCGTGCGCCGTCCTTCGGCGAGCGCCAGGATCAGGAGGTGCTCGCGGTCGTAGCGATGCCCGACGCACTCTTCGAGCTTGACCATGGGCTCCCACACAGCGGGGCCGTGGCCGGGACAGAGCACGTCGAGATCCAGCGAGGTGAGGCGCATGAGGCCGTCGAGGTAGCCGCTGAGGGCGTGCGGGTAGGGAGCGATGAAAACGCTTCCCTCGCCGAGCACGGCGTCGCCGGTGAAGGCGACTTTGTCGGCGACCAGGGCGAAATGCTCGGGCGCATGACCCGGGGTTGGAATCGCCTCCAGCGGCCCGAAGCGGACGCCGTCGGCGAGCAGGACGTCGAGGCCCCGGCCGAACGCCGCCGCCAGCGGCGCCGGGCGCAGCTCGCGCAACGCGGCGACCGCCTCGGTGTGATCGGGATGGTCGTGCGTCAGGGCGACACCACCGAGGCCCCCGCGCGCGTCGACGGCGGCCACGATCTTCTCTAAGTGCTCCTTGAGCTGCGGCCCGGGGTCGATGACGTAGGCGGGATTGCGGTCGACGATCCAGGTGTTCGTGCCCGACAGCGTCAACGGCCCGGGGTTGTTGGCGCGGATGCGCAGGACGTCATAGGAGGCCAGCCGCTTGGCCTCGGCCTCGGGATCGAGCGCGGCGTTCGGGTCGGAGCCGAAGACGAGCTCGAACTCGGTCGGCTGGTCGGCGTCCGAGGAGGCGTCGCGACTTGGGTCCGGATCCGAGTCCGAGGATGGGGAGCGCATACTTTGACGTTAGCTCGTTTGCTGGACGAATGTCAGCGGCGGGCGTGCCCTTCCCATGGCATCCCTACGCACTCGGACTCCACTTATCGGGATCACCTGCGATATCGATGTCCATGGTCAAAGCATACAACCGTCTGCGTAAAATACCCGTTGTCGGATTTGTGCAAGATCTCAAGGCGACGGCGGAGACAGTCGAAGGGGCCGTATGGGCCAGGGAACCTCATGGCTGTGTCCGACAGAGCTCGACCGCACCCGCGTCGTGGACGCCAGCGATCGGGTGCGCACCATCCGCCTCGTGGGCTCCGGCGCGATCGGGGTCGCGCTGCTGGTCGCGGCGCCGTGGATCGGCTGGTGGACGCTGGCTCTGTTCGCGGCGTCGCTGCTCAACTTCCTCGGGGTCGACCGGCGGATGCGCACGAGTCCGCACCCCGAGCGGGTGAGCGTGGCGGCGATCCTGATCACGCTGCTGCTGCTCGGCGGCGGCGTCGTGCTCAGCGGCGGACCGACCAGCCCCGCGCTGCCCTGGATGGTGCTGCCGGCGGCGATGACCGCGGCGCGCTTTCGCCAGCAGGTCGTGGTCGTGGCCCTCGTCCTCACCGCCGCCCTGGTCCTGGCGGTGACGCTCGGAGTGGACCCGGGGGCGACCGTCGAGGACCCGGTGCCGGTGATCGCGACGCTGGCGTTGCTGCTCAGCGTGGTCTCGATCGTGTGGGCGCTGCAGGCCGCCGAGCTGCACCATCGGGACGAGGCGATCATCGATCCGCTCACGGGGCTGCTCAACCGCCACGCGCTGGCGCCGCGCTTCCTCGAGCTCTCCCATCAGGCCCGGATCACCGAACAGCCGGTCTGCCTGCTGCTCTGCGACGTGGACAGCTTCAAGCTCATCAACGACCGCTACGGCCACGACCGCGGCGACGCCGTGCTGCGCGACGTCGCCTACGAGCTGCGCAAGCGGCTGCGCTCGTTCGAGCTCGTCTACCGCGTGGGCGGCGAGGAGTTCCTGATCGTGCTGCCCGGCGTGCACGCGCAGGAGGCAGGCGAGATCGCGGAGCGGCTGCGCCTTGCGGTCGAGAGCGCCCGACCGACCGGGATCGCGATCACGGTCTCGCTCGGCCTCAGCGTGGGCAGCGGTGAGGAGGTCGTCTACGAGACCCTCTTCCGGGCCGCGGACCGCGCGCTCTACGAAGCCAAGCACGCCGGACGCAACCGCGTGGTCCTCGCCGGCGGCTGGGACGCCGCCGCGTCTCCGGAGACGCAGCCTGGCGCGGGCGCGACGCCGGACCTCGAGCCGATCGCGGGCCCCACGCTGGCGACGGCCTCGCTGGCGGGCTGAGCGCGAGCGCCCGTGCCGCTCGCGTCCGGGGGGAGCCGGCCGCCGAGACCGCGAGCCTGGACCCAGCGATCCAGCGGGCCGCCGAGACCGCGGGCCTGGACCGAGCGGTCAACCGCGCGAGGAAGCCTCGCCGGAGGGTAAAGGTGCATACGATTGCGCCGGGGATGACCAATGCCGACGACATGCTGGCCCTTGCCGCCACCCGCGGGGACGAGCTGGCGGTGCCCGAGATGAGCGCGCGGCCGAGTCGCCGGGTCGCGATCCTGACGTGCATGGACGTGCGCATCGACCCCGCCCTGCTGCTGGGCGTCGAGCGCGGCGAGGCACACGTCATCCGCAACGCCGGCGGCCTGGTGACGGACGACGCGATCCGCTCGCTGAGCGCCTCCCAGCGGCTGCTGGGCAGCGAGGAGGTCGTCGTCGTGATGCACGAGGGCTGCGGCCTTTGCGGCGCCTCCGAGGACGACTTCGCCCGCGTCCTGGCGGCCGACGGGTCGCTGCCGGGCTGGCGGCTGGGCGCGTTCGACGACGTCGAGGCCGCCCTGCGCCAGGGGCTGGAGCGTCTGCGCCGCAGCCCCGAGCTGCCGCACCGCGAGCAGATCCGGGGGCTCGTGTTCGATCCCCGCAGCGGGTCGCTGCGGGAGGCGCGGACGAGCGGCGACGCCTGAGCGAGCGGCGACGCCTGAGCGAGCGGCGACACCTGAGCGTGCGGCCCAGCTCGCTCCGCGCGCGCCGCCCCGCGACCGGCGACGCGCTCGAGGCTCAGCTATCGACGGTCCTGAGGTTGCAGTCGGTGCCGTGAAGCACGCGGCAGACCACGTCGTACCCCTGGCGCGGCTTTTCGTGGGCGTTCATCAGTCCCGCGTCGAACCGTGTGCGGGAATTGCCGCCGTGCCAGTCATAGATGTAGAGCCGCTTGATCTGCGGCACGGCGCTGGCGACGCCGAACATGTATTTCAGGACCTTCGCCGCCCGCCTGACGCCGGCGCCGTGGTTGTTCTTGAACTCGCCGGCGAATTTCACTATCCCGCCGGTCTCCGTCAGCCAGACCTGCCCGCCCATCGCCCTGACGATCTCGCGCGTGCGCCAGCTCTGGAAGCGATTGATGTCCGAGTAGTTGTGCAACCCCCAGATCGACGGCATCGGTGCTCCGATGCGGCGGACCTCGTACTTGAATTCCGCGATGTACTGGAGCGTCGGGTAGGGGTTGTCCTGGTCGAGCACATCCAGGCCGATCACGGTGCAATGGGTGCAGTCGCGCTTGAGCGCCTGGTAGTAGAGGGCGGTCTGCACGGCGGAGGGGCTCGGGAACGAGGCGTTGCCGTCGTAGACGAAGCCGCGGTTGTCCTCGTCCCAGGCCTGGTATTCGCGGACGTGGGGGAAGTCCTTGATGAACTTCGCCACGTCGCGTCGGTAGGTCGCGGCGCTCGGCAGGTTCATCGGTGGATGTTCGGAATGGTAGAAGGCGATCAGTATTTTCATGTGATCGGCTTCGGCGTCGGCGATCCATTCCCGCGCCCATTTCAGCGAGCGCGGCTTGACGGCGGTGTTGTAGGGCGTGATGTAGCGGGCGATCCTGGTGTGCAGGTTCAGGAACGTCTTTTTCGCGAACATCTGGTCCGCCTCGTCGCCGATGCCCGTCATGTAGGAGGGTCCGTGGTAGCGAGACCCGTGCGCGGGCGCCGGGCGGTGACGGGAGGCGCCAGCCGCGCCCGCGGCGAGGATCGCGACGGAGAGCAGGACGAGCAGCGAGGCGGCCGCGAGCGGACGCAGGGGCAGCGTGGAGCGGAGAGGGGGAAGTCGGCGCATGTCCATCGGGAACAGGCTAGGCGTCCGAAGGTTGCGCAGGCGCTGGTTCGGCGCTGGCCCGCACCGCAGTTTGCAGCGCGGCGCGGACGGGACGCAGGGCGATCAGCTCGGCGGGGACGTGGGCCAGCAGCCAGGCGACGTCCTCCGGCGTGAACCCCTCCCCCTCGCCCGCGCCGCCCGCGCCGGCGGCGACGACCATCCGCTCGAAGCGCTCGTGTTGGATCAGCTGGCGCAAGGCGTGGCGCACGGTGCGGCCCCGCTCGATGCGGGTGTCCACCGGCACGTGGGCGCGCGCGGCGCGCTGCTCGATGGCCTCCAGGAGGCTCAGCGCGGTGTCGGCCTCGCGGGGCAGGGGCACGTCGACGTCCAGGCGCAGCGGCACCAGGGCCAGGTAGACCGGCATCAGGGTCGCGTCCTCCGCCCGGGCGAGCCGCAGCGCGGCCACCAGCGCCGGCTCGGAGAGCCCTTCGGCGGTGAAGGGGAAGGCGATCCTGCGCACCCCCTCCCGCCGGCGCAGGGCGCGGGTGCGCCGCTCGCGTTCGAGCAGCAGCGCGGCGCCGAACCCGACGGCGACACCGACGACGAGCAGGACCACCGCGAGCGCGTTCACAGCTCGTCGCTTTCCACGGCCTCGCCGGCGGCCGTTCGCAGCGTGCGGTCGGCGACGATCCGCAGGTCCACGCCCGGCAGCCCGCGCAGCAGCCGGAACGGCAGCGCCGGCTGGGTGAGGCGGCGCCAGGCGTTGCGGGGCTTGGGGGTTCCCATCAGCACGTAGGTGGTGTTGCGCCCCTGGGCGACCCGGATCGCGACGTCGGCGACGTCGTCGCCCTCCTCGATCAACAGCTGCGCGCCGAGCACCGATGCCAGGCGCCGCAGCGCCTCCAGCTGCTCGCGTTCCTCGGTCGACGCCGTGGCGCCCGGGGGTCGCACCACGAGGACGTCGAGAGCGGCCCCCAGGCGCTGCGCCGAGCGCCACGCGCGGCGCACGACGCGCTGTGATTTGGGCGACGGCGTCACCAGCGCGAGCAGCCGCTCGGAGATCGCCTGCGGCGCGGCGCTCGTCAGCAGCCGGTCCTCGCGCCTTCCCCCGGGCGCCCCGCGCACGCGGCGCTCGAGCTCGACGCCCTCGGCGACCTGGCGCAGGGCGGTCTCGCGCAGCGCCGCGAGGTTCTCGATCTTGAAGAAGTTGCCCAGCGCCGCCTGGATGCGCTCGGGGGGATAGACCTTGCCGGCGCGCAGCCTGCCGATGAGCGCCTCGGGGGTGACGTCGACGAGCACCGCCTCGTCCGCCGCCGAGAGCACGGCGTCGGGGATCGTCTCGCGCACCCGCACGCCGGTCAGCTGCGTCACCTGGTCGTTGAGGCTCTCCAGGTGCTGGACGTTGACCGTCGAGAAGACGTCGATGCCGGCGGCGAGGACGTCGCGGACGTCTTCGTAGCGCTTCTCGTGCTCTACCCCCGGGGCATTGGTGTGGGCGAGCTCGTCGATCAGGCACAGCTCGGGCGCCCGGGCGAGCACCGCCGGCAGGTCCATCTCCTCGATCTCGGTGTCGCGATAGCCGACCCGCCGGCGCGGCACGATCTCCAGCCCCTCGGACTGGGTCAGGGTGTCCATCCGTCCGTGCGTCTCCAGGTAGCCGACCACGACGTCGCGTCCCGCCTCGACCTCGGCCTGGCCCTCCTGCAGCATCCGGTAGGTCTTGCCGACGCCCGCGGCCATGCCGATGAAGACCTTCAGGTGACCGCGCCGCTGCGCCATGCCGGCATTCTCCCCCGCCGGCTGCGCGAAGGCGCTCAGGCCCCCAATAGGTTGTGCACGATCAGGTCGATCAGCTTGATCCCGATGAACGGCGCCACGATCCCGCCGAGGCCGTAGATCCAGAGGTTGCGGCGCAATAGCGCGCTGGCCCCGATCGGCCGGTAGCGCACGCCGCGCAGCGCCAGCGGGATCAGCAGGGGGATGACGATCGCGTTGAAGATGATCGCCGAGATGATCGCCGAGTGGGGGTCGCCGAGGTCCATCAGGTTGAGGACGTGCAGGGGGCCCTCGCCACCGGCCGTCGTCGCGTAGGTGGCGATGAAGATCGCGGGCAGGATCGCGAAGTACTTGGCGACGTCGTTGGCGATCGAGAAGGTGGTGAGCGCGCCGCGGGTGATCAGCAGCTGCTTGCCGACCTCGACGATCTCGATCAGCTTCGTCGGGTTGGAGTCGAGATCGACCATGTTTCCCGCCTCGCGCGCGGCCTGGGTGCCGGTGTTCATCGCCACGCCGACGTCTGCCTGGGCGAGGGCGGGGGCGTCGTTGGTGCCGTCGCCGGTCATCGCCACCAGGCGCCCGTCGGCCTGCTGCTCGCGGATCAGCGCCAGCTTGCGCTCGGGGGTGGCTTCGGCGAGGAAGTCGTCGACGCCGGACTCCTCGGCGATCTTGGCCGCGGTGAGACGGTTGTCGCCGGTGACCATCACGGTCTTGATCCCCATCGCCCGGAGCTGGTCGAAGCGGACCTTCATGCCCTCCTTGATCGTGTCCTTGAGGTAGATCACGCCGAGCACCTGGCTGTCGCGCGCGACAGCCAGCGGGGTGCCGCCCTCACGGCCGATGCGGTCGAGCTGGCTCTGCAGCTCGGGCGGCGCCTGCCCGCCTTCGCCCTCGACGAACTCGATGATCGCGTCGCCTGCCCCCTTGCGCAGCTGGTGGCCGTCGAAGTCGACGCCGCTCATCCGCGTCTGCGCCGTGAACGGGACGAAGTCGGCCTGCAGGGTGCTCATGTCGTGCTCGCGCAGCCCGTAGCGCTTGGCGAGCACCACGATCGAGCGGCCCTCGGGCGTCTCGTCGGCCAGCGAGGAGAGCTGCGCCGCCTCGGCCAGCTCGGCCTCTGGCACGCCGGGCATCGGGATGAACTCCGAGGCCAGGCGGTTGCCGATCGTGATCGTGCCGGTCTTGTCGAGCAGCAGCACGTCGACGTCGCCGGACGCCTCGACCGCCCGGCCCGACAGCGCGAGCACGTTGCGCCGCACGAGGCGATCCATGCCGGCGATCCCGATCGCCGAGAGCAGCGCGCCGATGGTCGTCGGGATCAGCGCGACGAGCAGCGAGATCAGCGTCGTCTCGGAGATCGAGGTTCCCGCGAACAGGCCGAAGGGGCGCAGCGTGGCGACGACGATCATGAAGATCAGGGTCAGCGCCGCCAGCAGGATGTTGAGCGCGATCTCGTTCGGGGTCTTGCGCCGCTCGGCGCCCTCGACGAGCGCGATCATGCGGTCCAGGAAGGAGTGCCCGGGCTCCTGGGTGATCTCGACGACGATCTCGTCGGAGGTGACGCGCGTGCCGCCGGTGACAGCGCTGCGGTCGCCGCCGGACTCGCGGATGACCGGGGCGGACTCGCCGGTGATCGCCGACTCGTCGACGGTGGCGATGCCCTCGATCACCGTGCCGTCGCCGGGGATCAGCTCGCCGGCGGTGACCACGACGACGTCGCCGCGGGTCAGCTCCGAGGCGGCTCTGGTGGAGCCGTCGCGCATCCGCGCCACGGTCTCCTTGCGCATCGTGCGCAGCGTGTCCGCCTGGGCGCGCCCGCGACCCTCGGCGAATGCCTCGGCCATGTTCGCGAAGATCACCGTCAGCCACAGCCAGATCGCGATCGTGAACGTGTACCACGCCGGGTCGTTGCCGCCGCCGAGCGCCTTGCCGCCGAAGACCTGGATCAGCCAGGTGATCGTCGTTATGACCGAGCCGATCTCGACGACGAACATCACGGGGTTGCGGATCTGCACGCGCGGGTCGAGCTTCTTGACGGAGTCGATCAGCGCGCGGCCGACGATGTCGCGCTGGAACAGCGAGATCGCCTGGCGCTCGTGGGTGGCGGGCATCGTCGACATCAGCTCTTCGCTCCAGTCAGCCGGTCGAGGGCAAGGTTCAGCTCGAGCACGTTCACACCTTCTTCGCCGGAGAAGCCCAGACCGCGGCCGGAGGTGTGCCTCGCGATCAGCGCATTCACAGTGGCCAGCGAGAGATGGCGCACGGCAGCGATGCGGTGCGCCTGGATCCAGGCGTTGGCCGGCGAGATTTCGGGATCCAGGCCGGAGGCCGAGCTGTTGACGGCGTCGACCGGGATCTTCGCCACGGTCAACCCGGGGTCATAGGGCTTGTTCAGCTCGAGGTAGGCCTTGATGTTTTCTTCGTCGGCTTCCTTGGTCTTGACGCTGTTGGGGCCTTTGTTGGAGAACGTGCTCGCGGCGGCGTTGTCGGCCCCGCCTTCGGTCGCCGAGGGACGGGTCTGGAAGTAGCGCGGATCGGGCGTCGTCTGCACTTCTCCTTCGACTTCCTTGACCTTCCCGTTTTCGACCACCGGCGTGGCGAAGCTCTGGCCGATCAGCTTCGAGCCGACCACTCTCCCGTTCACCTTCACCTGCGAGCCGTTGGCGGCCCCCGGGAAGGCGACCTGGCTGACGCCGGTGATGACCAGCGGGTAGACCAGGCCGAGCAGGATCGTGAACACGATCATGGAGAGCACGGCTGTCACGATGTCGCGTTTCATCTCAGTAGAGGTGTGTCGTCAGGCCCTGCACGATCGGACCGAGCAGCAGGGCGGGGAAGAAGGTCAGCGCGCCGACGAGCACGATCACGCCGATCAGCAGGATCGCGAAGGTGGGGTTGTCGGTGCGCATCGTGCCGAGGCCGGCCGGCGTGACGCGCTTGCCGGCCAGCGCGCCGGCGACGGCGAGGGCGAAGAGAATCGGGGCGTAGCGCGCGAACACCATGTCCAGGCCGCCGAGGATGTCGGCGAAGGTGACGCCATGGGCGCCGAGATTGCCCGCGTTGGGCTGGATGTAGCCGGTGTAGCCGGCGAACGCCGAGCCGTTGTTGTTCGCCTGGGAGAGATAGGCGTAGAAGGTCTCCGAGAAGCCCTGGGGGGTGTTCCCTCCGGCCTTGGAGAGCGCGGCTTCGGAGATCGATTTGCGCCCGGCGTTGCTCGCGGTCGCGAGCGCCGTGCAGAACAGGGCCGCCAGCGGGGTGATCAGGATGCCGAGCCCGGCGAGCTTGATCTCCCGCGCCTCGAGCTTCTTGCCCAGCCACTCCGGCGTGCGCCCCACCATCAGCCCGCCGATGAAGACCGCCAGCAGGACGTAGAGGAGAATCGAGTAGAGCCCTGTGCCGACCCCGCCGAAGATCACCTCGCTGGCGGAGAGGTTGGCGAACGGCACCGCGCCGCCGATGCCCGTGAAGGACTCGATCGCGCTGTTGACGGCGCCGCATGAGGTGACGGTCGTGATCACGTCGAACAGCGCCGAGCTGGCGATTCCGAAGCGCTGCTCCTTGCCTTCCATGTTGCCGCCGCCCGAGCCGTGGATCACGCCCGTGTGCAGGCCGGCGGCGTGCTGCGCGGGCGAGCCGTGCGCCTCGGCGATGTAGGCCACGGCGACGGCGCCGAGGAACATGAACATCACCACCCCGTAGATCGCGTAGCCCTGGCGGCGGTTGCCGGCCATGCGGCCGTAGGCGAAGATCAGCGCCGCCGGTATCACCAGCACGAGCAGCATCTCGAAGAAGTTGGTGAACCCGTTGGGGTTCTCGAAGGGGTGCGCCGAGTTGGTGTTGAAGAAGCCGCCCCCGTTGGTGCCGAGCTCCTTGATCGCCTCCTGCGAGGCGACCGGCCCCATCGCGATCTTCTGCGTCAGGCCGGTGATCGTGTGCACCGTGAGGTAATCGGAGAAGTTGGCGATCACGCCCTGCGAGGCGAGAACCAGCGCGCCGACGATCGCGATCGGCAGCAGGATGTACAGCACGACGCGCACGATGTCCTGCCAGAAGTTGCCGATGCCCTTGCCCGTCCGCCCGACGATGCCGCGGATCAGGGCGGCCGCGACGACGATCCCGACGCCGGCGGAGACGAAGTTCTGCACCGTCAGCCCCGCCATCTGGCTGAGGTAGGTCATCGTAGTCTCGCCGCCGTAGTACTGCCAGTTCGTGTTCGTCAGGAACGACGACACCGTGTTGAACGTCACGTTCCACGAGGCCGAGTGGTAGCCGAGCGGGTTCAGCGCGTGCGGCACCCATGGAGCGTTCTGGGTACGCAGTATCAGGTACAGCAACAGCCAGCCGGCGAGCGAGAACAGCAGCAGGCTTTTCGCATACGCTTTCCAGTCCTGCTCGCGCCTTGGGTCGATCGCCATCACGCGGTAGAGAAACCGCTCCGGTCCGCCCAGCACGGGTGAGAGAAAGACGCGCTCCCCGGTGAACACGTTCGCCATGTAGCGGCCCAGCGGCAGCGCCAGCGCGGTGAGGATGATCGCGAACAGCGCGATCGTCAGCCAACCCGTGAACGTCATCGCCTAGAGCTTCTCCCCGCGGATCAGGGCGTAGAAGAGGTAGGCGATGATCAGCACCGACACGACCAGGCCGAAGAAGTCGGCGCCGCTCACGTGCGCCACGAAGAAGCCGAGGTCCGGCGCGCTCATATGCGCTCGATTCCCTCGACGATCAACAGCAGGACCACGAACATCGCGATCCCGACGATCACAGCGACAATGTCCATGCGCTCACTATTGCTTCCCGACCGTCACGGATGTGTGACGATCAGCCTGGCGCGTATAACGATTTCGTTACGGGTCCGCCCTCAGCCGGAAAAGCGATACCCGACACCGGGGTCGGTGACGATGTAGCGCGGCCGTCCGCCCGGCCCCTCCGGCTCGATCTTGCCCCGCAGCCGCGCGATGTGGGTGCGCAGCGCCTGGACGTCGTCGGCGTAGCCCGGTCCCCACACCTCGCGCAGCAGCGCCGAGTGCGTCATCAGCCGCCCGCGGTTGCGGACCAGGACGCGCAGCAGGTCGAACTCGATCGGCGTCAGGTGAACGGGGGCGCCGTCGCGGCGCACCGACCGCGCCGCCAGGTCGATCTCCAGGCCATCGACCTGGATCACCGGCTCCGCGCCCGCCGACCCCTCGCTGCGGCGCAGCGCCGCCTGCAGCCGCGCCACGAGCTCGCGGGTGCCGAAGGGCTTGGTGATGTAGTCGTCGGCGCCGGCCTGAAGCGCCCTCACCTTCTGCTCCTCCTCGCCGACGGCGGAGAGCACGAGGATCGGCATCTCGCTCCACTCGCGCAGCCGCCGCGTCACCTCCACGCCGTCTCCGCCGGGCAGCACGAGGTCGACGATCGCCGCCCGCGGCGCCCTGACAGCGGCCAGGTCGAGCGCCTCCTGGACGTCCTGCGCGGCGAGCACCTCGAAGCCGGCCTCGCGCAGCACGACCCGCAGCGCCCGCAGGATCTGCGGCTCGTCGTCGACCACCAGCACCCGCGGCGGCGACGGCGTACTCACGGGCGTGCCCCGGAGACCACGATGGCAGTCACGGACGTGTGCCCCGGGGACCACGATGGCAGTCACGGACGTGCCTCCGGGACCGCGGTGGAGTGCTCACCGGCGCCGCGCCGCTCCAGCGGCAGCTCGAACACGAACGTCGCACCCTGGCCCGGCAGGGACTCGACGTGCAGGGTGCCGCCGTTGGCCTCCACGAAGCCCCGGGCGATGGCCAGCCCCAGGCCCGAGCCGCGGTGCCCGCCGCGCGCGGTGCCGGCGCGGTAGAAGGGCTCGAAGACCCGCTCGAGCTGGGCCGGCGGGATTCCCGGGCCGCGATCGACGATGCGCACGATCAACCGGTCGCCTTCGCCGCCGAGGGTGCGCACCACCCGCGCCCGCACCGAGACGGGATGCCCGCCGGAGTGGCGCCGGGCGTTCTCCAGGACGTTGACGAGCGCCCGCTCCAGCTGGGTCGAGTCTGCGCGCACCAGCGGCAGGTCGCGGTCGACCGAGAGGTGGAAATCCTCGGTGTCGAGCGCCCCGAGCTCGCCGAGCGCGGCGTCGAGCACCTCCTCGATCGAGAGCCACTCGCGGTTGGGCTGGGCCGCGCCGGCCTCCAGGCGGGAGAGGTCGAGCAGGTTCTCCACCAGACGCGACAGCCGCCGGGTCTCGCCGACGATCACGCCGGCCAGCTCCTCGCGCTCCTTGGGCGAGATGCCCGGCAGCGCCAGCCCCTCGGCGGCGGCCGAGATCGCCGTCAGCGGGCTGCGCAGGTCGTGCGAGACCGCCCGCAGCAGGGCCGTCTTGACGACGTCCGCCTGACGCAGCGCGGCGGTTTCGACGTTGCCGGCCTGCAGCGCCTCGCGCTCGCGCGCCGCCGTCACCAGCGCCTCCAGCGCGGGGACGATCCTTTCCTGCAGGCGCTGCAGGTTGCGCTCGGAGGTCTCCGCCCCGACGACAAGCGTGCCGAGCCGGCGGTCGCCCTCGCGCAGCGGGAACGCGACGTTGCGGCGGTCGCCGTCGACGGCCTCCATCGAGATCGCCGCCGAGGACAGGTCGAGCGCCTGCGCGATGCGCGCCGCGGCGCTCGGCAGCGCATCGGCGAGGCTCTCCCCGCGCAGCAGCAGGCGCGCCATCTCCAGCGCCAGGTCGGCCTCGCGCCGGCGTTCGAGCGCCTCGCGTGCCCGCGCCCGAGTGACCTCGGCGACGGAGCTCGTCAGCACGGCGACCACCAGGAAGGTCGCCAGCGCCACCCAGTTGTCCGGGTCCCTGAGCGTGAAGCGACCCACGGGCGGCAGGTGAAAGTAGTTGAACGCCGCGGCGCTCAGGAGCGCCGTGAAGGCCCCCAGCCAGGCCCCCCACGTGAGCGACACCACCAGCACCGCCAGCAGGTAGACGACGCCCAGCGACACCACCGGGGCGATCTGCTTGAGCAGGTACACGATCAGCGTGCACAGCGCGACCGCCGCGATCGCCGTCAGCGCCCCCGCCCGGCGCGACGGCGGGGACGGGGCGAGCAGGAAGCCGAGCACACGCGACACGCCCGCAGAGCGTATAGCGCGGTGGAAGGCGCGGCCCAGCCGGCGGCGAGCGCCGTCACCGCCATGCGGCCCGGTCCGGGCGTCACGCGACGCGACCGACACCCGGCCATTCGGCCAACCCCGCTTCGCCGGTGCGGGGCGTCGGTAGAATGATCCCATCCGTCTGCGGGTGCTTGCGGCTCAGACGAGCGGGCCGGCTGCCGAAAAACCCCTGGAAGGCATGGAGACGCTCAGCGGATGACAAGGATGACCAACCGCACCAGCGCACTGGCCGGCTGCCTGTCGGCCGCACTCGCCGTCTGTGGCGCCGCCTGCGCCGGCGCACCTGCGTCCCCTGCAAGCGCCATCTCGCCGCCGAGCAGCTCCACGGCGAGCAGCCCCGTGGCGGTCTGCAAAGCACCCACGCCCGGGCGGGCGGGCTGCCTCGCGCTCGAGCTCGCGCCGCGTCCGGGCTCGGCCGCCGCGCGGGCCTTCTCCCCCCGCGCCCGGGCACGCGCCCTGCGCGCGGCGAGAGCCGCGTCGTCGAGCGCCTCCTCCAGCCCGATCTCCGCGGGCGCCTCCTCAAGCTCGATCTCCGCCCTGGCCGCGCCAGCGGCGACGTTAACGCAGCCGGCCGCCGAACAGGCCTCGGGCTACGTCGAACCGGCCGCCCTGCACAGCGCCTACGGCCTCCCCGAAGACTCGCCGGAAACCGACGAAACACAGACCATCGCCCTCGTCGACGCCTACAACGATCTCAACGCCGAAGCCGACCTGCGCGTCTACGACGAAGCGATCAACCGCCACGACGAAGAGCTCGGCCTGCCGCTCCGGCTGCCGCCCTGCACAAAGGAAAACGGCTGCCTGGAGATCGTCAACCAGAGCGGCGAAGCCGGCAAGCCGCCCTTCCCAGCCAGCAGGCAGGCACTGGAAGACGAGGAAGCGGTGTGCAACGGCACCCGCGCCGGCGACAAACAGGCGGACTGCGAAGAAGTCGAAGAAGCCGCCGGCTGGGGCGTGGAGATCTCGACCGATCTCGACGTCGCCCACTCGGTCTGCACGAACTGCCGCATCCGCCTCGTCGAGGCCGCCTCGGCGGGCTACCTCGACCTCGAAGCGGCCGAGCGCACGGCCGCGCGTTCGACGAGCGAAGGCGGCCTCGGCGCCACCGAGATCTCCAACTCCTGGGGCGGCGAAGAGCCGCCGATCGAAAGCGAGGCGTTCGACCACCCCGGTGTCGTCATCACAGCCGCCGCCGGCGACTTCGGCTACCGCAACTGGACGATGGCCGAGGAAGCCCAGGCGCACCACGAAATCTATTACTCGGGCGCCGACTACCCGGCCTCCTCGCCGCACGTCGTCGCCGTCGGCGGCACCGAGCTGACCCAGGAAAACGGGGTCCGCCTCGACGAAAGCGCCTGGAACGAGGACCCCGACCCCAGCGGCGGCAACTCCGGCGCGGGCGGCGGAGGCTGCAGCGCCTACTTCGCGGCGCCGGCGTGGCAGCAGGCCGTGCCCGACTGGTCACGGGTCGGCTGCGGCGGAAAGCGGGCGGTCGCCGACGTGGCGGCCGACGCCGATCCCTACACCGGCGTGCTCGTCTACGACTCCGCGGAATCGGAAAGCAGCTTCATCGTGATCGGCGGCACCAGCGTCGCCTCGCCGATCATCGCCGCCACCTTCGCGCTCGCCGGCGGCGCCCACGGCGTCGCCGACCCGGCGCAGACGCTCTACTCCCATCTCGGCACCGCCGCGCTCTACGACGTCCAAAGTGGCGGCAACGGCCGCTGCCGCGACGTCTACAGCGGGAGCTGCGGCAGCTCGATGAGCCCGAGCTCCTCGCTCTACCCGTTCGACTGCGGCAGCGACGTCCTGATCTGCAACGCCGGCCCCGGCTACGACGGACCGACCGGCGTCGGCGCGCCCAACGGCCTTGGCGCCTTCGAGCCCGGCGGAGAAACCGCGCAGCAGACCGAGGAACGCGAACTGCGAGAAGCGAGGGAAGCCGACGAACGCGAGACGCGCGAACGCGAAGCGCGCGAACAGGAAACGCGCGAACGCGAAGCCAGAGAACACGCCGGCGGCGGAGCGAAAGTCGGCGAAGACCAGCAGCCCGACGAAGAATCCGACGAAACCGTCGGCTCCGGTCCCGGTGAGAGCGGCGGCTCGACGCCGCCCGGCGGCACGAGCCCACCCGCCGGCGCGAGCACGGGATCCGGCCCGAGCGCCAGCTCGAGCTCCAACCAGCCAGCCGGCAGGGCTCCCGCGAAAGCCGTGCGGCTCTCCGAACTGGCGCTGACGCTGAGCGCGATCGACGCGCTCGACCACCGCCGCCCGCCCGTCTCGCGCGTGGAATTCAGCTTCCGGCTGAGCGCCGCCGCGCGCGTGCGGGTCACGCTCGCCCGAGAGGTGTACAGCCGCGGCCGCAGGCGCTGGCGCGTGCAGCCGGGCTCCTTCGCCTACTCCGCCCGCCGCGGCCACGACCGCCTGCACCTCGCCGGCCGCCGTGGACTGCCGCCCGGTCTCTACCGGCTGACGCTCACCCCGGTCGGCGGCAGGGCCGGCTCAATCTCGTTCGTGCTCGGGTAGCGCCCTTTTCGTCGTCGTGTCGCGCCCACCGGCGATGCCGTGGCGCACACGGTGCTCGACCTCTTCTCCGTGGGGCGTCAGCGTCCATGCGTTCGGCGCCCCGCGAAATCCGCCGCGACCGACGTTGACGATCAGCCGCAGATCCTCGAGGCGGCTCAGCAGCTTGGATATCTGCCCCTGGTCGATCACGCCGGCGTGTTCGGCGACCTCACGGTTGCTGGCGCCGGGGTGCTCGGAGATCGCTCGCAGCACGCACGCCGTGCGGTGTGTGAGGCGCATGCCGATGCCCTCCACCGCCGAGCGTCCGCCGGGACGTGCGACGGGCCTGCGACCGGGGGGCCGCCTCAGCTCGCGCCGGGCGGCGCCGCTGCCCAGATAGGGGAGCAGGATCAGGCTCATCAGCTGGCCCGTCAGATCGGACAGGGGCTCGGGTCGCTCTGACAGCAGCCGCGCCTGGATGATCGCGAGCACCCCTCCCACGACCCCCTCGGCGGTGACCTCCGGCGGCTCGGCACGGGTGACGCTTTCCCCGCGCCCCCGATCGACGAACTCGCAGAGCGCCGCGATGACCTCGGCGCGCCGCTGCTGCACCCGCGGACCGCCGCCCAGGGAATAGACGATCCACAGCCGCGCCAGCGCGGGCTCCTCTTCGAGCAGGCTCAGCATCGCCAGCAATCCGGCCCTGATGCCGTCGGCCCAGGTCGGCGCGCCGTGATACGCGGCGGCCAGCGCCGCCCGCCCCCGGCGCACACCGAGCTCGAAGGCCTCCAGGAAGCAGTCTTCCAGATCGGGGAACTCCCGCTCCAAGGCAGCCCGCGAGATGCCAGCCCGCGCGGCGACGTCCCTGGGCGAGATCGAGCGCGGGTCACGCTCGGAGACCACCTCGGCCATAGCCCTCAGGATGCGCGTGCGCTGCGCCTCTTCCACATGACCCCCTTCGACGTTACTCACAGCCGCTCCAACCCTAATGCGAACAACTTGATTTCCGCAATAGCGGGTATCTTCTCTCTGTCCAGCCGGGGGAGCCTACACGTAGGCGGATGTCTCTGCCGACCCGGAAACGCGCCGGCCGCGACCGCCGGCGCTCAGACGGCGGGCAACGGGCTCAGACGGAGATCCTCAGGGCGCGCCCAGCGCCGCCGGGGCGCCGAACGCCCGCAGGCACGCCGGCAGCTCGACGCCGCCGTCGTCGCGCTGGCCGTTCTCCAGCAGCGCCACGAGCGTGCGTCCCACGGCCACCGCGGTGCCGTTGAGCGTGTGCAGGATCTCGGTGCGCTTCTCCCGGCGAACCCGGATCCCGAGCCGCCGAGCCTGGTAGTCGGTGGTGTTCGAGCACGACGTCAGCTCGCGGTAGCGGCCCTGGCTCGGCATCCAGGCCTCGCAGTCGTACTTCTTCGCCGCCGAGCCGCCGAGGTCGCCTACGGCGATGTTCACGACGCGGTAGGGCAGCCCCAGCTCGGCGAGGATCTCCTCCTCGATCGCCAGGATCCGCTCGTGCTCCTCAGCGGAGCGCTCGGGCTCGACGAAGCTGAACATCTCGACCTTGTCGAACTGGTGTACCCGGAAGATGCCCCGCGTGTCGCGACCCGCGGCGCCGGCCTCGCGCCGGAAGCACGGCGAGAAGCCGGCGTAGCGCAGCGGCAGCCGCTCGACGTCGAGGATCTCGTCGTCGTGCAGCGAGGCCAGCGCGACCTCGGATGTGCCCACCAGATAGAGCTCGTCCTCGGGCAGCTCGTAGATCTGCTGCTCGGTGTCCGGCAGGAAGCCGGTGCCGAACAGCGCCCGCTCGCGCACCAGCACCGGCGGGATCACCGGCTCGAACCCGTGCCCGAGGAGCTTCTCCAGCACCCACCGCACGAGCGCCAGCTCGAGCAGCACCAGCTCGCCTTTGAGGTAGGCGAAGCGGGCGCCCGAGAGGTTGGCGGCGCGGTCCATGTCGATCCGCGGCCCCGCCAGGTCGAGATGGTCGCGCGGCTGGAAGTCGAATCGCGGCGGCTCGCCGACGCTGCGCACCAGCTCGTCCTCGGGGCCGGGCGCCGCCGAGGGGTCGGGCAGGTTGGGCAGTTTGATCAGCAGCGCGTCGCGCGCCTGCCTGGCCTGCTCGGCCTGCTCTCCCCTCGCCTTGACCTCGGCGCTCAGCTCCTTCATGCCCGCCAGCAGGCCGCCGACGTCCTCGCCCGCGCGCTTGCCGGCCGCGATCCGCTCGGAGTCCGCGCGCTGCTTTGCGCGCAGGCTCTCGGCCGCCGTGGTCGCCGCGCGCCACTCCCGATCGCGGGCGCGGATCTCCTCCACGGTCGCCAGCAGCGCCGGATCGCGCCGCTGCAGGGCCGCCCGCACCAGCTCGGGCTCGTCGCGGATCAGCCGGATGTCGAGCACGTCGCCTGCAGCCCTCCCGCCGGGCCCCGGCCCCTACTTCTTCTTGCCCGACGACTTCTTGCCGGACGTCTGCGCGCTCGACGGCTGGGTGCTCGACGGCTGGGTGCTCGTCGGGGCGGCGCTCGTCGAAGTCGTCGTCGCGGCGGCTTCCGTCGAAGTCGCCGAGGCGTTTTCGATGACCGGCACCTTCGGGGCCTGCAGCCCGGAGTACTTGGCCAGGAACTGCGCCACTTCCTGGACCTCTTTGCCGACGACGATGTTCTGCGGCATGATCGCGCTCGAGAAGCCGCCGTTGTGGATCGCGTAGACCACCTGGGCGACGTACTCCTTGCGGAAGTTGAAGTCGGGCCCGTTGGTGCGCACGCGGTCCTTGACGCTCGTCGCCGAGCCCCGGGCGCCGACGACCGCGAGCGAGTGGCAGCCCGAGCAGCGTTCCAGGAAGAGCTGGGCGCCGTGGTAGTAGGGGCTGGACTTGGCGACCTGGATGCCCTCGGTGCCGCAGGCGCTGAAGCCCACCGCGACGGCGGCGGCCGACAGAGCTGCAGCGATTGCCCGCGAATGCGACCTCATTGCGAGCGGGAATATATAGGCTCGCCCGGTGAGGCCCGCCGACATCCTCCGACCGGTCGCCTGCACCCTGCTCGCGGCGGCCGCTCTGGGCGGCTGCGGGGCGAGCCGCACGGTGCCCGTCGCCGGCCACAGCCTGAGACTCTCGCTCAGCGAGTACCGCATCGTCCCCCAGAACGTCAGCGTGCCCTCGGGGCCGCTGCGGATCTTCGCCCGCAACCGCGGCATCCTGCCGCACAACGTCGAGCTGCAGACCGGCACGCTGGACTCCGAGGAACGCACCACGCTCGCCGTGATCCCGACGCTGCTGCCGGGAGCCTCCGGCTCGGTGCGGACCGGTCCGCTCGCCCCGGGCCGCTACCTGCTGCTCAGCACCGTCGGCAACCAGGCCGTGCTCGGCATGGCTGGGACGCTCGTCGTGCGCTGAGGCGGCCGGGATCGGGCCGCGCGGACCGCGAGCGGCGAGCGGTCGTCCTACTACGCTGGGGCCGTGGCCAGCACCGACCGCCCGCGGCTCGACCGCCGCCGCGCCTACCGCCAAACGATCGGGCAGTTCGCGACGGGTGTGGCGATCGTCACCGCCCAGAGCCCCGAGGGGCCGGTCGGGATGACGGCCAACGCGCTCTGCTCGCTATCGCTCGATCCGCTGCTGCTGCTGGTCTGCATCGACAACTCCGCCCGCACCCTGGCCCCGATCCGCGCCACGCGACGCTTCGCGGTCAACGTCCTCTGCCGCGAGCAGCAGCCGCTCGCCGAGGCTTTCGCCTCCAAGCAGTCAAAGCCCGAGCACTTCGCGCGCACCGCCTGGCGCCTGCACCAGGGGGTGCCGGTGCTCGAGCAATCGCTGGCCTGGCTCGTCTGCGACCTGCGCGAGCTGCACCCCGGCGGCGACCACACGATCGGCGTCGGCGAGGTCACCGACATGGACCGCGACGAGCGCGGCGAGCCGCTCGTCTGGCACCGGGGGCACTACGTGCAGCTGCGCGCCTGAGGCCCGCGCCGAGCCGCTCACGCGAGGCGCACGCGGCTCGAGCGCGAGGCACCGACGCCGGCATCCAGCTCAGAACCCGTGCGCGGTGCCGGCGGCGCGCAGCGCGAGGAAGACGACGACGAGCGCCGAGAGAGCCATGATCCCGAGCTCGCGGCGCACGATCGCCGCGACCACCCCCTGCTGCTCGACCGGCGGCAGCGCGCCCACCGCCTGGGCGTTCTCCAGGCCGCGCTGGTCGAGGATCGTCTGGGCCGAGGCCACCCGCAGCTGCTCGGCGACGAACGCGATCGCCAGGGGCAGGAGGGCGTAGAGGTAGAAGAGGTTTTCGCTCGAGCTCCTGCCGGTCGCCGCCAGCAGCCCCACCGCCAGGGCGTAGGCGACGGCGGCGCCCTGGCCGACGCGCAGCGTCAACCAGAACGCGCGGCTCTGCTCCTCGCGGTACCAGCGCCAGGCGCCGAGCAGGGCCGGCACCGCGTTCACGACGGCCACGATCAGCGCGCCGGCCACGACGGCGCCGTTCATGCCCTGGGTTTCGAGCCGATCGTCACTATGTAACACTCTCGCACAAGCCGCTGGCCCCGGTGATATAACAGCGCACGGTGCTGCGCTCCTACCTCCCCGCGATCGTATTCCTGATCCTCGGCGGCGCCGTCGGTGGGGCGTTCACGCTGCTCAACGCGGCGCTCGGGCCGAGCCGCGGCGTGGCCCACAAGCAGGATCCCTACGAGTGCGGCCTGCCCTCCGAGGTCAAGCGGGGACTGCGCTTCGGCATCAGCTTCTACCTGATCGCGATGCTCTTCATCCTGTTCGACATCGAGGTCGTCTTCCTCTACCCGATCGCGACCGAGCTGCGCGCCTACGGCACCTACGCGATGGTCGAGACGATCGTGTTCATCGTCCTGCTGTTCGTCGCCTTCGTCTACGTCTGGCGCCGGGGTGCGCTGCAATGGCGGTGAGCCGCCAGCCGCTCGGACCGGCCGGCCCGGGCGGTCCGGCCGGCGAGGGCGGGCCGCTGCGCATCCGCGAGCTGAGCTCGCGCCAGCTGCTGCGCGGCGGCGAGATCGTCGGCCGCACCCCTTCGGCGCACCCCGAGGGCGCCGACTTCGAGCGCTACGTGGAAGAGCGGGTGCTGACGACCACGCTCGACAGGGCCGTCGCCTGGGCGCGCTCGAACTCCTTCTTCCCCGCCACCTTCGGATTGGCGTGCTGCGCGATCGAGATGATGTCCATCGTCGCCGCCCGCGTCGACGTCGCCCGCTTCGGCTTCGAGGCCTTCCGCGCCTCGCCCCGCCAGGCAGACCTGCTGATCCTCTCGGGCCGGGTCTCGATCAAGATGGCGCCGGTCGTTCGTCGCATCTACGACCAGATGCTCGAGCCCAAGTGGGCGATCTCGATGGGCGCCTGCTGCTCGTCGATGGGGGTGTTCAACAACTACGCCCTGGTGCCCTCGGACAAGTTCATGCCGATCGACGTCCACGTCCCCGGCTGCCCGCCGCGGCCGGAGGCTCTGATGCACGGCATCCTGCGGCTGCGCAAGATGGTCCAGGAGGATCCCGAGCTGGGCTGGCGCGAGCGCTACGGGGCCCAGGGCACCGAGGAGATCGTCCCCGACGAGACGGCCGGGCGCGGTGCCTGACGCGACCGGACTGGAGCTGCTCGCCCAGGAGCTGCGCGCCGTGATCGGGGAGCACACTGTCGGCGACACCGTCTTCTTCCGCGGCCACGGAACGCTGGAGATCGATCCGGCCACGATCGTGCCCGTGCTGCACCGCCTGCGCGACCGCGGCTACTCGTTCCTGGCAAGCGTCCACGGCGTCGACTACTACCCGCACGAGCCCCGCCTGGGCGTCCACTACGAGCTGCTCGACATGGGCCGCGTCGACCGCGTCACGGTCAAGCTGCGGGTGCCCACCGACGCGCCCGAGGTCGACTCGGTGACGCCCGACCGCGCCGCCCCCGGCGGCGGCGTGCTCGCCGGCTGGCCGACCGCCAACCATCAGGAGCGCGAGGTCTACGACATGTTCGGCGTCGTCTTCCGGGACCACCCCGACCTGCGCCGCATCCTCATGCCCGAGGACTACGAGGGCCACCCCCAGCGCCGCGACTTCCCGATCGGCGGGGAGCCGGTGGCGTTCACCTACAACGACACCCCATCGCTGGGGCCGCCGCGATGAGCGCTCGCGCAACAGACCGGGCCGGCGAGCGCGAGGCCTGCGGAGCGCCGCGATGAGCTCCACCGAGGAGCCCACGACGCTCTCCGCCTACCGCCGGCAGGAGCAGAGCATCACGCTGGCCCCGGTGGAGGAGCAGATCCGCAGCGACGTCGGCGGCGCCTCCGACGAAGCCTCGCATGAGCTCTTGACGCTCAACATCGGTCCGCACCACCCGGCCACCCACGGCGTGCTGCGCCTGCTGGTCACGCTCCAGGGCGAGGTCGTGCGCGACATCAAGCCGATCATCGGCTACGTCCACACCGGGATCGAGAAGACCGCCGAGGACAAGTCCTACTGGAAGGCGATCCCTGTCGTCGAGCGGATGGACTACCTCTCCTACTTCTTCAACGCCATGGCCTACTGCGGCGCCGTGGAGACCCTGCTCGACGTCGAGATCCCGCCGCGCGCCCAGTACCTGCGGGTGATCCACCTCGAGTTCAACCGCATCATGTCCCACCTCGTCTGGCTCGGCACCAGCGCGCTGGATCTCGGCGCGATCTCGATGTTCTGGTACTGCTTCCGCGAGCGCGAGGCGATCCTCGACCTCTTCGAGCTCTCCACCGGCCAGCGGATGCACACCCGCTACATCCAGGTCGGCGGCGTCGCCGAGGACATCCCGCGAGGCTTCGCCGAGAAGCTGCGCAAGTTCACCGATGCCATGCCGACGCGGGCCGACCAGTACGGCGACCTGCTCAACAAGAACGAGATCGTCCTGCAGCGGCTGCGCAACACCTGCCCGCTCGATGCCCAGAAACTGCTCGAGCTCGGCGTCACCGGCCCGCTGCTGCGCGCCGCCGGCAACCCCTGGGATCTGCGCAAGGCGGCCCCCTACTCCTCCTACGACCACTTCGACTTCAAGATCCCCGTCGGGACGGTCGGCGACAACTACGACCGCTTCGCGGTGCGCCTGGCCGAGATCTACGAGTCGACGCGGATCATCGAGCAGGCGCTCGCCGGCCTGCCCGAGGGGCCGTACATCACGACCGACCGCAAGGTCGCCCTGCCGCCCCGGCACGAGCTGGCGACCTCGATGGAGGCCCTGATCCACCACTTCAAGCTCGTCACAGAGGGCTTCCGGGTGCCGCCGGGCGAGGTCTACCACCCGATAGAGTCCCCGCGCGGAGAGCTCGGCTGCTTCGTGCGCTCCGACGGCTCCTCCAAGCCCGCGCGCGTCCACATGCGCGACCCCTCCTTCGTAAACCTCCAGGCAACTTCACACATGGCCGAGGGCGCCTACATCGCCGATCTCATCGCCACTCTGGCGATGCTCGACCCCGTCCTGGGTGGCATCGACCGATGAGCGCCGGAGTGGGCGGAGTCCCGAGATACCACGGCTCGCGCGTGCCCGGCTGGGACGAGCCGGCGGACCTCAGCAAGGACCCCGCCGAGGTCCCCGACCCCGCGTCGACCGCGGTCCCGGAGGAGCTGCGCGCCGAGATCGAGGCGCACATGGCCAAGTACCCCGACCGTCGCTCGGCGACGCTTCCCGCCCTGGAGGCCGCCCAGCGGGTGCACGGCTGGTGCTCGCCGGAGGCGATCGAACAGGTCGCCTGCGTGATGCGCCTCACGCCCGGCTACCTGGCGGCGGTGGCGACGTTCTACGACATGCTCGAGACCGATCCCGTCGCCCCGCACAAGATCTATATCTGCACTAACATCTCTTGCGGGCTGTGCGGGGCCGACGAGCTCTACGCAGCGGTGCGCGACGCGGCCGACGAGAGCGAGTTCAACGTCCGCTCCTTCGAGTGCCTCGGCGCCTGCGACATCGCGCCGATGGCCTCCGTCGACGGCGTCTACGTCGGCCCGCTCGGCCTCGACGACATCCCCCAGCTGCTCGACGACGTGCGCGCCGGGCGCCCCGTGCTGCCCGACAAGCAGCTCGCCCGCCGACTCGTCGCCGACCCCCATGCCAACTCGCGCGAGTACGAGTTGCATCCAGCCCAGCCCGGGAGCGGGCCGCGCGCCGCACGGCCGGCGGCCGACGCCGAACAGGAGCGCGGCGCATGACCGAAGCGCTGCTCTTCAAGGACATCGACGAGCCCGGGTTGAGCACGCTCGACGTCTACAAAGCCCGCGGCGGCTACGAGCAGCTGCGCCGGGCGCTGCGCGAGATGACCCCCGAGGCCGTGCTCGGGGAGCTCGAAGCCTCCAACCTGCGCGGCCGCGGCGGCGCCGGCTTCCAGATGGGCAAGAAGGTCTCGTTCCTGCCCAAGGGCACGATGGACAAGTACGTCGTCTGCAACGCCGACGAGTCAGAGCCGGGCACCTTCAAGGACCGGGAGCTGATGCAGAAGTGCCCGCACATGCTGATCGAGGGGATCGTCATCGCCTCCTACGCCGCCGGGGCGAGCCGCGCGTTCATCTACATCCGGGGCGAGTACGTCCTGCAGGCCGACATCCTCGACGCCGCCCTGAACGAAGCGCGCGAGGCGGGCTTCGTCGGCGAGGACATCCTCGGCTCCGGGCACTCGCTCTCGCTGGTCGTGCACCGCGGCGCCGGCGCCTACATCTGCGGCGAGGAGACCGGCCTGCTCGACTCGCTGGAGGGCAAGCGCGGCAACCCGCGCCTGAAGCCCCCGTTCCCCGCCAACCAGGGCCTCTACCAGGGGCCGACGCTGATCAACAACGTCGAGACCCTCTGCACGGTGCCCGCCATCATCCGCATGGGCGGCGCCGAGTACGCCGAGCTCGGCGTGCAGACCTCCACCGGCACCAAGCTCGTCTCGGTCTCCGGGCACGTCCAGAAGCCGGGCAACTACGAGATCGAGCTCGGCATCCCCTCGCGCGAGATCATCTACGGCCTCGCCGGCGGGCCGCCCGAGGGACGCAGCGTGAAGTGCTGGTTCCCCGGCGGCTCATCCTCCCCGGTGCTCACCGGCGAGGATCTCGACATCCCCTACGACTTCGACTCGATGGCCAAAGCGGGCACGATGCTCGGCTCCGGCGCGGTGATCGTCGTCGACGACTCCACCCCGATTCTCGACGTCGCGCTGAAGGTCGCCAAGTTCTACCGCCACGAGTCCTGCGGCAAGTGCACCCCCTGCCGCGAGGGCACCAACTGGACGATGAAGATGCTCGAACGCATCGACAACGGCGAGGCGACGCCGATGGACATCGAGATCATGGCCTCGGTGCAGGAGCACATCATCGGCAACTGCCTGTGCGTGCTCGGCGACGCCATGGCGATGCCGATCGGCTCGATGATCGCCAAGTTCCGCGACGAGTTCGAAGCCCACATCGAGCAGGCCCGCGCCCGCAACGGCCTTGGGGCCGCGGCCGCCTCGGAGAGCGCGCTCGCCGCCCACGGCGCGCCGCTGGCCGGCGTCGGCGCGCAGCCCGCCGGGCCGTATCCGTCGGAGGCCCACTGATGCCGCGCCCGCAACCGAAGACGATCACGTTCACGATCGACGGCCTGGAGGTGCAGGCGCCGGAGAACGCGATGCTGGTCGACGCCGCCAAGCACGGCGACGTCGAGATCCCGGTCTTCTGCTACGAGCCCAAGCTCGGCAACCCGGTCGGCGCCTGCCGCATGTGCCTGGTGGAGATCGAGGGCATACCGAAGCTGCAGACCGGCTGCTCGACCCCGGTCAAGGACGGGATGGTCGTCCACACCCAGACAGAGCGCGTCAAGACCGCGCAGAGCTCGGTCGTCGAGTTCCTGCTCATCAACCACCCCCTCGACTGCCCCGTCTGCGACAAGGGCGGGGAGTGCCCGCTGCAGGACATCACCTTCGGCTGGGGCAGGGGCACCTCGCGCTTCATCGAGCCCAAGCGCCACTTCGTCAAGCCGCTCGCGCTCTCCCCGCTGATCGCGATCGACCGCGAGCGCTGCATCCTCTGCTACCGCTGCGTGCGCTTCTCCCAGGAGGTCTCCGAGGACTACCAGCTGGTGCTGCTCGAGCGCGGCGCCCACTCCTACGTCTCGACCTTCGACGGCCACCCCTACGTGGCGCCGTTCAGCGGCAACATCGTCGAGCTCTGCCCAGTCGGGGCGCTGACATCGCGCGCCTATCGCTTCCGCGCCCGCCCCTGGGACATCGAGGACTCGGGCTCGGTCTGCACGCTGTGCCCCTCGCAGTGCAACGTCCGCTTCACGGTGCGCGACGAGCGCGTCCTGCGCGTCCAGGCCCGCGACCACGACGAGGTCGACGACGGCTGGCTCTGCGACAAGGGCCGCTTCGCCTACCAGTCGATCCACGTCGACGAGCGCGTCACCCAGCCGCTCGTGCGCGACGGCGGCGAGCTGCGCCCCGTCTCCTGGGAGCGCGCCCTGGAGGAGGCAGCCGCCGGACTGCGCCGGGCCGCCGGGCGCGTCGGCGCGCTTGCCGGGGGCGACGCCACCAACGAGGAGGGCCACCTGCTCGCGCGCCTCATGCGCGAGGGCCTGGGCTCGGAGCACCTCGACACCGTCGCCGGGATCGCCCCCGCCGAGCTGCACGAGCTCGCCGACCCCGAGCTGCAGGCGACCGTGCCCGACCTCGAGCTCGCCCACACCGTGCTCGTCCTCGGCACCGAGCCGGTGCGCGACATGGCGATCCTCGACCTTCGCATCCGCAAGGGCGTCCGCCGCCACGGCCTCAAACTCGCGCTCGCCACCCCGGGCGTGTCCGCCCTGGACTCCAGCGCAAGGCTCTCGCTGCGCTACGCGCCAGGCCACGACGCCGACTTCGTGCAGGCGCTGGCCGCCGCGCTCTACGGCGGCGACGTCGAGCAACACGCACGAACGTGCCAGGCCGACGCCGGGGAGCTGCGAGCGCTGGCCGAGCTGCTGCGCACCGGCGGCGAGGAGGTCGTGATCCTCTACGGGCAGAGCGTGCTCGCCGACCCCGCCCAGGCGAGCACGGCGCGCGAGGCGCTGCTGAAGGTTGCCCGCGGGCTCGGCCTCGCCGGGCGCCCCGGGGCCGGACTGCTCGCCGTGCCGGCCGCGGGCGCAAACGGCCGCGGCCTGCTCGAGGCCGGCTTCGCCCCGGGCTACGGGCCGGGTCTGCAACCTGTTAGTGCCGTCAGTGATGGCACAAATAGCGATTCCGCCACACAGGCCTCTTCGACCCCGGGCGCGGCCATACAGGCGCCTACCGCCGGCGAGACACCAACCGCGCCCCGGGCTCTGGACGCACACGGCATCGGCGCCGCCCTCGCCGCCGGCGAGCTGAGCGCGCT
This sequence comes from Solirubrobacteraceae bacterium, assembly GCA_035524055.1. Taxonomy (GTDB): domain Bacteria; phylum Actinomycetota; class Thermoleophilia; order Solirubrobacterales; family Solirubrobacteraceae; genus Palsa-744. The sequence continues at coordinate 54,346 of DATKPO010000052.1, forward strand.
CTATCTGCTGAACGTCGATCCCCTGCGCAGCGGCCTCCCGCACGCCCGATGGGATGCCGCGCTGGAGAAGGCCTCGACCGTGATCGCCCACGCCGGCTTCCTCACCGAGGGCCTGCGCGCCCACGCCAACGTCGTCTTCCCGGCCGAGTCCTACGCCGAGAAGGAGGGCACCGTCGTGCATCCCGACGGGCGCCTGCAGCGCCTGCGCCCCGCGATCGGCCGCCCGGGCGAGACGCGCGCCGGCTGGCAGGTCATCGCCGAGCTCGCCCGCCGCTGCGGCCACGACCTCGGTGTGCTCACCGGCGCGATGGCCTCCCAGCAGCTCTTCGCAGCCGTGCCGTTCTACGCCGGCCTCACGCTGGAGGAGATCGGCGGGCGCGGCGTGCGCTGGCAGGAGCGGCCCGCCGCGCAGGCCTTCCCCGCGCCGCCGTCGGAACGCGCTCAGACGCGGGCTGGCGCGCCATCCTCGGACATCGCCCAGACGCGAGCCGTGCAAACCAACCCCGGCGCCAACGGCGCCCATCCCCAAAGCCATACCCCGCCGTCGATCTGGGATTCGCCCGAGGTCGAGCACTCGCCGGCGCTCAGGTTCCTCTTCCGCCGCGGCCTCGCCGACGCGCGTGGGGCGACGGTGCCGGCCGACCCCGAGACGGTCGCCGCGGCCGCGGCACGGGAAGGACGGCCCGCGTGATCCTCGCCGACGTCGCCTACTACGAAGAATGGTGGATCCAGGTCATCAAGGCGATCGTCATCTTCGCCGTCGCCCTGCAGCTGGTGCCGGTGATCCTGATCGCCGAGCGCAAGCTGCTCGGCCGCTTCCAGGGCCGCTACGGGCCCAACCGCGTCGGCCCCTACGGCGCGCTGCAGCCGCTGGCCGACATCCTCAAGCTGTTGACCAAGGAGCATTCGCGGCCGACGACGTCGATCGGCTTCCTCTTCGCGGTCGCGCCGATGATCTCCATCCTCACCGCGGTCGCCGCCTTCGCGATCATCCCCTTCGGCAACGTCCAGAACATATTCGGCACGCCCGTCGGCCTCTACGGCATCGACGTCTCGATCGGGCCGCTGTACCTGTTCGCCTTCGGCGCCGTCGCCTTCTACGGGATCATGCTCGGCGGCTGGTCCTCGGGCTCGAAGTACTCCTTCCTCGGCGCCATGCGCGGCGCCGCCCAGCTCATCTCCTACGAGGTCTCCCAGGGACTCGCGCTGGTCGGGGTCATCTTCACCGCCGGCACCCTGTCGTTGACAGGCATCGTCCAGGCGCAGGCCGGCATGTGGTACATCGTGCCCCAGTTCTTCGGCTTCATCATCTTCCTCGTCGCCAGCTTCGCCGAGACCAACCGCGCCCCGTTCGACCTGACAGAGGCCGACGCCGAGCTCGTCGGCGGCTACAACACCGAGTACGGCGGCGGGCGCTTCGCCTCCTACTTCTTCGCCGAGTACCTCAACGTCCTCGTCGTCTCCGGGATCGTCACCACCGTCTTCCTCGGCGGCTGGATGATGCCCTTCGGCATCCATCCCCCCGGCTGGGTCGACCCGTTCGTCGTGCTCTTCAAGATGGCGATCATCTCGTTCTTCTTCATCTGGGTCCGCGCCACCCTCCCGCGCCTGCGCTACGACCAGCTGATGAGCTTCGGCTGGAAGATCCTGCTGCCGCTCGCCACGCTCAACACGCTCGTGACCGCGATCCTCGTGACGGTGACCCACTGATGCCCTGGGATCCCGGCAAGGACGTCGTCGAGGTCGTCCGCGGGCCGCGCCCCGGGGCGGCCGGCGGCGCCTACCGCGCGTTCGGCGAGACCCTGCGCGGGCTGAAGACGACGTTCGCGCGGATGATCGAGGGGCCCCACACGATCCAGTACCCCGAGCAGAAGGTGCCCGTCTACCCCCGCTTCCGCGGGCGCCACAAGCTGCACCGCTTCGATGATTCGGATCCCACCCACCCCAACCTTGAGAAGTGCGTCGGCTGCTCGCTATGCGCCGCCGCCTGCCCGGCCGACTGCATCCGCGTCGTCGCCGCCGAGAACACGCCGGAGAACCGCATCTCGGCCGGCGAGCGCTACGCCGCCGTCTACGAGATCAATCTCTCGCGCTGCATATTCTGCGGCTACTGCGAGATCGCCTGTCCCTTCGACGCGATCACCATGGGCCACGACTACGAGCTCTCCGACTACGACCGCTCCGACCTCATCTTCACCAAGGAGATGCTGCTCGCCGAGCCCGTCGAGCGCACCCCGCTGAGAAACGAGGGGGAGTGAGCGCCCTCCTCTTCTTCATCGGCGCCATCGGCGCGATCGGAGGAGCGGTCGGCGTCGTCGTCCTGCGCGACCCCTTCTACGCCGTGCTCGCGCTCGTCGGACACCTGCTCTCGCTCGCCCTGCTGTTCCTGCTGCTGCGCGCCGAATTCGTCGCCGCCGTGCAGGTCGTCGTCTACGCCGGCGCCGTCATGGTGCTCTACGTCTTCGTCGTCGCCTACGTCGGCGAGCAGGAGGTCTCATTCGGCGACCGCCTGCGCCGCGGCGGCGGACCCGTCGGCTCCGGGCTGCGACTCGGCGCCGTGCTCGTCGGCGGCGCCGTGCTCGTCGAGCTCTTCATCGCCCTGCTCGGCAGCGGCCTGAAGGCGATCGACGGCTACGGCGCCGGCTACGCGCCGGGACCGCGGACCTACGGCACCCCGGCCTGGATCGGCAACCTGCTGCTCACCCGCTTCCTGCTCGTCTTCGAGATCTCCTCGTTTTTGCTGCTCGTCGCCGCCGTCGGCGCCGTCGTGCTCGCCCGCCGCCGCGGCGGCCTCGGCGAGCCGCCCGCCGAGCTCACCCCGCTCGGCCTCACCCGTCCGCTCGGCACCGGCACCATGGCCGAGGGCGTCGAAGGCCGAGTCACGCCGCGCCCGGCCCCTCACGCGCCCGCCCCCGCCGGACAGAGCGCCACCGAGGGCCGGGTGCCCCCGCAGACCCCCGTCGGGAGCGCCAGCCGGTGAGCATCGCCTGGTACCTCGCTGTCTCCGCCATCGTCTTCGCGCTGGGCGCCGCCGGCGTCATGACGCGGCGCAACCCACTCGTCGTCCTGCTCTGCCTGGAGCTGATGCTCAACGGCGCCAACCTCGCCCTGATCGCCTTCGCCCGCATGTGGGGCAACGGCGACGGCCAGATCCTCGCGATCGTCGTCATGACCGTCGCCGCCTGCGAGGTCTGCATCGGGCTCGGCATGATCGTCGCCATCTACCGGCGCAACCTGCCTATAGATGTCGATGAGCTGAGGGAGCTGCAGGGCTGATGCCTGAGCACATCCACTCAGGGGGGCTCGTGTGAGCACCACCACCTACGGCTGGCTCGTGCTGCTGTTCCCCCTCGTCGGGACGCTGATCAGCACCTTCGGCTTCCGCATCTGGCCCGGCCGCACCGCCGGCTGGATCGCGACCGCCGCGATCGGGCTCGCCTTCCTCGCCGCGCTCGGCGCGCTGATCTCGCTCCAGGGCCACGCCGCGACGGACCGCGAGCAGACATCGGCGCTGTGGAGCTACGCCGTCACCGCCGGCGTCGACGCCCACGTCTCGATCCTGGTCGACCCGCTGTCGGTCTACATGATCCTCGTCGTCACCGGGATCTCGACCCTGATCCACCTCTACTCGGTCTCCTACATGACAGAAGACCGCGGCTTCGCACGCTTCTTCGCCTACCTCAACTACTTCGTCTTCTCGATGCTGCTGCTCGTGCTCGCCGGCAACTTCCTGCTGCTGATCGTCGGCTGGGCGTTCGTCGGCGCGGCCTCCTACCTGCTGATCTCCTTCTGGTACCGGCGCACGACGGCGACGGCGGCGGGGATCAAGGCGTTCGTGATAAACGTCCTCGGCGACGCCGGGCTGGTGCTGGGGACGTACTTCATCTTCAAGCACACCCACAGCCTGGAATTCCTCAAGGCGTTCGCCGCCGCCCCGCACGTCTTCCACAAGAGCGAAGCCGACATCGTCGCCGGCTGCATCCTGCTGCTCGTCGGCGCCTTCGCCAAGTCGGCGCAGATCCCGCTGCACACCTGGCTGCCCGACGCGATGGAGGGCCCGACGCCGGTGAGCGCCCTGATCCACGCCGCCACGATGGTGACCGCCGGCGTGTACCTGATCGCGCGGATGCACGTCTTCTTCGAACTCGCCCCCGCCGCCCAGGACGTCGGCGCCGTGATCGGCGCCCTGACGCTGCTGATCGCGGCGACGATCGCCCTGACGCAGACCGACATCAAGCGCGTCATCGCCTACTCCACGATGTCCCAGATCGGCTACATGATCATGGGCGTCTCCGTCGGGGCCTACGCCGCGGGGATGTTCCATCTCATGACCCACGCCTTCTTCAAGGCTCTGCTGTTCATGGGCGCCGGCTCGATCATCGGCGCGATGGGCGGCGAGCAGTCGCTGGAGAAGATGGGCGGCTTTCGCAAGGCGATGCCGTTCACCTTCGCCTGCTTCATCATCGGCGGCCTCGCCCTGTCGGGCATCCCGCCGTTCTCGGGCTTCTTCTCCAAGGACGAGATCCTGCTCGTCACCGCCGAGCGCGGCGGCTGGCACTGGGCGCTGTACGTGATGGGCTACATCGGCGCCTTCCTGACCGCGATCTACACCTTCCGGATGATCTTCCGTGCCTTCTACGGCGACCCGGTGCCCGAGGCGCGGGAGCTGGAAGGCGGCCATCTGTACCACCCCGAGCACCCGACCAACCCCGCCAACGGCGAGCTCGAGGACACCGACGTCGGCTTCCCCGGACCGCACCACGCCATCGCCGAGCGGGCGCTGCCGATGAAGATCGCGATGAGCCTGCTCGCCGTCGGGGCGATCGGCGCCGGCCTCGTGCAGATCCCCGAAGTCGACGACGTCATCGTCAACTTCCTGCGGCCCACCTTCGCCGGCTCCCCGCTCTACGAACCGCACACGCGCGACGGCCTGTTGATCTTCGGCCTCTGCCTCGGCACCCTGCTCGGGTTGACGGGCATCGCGATCGCCTACCGCATCTGGGTCAAGGACCCCGCGATCGCCGTACGGATGCGTGAGCGCTTGCAGCCGCTCTACAGGCTCTCCTTCAACAAGTGGTACTTCGACGAGCTGATCGGGGCGCTCGTAGTCGCCCCCGCCGCCGCCACCGGACGCTTCGCCCGCGACACCTTCGAGCGGGTCTTCGTCGACGGGACGCTGATCGGCGGCAGCACCGCCGTCGTACGCGCCGGCTCGGCCGCCGTGCGGGCCGTGCAGAGCGGCTTCCTGCGCTACTACGCCGCCCTGCTCCTGCTCGGCGTCGGCGCCGTCGGCCTCTACTTCCTGCTCCAGTCCTGATGCCTTCGCCCGAGTCCTGATGCCGCCGCTCTCGATCCTCATCTGGCTTCCCGCCGCCTGCGGCCTGCTGGGCGCGGTGTTCGCATTGCGCAGCGAGCGCATCCCCGGCCTGATCTCGCTGCTCGGGTCGCTCGGGGCGCTGGGGCTGGCGATCGCCTACCTCGCCGATTACAAGACCGGCGGCGGCCTGCAGCAGGTGACGAACGTGAACTGGATCCCGACGCTCGGCATCCACTACAAGCTCGGCGTCAGCGGCCTGAACGTGCTGCTGGTGGGCCTGACGACGCTGCTGTTCGCGGCGGCCGTCCTGTCGGCGAACATGCGCAGCTGGCAGCGGCCGCGCCTGTTCTACTTCAACTTCATGCTCGCCGAGTCGGCCGTGCTCGGGGCGTTCCTGGCGCAGGACCTGGCGCTGTTCGTGGCCTTCTTCGACCTGATGCTGGTCCCGTTCTACTTCCTGATCGGCGGCTGGGGCGTGGGCCCGGACCGGGTGAGGGCGACGATCAAGCTCGTCATCTACACGCTCGTCGGCTCGCTGCTGATGCTCGCCGCGGCGATCGCCGCCGGGGTGCTGGCCTCCGAACAGCATGGGACGCCGCTGACGTTCGCGCTCTCCTCGCTTCAGCATCTGCCGCTGAGCCGGGGCTCTCAGGAGTGGATCTTCGTGTTCTTCGCCGCGGCCTTCCTGGTCAAGATGCCGGCGTTCCCGCTGCACGGCTGGATGCCCGACGGCTACCGGGCGATGCCGACGGAGGTGCTGATGGTGTTCTCGGGGGTGCTCTCCAAGGTCGGCGCCTACGGGTTCCTGGCGATCGTGCTGCCCCTGTTCCCGGAAGCGGCGGTGCACTTCCAGCTGGTGATGCTGCTGATCGCGCTGGCCTCGATCCTGTACGGCTCGGTGATGGCGTTCACCCAGAACGACGTCCGCCTGATCGCCGGCTTCTCCTCGGTGGCGCAGCTCGGCTTCATCACGCTCGGGGTCTTCGCGCTGAACCCCCAGGGCGCCCAGGGGGCGCTGCTGCAGATGGTCAACCACGGCCTGGTGGTGGCGCCGCTGTTCTTCATCATCGCCCTGCTCGCCCAGCGGGCGGGCGGCTCCCAGGACATCCGCGAGCTCGGCGGCATCGCCTTCCGCGCGCCCGTCCTCGCCGGGCTCTTCCTGATCGTGGCCCTCGCCACGCTGGCGATGCCGGGCTCGTCGAACTTCGTCGGCGAGTTCCTGATCCTGCTGGGCGTCTTCAAGGCGAAGCTGACGATCGCGATCATCGCCTTCGCCGGCGTCGTCATGGCCAGCGTCTACGCCCTGCGGATGTTCATCCGCTCGATGCACAACCGGGTCGGCAGCGGCGTGCAGCCGCGTGAGCTCACACCGCGCGACGGCCTGGTGCTGGTCCCGCTGGTGCTGGTGATCCTCTTCTTCGCGTTCTACCCCCAGCTGGGGCTGACGCGCAGCGAAGCCTCGGCGAAGGCCGCCATCGCACCGGCGCGGGCGGCGCTGAGCGCGCCGAAGGTGGCTTCCAGCGAAGCGCCAGAAGCCGCGCGCGCAACCGCGGAAGACCAGGACGAAGCCGCACAGGCAAGCGCCGCCCAGGAAACAGAAGGCGCACGATGAGATACCTCCCGCTCTTCTCGCACGCCATGGTGGCGACGGCCGCGCTCAAAGGCCCGCACATCGACTTCGCGGGCCTCTCGCCCCTGATCGCCCTTCTCGGCGGGGCGGTCGTGGTGTTGTTGATCGGACTGCTCGGCCCGCGCCGGATCCGCGAGCACGTGGTGCCGGCGTGCGCGCTGATCGCGCTCGGCGCAACCGCCGGCCTGACGATCTGGCAGTGGGGCTCGCAGAAGTCGATCGTCTCCGGCGCGCTGGCGGTCGACTACCTCTCGCTGGTGCTCAACCTGCTGCTCGTCGCCGGAGGTGCGGCGGCGGTGCTGCTGGCGTGGCGCTCACGGGCGGCGCACGAAGCGGCCCATGGCGAGTTCCACGCCCTGCTGCTGAGCTCGATCGGCGGGATGTCGCTGCTGGCGGCCGCCCAGAACACGGTGGCGCTGTTCCTCGGCCTGGAGCTCCTCTCGATCCCGCTGTACGTGCTGTGCGCGGTGGAAATGCGCCGCGAGCACTCGCTGGAGTCGGGCCTGAAGTACCTGATCATCGGCTCGGTCGGGTCGGCGACGCTGCTCTACGGCCTGGCGCTGATCTACGGCGCGACGGGCGCGACCGACTTCGGGGCGATCGCGAGCGCGATCTCGAGCAACGGCCTGAGCGCAAACGTGCTGCTGCTGACGGGGGTGGGTCTGTGCGTGGCGGGCCTGGCGTTCAAGTCCTCGGTGGCCCCCTTCCACCAGTGGACGCCCGACGTCTACGAGGGCGCGCCGACCCCGATCACGGCGTTCATGGCGGTCGCGACGAAGGTGGCGGCGCTGGGCGTGTTCCTGCGCTTCTTCGACGTCGCGCTGATCCAGGCTCAGTCGAGCTGGGGCCCGGCGGTGGCGACGCTGGCGGCGATCACGATCGTCGTGGGCAACGTCGGCGCGCTGGGCCAGTCCTCGCTGAAGCGGATGCTGGCGTACTCCTCCGTCGGCCAGGCCGGCTACATGCTCGCCGGCGTCGTCGTCTCGACCCAGCTGGGGGTGCGGGCGACGGTGTTCTACCTGGCGGTCTACCTGTTCATGAACATGGCGGCGTTCGCGGTGATCGTGGCGCGCGAGCGCGAAACGGACCTGGGCGACTCGATGCAGGCTGTCGCCGGCCTCGGCCGCACCCGCCCCTACCTGGCGTGGCCCCTGACGCTCTCGATGCTCGGCCTCGCCGGGATCCCGGCGACGGCGGGCTTCATGGGCAAGTTCTACCTCATCGACGCCTCCGTCTCCGGCGGCTACACCTGGCTGGGCGTGGTGATCGTGATCGGCTCGATGATCTCGCTCGGGTACTACCTGCCGGTGATCGCGGCGATGTGGATGCGCGAGGCGCCGGAGGAGGGCACGGCGGATGCGACGACATCCGCCTTCTCCGGCCCATCCCCGTCCGCTGGCGGCCCGCTGCCGGCGATCGCGGGCGGATCGCCCGAGCTCGCCCCCGCCCTCACTCCGGCGCGCACCTCGGGACGTCACCTCGAGGTCGCCTTCGTCGCGGTCCTCGCCGGCGCGGCGACGCTGTTCTTCGGGATCGTGCCGCAGCCGCTCTTCGATCTCGTGCGGCACGCCGGCGCGGGACTCGGGATTCTCTAAAGCCCGGCACGGGACTCTTTATTTTTGCGATTTCGGATCGGCGCGATCACGCCGATTCGGCCGCCATCGGCGCGATCGCGCCGATCTCAAATCGTTTTTTTGGATTGGCGGCGGGTTGACGCCGCCCAAAATTCGTGTTACCATTGGTAATATGAATGCAGGAGGAGGAGCTGCGAGATCGCTGCGGGCCGCCGTCGTCGCGATCGCCCTGGCCGCCACCGGCGTGCTGTGCCCATCGGCCTGGGGGGCCACCGAAGCGGGACTGAGGGCTTCGCTGTCGCCCTCCCGGCCTCGCGGCACGAGGACGCTCGCTCTCACGGTACACCTGAAGAACACCTCCGGCGAGCCGCCCGAGCCGCTGCGCCGGGCGATTCTGCGCCTGCCGGCCGGCCTGGGCCTGGAAATCCCGCGGTTGCGCAGCTGCCGCGCGATCGTTCTCGCCACCCGGGGCGTGAAGGGTTGCCCGTCGCGGTCGTCGATCGGCGGCGGCTCGGCGCTCGTCGAGGGCGTGCTGGGCACCCACGACGTCGTCGCGCCGGTGACCCTCCACGCCTTCCTGGGTCCGCTGCGCAACCTGACGCCGACGTTCGAGATCCTCAGCGAAGGCACGTATCCGATCAGCACGCAGCTGCTCTTCACGGCGAGCTCGGAACCGGCGCCGGAGCCCTTCGGCGAAGAGCTCGTGATGTCGCTGCCGCCGATCTCCAGCGCCCCCGGCGAGCCCGACGTGTCGGTGCTCAGCCTGACGCTGACGATCGGAGACCACAACGGCACGGGAGGCGCGGCGACGATCGCTCTGCCCGCTCACTGTCCCAGCGGCGGGCTGCCGTTCGCCGGGGAATTCGCGTTTGCCGACGGCTCGAGCGCAACCGCCGACACGACGTCGCCCTGCCCGCACAGCTCCGCGAGTCGCCTCCACCACGCACGGCGGGCCTCAGGCGAGGGCACGGGCAGGCACCAGGCACGGGTCGCGCGGACCGTGCTGGCGCAGGCGGCGGCTACAGCCCTGGCGCGAACGGCGAAGACGGTGACGCTCAACGAGCAGGGCCGCCTTCACCTGACGAGCAAACGCGGCTTCACGCTCAACGAGGAGGGCCCGGCGTCGGGCACGGTGAGCGGCACGCTCGCCGTCGAGCTGAAGATCGTCTCGACGAGCCACGTTACGGCCCAGCTCAGCCTCTCCACCCACTCGGGCTCGATCACGGGCACGGCGAGCGCGAGCTACCACCGGGACTCGACCGACGCGACCTTCTCGGGGACGCTCTCGATCAGCCACGGCACGGGCAGCTACTCCGATGCGCACGGGTCGAATCTCAGCTTCAGCGGCACCATCCAGCGCAAAAGCGACGCGATCGAAACCCACGTGGGCGGCAGAGTGTCCGAGTGAGCGCGGATGCTCGAGCTGCGTGACCTCGTCAAGCACTACCCCGCTGTCGGCGGTGAGCCGGTGCGCGCCGTGGACGGGGTCTCGCTGGAGGTGTCGCCAGGCGAGCTGGTGGCGCTCTACGGCCCGAGCGGCTCGGGCAAGACGACGCTGCTGCTGATGATCGCGACGCTGCTCGCTCCGACGGCGGGCACGGTCTCGATCGGCGGCCGCGACGTCTCCTCCCTTTCCGAGCGCGAAGCCTCGCGCTTTCGCCTGGCCGAACTGGGCTTCATCCGCCAGAACTTCGACCTGATGCCGGGTGTCAGCGCGATCGACAACGCGATCCTCAAGCTGCTGGGAAGCATGCGCTGGCGGGAAGCCCAGCGCGAGATACGGCCGCTGCTGGAGCGCCTGGGCCTGGGGGCGCGGCTGTCGCATCGCGCCGAGACGCTCTCGATGGGCGAGCGCCAGCGGGTGATGATCGCCCGCGCGCTGTCCACCGAGCCGCGGCTGCTGCTCGCCGACGAGCCGACCGGCAGCCTCGACACGCAGCGGGGACGCGAAGTGCTCGAGCTGCTGCGCGAGCTGTGCCGCGAGCGGGGCGTGGCGGCGGTGCTGGTCAGCCATGACCCGATGGCCGCCCACTACGCGGACCGGGTGCTGGCGTTGCGCGACGGCCGACTTGGACGCTACGAGGCGGTGGACACGGTGCTCGTGCCGTGAGCGCGTACAACGCGCTGCGCCTCTACCGGGTGCGCCTGCGGGCGCGCATCGCCCAGGAGTGCCTGGCGGTGCTCGGGATCGCGGCGGGCGTGGCGCTGCTGTTCGCGGCGGAGGTCTCCAGCTCGAGCCTGCAGAGCTCGGCCGGCCAGCTCGGACGCGGAATCGAGGGTGCGGCGACGCTGCAGCTGCTGGCCCGCGGCCCCCAGGGCTTCCCCGAAGGGATGCTGGCGCGGGTGCGGGCGATACCGGGAGTGCGCATCGCCTCGCCACTGCTGGAAACCGGTGCCAACGCCATCGGGCCGCGCGGCAGCGCCTCGGTGCAGCTGGTGGGCGCGGACCCCAGCCTCGGCCGGCTCGGGGGGACGCTGGTGCGCCACATCTCGCTGGAACCCTTCGAAGGCGTCGGCGCGGTCGTGCTGCCGGCCCCGCTGGCCCGCGGGCTCGGGGTCACTCACTTCGGCCAGGAAGTCACGCTGCAGATCTCGGGCCACACGGTCACGGCGCCGCTCTTCCGCCAGCTGCGCGAACGCCAGATCGGCTCGTTGGTGGACATCCCGGTGGTGCTCGCGCCGCTGGAATACGCACAGGAAATGAGCGGTCTCGGCGGACGCGTGACGCGCATCCTGGTCGAGCCTCGCCCTGGCGCCGCGGCGCGGGTGCGCGCCGCCATGAGGTCGCTCGCGGGGGGCCGCCTGGACGTGGAGCCCGTCAGCTACGACGAGACCCTGTTCTCGCAGGCGGCCCAGGCCAGCAACCAGTCGACGGCGCTGTTCGCCGTGATCAGCGCGCTCGTGGGGTTCCTGTTCGCGTTCAACGCGACCCTGCTCACGGTGCCCCAGCGGCGCCGGCTGATCCTCGACCTGCGCCGCGACGGATACGCCCCGCGCACGGTTATCGCGGTGCTGCTGCTCGACGCGATCGCGCTGGGGGCGGTCGCCAGCGTGCTCGGGCTCGGCCTCGGGGAGGAGCTCTCGATCCACTTCCTGCACGCCGAACCGGCCTTCCTCTCGCTGGCCTTCGCGGTCGGCTCGGAGCGCGTCGTCGGCTGGGAGAGCATCGCGATCGCGCTCGGCGGCGGCATGCTGGCGGCGGTCGTGGCGGTGCTGAGCCCGCTGCGCGACATCCTCTCGCGCGACCCGCTCGCGGCGCTGAGGACCGAGCAATCCCGCGTCGGCGGCGCCGGCGGCCGCCGGGCGCTCGCCGGACTGGGCTGCCTGGCGGCCGCCACGGCGCTGCTGCTCGCCGCGCCGCAGGCCTCGATCCCGGGGATGGTCCTGCTCATCGCGGGTCTCCTCCTGGAGCTGCCGCTGGCGCTGAGCGTCGCGCTCGCCCTGACGCGGCGGGTCGCCGCGCAGATGCGCAGCGTGGTACCCCACGTGGCCACGATGGAGCTCAGCGCGGCCCGCTCCCGGGCGGTCGCGATCGCGGCCACCGGCGCGGTGGCGATCTTCGGCAGCGTCGCCATCGAGGGCGCCCACGGCGACCTGCTCTCGGGCCTGGAACGGGCGGCCGACGAGATGAACGCGGGGACGTCGGTCTGGGTCGCCCCGGCGGGGTCCTACAACCTGCTGCAGACGACCCCCTTCGCGCCGACCGCCCTGTCGCGGATCGCGCGCCTGCCCGGGGTGCGCGCGGTGCACGTCTATCGCGGCGGGCTGCTCGACTACGGCGACCGCCGGGTGCTCGTCACGGCGCCGCCCGTCGACGGCGCGACGCCGCTGCTCGCGCCCGATCAGCTGTTGCATGCCGATCCTGGCCTCGTCGAGCGGCGGCTGCGCGCCGGCGGCTGGCTGGTGCTCTCGCAGGCGGTGGCCGAAGAAAACGATCTCCACGTCGGGCAGGCGTTCACGCTGCCCAGCCCCGATCCGCGGAGGTTCCGGGTCGCGGCGTTCAGCACCAATCTCGGCTGGGCGCCGGGGGCGATCGTGATGAACGCCGCCGACTACGCCCACGCGTGGGGCAGCACCGACGCCAGCGCGCTCGGCGTCCGGCTCGCCCCGGGCGTCCCGCCGGCGGCCGGTGCCGCCGAGATACGGCGCGCCCTGCACGCCGCCGGCGTGACCGGCCTCGCCGTGCAGACGGCGGCCCAGCACGCCGCCCGCCAGCACGCGCTGGGCCGCGAAGCCCTGGCCCGCCTCACCCAGATCGCGGCCCTGATCCCGCTCGTCGCGGTGCTGGCGATGGCGGCCGCGATGGGCGCCATGGTCTGGCAGCGCCGCCCCCGCCTGGCCAAGCTCAAGCTCGAGGGCATCGCGCGGACGGCGCTGTGGAGCACGATCCTGCTCGAGAGCCTGCTGCTCGTCGGCGTCGGCTGCCTCGTGGGCGCCGTCTTCGGCCTCTACGGCCAGCAGCTCGCCGATCGGGCGCTGGCGGGCGTGGTGAACTTCCCGGTGGTGCACTCGGTGAGCGCGCTCGGCGGGCTGGAGAGCCTCGCGGTGGTGCTCGCCACGGCACTGGCGATTCTCGCGATCCCCGGCTACGTCGCGGCGTGCGTGCCGGCGGCGCTGGCGCTGCAGGACTAGCCGATGACGGGGGACGAGCACGAGGATCCCACGACGGGCTCCGGGATCGACGCCGACGACACCGAGTCCCGCCCCTACAGGCAGGTCGCCCGCGCCCAGTCGCGGGAGCGGACCCGCGAGGCCCTGATCGAGGCCGCCGTCGACGAGTTCTTCGGCGACCGCTGGCAGAAGAGCTCGCTGGAGTCGCTGGCGGCGCAGGCCGGCGTGACAAAGCAGACGCTGCTGCGCCACTTCGGTTCGAAGAACGGGCTCCTGTTGCAGGCGCTGATCCGCTCCGCGTCGAACATGCTCGACCAGCGCTGGCGCGTGTCGCCGGGCGACGTGCAGGGCGCGGTGGAGAACCTGCTCGACCACTACGACGCCTGGGGCGAGCGCTCGCGGCGCATCGGCTCCTGGCAGGGCGGCCCGCCGATGCTGGCGCAGCTGTCAGGGATGGCCCGCCAGGTGCACTACGACTGGATCGACTACGTCTTCGCCCCCTGGCTGAAGGAAGCGCCAGAACCTGGCCGGGCGCGCCGGCGGGCGACGCTGATCGCGTTGTGCGACGTCCAGACCTGGTGGATCCTCGCCCACGACCTCGGCCTCCCGCGCTCCGAGGTCGCGGCGGCGCTGGTCGAGGCTATCCAGGCGGTCCTGGCCGGCGCCGAGGGTCGATGAGGATCCTCCTCTACACCTCCCCGGCGCGCGGCCACCTCTACCCGGCGATGCCGATCGCCTCCGAGCTCGCCGCCCGCGGGCACGACACCCGCGTGCAGACGCTCGCCGCCGAGATCGACCACGTCCGGGCCGCCGGCCTGGACGCCGCGCCGATCGACCCGGCGATCGAGGCGCACGCGATCGTCGACTGGAAGCAGCGCCTGGCGCCGCTCGCCGCGCTGTCGGTGCTGCGCACCTTCGCCCGCCGATCCGAGCTCGAGGCGCCCGACCTGACGCGGGCGATCGAGCGCGATGCGCCCGACGTGCTCCTGATCGACGTCAACTGCTGGGGCGCGGCCACCGCCGCCGAGGCCTCGGGGCTGCCGTGGGCGGTGTACTCGCCCTACCTGCTGCCGCTGCGCTCCCGCGAGGCGCCGCCGTTCGGGCTCGGCCTGGCGCCCCGGAGCGGACCGCTGGGCCGCGCCCGCGACGTCGCCCTCGGGGCGGTATTGAGCGCCAGCTTCGACCGCACGGCGATGCCGACTATCAACCGGCTCCGTACACAGCTCGGCCTGGCACCGCTGCCGAGCTACGAGGCCCAGCTCGGGCGGCCGCACGCGCTGCTGGCCCTGACGGCCGAGGGCTTCGAGTATCCGCGCCGCGAGTGGCCGACGAACGTGCGCTTCGTCGGCCCCATGGAGTGGTCGCCGCCGCAACCCGCCCCGCCCTGGCTGCGGGAGATGACCGACCCGCTGGTGCTCGTCACCTGCTCGACCGAGCGCCAGCGCGACAAGCGCCTGCTGCACGTCGCCCTGGAAGCGCTGCCGCCCGTCGGGATGGCCGTGCTCGGGACCGCCGCCGCGCACGACCCCGGCGAGTTCGCCCCGCCCCCGGGCAGCCGCGTCGAGCGCTTCGTGCCCCACGACCACGTGCTCGCCGGCGCCGCCTGCGTGGTCTGCCACGGCGGGATGGGGATCGTCCAGAAGGCCCTCGCCGCCGAGGTCCCGCTCGTCGTCGTCCCGTTCGGGCGCGACCAGCTCGACGTCGCCTGCCGCGTCGAGGAGGCGCAGGCCGGCGCCCAGCTCTCCCCGCGCCGGCTGACGCCGGCACGGCTGCGGCAGGCCGTGGAGCTGGCGATGACGCTGCGCGCGGGGGCGCGGCGCGTGAGCGCGGCGTTCGCCGCCGCCGGCGGGGCGAGCGCGGCGGCGGACGCCGTCGAGGGGGTGGTCGTCGGCGGCGGATCCGATCACACCGCCCGCACGCGGGCCTGAGCCTCGGTGACCGCTCAGCCCGCGTAGTACGCCAGCCAGGCGAACAGGCTCGTCGTCCCCGCCATCGTCCGGAACATCCCGGGCAGCGTCTGGGAGTCCTCGATCGGCCCGCCCCACCAGCTCCCCAGCCAGAGCCCGTCGCCAAGCGAGGCGTGGCGGGCGGCGGCCGCGGCGTTGACCTCCGCCAGCTCCTGCCAGTGGGCGTCGCCGACGGCCCTGCCGTAGGCCATCATCCACTCGAAGAAGATCGAGTCGTAGAGCGGCGCGAAGTTGTACCGGTAGCCGTAGATCTCGGTCATCGACCGCGCCTGGTCGGCGGCGTGGCCGCAGTAGCTCTGCACGCCGGTCGCCTGGCAGATGAGATATTGGGCGTAGATCAGCGGCGCCTGGACGTAGTCGATCACCGTGCTCCCCGGCCCCCCGCTCAGGAAGAGCCCGTGGAAGCCGATGTCGTGGGCGTCGCCCCAGTCGACGAACTTGCGCGCCTCGTCGAGGTCGAAGCGGTTGTGGCCGACGTCGTAGAGCAGCATTCCCAGGAGGCTGCCCGCCGCGAGCGCCTCGCCGGCGCGGTAGGGGTGATCAGTGTTCCACCAGATCCCGCCGCCCGACGCGTCCCAGCCGTCGGCGGCGATGAAGTCGAACGCGCGCACCGCGTCGTGCAGGTAGCGGCGCTCCCCGGTCGCCCGGTAGGCCTGGACGAAGGCCACCCCGAGCCAGCCGTTGTCGTCGAACCAGGCCTCCGCGCCGCGGTAGCGATCGTCGGGGTAGGGGGCGTAGCCGTTCAGGTAGGGATTCCAGTAGCGCTCGGAGGCGTGCCCGAAGCGGTCGACCAGCGCCCGGTGCGCCGGCGAGGGATCGGCCATGTCGATCGCGGCGACCGACTCGAACATGCGCACGTCGCCCCAGACCGTGAGCAGGGGGTAGGCGCCGGTGCAGCCGAGGTACTCGCAGTACCAGTCGCCCGAGCGCCAGCTCGCGCTCTGGCGGACGCCGGCTTCGGCGAGGCCGAGATAGTCGGGCGTCCGCGCGGCGCGGGCTCCGCTTGTGGCCAGCGCGGTCGCGGCGGACCCCACGGGGAGCGGCGGCGCAGCGGTCGCCGCGTGGGCGCCGCCCGCGAACACGAGCGGCGAGGCCATGCCGACGGCAATTGCGATAGCCAGCGCCGTCAGCGAGGTTCGGCGGAGCGCCCTGGGAGAGACCATCGCTGTCGTATCGGCAGCTTCCCGGGTTTCGTGAGGAAATCGAGGCTCACGTGGCTCCAGCG
>DATKPO010000053.1:0-31457 GCA_035524055.1 Solirubrobacteraceae bacterium
GTCATGCCCGCCACCGCCATCAGGTAGCCGCGGGGCGCGAGCCGTGCGAACAGCGCCTCGTACAGCGCGCGACCAGCGCCGGTGCGTCGCCGGCCCCGTTCGACATAGACGCTGACCTCGCACGCGAAGCGGTAGGCCGCCCGCTTCTGGTGCGGTCCGCCGTAGGCGTAGCCAACGACGCTGCCCTCGTCTTCGAGCACGACCCACGCGTGCGTGCTTCTCGCTGCCGCGATGCGCTGTGCCATCTGTGCGGGCGTCGGCGGCTCGCCCTCGAAGCTGACGGCCGTCTCGCGCACGTACGGCGCGTAGATCGCCGCGCACGCCGGCGCGTCGCCCTCGCTTGCATCTCTCACGGTTGCACCGGACACCCGGTCGCAGCATACGCGCGTGTGAGACATCGTCTCAGAACAGCTGCGCACGCGATGCCCAGGTCGAGGACGAGCGAAACAACGGTACCGCCGGATATGTGTACGGCACCATCATCCACTCGGCCCTCTCGGAGGGCAGAGCTGGTCGTGTGATGGCCACCTCGGTCGATCTCGCCCACCGACTGCTCGCCGCGGCCGAGAACGACCAGCTGATGGCCAGATCGGTGCTGCCTGTGCCGGGTGACGGACGCCATCCTCTTGGCTTCCGCGGCAGCCCGCCCTGGCGCTTCGGCTACGACGCTCGGCCCTCGTCGCAGGGGTCGTAGGTCCCGAACGACCACAGGTTGCCCTCGGGGTCGCGGGCGCTGTACTCACGCGACCCGTAGTCCTCGTCGGTCAGCTCGCGGACGATCTCGGCGCCCGCAGCTCGTGCGCGCTCGTGGTGGGCGTCGGGGTCGGCGACCACTACGTAGACGCTCATGGTGGAGGCGCGCGCGTCGGACGCACCGCCACCGAGCCACCCTGCCGGCCGCGCCTGCCCGAGCATCACGATCCCCGTCCCGAGCGCGAGCTCGGCGTGGTTGACCTCACTGTGCTCGCCGCGATGGACGACCTTCTCCTGGAACCCGAACGCGCGCCCCAGCCACTCGATCGCGGCATTCGCGTCGCGGTAGCGCAGCGCGGGGAAGATGTTGGGCCGTGCCATCGATGTCATGCCGCCTCCTTCGGTTGCCGGATCGACCTCAACCTACTCGGAATACGAGCGTTCCGTCACCATCCGCGCCGAGGGAGAGCAGCGCCCCTCATCGCGCATCCCACCTCACCGGCCGGCCACCCCGCGCGCTCGCCGCCTACGACGGCCGATAAACCCACATCAAGCCTCTAGACTGTCCGCCGTGGACGGGCAGGCCCGCGATCCGTTCGGCGAGACGCCGGCGCCTTGGTCGCGCTCGCTGCTTCGGCTTGGAAAGGGCCACGCTCCCAAGCGCTACGCAACCGCAGCCGGTGCTCTGGGGCCGGCGGCTGCCCTCTTCATCACGAGCGGCGACGGGCTCGACAGGCCGACCAGGGTAGCCCTCGTGGCTGGCCTGACGTTCATCCCGCCCTTGCTGGTCGAGGCCATCTGGAGGAGGCGCAAGCGCCGCCAGGAGGAGCGCCTGATCGTCTTGCCCGACTGAGCCGCCGGGTCTGGGGGCGTCGTCAGGCGACCGGCCAGGGTGCAAACCAAGTGCAAACATGCCCCACGCCATTCGGCACCACAGCGGAGTCGCGCTTGTGTCGAATCTCTAGTACCTAAGCCAAATCGTCCGGGCTCGCACCACCCCACAACACCCCCGAAGTGGGCTCATGATCTGCGTGTCGGGGATGCCGGGTCCTTCCGGACAGTGTTCGGGCGAGTACAGCAGCCCTGCCAATCGCCGTTGCTGCTCCAGGGGTCGGGCGCCAGATGGCCGAGGTCGTCTCATAGCTGTAGTGCTGTGAGAGCATTTCGAGGCTGGTCCCAATAGCCTGCGCCGCGGCGGCCTGTCCGCCAAATCCCGGCGTCTGACGAGCTCCCCCATCCACCAGCGCTCAGCTCGTCCTGGACACGAGCTTCGCCCGCTGGGCGGGGGCGGGGATTCGCACGACGTCCCAGGCGAGGCCGAGCCGCTCCAGGGCGTCGATGAGCCAGCCGCCGGGGTCGAGCTGCCAGGGGGTGAGGCCGTGGTGGGCGGAGGTGGGGAAGGCGTGGTGGTTGTTGTGCCAGGCCTCGCCGAAGGTCGGGAGGGCGAGCCAGGCGAGGTTGCGCGACTCGTCGCCCGTGTGGAAGCGGCGGCGGCCGAAGAAATGGCAGAGGGAGTTGATCGAGAAAGTCACGTGGTGCACGAGGAAAATACGAACCGCGCCGCCCCAGAGCAGGCCCGTGAGGCCGCCGACGATCGAGCCGGTCAGCGCGAAGCCGAGACAGAACGGGAACAGGAGCCCCACCAGCACCCACAGCAGGAACGTCCGGTCGACGGCCCGGAGCACGGGATCGGCGAGCAGGTCCTTCGCGTAACGCTCGGGATTCGCGCGATCGACGCTGCGGAAGATCCACCCGAGGTGCGCGTGGAAGAGACCGCGGATCGCGCCCCGCCAGCCGCTGCCGTGATCGACGTGGGGGCTGTGGGGGTCGCCGGGGCGGTCGCTGAAGCGGTGGTGCTGCCTATGGTTGGAGACCCACTCGATCAGTGGCCCCTCGACCGCGGCGGATCCGAGCACGGCGAACAGCGCCCGCAGCAACCGGCCGGTCTTGAAGCTGCGGTGGGTGAACAGGCGGTGGAAGCCGACCGTGATCCCGACGCCGGTGAGGACGTAGCTGACCGCCAGCACCACGAGATCGGGCCAGTGCAGCGCGTTCCCCCAGGCCAGGAAGATCGCGAGGCCGAGCAGCGGCAGCGGCGCGATCGTAACGACCAGGTTGGCGACACGATCGACCGTCGGGTGTTCGATGGCGATGCGATCGGCACCCGCTTGCGGGGGCATCGGCGATCTTCCTCAGGGATGTCTCAGGGCTCGCGAGCCGGCGGGGAAGTGATGTCGATCCACCCGGCGAGAACAATCCCACGCCCCCCTAACGGCGGGGTAAAGCGCGGTCCACCGCTGCCCAGCCGGTCGCGGGCGCCGCTTGCGGAGCGGGCGTAAAGCCCCGCCAGTTCCTGCTCTCGCGGGTCCTTCCTGCGCTGTCTCGCCCGGCCGTCCGCGGCGCGCCCCGGGTCGAGGCGCTCGCGGACGTGCCCGGGCCAGGCGAGTCGTGCTAGCGGTGTGAGTGCGACGCCGGGACGCGGTGTCCGTGCTTGGCCACCTTCCTGGCGGACTTCCCCTTCCTGTGTCGCTTATGCCGTTTGTGGGGTTCCGGTCCCTGGTAGGCGTCCAGCCGGTCCTTGCCCGACGCCGGCGTCGCGGGGCAGCCGGCCGGGCGGCCGAGATCGAACGGACCCGAGATCGCCTGGGTGACGACGCCCTTTTCGGAGTACGCGTAGGTGACCGTCAGCAGCGGGTCCACCCGCGGTTCGGTGCAGAGCTTCCAGCCGATTTCGAACTGGCCGGTGATCCGCTCGTTGGCTTCGCGGGTGCTCGACCCGACGCAGTTCACGGCGTAGCCCGGGAAGGCGCCGCTGCAGGAGAAGCTGTCCGAAAGCGGCGTCCCCGTGTAGTTGGTGACCTCGGGCGAGCCTTCGATGCCGGTGATCGGGACCTGGGTCTGGAGCTGGTAGCCGGTGATCTGCCCGTTGCAGATGAAGACGTACTTCACCGGCGTTTCTTCGCCGCCCGGTTCGGCCTTGCCGGCGGAGATGCCGCCGCTGCATTCGTAGTTGTTCGGGTTCGATCCCGGAGCCGGGGCCGCCGGGGTCGCGGGCGCCGCCGGAGTGGTGGCTGCATGGACGAGCGCAGGCGCCGCCAGCGACAGCGCGAGCGCGGCCAGCAGCGCCGTCAGCGTCATTCTCGCCACGGGCGAGGGGCTCGGCCCTCTCGGTGTCCGCGCGGGATGATCGCGGTGGATGGTGCTTTGCGGTGACTGCACTTGACCTCCGTTCATGGGTCTTTGGGTTTGGTGAGAGCTTCTTCGAGGCTCCCGCGCGGCGCCGCCGCGTCGAAGGCGCTCGCAAGGTGCCTGCCGGCATCGCGCAGGAAGGGGGAGAGCAGCAGCACGCCCGGCGCCGGGGCCGCGTCGGTGAGCGTCGTCGCCTGTGTGCCCGCCGGATAGGCGGCTTCGGTGGTCGCGGTGGTCGGGCCACCCGCCGGCGTCCCGGGTGCCGCCGCCGAGGCGCCGGCCGCGCTCGGGCCCGCCGCGCTCGGGCCCGCCGCGAACGTGATCGCGATCAGTCCATGTTCGCGGTATCCCGCCGTCGTCACGAGCCTGCTCACGACTTCGCGGACGTAGGCGTCCGCGGCCTGCAGACCGGCCGGTTCGCCGGCCGGGCACGGCGCCGGGCTCTGGGCGCTCTGCGCTCCCGTGGCGCCCGCCGTCTCCGTTGCGCCCGACGTTCCCGACGCGCCTGGCGTGGCGTCGGCGGTGTCTGCGCACGGCGGCGGCGAGAGCACGTCCACCTCTGCCCCGACCTGTCCCGAGAGCAGCGTCGCGGCATCCGCCAGCTGCGATCCGGCCAGTGCCGAGTAGGCGCTCAGCAGGGTGCCCTGGCCGATCAGCTGGGAGTCCAGGTAGGGCGCCGCGCTCGGTTGCGCCCGGGCGTTGGCGAAGCTCTGCCCGTAGGGCAGCACGATCAGCCAGGCGTGGGCGATCGGCGGCAGCGCGGCCCACTTGGCTTCCGGTTCACCGCCGGCGCCCGACGGCTTGGTGGTGTTGGTCGCCGGCCGCCTGGTGCCGGTCGGAGACGTCGCGCCCGAGCTCGGCGAGCTCGATTCCGTCGCGGGCCCGGTCGAGGCGCCGGAGCCGGCCAGGCCGCCGTGCCCGGTGCCGGCGGCCGCGCCGAGCGTTTCCGACCCGGCCGACGTCGTCGCGCGATGGGTCGCTGCGGCCCCGCCCGTGGTCGAGCTCGCCGGCGCGTCCGACGCCTGGGTCGCGCCGAGCAGGCCCGCCGAGCCGGCGCCGTCGAGCGCCAGCAGGGGAGCCAGGGCGCGGGCGATCGCCGCCGCCCGGGTGCCGCCTGTCAGCGAGCTCGCCGGGCCCGGGCCGATCAGGGCCCCCAGGGCGATCCCCGCGGCGAGCATCGCCGCCGCGAGGATCGCGCCTGTCCTGCGCGAGGGCAGGGGGCCCCTGGGGGCCTGGGGTGGGATGGGAGAGGGCATGGGGTTTAGCATAAAGCAGCTAATGAAGACCTGCTTTATGAGGAATATGGTAGGGTCTGCGGCCGAAAGTTGTCAACACGTCCCAACGGAGGCCCCAAACCATGAATCGAATCCGCCGCTCAGAGGGTGCCGCAGCCGGCCGCAGGCGGGCCCCTCTTCGCCGATTTGCCGCCTCGGTCGCGGCTGTGACCCTGATCGGGAGCGCGGTGCCCGCGATCGCCTCGGCCACGAGCGTGATCACGATCAGCGGCGCCACCGCCTCCTACCCGCTCGTCCAGCTGCTGGCCCACAAGTACTCCAAGCTCGAGCACGACAGGGTCGCCTTTCGCATCGCCCAGGGCGGCACGACGGTCGGCATCAACGACGTCGCCGCCGGCCGGGTGACGATCGCCGACGTATCCCGAGACCCGCTGCCGAGCGATCCCTCGGGCCTCGACTTCTACCCGATCGCCCAGTACGCGATCTGTGTCGTGACCAACAAATCCAACCCCCTGGCGTCGCTCACCGAAGCCCAGGTCCAGGCGATCTTCACCGGCAAGGACACCCAGTGGAGCCAGGTTCCCGGCGCCACCGCGACGGGACCGATCGAAGTCATCAGCCGCACCTCGACCGCCGGCGTGCTGACGAACTTCAAGACCCTCTTCCTCGACAACAAGAGCATCCTGAAATCCGCCACCGAAGAGCCCTCGGAGGGTCTGCTGGAGCAGCAGGTCGCCAACAGCCCCAACGCGATCGGCTTCCTCTCCAACTACCGCGCCGATCAGGGCACGGTCAACCCGGTCGGCTTCAACGGCGTCGGCTGCACCCTGGCCAACGCCGTCTCCGGCCAGTACCCGCAGCTGGCCCGCTTCTACGAGGTCACCAAAGGCCCGGCGACCGGCGCCGCCGCGAAGTTCATCGCCTGGGTCGACACCAGCAAGGCGGCCAAGAAGATCATCGCCAGCGAGTGGATCCCGGTCAAGCACACCTGATGATGCGGCCCTGGTCCGACCGCCGCGCCGGGGGCATCCTCGGCGCGGCCTCGCTGCTGACGTGCCTCTGCGTGCTGGCCATGGTCGCGTTCGTCGCCGTCAACGCCTGGCCGATCTTCGCCCACGACGGCCTGCGCTGGCTCGGTCCCGGCGGGAGCATCAAGGGGCAGATCGAAACGATGCTCAACAGCACCGGCCACCCTCCGGCGTCGGTCTTTCACCTGCGGGCCTGGCCGATCGTTTACGGCACCCTGCTCGTCACCGTCCTCGCCGTCGCCATCGCGCTGCCGCTGGCGGTGCTCTGCGCGGTCTTCATCGTCGAGCTCGCCCCCGCCGGGGTCCGTGGGGTGATGGTGCCGGTGGTGCGCCTCCTGGCCTCGGTGCCGTCGGTGATCTGGGGCCTGATCGGCGTGCTCGTGCTGGTGCCCTACGTCGGCAACCACCTCATCACGACCTCCGAGCGGGACTCGCTGCTGGGCACGGTCCAGCTCACCGGCGCCAGCCTGCTCGTGGCGGTGGTGGTGCTGGCGCTGATGATCGCCCCGATCATGGTCGCCCTGATCTGCGACGCCCTCGCCGCCGTCCCGGCCAGCTGGCGCGAGGGTGCGGCGGCGCTCGGCGTCAACCGCCCGCGGGCGATCCGCGCGGTCAACCTGCGCGCGATCCGACCCGCGATCGTCGCCGCCACGGTGCTTGCCACGGGTCGGGCGCTGGGGGAGGCGATCATGATCTCGATGGTGTCGGGCTCGTTCTTCTTCGCCCCCCGGCCCGGCGACGGGCTGACGTTCCTCTTCGAGCCGCTGCGCACGATCGCCTCGACCCTCGTCGACTACCGCGAAGGCATCGGCGCGCCGGCGCTGAAAGCCACGCTCTACGCGCTCGCCCTGCTGCTGCTGCTCTCCGCCCTCGTCCTGTCCCTCGGCGGCCACCTCATCAAGCAGCCCCTGCGCCGCCACCAGGTGCCGGCATGAGGGGGCGGCCCCTGCCGGCGGGGACAGGCCGGCGGCCCACGCCATCGCCGGACGCCGGCACGAGGCGGCCGTCACGGCAGCCACCGGGTGCCCGATGAGCGCCCCGCTCGCCAATCCCCGCGGCGTCGCCCTCGCGACGCGCGGCCGGCGCTCCTCCGTGCGCACCTGGCGCTGGAGCGACCGGCTCGCCGTGCTCGCCGCCTGGGCCGCGGGCCTGTTCCTCTGCGCCGTCGCCGCCGCCGTCGTCATCTACATGGGCTATCGCGGCATCGAGTACCTGCGCCCGGCGCTGCTCTTCAGCCGTCCCGCGCCGGGTGTCGCGCAGAGCGAAACCGGCGGCTTCCTCGACCCCCTGCTGGGCACCATGCTGCTCACCGCCATCGGCATCGCCCTCGCCGCGCCCCTGGCGATCTGCTCGGCGCTGTGGATCGTCGAGTACGGCCGCCACGGGCGCGCCCGGCGGATGAGTCGCGTCGTGGAATCGAGCATCGAGGTCGTCGCCGGCACCCCCGACATCGTGATCGCGCTGTTCGGGGTCGCCCTCTTCCAGCTCCACGCGCTGGCCTTCCTGTCCTCGACCGGCGAAGGCGGCGGGGTCACGGGCCAGTCGTTCATCGTCGCCGGCGCCGTGATGTCCCTGATCGCGCTGCCTCCCATCTTCGTCGCCACCCGCGACGGCCTGCAGGCGGTCCCGGCGCATCTGCGCGAGGCGGCCTACGCTCTCGGCAAGACCCGCATCGCGACGATCCGCCGCGTGCTGCTGCCGCGGGTGCGCGCCAACCTCGCCACCGGCGTCACCCTCGGCGTCAGCCGCATCGTCGCCGACACCGCGATCGTGATCGTCCTGCTCGGCGACACCCTGCGCTTCGAACCCGCCACCGGCGGCCTGCCCGGACTGAGGCTGTTGCGCGGCACCGGGTCCTCACTGACGAGCTACGTCTTCGACAACTCCCCCGCCGGCGAAGCCGGCGCCCCCCAAAAGGCCTACGCCGCGGCATTCGTCCTGCTCGTCTTCGTCGTCGCGCTCAACCTCGTCGTCGAACGCATCGGTCGTGCCCAGGCCAGCTCGCAGGGACTCGCCGCCGACGGAGGGATTGCATAATGCTTAACACTGTGTCAATCTATATTGTGAGGAATTGATGACGACCGCCGTGGCTGAGCTGAAGAGCAACGAGCCCGAGAGGGCCCTCACCGTGCCGCCGGTGCGGACGATCGTGCTCGACCGTCCGCCCGAGCCCGTCCGACCCGTGAGTCAGCGCGACGCGGTGCGCCGCATCGGGCTCGCCGCCGGGCCCGAGCGCCTGCGCCTGGAGGAGGTCTCCGTCAGCTACGGCGGGAAGGACGCCGTACGCGGGGTGTCGCTCTCCATCCACCAGGGCGAGGTGCTCGCCCTGATCGGACCCTCGGGCTGCGGCAAGACGACGCTGCTGCGCACCCTCAACCGGCTCACCGAGCTCACCCCCAACGCCGCCCGCACGGGGCGGATCGTGCTCGACGGCCACGACATCCACGATCTCGAAGACACCGCCCTGCGGGCGCGGGTGGCGATGGTCTTCCAGCAGCCCAACCCCTTCCCGATGTCGATCTTCGACAACGTCGCCTTCGCGCTGCGCGAGCAGTCCCGCCGCCGGCCCCGCCGCGCCGAGCTCGAGCCGCTGGTGCTCGACGCCCTCCGCCGCGCCGGCCTCTACGAGGAGGTCAAGGACGACCTCCACCGGCCCGCCCTGCGCCTCTCCGGCGGCCAGCAGCAGCGGCTGTGCATCGCCCGCGCCATCGCCCCGCGCCCCGAGGTGCTGCTCATGGACGAGCCCTGCTCGGCCCTGGACCCGATCTCGACGGGCGTCGTCGAGGACCTCATCCACGAGCTGCGCCGCGAGCTGGCGGTCGTCGTCGTCACCCACAACCTCGCCCAGGCGCACCGGGTGGCGGACAAGGTCGCCTTCATGTACCTCGGCGACCTCGTCGAGTACGGCACCGCCCAGCAGGTCTTCGAGGAATCCCGGGCGCCGCGCACCCGCGACTACGTCCGGGGGACCTTCGGGTGAGCGGCGAGCAGCTGACCGGCGCCGCGCAGGGCAACGGGCTCGCCGGGCAGGGCAACGGGCTCGCCGCCGCCGCCACCTGCGCCGGCTGCGGGGCGCCGCTTGTCGCCGACCAGCGCTACTGCCTGGCCTGCGGCGAGCCGGCCTCGCCGGTGCGACTCGCCTTCCTCGACGTCCTGCAGGCCGAGCACCGGCCCGCGCCGGCCGGCGGGACGCCGGCGCCGCCGGGGGGAGGGGTGTACGCCGCCTACTCTCAGGCCGCGGAGCCCGACGGCCTGCTCGGCGCGCTGCGTCGCTACTCGGGGCTGCTGGCCCTCGTGGGGGTGCTGCTCGCCTCGCTGCTGATCGGCCTGCTCGTCGGGCACTGGGCGAGCGGCGGCGGGTCCGGCGGCGGCAAGCAGGTCGTGGAAGTCAAGATCCCCGGTGGCCTCGTCGCCGCCGCGCCCGCCGCGGGGTCGGGCGGCGCCGGCACGAGCGGCGCGGGCTCCAGCGGCGCGGGCTCGGGCGCCGCGAGCAACCGCTCCACCGGTGGCGCCAAGGCGGGGGGCGCCAGCGGCGCTCACGGCGCCGCGAGCAGCGCGAAGACCGAAAGCGCAGCCGAAGAAGCCAAGGCCGAAAAGGAAGTCGCAGCCGCCACCGCGCCGCCGCCGGTGAAGAGAAAAGCGAGCTCCGGCACGCTGCAGAAGCTCGAACATTCCACCGGCAAGCAGCACGAGAAAGAAGTCAGCAAGCTCATCAGCGGCGACGAACCCATCGAAACCCACTGAGCGCCGTGCAGCGGCCGCCCTCGCATCAACAGCTCCTCGACCCCGGCAGCTCCCTGGCGCAGCTGCGCCAGCTGCGGGTCGAGCTCGCCGAGCGGGTCGCCGCCCTGACCTGGGATCTCGGCGGCCTGACCTACGAGATGGCGATCCGCGACCACTACCGCCTCGAGGTCCTCGCCCGCCGCGCCGCCGAGCTCCAGCGCGCCGACGCCCAGCTCAGCGAGGTCCAGCGGCTGCTCGCCGTCGCCCACGACGGCGTCCACGGAGCCTGCCGCGCCTGCGGCGCCGTCCACGGCCGCGGGGCCGCCTACTGCTGGAGCTGCGGCACGCCGCTGCAGCGCGAGGGCGAGCCCGCGCTGGCCGTCGCCGACGGGCCGCGGCCGGACGGGGGATGAGGGCTCCCTCGCGACGGGTCACTCGCTGAGGTGCGGCGGCTTGCGGTCGGACGCGGTGCCGCCGCTCGCTCGGGATGCTTCGAGGTCGTCGCGGGCCGCCGCCGAGCTCTCGTCGAGGTGTCGCTCGACGAACGCCCGGTTCGAGTACAGCGCCGCTCTGGCGGTTGAATCGAGCGTCAGCCCAAGCGCTCGCGTCAAGCTCCGCCGCGCGGCGAGATAGGCGCCGCGAGTCCCCTTCGCGCCGCGCGCCGGCAGCTCCGAGAGGGCCAAGTCACCCCATGCCGCGCCGGCTTCTTCACGGAGAAAACGCGCATGCCGCCAGGCGGCGATGACAAGCCGCAGTTCATGTTCGGCGCGGGACCAGTCTGCGGCGAGTCCGGCCTGGCTGAGGCAGAGAAGGACCCGCCCAATGCCGAGCCGCGCCTTAGCGTTCAGTTCGATGCCCGGCGTCGATGCCGGAGACGGGGAGTCGGCGGTGAGCACCGCCCGGTAGCCGGCGAGCGCGCGGGCCATTTCCCCCCGCCTCAGCGTGCCCGCCGTGCAGTCTCCGTGGGCGTCCTGAAAGGCGACCTCAGCCAGGCCGAAACGGGCGCGCTCGAGCCCGCGGTCGTGCGCGAGCGCGGCCCGGTAGAACCCGGCCGCCGTCGCCAGTGCCGCAGGGCTGGAGGCGAGCTTGCCGGTGGCGTTCCCGAGGAACAGCTCGATCATCGCCTGCCCCTGCGGCGTGGTCCAGCTTGCACTGGCAGCCGCCGCGCGCAGGTGCGCGATCGCCTCCCCGTAGCGGCCGACCGCGTAGTACCCCATCGCGTCCACGAACTCCGCCAAGCCGCGGGCTCGGGCCGCCAGCTGCCGTCTCGCCAAACCGTCCGCGGCCGTGCTTTCGCCGATCTCCACAGGCAGCCGGATCGTCGGTCCAAGCCGGTAAACCCCCGCCAGCTCCTGCGCCTGACGCAGTCGTCGAGGCGAGACGTATACGTAGGGGGCGATCGTGGCGAGCTCGCCGCCGGCCACCTCTCCGAACATGACCGCGTCGGCGTCTTCCGAGGCGGCCAGCGAAGACGCGAAGCGCGCCTGTGCCCCGATGCTTGCGGGCATCTCGGCCGGATCCCAACGCACGTCCGGGAGCACGAGCGGGTCTATATCTGGCAATTCGGCGCGCAGCGTCGTCGCAACCGTCTGCGCCAGCGCCGTGACGGCCGGCTGCTCGACCCCGGTGGCCGCGAACGGAAGCACGATCACACTGAGATTTCCGCCCAGCGTGGACGAGTGTCCGCTACGGGTGGCAAACAGCGAAACGATGCCGATCAGGGCGGCAGCGAATCCGGTCAAGGCCATCGCGAGACCGGCAAGCCTGAGTGTCGCCCGCCAGGCACGCGCGATTCGTCTGCTCTGGCTGGTCCGAGCCCGTCTTATCCGTACGCTCGCATCCAGCGAGCGCGGCAGCCGTCCCCCGACCAACTCGTAGCGAGCGTCGGCGAGGGCTCGCTCGAGGGCGCCCAACTCGCGTGCGCTCAGACGCGCCCGCGGCCACGGGCGCCAAGCCAGCGGCACCCTCATGCGCGTCGCCAGCTCGCGGACCGCAAGAGGACTCTGGAGTCTGGAATCAGAGAAATCCCGGTCGCTCTCGCTCGCGTCGCCACCCATCGGGAGGAGAAGGATACGAAATCGATTTCTTCGGAGTATTCTGCTCGTCCTTCAAATCGAGCTCCCGACAACGATGCCCAACACAACACATCAAGAGTCCCGCAGACACACATCGCCCCCGCACGTCTCCGGCGCGCTGGGTCTTGCCATCGTGGCGCTCGCCGCCATCCTGCTCGGTGGCTGCGGATCGACCGCGCAAATACATACCTCGCCCGTGCCCTCCCGTCCGACAGCCGTGGCCGGCGGTGGCACCGCGACAGTCGTCACGCCGGTCCCCGGGACGAGCGCTGTGGCAGCCGCCACGACTCCCCCGATGAGCAGCGACGCGCCGACCGTCAGCAGCGACGTCTTCGCCCGCCACGAAAGCCAAAGCACGCAGCTTGGCGTGTCGGTGTTGGGACGCAGTCGTAGTGCCTACTGCGGACGGGAAAGCGAACGCGGGCCGAGTCCCAGAGTCGTGGTGGAACTGCCTTCCGACAGCGAAGACGGCAAGCCGCGGCCGCTCAGGGCCGCGACACTCGGGCAGACTGTCGAGATCTGTCCCTATGGGTTTCGGGGAGATCTTCCCATGACGCTCGAATGGGTCAGCGGTGGGCGCGCCCTGCGCCGTGATTTTCCCGCCGGGCAGCTCTTCTCAGAACGTACCTGGACGGTTCTGCTCGACAGCCGTTTCGCGACCGGAACCCAGACGATCACTGCCCGCCAGGGCGATCTGAAGAGGACAGTGAGCCTGGCCATGGGTCTTCCGCGGGCGCCCGTGCTCGCCAGCAGCGCGCGCTTCGAAGCGCCGGCGGGTGAACCCGTGTCGGTGCTTGTCGCCGGGGTGAAACCGCACGCGTCCGTTCACGTCGGTCTCTACGCCGTTCCCAACGAAGGTAACGGTGACGTCGTTCCCCAATACCGCACGACGCTCGAGCTGACGGCCGACGCCCGAGGTCTGGCCGAGACCGACTTTCTCTCACGGCCCTCCGACGAGGGGCAGTACGTTCTCAGCCTCCAGCCCCGGCAGCAGGGAGAAGAAGAGCAGGCGATCCCAATCGAGCTCGACGAAAACTCACAGTCCTTTGCCGGCCCCGTCGGGCTGGCGCCGGGCGAAAAGCCGACCGGAGTATTCGAGACCCACGCCGCACCGCCGGCGGGCGTCGCTGCACAGATATCCTACTTTGTCGGCGCTGGCGGATCATCGTGCTATTCGCGGCCCCACGCCACCGAACCGACGATCGCATTCGGCCGGGTGGTACCGCGCGTGCCGCTGGAAACAGCCAAGATTGCCGGGGCCGCGCCCCAGATCGGCGACGTGTTCTTCCTATGCGCCGAACATTTTCCACCCGGCAACGTCCAGATGACTGTCACATCACCGAATGGCGAGCGGGAACGAGTGCCTCTGGAAGGGCAGTCGCCGCTTATGATGCACACCCGGACCTTGTTGCCGGGAACCGAAATCGGCACCTATACCGTGACCGCCCTCCAGGGGCCGATCCGGCGGACCGCCCACTACCAGGTGAGCTATCCCGGGGAACCCGGCGACGTAATGCTCGACGAACCCGGCTCGCCGCCGAGGCTGCTTGTGGTCGGGCTGCCCCCGCATCAACGCTACAGGGTGCTCGTCTACGAGACGCCGGGCGGCGCTGGCGGACCCCGCGCACAGGCACGTTACAACGGCAGCATCGAACGAGAAACCGACGCCCACGGGGTGGACATGGTGCCGTTTGAGATAGGTCCCCACGACCCGCACACCTGTTTTGTGATGCGCGTCCAGTACGGTGAGCACGTCGTCGTCGACAAGGAGGAAGGACAGACGTCTCTGTGCATCCCCCTCCAGTCCGGAGGGTGACCGAGCCGCGCCTGCACGATGCCTTCTCGATGCCGGTGAGGAGAGTCCAGATTCCCATCACGCCGGGCCTATGTGAGACTCCCACTCCATGCCCGCCGCCGCGCCCCGGGTCGCCGTCGTAGGCCACGTCGAGTGGGTCACGTTCGCCCGCGTCCCCCACGTGCCCCGCGGTGGCGAGGTCATGCACGCCCGCAGGCCCTTCTCCGAGCCCGCCGGCGGCGGCGCCGTGGCCGCCGTGCAGCTCGCCCGCCTCGCCGGCTCGGCGGTGCTCTTCACCGCGCTAGGGGACGACGAGCACGGCCGGCAGGCCGAAAGCCGGCTGGGCGCCCTCGGCGTCGAGGTCCGCGCCGCCCGCCGCCCCCGGCCGACGCGGACCGCGGTGACGCTCGTCGACGACGCCGGCGAGCGCACCATCACGACCTTCGGCCCGCGCCTGGAGCCGACCGGGTCGGACGCCGAGCTGGGCTGGGCGGATCTCGCGGCGATGGACGCCGTCTACTTCACCGCCGGCGACCTCGACGCCCTGCGCGCCGCGCGGGCCGGGCGGGTGCTCGTCGCCAGCCCGAGGGCGATCGACGCGCTGGGTGCGGGCGTCGGGCTGGACGCCCTCGTCCTCAGCGCCCACGACGCCGTCGAGCTCGGCGAGCTCGCCCAGGCGCGCGACGAAGCCGCGCTCGTCGCTCTCACCGAGGGCGAGCGCGGAGGCAGCTATACCCGGCGCGCCGGCGCCTCCGGCCGCTGGAGCGCCGCCGCGCTTCCCGGTCCACCGGTGGACTCCTACGGCTGCGGCGACTCCTTCGCCGCCGGGCTCGCCTACGGCCTCGGCGCCGGCATCGGCATCGCCGACGCCCTGCGGCTGGCGGCGCGCTGCGGCGCCGTCTGTCTCACCGGCCGCGGACCCTACGAGCGCCAGCTGACTCTCCATGGCCACGACAGCGCCCCCGGCGCCGCGACTAACCTGACGCCATGACCTACACCTCCGCCGAGGGGCGGCAGCAGATCCTGCGGGCCGTCGCAGTCGCCGCCGAGGAGATCGGCGCCGCGCTGGCCGATCTCGGCGAGGCCTACGAACAGCTCGACGAACGCGCCGCCGAGCGCCTGGAAACAGAGCTCTTCCGGCCGGTGCAGGTCGCCTACGGGAGGGCGCAGAGCACCCACGCCGGCTTTGCCGCCCGCAGCGGCCTGCCCGGCCACGACTTCCAGGCGCACTCGCCGTCGGCGCCCGGGGGCGGTGCTAAGCACCTCATCGAGGGCGCCCTGGAGAAAACCGACGGTGCCGACCGCGGTCTCGGCGAGCTCCAGGACTCGATGCTGCCCGTCGAGGTCGGAGACGCCGAGCTGCGCGCCGGGATCTCCGGGGTGCGGGAGCTGCTCGGCGGACTGCGCGGACGCGCCCGCGAGCTGCTGCGCACCCTCGGGCGCTGATCCCGCGCTCGTCCCGGCGCGCGACCTGGCGAATCGCTAACGTGGAAGCGTGACCAGGCAGGCGGATACGGAGGGCTGCGGCCTTCTCGACTTCGCCGTCGACCGCGGCGCCGAGGTGCCCATCGGAGTTCAGCTCGCGTGGGCGCTGCGGGCGCGGATCCGCGACGGGCGACTCGAGCCGGGGCAGAGGCTGCCCGGTCTGCGCGAGCTCGCCGAGACCCTGGAGATCAACGCCAACACCGTCCGCGCCGTCTACCAGCGCCTCGAGCACGAGGGCATCATCGAGAGCCAGCGCGGCAGCGGGACCTTCGTCGCCGCCGACCCACCCGCGCAGCACTCCGCGGCGGGGACAATCGCGGCGAACGCCGCCCGCGAGGCCCACGAGACCGGCGTAGACCCGCGCGAGGTCGCGGCCGCCCTCTACGTCGAGGTCGAGCCCGGTGCCCGCGCCGACGCTCCCGACGAGCAGGCCGAGCGCCGCCGCGGGCTGCGCACCCAGATCGCCGCCCTCGAGCAGGCCCTCGCCGAGCGCGAAGTGGCTCACCCCGGGGTGCTGGCGCCGCCGGGCGCGGTACGCGCACGGCGCGGCCCCCGGTTGTTGAGCGTCGCCGAGCTGGAGCAGGTCCAGACCCATCTCGTGCGGCGGCTCGCCGCTCTCCAGATAGCCATCGACACCGCCGAGGCGCCCCCCTCGAAGCCCGACGAGCCGGTCCCGGAGGAGGGGCCGGCGCCCACTCGAACCAGCCAGAAGACGTCCGCCCGCGGCCAGCGCTCCCACGCCAAGGCCCGGCCCGCACCGGCCGGGGCGTGAGGGAAACCCTCAGCGTCCGGGACGCCGCGAGAGCCAGACGTAGACGGTGTTCAGGTGCCCGCCTTCGCGGAAGCTCGCCTGTGTGACCAGGCGCACCCGTTTCACCGGGGCGTGCCGCATGTCGCTGAGATAGATCGCTTCGCGATAGGGCCGGTCGTGGAGCTCGTACCAATCGCCCAGCCGCAGCGAGGAGCCGGGCGCCAGCACCCGGTTGCCCCGGGTGACCAGGAAGTAGCGCAGCGAGGGTTTGATCGGTTCCGTCGCACCGTCGAGCCTGCCCTCGAGCGCGACGCTGCCGCCGCGGGGTATCAGCCGCGCAAGGCTCGCGTCGAGCGCCCGCACCGGGCGGTAGATCGCCACGTGTTCGTCGGGTTGAGCACGGTCGGCGACCGTTTTGGCGACCGCCGCCGTCGCGCCGACCGCCAGCAGCGACAGCGCCGTCGAGACGATCGCCGTCGAGCGAGCCCGCAGCGCCCCGCCGCGCCCGATTGCGGCCCGCACGGCGCCGCCGAGCGCCCACGCCAGCGCCAGCCACAACCCCCATGCCAGGGCCAGCCACACCACCATCCCGAGCTGCGAGCCCCACCACATCGTGTAGCCCAGCGTCGCCGACAGCAGCGGCGGCGTCGGCGTCGCCGCCGCGACGGCACCCAGCGCGGGGCACAGCGCGAGCGCGCACACCGCAAGCGCCGCCGGCGCGCGACGACGGCGCAGGGCGGCGATCAGCGCGACCAGCGCCAGCGCCGCCAGCAACGCGATCGTCGACCCCCGTGCCGACGCGCTCGGGGTGACACGCACTTCGTGCTTGCGCTGCCAACGGCTCTTCGGCGTCCGCAGCCACCACGGCGTCACTCCGACCGCTCGCACCACCGCGTTCCAGCCCGCCTGGCTGCCCATCGTCTGCTTGTGTCGCGTCGCCGCCTGCGCCACCAGCGTCAGGTTGCCCGGGTGTTCGCTGAGCTGGCCCACGATCGTCGCGCTCCAGCAGGCGCCGGCGACGAGGGCCGTCGCCAGGCCCCAGGCCAACGTCCGCCGCCGCGAGAGTCGTGGCCCGCCACGGCCGCGGTGCCCCAGCCAGCCGAGTGCGAGCCCGCCGAGCCCGACGGCAAGCAGCGCCAGCGTGGGGGGGACGTAGGTCAGGTGGGCCTGCACCACGAAGCTCGCCACCACCACGGTCAGCGGCAGCAGCCGGTAGGACCCGCAGGCCAGCGACCAGGAGAGGAAGATCAGCAGCGTGAACGGCAGCAGCGCCGCCGACGGGTTCCAGATGTCGTGAAACGTCTCCGCCGCCAGCGACTGGCACATCAGCGCGATCGCCAGCGCCGTCATCGCCATCAGCGTCCGGCCCCCGTGGCGGCGGGCGAGCGCCACGCAGCCCATGATCGAGGCCGTGTTGACCGTTCCCATCACGATCGTCATCCCCACCGTGCTGCCGTAGTACGCCGGTATCGAGATCAGCCAGAACAGCATCGGCCCGAGGCTGTGCGTCACGTGTCCCGTGACTTCGCCCGCGAGGGTGTACTGGCCGACCAGGGGCATGTGGCTCGTGAAGACGTCGTGCGCCCGCGTCGCGATGATCCCGCGGTCGGCCAGCGGCATCCAGCCGTCGCGGATCGCGCCCACCGTCGCCGAGATCACCGGGATCGCGGCGGCCAGGCCCGCCGCGAGCACCAGCAGCGCCTCCCCGACGCGGCGAGCACCGCTCGACCCGGGCGACGGCGCCGGCGGGTGAGCTCGCCGCGGGTTGGGACGGGGCTCTTCGGCGCCACCGCCGGATCGCGCCCTGCGTCGCAGCGTAGCCGAGAGCTGGCGGGCGCCCACCGCCGGGACCTCAGCCCCGCGGCAGGTACGGCGCGAGCTCGCGCCGGGCGATGCTCAGCTTGTGCACCTCGTCGGGGCCGTCCGCCAGCCGCAGCGTGCGCAGATGCGCGTACATCCAGGCCAGCGGGAAGTCGTCGCTGACGCCGCCCCCGCCGTGCACCTGGATCGCGCGGTCCACGACCTTCAGCGCCACCCTCGGCGCCGCCACCTTGATCGCCGCGATCTCCGTCCGCGCGTTGCGGTTGCCCACCGTGTCCATCAGCCACGCCGCCTTCAGCGTCAGCAGGCGCGCCATCTCGATCTCCACCCGCGACTCCGCGATCCAGTCCTGGATGTTGGCCCGCGCCGCGATCGGCTCCCCGAAGGTGCTGCGCGCCACCGCCCGCCGGCACATCGCCTCCAGCGCCCGCTCGGCCGCCCCGATGCAGCGCATGCAGTGGTGGATCCGACCCGGCCCCAGGCGCGCCTGGGCGATCGCGAAGCCCTCCCCCTCGCCGGCGATCAGGCTCTCCGCCGGCACCCGCACATCGCTGAAGAGGATTTCCGCGTGCCCCTCGTGGTCCTCGTAGCCGAACACCGGCAGACCCCGCAGCACCTCCACCCCGGGCGTGTCCAGCGGCACCAGGACCATGCTCTGCTGGGCATGCCTCGGCCCGTCCCTCCGGGTCTTGCCCATCACGATCATGATCCGGCAGTGCGGGTGCAGCACACCCGAGATCCACCACTTGCGCCCTTTGAGCACGTACTCCTCGCCCGATCGCTCGATGCTCAACGAGATGTTCGTCGCATCCGAG
The DNA here is from genome assembly GCA_035524055.1 of Solirubrobacteraceae bacterium. Lineage (GTDB taxonomy): Bacteria > Actinomycetota > Thermoleophilia > Solirubrobacterales > Solirubrobacteraceae > Palsa-744. Next base: position 18,611 of record DATKPO010000053.1, read on the forward strand.
CTCGCCACCTCGGGCTCGGTCATCGCGAACGCCGAGCGGATCTCTCCGTCCAGCAGAGGCCTCAGCCAGCGCTCGCGCTGGCGCTCGTCGCCGAACTGGTGCAGGACCTCCATGTTGCCCGTGTCCGGCGCCGAGCAGTTGCACGCCTCCGAGGCGATGTGGCTGCGTCCCAGGATCTCCGCCAGCGGCGCGTAGTCGCTGTTGGACAGACCCGCCCCGTGCTCGGCGTCGGGCAGGAACATGTTCCACAGGCCGCGTTCGCGCGCCAGCGCCTTGAGCTCCTCCATGATCGGCGGCTGCGAATGGGGGTCGCCCGACTCCCGCAGCTGGTGCTCGTAGGTCGCCTCCGCCGGGTAGACGTGCTCCTCCATGAACGCCGTCAGGCGCTCCTGGAGCTCGGCACAGCGGGCGCTGGGCTGGAAGTCCATCGGTCTTCTCCTCGCCTTGCGGTGTTGTAGTGGATGTGTATATCGATTCCGGTCTTCGCCTGACAGCCCAGTCCGATCAGAGCTGAGCCTGAGCTTGAGCGTTAGACTTGCGTAAGTTTGGACATTTGCGGGCATTCATTCGAATATGACAAACACTGTTACGATCGGAAGTCAAGCTGGAAGTGGCCGCATAGGCGCCCGCTTCCGGGCGCCCACATGCAGATCCGACCGCCGAAGGTTGAAGCCATCGGCGCAGGCCTATATGGTTGGTCCGAGGATCACCGCTGCCGCCTGGGCCAGAAGCGCCCACGGACGGCTTCGATGTCGCCGGGCCGGAGAGGTTCGGAGCTACCCGGATCGATTGCGGACCTGCCCACATCAACACGTACAGAGGAGAGAGAAAGCATGATGCGAAGAGCATCTATTTGCATGGCTGTCCTGGGTCTCGGCGGCCTCGGGCTGAGCGGCCTGGCCGCGTCGGCCTCGGCCGCGCCGACGGTCTCAGCGAGGGCGGCGATCGTGCCGATCCCGAAGAACCTCCGCACCGGCAAGGGGCCGACGTGGCCCGGCACCGGGGACATCCTCGGAGCTCCCGCCGCGCTGGAACTCGAAGGGAAAATCAGCGGCACCGAATACGGCGGCTTCCCTTCGCCCGTCAAGCAGATCAAGGTCTTCCTGCCCAAGGGCACCAAGGTCAACGAAGCCGGCTTCGCCAAGTGCTCGGAGACGATCCTGCACGCCAACGGGCCCGCCGGATGCCCGACCAAGTCCATCGCCAGCCCCCCCGGTGAAGCGAACGGCGTCGTCAGCTTCGGCACCTCGCGCGTCCACGAGCGCGTCACCGTGCAGGGCTTCTTCAACCAGGGCGGAGGTCTCGTCTTCTCGATCGTCGGGACCACCCCCGTCTCGCTCGAAGAATTCGCGACGGCGACCTACGAAAACACGGCCTCCGGCGTCGTCGGCACCGCCCAGATCCCCCTGATCGAAACGGTGCCCGGTGCGCTGGCCGCGTCGGCCGAACAGTTCAACGTCAAGATCGGGGCTGCCTTCAAGAAGGGCAAGAAGCTGGTGTCCTTCGGCACAGTCCCGAACACCTGCAAGGGCCACCTCACGGGACGCTACGAAGTCACCTTCTACAGCGGCGAAACGGTGCCCGGCTCCGTCTCGGTGCCGTGCCCGAAACACAAAAAAAAATAAGCCATAGCGGTCGCGGCGGGCATCGCCGCAAGGCGGCCAAGCACAAGAAGAAGTAGCAGCACAAGTCAATCGAAAGTACTAGTTTGCTGGCACGGTATCCTTTGGGTGCCGTGCCAGCACGTACATAGAGCAGTCTGAGCCGAGCAGCCAGCAGGCACGGGGCGCACGGCGAACAGGAGGAAGGTCAAGCGTTGAGGACGGGTAGGGTCGGGTCGTCTAGGAGGGGCGTCGTCGTCGCGTTCGCCGGTGCTCTGTGCGCCGCCGCGCTGGCGGGGATAGTGCTGCTCGCGACCGCCGCCGGCGGCTCCAGCGGCGGCTACACCGTGCGCGCGATCTTCGACGACGCCGGCAACATCATCAACGGCGAGGACGTCAAGATCGACGGCGTCAAGGTCGGAACCGTCGGCTCGGTCACCGCCACCCCCAGCGCCAAGGCCGCGGTGACCCTGGAGATCTCCAACCCCGGCTTTCAGAACTTCCGTGCCGACGCCACCTGCACCATCGAGCCGCAGGCGCTGATCGGTGAGAAGTTCGTCAACTGCCTGCCCACCCAGGCCCGCCCCGAAGGCACGCCGCTGCCGCCGCCGCTGCACAGGATCCCCTCCGGCCGCGAAGGCGCCGGCCAGTGGCTGCTGCCCGTCACCCAGACCTCGAGTCCCGTCGGCATCGACCAGGTCGGCGACATCACGCGCATCCCCGAGTCACAGGCGCTGGCGATCATCCTCAACGAACTCGGCGCCGGCCTCACCGAACGCGGCAGCGACCTCAACGCCGTCCTGCACCGTTCCAACCCGGCGCTGCGCGAGTTCGAAGAGGTGCTCGGGATCTTCGCCTCCCAGAACAAGCTGCTGGCCAACCTCGCCCAGGAAGGCGCCCGGGCGCTGCCTCCGATCACGCGCGATCGCAAGCAGTTCGCCGAATTCTTCGCCCACGCCAACACCGTCGCCACGGCGGCCGCCAAACAGCGCGTCCCGCTGGCCACGGACCTGCACGAATTCCCCGTCTTCCTGCGCCAGCTGGGGCCGGCGCTCAAGCGTCTCGATCGCTTCGCCGAACAGACCACCCCCGTCTTCGAAGACCTCGGCGTCGCAGCTCCCGGGATCGACAAGACCTTCGCCAGCATCCCCGGCTTCGCCGGCAGCTCGACGCAGTTCTTCAAGACCTTCGGCGCGGCCGCGCCCCAGATCGGCAAGAGCCTGAGCTCCACGCAGCCGCTGCTCAGCACGCTCTCGACGCTCGGCACCGCCGTCAAGCCGTTCGCCAAGAACTTCTCCGGACTCTTCACCAGCCTGCGCTCCACCGGCGGGGTCGAGCGGCTGCTCGACTTCATCTTCCTCGGCACCGGCGCCACCAACGGCTACAACTCGCTCGGCCACTTCATCCGCGCCGACGGCGTCGGGGCGCTCTGCGCCATCTACAAGGTCGTCGCCACCACCGAGTGTCGGGCGAACTTCGTCAACCTCGCCTCGGCGGCTTCGTCGAGCACGGCCTCCGCCGCTTCCACGACGTCCGGCAAAAGCGTCCTCGAAGCCCGCCTCGCAGCGATCGCGCGGGGCGAGAGCGCCGCGCAGGCGATCGCCCAGTTCCCGACCACGTCGAGCTCGGCGGCGAGCCCGTCCTCGCTGCCCACCGCGACGCTGGGCACCGGCACGCCCGGCGCCCAGCCCGTGGGTGGGGCGAGCGCGGGCACCACCTACTACCTTCCGCCCAGCGAAAGCTCCGAAGCCGGCGGGCTGCTGCTCAACTATCTCCTCGGCGAATGACGCGCGGCGCTCCCACCATGCTCGACGTTCCCGTCAAGGACGACTCGTCCGCCCCGCGCCGCCGGCGTCGCCTGTGCGCTGGCGCGCTCGCCGCGGCGCTGCTGCTCGTCTCCCTGCCGGCGACGACCGCCCAGGCGGAACCCGGTGTGCACGGCGAAGTGGCCGCCCCCGAAGAAGCCCAGACCCCCGACGGCACGACCACCACCACCACCGTCCCGGGCTCCACCGCACCGGTGTCGCCGGAAGCCGAACAGGGGCAGGAAGAAGGTCAGCCGACCCCGCCCACCACCACATCCGCGCCGACCACCGCCCCGGCTCCCCCCGGCGCGCAGACGACCGCGACGCCCGAGGTGCAGGCGCAGACCGCCCAGCCCGCGACCGGCCAGCCGGCCGCCGCCACCAGCCACGGCGGCGAACACGCCACAAGCCAGCATCGCGGCGCCGGACGCGGCAAGCCCAAGGCCAAAGCCGACGATGCCCCAGCCAAGGGGACCGCGGAACATCTGCGGCTGGGCAGGAGCGCACCGCTGCCCTCGACGCTGACCCCGGCCCTGCCCGGCGCCCTCGGCTCCCCGATCGGCGGGATTCCCGACTTCTTCATCGAAAGCTTCGACATCCCGCCGTTCCTGCTGCCGATCTACCAGGCCGCCGGGGCCGCCTACGGCATCCCCTGGCAGGTGCTCGCCGCCATCAACCAGGTCGAGACAGACTACGGTCGCGACCTCGCCGTCTCCAGCGCCGGCGCCGAGGGCTGGATGCAGTTCCTGCCGTCCTCCTGGGCGCAGTACGGGGTGGACGTCAACGGCGACGGCTACGAGGACCCCTACAACCCGGCCGACGCGATCTTCGCCGCCGCCCGCTACCTCGCGGCAGCCGGGGGCGCCGGCGACATCCGCGGCGCCATCTACTCCTACAACCACTCCCAGGCATACGTCGACTCCGTCATGCTGCGCGCCCAACTGCTCGACGGCACCCCGCCGGAACTGCTGGACGCGCTCACCGGCCTGACGGAATCCCGCTTCCCCGTCCACGCCGCCGCGCACTTCGCCGACGGCTTCCCGACCGTGCCCGGCGAACCGTCCGGCGGGTCGCGCACGATCCCCGGCACCATCATCTACGCCGCCGCCGGGTCGCCCGTGATCGCCGCCCAGGACGGCCGCATCGTCGCCATCGGGCAGTCGCCCGCGCTCGGCCGCTACATCTCACTGCGCGACGCCTACGGCAACACCTACACCTACGCCGAGCTCGGCAGCGTCGCCGAGCTCTATCCCGTGCTCGAACCGCGCGTCAAGGCTCGCCACGCCGCCGCCCACGCCGCCGCCCGCGGCCTCGGGCCGCGCCCGAGCGGCCCCGCGAGCGCCGGCGTGCAGCCGCACTCGCCGCTCTCCGAAGCGGCGTCGACCTCCGAACTCGCCCTGGGGGCGGCCGCGGGCCTTGAAGCCAAGCCGGAGCCGGCCGTTCCGGCGGCACCCGCCGCGGCACCCTCCGCGACACACCTCACGGCGGCGCCGCACAGCTTCAGGGCCGGCTCGGAGGAGGTCCACCTGCACGTCTTGCATCGGGGTGTCGAGGTGCTCGCCGGCACCGTCCTCGGCCATCTCGGCTCGCCGGCGGAAAGCGGCGGCGCCGTGCCCCCGACGCCCGCCGGCGGCCCTCCGGCGGCCGCTGAAGCACACATGCTCTTCCAGATCCGTCCCGCCGGCGTCGGCGCGCCCCTGATCGACCCCAAGCCGCTGCTCGACGGCTGGGTTGCGCTCGAAAACACCTCCATCTATCGCGCCCGGGGCGCCAACCCCTTCCGTGCCGGCTCGCCCAGCGCAGGGCAGGCGCTGCTCGCGTCCAAGCGCCAGCTCGAGCAGCTCCTGCTGAGCGAACCCGCCGTCCGCTTCGCCGCGTCCTGCGACCGCGGCGACGTCAGGGCCGGCCAGGTCGATCGCCGCGTGCTCGCCGCTCTGGAGTTCCTCGCCGTATCGGGCCTGCGGCCGACCGTCTCCTTCCCCGGCTGCCGGCTGGACGCCGGTGCCCGCAACAGCAACGGCGAGACCGTCGACATCTCCGCCATCGACGGCGTCCCGATCGCAGGGCACGAAGGACCCGGCTCGCTCGCCGACATCGCCATCCGCCGCCTCCTGCGCCTGCAGGGCACCGTGCGTCCGCGCGAGCTCGCGACGGGCTCGCTCAGCTACACCGGCACAGCCGGCACCCTCACCCTGCCCGCCGACCGCGGCCTCATCCATCTCACCTATGCCGCCCCCGTGCGCGGCGGCGCGCATGCCGCCAGCGTGCAGGGCACCCCGCTCACCCCCCAGCAGTGGCTCCAACTCACCGCCCGGCTCGGCGAGATCCCCAACCCCAGCGTCTCCCACGAGCCCTCCAGCGCCGCCATCCCCGACCCGTCGCCGGCGAGCGCCGCGGCCCCCGCCGCCGGGACCGGGGGAGAATAGACCGCGATGGCCACCACCACGCCCCCCAAACCGCCGCCGCCCGGCCCCACGCCGCCCGCGTCCCAGCCGCACGGCGGAGCCCGCCCCGGCGCGGCGCGCCCCGGTGTCGGCCGCTGGATCGCCGTCGGGGCGCTCGGGGTGGTGGTCGCCGTCATCGCCTACCTCTCCTTCTCCGGCGGCGGCGGCGCCAGCTACCAGCTCCTCTTCGCCAACGCCAGCGGGCTCGTCCGCGGCGACCAGGTCCAGGTCGGCGGCGTCCCGGTCGGCAGCGTCACCAACATCACCCTCACCCACGACTACAAAGCCCGCGTCACGATCAGCGTCGAATCTTCGCTCGTGCCGCTGCACCGGGGCACCACCGCCCAGGTGCGCGTACCCTCGCTGACGACCGTCGCCGGCCGTTACGTGGCATTGACGCCCGGCCCCAACAACCGCCCGGCGCTCGCCGACGGGGCGACGCTGCCCGCCAGCGCCGCCCAGGGCACCGTCGACCTCGACCAGCTCTTCAACCTCTTCACCCCGCGAACCCGCGAAGGGCTGCAGAAGCTGTTCGTCGGCTCCAGCGAACAGTTCTCCGAAGTCTCCGCCGAGCTGGCCACCTCGATCGAATACTTCAATCCCTCCCTGGCTGCGGCCGAGAAGCTCTTCGAACAGCTCACCCGCGAGGAGCCGACCTTCACCGACTTCATCATCCAATCGGCCCGCGCCTTCACCACGCTCGCCGACCACCGTGCCCAGCTGAGCTCCGTCGTGAGCAACGCCGACCAGGCCTTCCAGGCGTTCGCCTCCCAGCAGACCGCGCTGCAGCAGGGCGTCAAGCAGCTGCCCGCCACCCTCGACCAGGGCAACCGTGCATTCGGCCGGCTGCCCTCCACCTTCGCCGCGCTGCGCCGGCTCGCGACCGCCGCCGTGCCCGGCACCGCGACGCTCGCCTCCTTCCTCTCCCGCCTGAACGACCTCGCCGGGAAGGCCTCGCCGGTGCTGCACGAGCTGAGCCTCGCGCTCAGCCGTCCCGGCCCCAACAACGACCTCACCGACGTCGCCCTCGCCCTTCCCGCGCTCGCCCGCGAACTCGCCAAGGGCTCCTCCACCAACATCCGCGCCCTACAGGAATCGGTGCCGCTGACGGCCGACTTCGGGCCCTACTCGCCCGATCTCGTCGGCGCGGCGCGCAGCTTCGGCACCGACGCCGGCTACTACGACGCAAACGGACACTACGCCCGCGCCGCGCTCGTCTTCGACAACTTCAAGCTCGGTCCGAACAACACCCTCACCCCGACCACCGCCCAGCAGGGCGTCCAGGGGCTGCGGCTGCATCAGCTGCAGCGCTGCCCCGGAGCCGCCGCGACGCCGCCGCCCAGCGACGGCTCGGCCCCCTTCAGCGACAACGGCCTCGTCGGCTGCAACCCGGCGGAGGTGCCCTGATGAACCCCCGTCGCCGCCGCGGCGCGCTCGCCGGCAACCCGCTTCTGATCGGCGCCCTGACGGCCCTCATCGCGGCCGTCGCCGTCTTCATCTCCTACAACGCCAACAACGGCCTCCCGTTCGTCCCCACCTACGACATCAAGGCCGAACTGCCCGAATCCTCGGGGCTCCAGGTCGGCAACGAGGTGCGCCTCAGCGGCGAGCGCATCGGCGTCGTCAGCGGACTCACCCCCCACGAGGACCCCGCCACCGGCAGGGTCACCGCGATCGCCAGCCTCAAGCTCGAAAAGAAGGTCCAGCCCCTGCCCGTCGACACCCACACAGTCGTCGAATCGGTCTCCACGATCGGCCTGAAGTACCTCGAACTCAAGCGCGGCACCTCCTCCAAGGGGATCTCCCCCGGCGCCACCATCCCGCTCTCCCACTCCCGCGAACCGGTGGAAATCCAGGACTTCTTCAACATGTTCAACAAGCCGACGCGGGAAGCGATCCAGGAGAACACCGTCACCTACGGCGCCGGCCTGACCGAGCGCGGACCCGGACTGAACCGGACGATCCACGAACTGCGCCCGCTCGTCGAGAGCGCGGTTCCCGTGCTGCGCAACCTCGCCTCCCCCCAGACCGGACTGCGCGAGCTCTTCCCCGCGCTGGACAAACTCGCCTCCCAGGTCGCGCCCGTCGCCGAACAGCAGGCCGCCTTCTGGGTCGACATGGACACCTTCTTCGGCGAATGGGCAAAGGCCGCCCCAGCCCTGGAACGCAGCATCGCCGGCGGCCCCGCCGCGCTGCGCCAGGCGATCTACTCGCTGCCCCACGAGGCGCCCTTCGTCGAAGAAGGCACCGAGTTCATGCGCCTGCTTCGCCCAAGCGCGAGCGCGCTGCGCACCGTGGCCGCTCCGCTCGGCCACGCCTTCCAGGTCGGCACCACGAACCTGCGCGCCGCCGCCGCGATCAACGAGCCCCTGGCCAAGTCGCTGAAGTCCCTCGAACGCTTCGCCACCGATCCCGTCGTCACCAACGGACTGGAAGAAATCACCAGGACCGCGACGCTCGGGAACCCCCTGCTCGAAGGCCTCGCCCCCGAGCAGACCACCTGCAACTACATCACGCTTGCCTTCCGCAACCTCGCCAACCTGCTCTCCGAGAACATCGGCGTCGGCACCCTCGCCCGCGCCGTCCCGATCCTCAGCCCCTCCGGGCCGAACAACGAGGGCCTGCCCGCCTCCGCGCCGGCCGACGGACCGTCGGTCGAACGTCAGCAGAACGTCGTCAACCCAGGCCAGCCGGGCCCGATCGTCGAAGACAACAACCTCCACTACAACCCCTACCCGAACGTCGCCGGCCCCGGCCAGCCGCAGGTCTGCGAAGCCGGCAACGAGGAATACGCCGTCGGCAAGACCACGATCGGCCACACCAAGACCACGCTCCCCGCGACGCTGCACGACGTCACCAAGCGCAGCGAAAACGCCTTCGGCGAAAAGTACCCGAGCTCGGTGCTCAAGCACTTCCCCAAGGAAGGAGCCGGAACGGGCAAATCGAGCGGCGGCAAGCACGGCGCCGGCAGCGGGAAGGGGAAGAAGCAATGAGCTGGCTGCGCCGTCGCAGCGAGGTGCCCGTCTCCGAGCTTCAGAAGCGCTCCAACCCGCTGCGCTTCGGGGCTGTCTTCCTCGTCGTCCTCGCCATCCTCGTCTACTTCGGCTTCACCAAGCACGTCCCGTTCAAACACGGCTACCGCCTCAACGCCGCCTTCACCACCGCCGTCAACATCGCAACCAAGTCACCCGTGCGCATCGCCGGCGTCACCGTCGGCAAGGTGACCTCCGTCAAGCGCGTCGGCAACACCGGGCTGGTCTCGATGGAAATCGAAGGCAAGGGCCTGCCGATCCACTCCGACGCGACGCTGAAGATCCGGCCCCGCATCTTCCTCGAAGGCAACTTCTACGTCGAAATGCAGCCCGGCACGCCCCGCGCGCCGGTGCTCGCCTCGGGGGCGACGATCCCGATCGCCCAGACCGCCGTCCCGGTCCAGCTCGACCAGGTGCTCGACGCCCTGAACACCGACACCCGAGCGAACCTGCAGACCTTCCTGATCGAATACGGTGAAGCCCTCACCCGCAAGCCGACGGCCGAAGAGGACGCCGAACAGTCACCCGAAGTGCAGGGACTCGACGCTGCCCAGGCTCTGAAAAAGGCCTACCGCATCGGGCCCGAAGCGCTGCGCAGCAGCGCCCTAGTCGGTCAGGCGCTGCTCGGCAGGGAGCCAAACGACCTCTTCAGGATGTTCGCCAGCATCGAAAAAGTCGCCGCCCAGCTGGGCCTGCACGAACAGCAGCTCGGTGAACTCTTCGGCCACTTCAGCACCTTCCTCGGCGCCTTCGCCAACCAGGCGCCGAGCCTACGGCGGGCACTCGCCGAACTCCCGGCCGCCCTGCGCAACGCCGGCCACGGCTTCGCCGAGCTCTACGCCGCCGCGCCCGCCATCCGCGCCTTCGCGCTGGACCTCGTGCCCGGCGTCGAAACCCTGCCCCCGACCATCAAGGCCGCCTACCCGTTCCTCGAACAGATCCAGGCCGCGCTTGCCCCCGACGAGCTAGGCGGCGTCGCCAAGGGGCTGTCGACCGCAGCCCCCACGCTCGCCGGGCTCTTCGGCGGACAGGCCGCCTTCCTGCACCAGTTCGACCAGCTCAACCAGTGCTTCACGAAAGTCGTCTACCCGGCCGCCTATGCCAAGCTGCAGGATGGTGCCAATACTTCGGGCAACGAAGCCTACCGGGAATTCTGGGACGGGCTCGTCGGCGCCGCCGGCCTCGGCCAGAACTTCGACGGCAACGGACCCGCCGACCGTTTCCTCGGCGGCGGCGCCGGCACCACCATCGTCTCCCAGCCCGCCAAGCTCACCGGTGGCACCCAGACGCCCGGCCAGCGGCTCGTCGCCCAGACCGGATTCGCGCCCGAAGGCACCAGCCCCAGCTTCCCCGGCGTCGAGCCGCCCTACCGCCCGCTCGTGCCCTGCTACACCCAGAAGCTGCCCGAATTCAACGGCCCGCTATCCCACGGAGCCGCAGACGGGAGCGGCGGATGACCCCCCATTCGACGGCCGACGACGCCGGCCGCGGCATCCGCGACCAGATCGAGCGCTACCGCACCGCCTTCATCGCGGTCGTCGTGATGGTCGCCATCGCCGCCGTCAGCGCCGGCTACATCCTCGCCCACGAGCGCCTCTCCGTACCCGCCTGGGTGCCGGTCATCGGGCGCGAACACTTCCTCCTCAAGGGCGAATTCCAGACAGCCGCCGCCGTCGCCCCCGGCCAGGGCCAGGAGGTCGCCATCGCCGGCGCCAAGATCGGTGAAATCGCGAGCGTCGAGCTCCACAACGGCCGGGCCATCGTGAGCATGAGCCTCACCCCCGCCAACGCCCGCTACATCTACCGCGACGCCACCCTCCTGCTGCGGCCCAAGACCCAGCTCAAGGACGAGACCGTCGATGTCAACCCGGGCTCCCCCGCCGCCGGACGCGTCCCCAACGGCTACGTCATCCCGGTCGCCCAGACCGCTCCCGACGCCAACCTCGAAGAACTGCTCGACGCCCTCGACGGCGAATCGCGCGCCGCCCTGCAGCAGCTGCTGGCCGGCGTCGGCATCGGCCTCAAAGGCAACAGCGAGAACCTCTCCGCCACCTTCAAGCGCTTCGCCCCGCTCGGACACGAGCTCGCCGAGATCGGCCGCGAAGTCGACAAGCGGCAGGTCGACGTCAAGGACGACGTCCACAACTTCGGACTGCTCATGGAAGCCCTCGGCAACAAGGACTCCCAGCTGGGAGCCCTCATCGACTCCGCCAACGCCGTTCTCGCGACCTTCTCCCAACAGGACAAAGAGGTCCAGGAAACCCTGCGCCAGCTGCCCGGTGCGCTGCACCAGGTCAACGCCGGTCTCGGCAAACTCGCCCGCACCGCCCATCTCGCCGGGCCGACTCTGACCCGACTCGAGCCGTTCGCCCGTGACGTCGCTCCCGCCAACCGCGCCCTGCGGCCGTTCTTCGAACAGACCGCGCCGATCCTCCAGCACCAGATTCGTCCCGCCCTGCGCCAGATTCTCCCCGTCATCAACCGCCTGCAGCCGACGCTGGCAGACTTCGCCCACGCCGCCCCCCAGCTCGCGAGCGGCTTCACCGTCATCAACGAACTCTTCAACGAGCTCGCCTACAACCCCGGCGCCAACCAGGCCGGCTTCCTCTTCTATCTGGACTGGGCCAGCCACAACTTCAACAGCGTCGTCTCGCTCGGGGACACCCACGGGGCGCTCGGCCAGACGCTCGTCTACTACAACTGCGGACTCGTCAGCCTGCTCGACAAGGTCGCGGAAGCCGACCCAACCGCGAGGCTCATCCTCGGGCTGCTCAACCCGCCCAGCGAAGCGCTCTGCGCCTCCGTCGGGGCGCCCGCCACACCCACCGCGGCCGCCGCCAAAGCCGCCCGGGCAGCTGCCGCCGCCGGGTCGAGCGGCGCAGGCAAAGCCCACGGCCTCTTCGGGAAGTCGCCCAACGTCGCCGGGCTCACCTCCTCCTCCTCCTCCACCACCACCACCACCAGCGGTGGAGGCGGTCGCTGATGCAAAAGCGCGCCCCCACCCTCGCCAACATCCTCGTCATCGTGCTCTTCGCCCTCAGCTGCTTCGGGCTGCTGCTGTTCCTGTGGGAGTCGTTCGGCGGGCCCGTGCCGCTGAAACCCGAGGGCTACCGCTTCACCGTGCAGCTCACCCGCTCCCTCGCCCTGGCTGAAGAGTCAGACGTACGCATCAGCGGTGTCAGCGTCGGGCACGTCGTCGGTGTCACCACCCACGAAGGCTATACCGAAGCAACCGTCGAAATGAACCACGCCTACGCCCCGATCCGCGCCAACGACCGCCTGCAGCTGCGCACCAAGACGCTGCTGGGGGAGACCTACATCGAACTCCACCCCCGGCCCGGCTATGCGCCCGCGCTGCCCGACCACGGGCGCCTGCCGCGCGGCCAGGTCGAGCCCGTCGTCACCCTCGACGACATCCTCTCCGCCCTGCAGCCGAACGTGCGCAAGTCATTCCAGACCTTCCAGCAGGCCCAGGCCGCCGCCGTCAACGGCCGCGGCGAACAGATCAATGCCAACTTCGCCGAGCTCGAACCCTTCGTCGAACAGGCCAACAAGCTGCTCACCATCCTCGCCTCCCAGGAAGGCGCCGTCCGCGCCAGCATCCACGGCACCGGCACCGTCATCGACGCCCTCACCGAACGCGACAACCAGTTCCGCGGCGTCATCGAAAACGGCGAGCGCGCCTTCCACGCCCTGGCCCAGAGCAGCGCCCAGTGGGCCAACGCCTGGCGCGCCCTGCCGGCCTTCGAGCACGGTCAGATCACGACCCTGCGCGAACTCGACAGCCTCGCCGCCGAGGCCGCGCCCGCGCTCAAAGAGGCGCGCGCATGGGAGCCCCAGCTCTCCGCGCTGCTGCACACCGCCAAATCCTTCACACCCTCCTTCAACAGCCTCCTCACCAACCTCGGCCCGTTCGCCCACGCCAGCAAGAAGGCCCTCCCCGCGTTCGAAGAAAGCCTGCACCA
>DATKPO010000054.1:0-33012 GCA_035524055.1 Solirubrobacteraceae bacterium
CGCGAGCTCAACCAACAGCTCGCCGAGCACGGGCTGGCGATGGAGAACCTCGGCGACATCGACGCGCAGAGCGTCGCCGGCGCCATCTCCACCTCCACCCACGGCACCGGGGCGCGGCTGCCCAACATCTCAGCACAGGTCGCCGCGCTGACGCTCGTCCTCGCCGACGGCCGCGTTCTCGAGTGCTCGGCCGAGGCCGACCCCGAGGTCTTCCGCGCCGCCCGCGTCGGCCTCGGCGCGCTCGGCGTCGTGGCCGACGTCACGCTGCGCTGCGTGCCGGCCTTCCGCCTGCAGGGCGTCGACGGCACCGCCCCGCTGGCGCAGACGCTCGAGCGCTTCGAGCAGCTCGCCGCCGACAACGACCACTTCGAGCTCTACGCCTTCCCCCACGCCGACACCGCCCTGACCCGCACCAACAACCGCACCGACGCGCCCGCCCGCCCCCGCGGCCGTGTCTCCGCCTACGCCAACGACATCCTGCTCGCCAACCACGCCTTCGAGGCCCTCTGCCGGCTCGGCCGGCGGCTCCCCGCGCAGATCCCCCGCATCAACCGTCTCGTCACCCGCCTGGCCGGCTCCAGCCGCCGCATCGAGCGCTCCGACCGCATCTTCGCGAGCCCCCGGCTGGTGCGCTTCACCGAGATGGAGTACGCCCTGCCGCGCGAGCACACCGTGCCGGCCGTGCGGCGCGTGCTCGACATGGTCGCCCAGCGCGCCCGCGGCGGCGGGCACCGGCGCGGGTTCGCCGTGCCCTTCCCGATCGAGGTCCGGACCGTCGCCGCCGACGACGCCCTGCTCAGCACCGCCGCGCAGCGCGACAGCGGCTACGTCGCCGTGCACATGTACCGGGGGATGGCCTGGGAGCCCTACTTCCGCGCCGTCGCCGAGATCATGGACGAGCTCGGCGGCCGGCCCCACTGGGGCAAGCGCCACTTCCACACCGCCCAGACGCTGCGCCCCCGCTACCCCGAGTGGGACCGCTTCCAGGCCGTGCGGCGGCGGCTGGACCCGGAGGGGCGCTTCGCCAACGCCTACGTCGAGCGGGTGTTGGGTCCCACAGACCCCTCGCTCCGTCCGGCCGCCCGCCCATGAGCGATCCGCTCGCGCGCCTGGAACGCGCCACGGCGGGGCTCGAGCCGCCCTTCGCCGTGGTCGACCTCGATGCCTTCTGGGCCAACGCCGCCGACATGGAACGCCGCGCCGCGCGCAAGCCGATCCGGCTCGCCAGCAAGTCCGTGCGCTGCCGTGAGCTGCAGCGGCGCGTCCTGCGGCGGCCCGGCTTCGCGGGCACCCTCGCCTACACCCTGCCCGAGGCGCTGTGGCTCGCCGAGCAGGGCTTCGAGGACATCGTCGTCGCCTACCCCAGCGCCGACCGCCACGCGCTGCGCGGGCTGGTCCAGTCGAGCGCCGAGCGGCCCGAGACGCGGGTCGCGGCGATGGTCGACTGCGTCGCCCACCTCGACATGCTCGACGCCGCCGGCGCGAGCGCCCAGGCGCCGGTGCGAGTCTGCCTGGAGCTCGACGCCGGCCTCTGGCTGTTCGGCGGACGCCTGCGGGTCGGCGCCAAACGCTCGCCCCTGCACAGCGCCGAGCAGGCCGCCGCGCTGGCCCGCGAGATCCTCGCCCGGCCCGGCCTGCGGCTGATCGGCATGATGGCGTACGAGGCGCAGGTCGCCGGCCTCGGCGACCTTCCCGCCGGGCGGACCCTCGCTCCCCGCGCTCGTGCCGCCCTCATCCGCGCGCTTCAGGCCGCCTCCGTGCGCGAGCTCGCCCATCGCCGAGCCGCCGCCGTCGCCGCCGTGCGCGCCCTGACCCCGCTGGAGCTCGTCAACGGCGGCGGCACCGGCAGCCTGCATCTGACGGCGCGCGAGGACTCGGTGACCGAGATCGCCGCCGGCTCCGGCCTCTACGGTCCGGGGCTGTTCGACGGCTACCGCGCCTTCCGGCCTCAGCCGGCCGCCCTGTTCGCATTGCCCGTCGTGCGCCGCCCGGCGCCGAGCGTCGCGACCGCGCTCGGCGGCGGCTACCTCGCCTCAGGGCCCGCCGACAGGGCACGACTGCCGCGGCCCCATCTGCCCGCCGGTCTGCGCCTCGACGCCCAGGAGGGCGCGGGCGAGGTGCAGACCCCTCTGCTCGGCGCCGCCGCTGGCACCCTCGCCGTCGGCGACCGCGTCTGGCTGCGCCACGCCAAGGCCGGCGAGCTCTGCGAGCGCTTCGCCAGCCTGCACCTCATCGAGGGTGAGCGCATCGTCGACGAGGTGCCGACATACCGCGGCGAGGGGCAGTGCTTTCTGTGAGGTGCGTCGACGTCACACAAGGCCGGCCAGACGCTCCCCGGCCCGTCGCAGCGCGCGGGTGTCCCGCCCCCGCAGCACCACCTGCAGGTCGAGGATGCGGGCGTCGAAGAGGCTCAGCGCGCTCTCCCCGGCCACCGCGTAGGCCGGCACCCCCGCCTGCCGTGCCCGGGTCGCCAGCTCGAACGTCGCGCTGCCCAGCAGCGTGCGCTCGTCCAGACGGCCGGCGCCGAGGATCACCGCGCGGGCGGCCCGCATCCGCGTGTCGAAGCCGATCGCCTCCAGCTCAACCGACCCGATCGCGGGGACTTCGATCGGGCAGAGATCGACCTCCAGCGAGGGATCGCCGGCTGTCAAGCCGCGGCCGATCGCTGCCGCCGCGCGCGCCGCGCTGAGCCCACCGAAGGGCTCCGGGGCGACGAGGACGGTCCGCGAGATCACAGTTCGGCATCCTTACAGGCGCGATGGCCGACGCCAAGGAACACACCACCGTCGAGGCCGCCGGACGCGAGCTGCGGATCTCCAGCCCCGGCAAGCTCTTCTTCCCCGAGCGCGGCATCACCAAGCTGGACCTCGTCAACTACTACATCGAGTGCCGCGACGCCGTGCTGGTCGGGCTGCGCGAGCGCCCGACCGTGCTCAAGCGCTGGGTCGACGGGGTCCAGGGCGAGCCCTTCTTCCAGAAGCGCGTCCCCGCCTCGGCGCCGGACTGGCTGCAGACGGCGACCGTGACATTCCCCAGCGGCCGTCACGCCCGCGAGCTCGTCGTAAGCGACGCCGCCCACCTCGTCTGGGGCGTCAATCTGGGCGTCATCGACTGGAACCCCTGGCCGGTGCGCCGGGTCGACCTCGACCACCCCGACGAGCTGCGGGTCGACCTCGATCCCCAGCCCGACGTACCCTTCGAGGAGGTCCGCCAGGTTGCGCTGGGCGTCCGTGAGGCGCTCGACGAGCACGGGCTGCGCGGCTTTCCCAAGACCTCGGGCTCGCGCGGCATCCACGTCTTCGTCCGCATCGAGCCCCGCCACGACTTCACCGAGGTCCGCCGCGCCGCCCTCGCCCTCGCCCGCCAGGTCGAGCGCCAGATGCCGGGGCGCGCCACGACCCGCTGGTGGAAGGAGGAGCGCGAGGGCGTCTTCATCGACTACAACCAGAACGCGCGCGACCGCACCGTCGCCTCCGCCTACTCCGTGCGCGCCGTGCCCGACGCCCGCGTCTCCTGCCCCCTTCGCTGGGACGAGGTGCGCGACGTCGAGCCCGCCGAGCTGCGCCTGGACACCGTGCCCGCGCGGCTGCGCGAGCACGGCGACCCCGAGGCCGAGATCGACGCCGAGCCCGGCTCGATCGAGAGTCTGCTCGAGCTCGCCGCGCGCGACGAACGAGACGGGTTGGGTGACGCCCCCTGGCCGCCGCACTTCCGCAAGCAGCGCGGCGAGCCCCGCCGCGTCCAGCCCAGCCGCGCCCGGCGGCCCGCATGAGCCTGCCGCTTTCGTCCCCGGCAGGCGGGCGGCGCGCATGAGCCTGCCGCTGAGGCCGCCCCTGGCGCCCCAGCTCGCCCTATCCCGTCGCCAGCTGCCCCTTGGCGAGGAGTACGTCTACGAGATCAAGCTCGACGGCTTCCGCTGCGTCGCGTTCGTCGACGGCGCCGAGATCTTCCTTCAGTCGCGCAACGGCCGGCCTCTCGGGCGCTACTTCCCCGAGCTGGTGCTGCCCGAGGGCCGCTATGTGCTCGACGGCGAGATCGTCGTCCGCGGCGCAGACGGCCGTGAGGATTTCGACGCCCTCGGACAGCGCATCCACCCGGCCGAGTCGCGCATCCAGCGGCTCGCCGGCGAGACCCCGGCCGTGTACATCGCCTTCGACCTGCTTGCCCGCGACGACGAGACCCTGGTGGAGCTGCCGCTGCAGGCACGGCGCGCCGCGCTGGAGGAGCTGCTCGGCGAGCCGGCGTTCGCGCCCGCGCCGATCGAGCTGATGCCGAGCACCGCCGACGTCGCCCGAGCCGAGACCTGGCTGCGCGACGCCGAGGGCGCCATGGCCAAGGAGCGCTCCGCCCCCTACATGCCGGGGCAGCGCCGGGGCATGGTGAAGATCAAGCGCATCCGCACCATCGACGCCGTGCTCGCCGGCTGGCGGCCGGGCAAGGAGCCCGACACCGTCGGCGCGCTGATCCTTGCCCTCTACGACGGGGCCGAGCTGCGCGTCGTCGGACACTGCTCGGGGCTCACCGCCGCCGAGAAGCGCAGGCTCGTCGACTTTCTCGGACCCTACGAGACGGGCGATCGCGGCTCGGCCGACCCCAGTCGCTGGAGCGCCGGCCGCGACCTGGAGTGGGTCGCGCTGCGGCCCGAGCTCGTCGTCGAGGTCGACTTCGACCACGTCTCCGCCGGACGCATCCGCCACGGCGCCAAGCTCCGCCGCTGGCGCGAGGACAAGGATCCCCGGGACTGCGTCTACGAGCAGCTCCGATCCTGAGCGCGGCCGGGGCGCGACCGCCGCGACGCCGGCGCTGCATTAGCATCGTCGGTGCGATGCCAGGCGAGAGCGCAACGGTGGGGGAGGAGGAGTACCTGCAGATCCTCTTCTGGCTACAGGAGGCCGGGCTGCCGATGACCGGCGCCAACGTCGCCCGGGCCATGCAGCTCTCGGCGCCCACCGTGCACGAGATGATCGGGCGCCTGGAACGTGACGGCTACATCACCCGCGGCCAGAGCCGCGCGATCGCCTTCACCGAGGACGGGGCGCAGGAAGCCGAGACCATCGTCCGCCGCCACCGCTTGATAGAGCGCTTCCTGACGGACGTCCTGGGGGTGCCCTGGGATGAGGTCCACGAGGAGGCCGAGCGCCTCGAGCACGCCATGTCGCCGGTCCTCGAAGAGCGCATGCTCGCCGCAATCGGAGACGCCAAGACCTGTCCTCACGGGCACCCCATCGTGGCCGGCGCCCGTGAGTCGGGCGTGCCGCTAGCCGACGTCCAGCCCGGCGCCACCGTGCGCATCCTGCGCTTCGAGAACGAGGCCGAGGACCTCCTGCGCTACCTCAAGGGGGCCGGTCTCGAGCCGGGGCTGGAGGGGACCGTCGTCGCCAGTGACCGGCGCGAGGTAGCCGTGCAGGCCGCCGGGGGCCCACGCTGCGCGGTCACGCCCAGCGTCGCCGAGACCGTCTCCGTCGTGGCCGACCCCTCGCCGCCGTCGCGGACGGCTTTGCCCGAGCAGCTGGTCCTCGGGCAGCAGCGCTACGGGCGTTAGCCCTGGCGGCGGCCCGTCGGCTCACGGCTGTTCACCCCGGTCGTCGGCGTGATCGTGGGGGGGAGCGGATCGTGGTTTCCTCCACCTCGGTCGTCGGCGCGATCGTGGATATAAAAAATCGCGATTTCAGATCAGCGCGATCGCGCTGATCCCAAAATCGTTTTTTGAATACCGAAGCCTCCGCCTTCATCTGGCGTGGCCCAGATTCAGGCGCATCGACTCAGGCCGCGGCGGGCTGGAGCGAGCGATAGGCCGCCGCAAGCCGGGTGACGCCCTCCTCGATCTGCTCCGGGGTGACGCCCGAGTAGGCCAGTCGCAGGGTGTTCTCGCCGCCCTCCAGCAGGAAGTCGGTGCCCTTCACCAGCGCCACCCCGAGCTGGGCGGCGGCCGCCTGCAGGGCGGCGACGTCGGTGCCCTCGGGCAGCGTCACCCACATGAAGTAGCCGCCCTGGGGCGTCACGAACTCGGCCTCGGGCAGCTCACGGCGCAGCGCCGTCTCGAGCGTCCGCACCCGCCTGGTCAGGGCGGTCCGCACCGTCTCGATCGAGCGTTCCAGGGCGCCGGAGGCGCAGAACTCGTAGACGATCGCCTCGGCGACCATGTTCGGTGAGATGTAGGTGCCCGTCGCCAGCTTCGCGATTTCCGAGATCAGCTCGGCCGGGCCGACGAGGTAGCCGACGCGGATGCCCGGGCAGACCGTCTTGGAGAACGACGAGGCGTACACCACCCGTTCGGGCTCCATCGAGACCATCGTCGGCAGCGCCTCGCCACTGAAGCGCAACGCGACGTAGGGGTCGTCCTCGAAGACCGTGAAGTCGTGCTCCTCCGCCAGCGCGAGCAGCGCCCGGCGCTTCTCCGGGGACAGCGTGTAACCGGCGGGATTCTGGAAGTTGGGGATGATGTGCGCCAGCTTCGGGCGCACCGGCTTGCCGCCGACCCCC
Source organism: Solirubrobacteraceae bacterium (assembly GCA_035524055.1). Taxonomy (GTDB): domain Bacteria; phylum Actinomycetota; class Thermoleophilia; order Solirubrobacterales; family Solirubrobacteraceae; genus Palsa-744. The sequence goes on from DATKPO010000054.1 coordinate 6,484, forward strand.
ATCCCGTCGCCGCCGAGCAGCGCCGCCAGCGCGTCCACGTCGATTCCGTCCGGCTGCAGCTCGACCTGGTGCACCTGGGCGCCGCGCCCCCGCAGCGAGAGCAGGGTGCGATCGTACGTGGGACGCTCCACGATCACGTCGTCGCCGGCCCGCACCAGTGCATCGAAGAGGAATGCATCGGCCTGCATCGAGCCGTTGGTCACCAGCACCCGCTCCACCGGGACCCCGTGGCGCTCGGCGATCCAGGCGCGCAGGCGCGGGTAGCCGACCGACGTCCCGTACGCCGTGGCGCCGGAGGGGTCGTTGGTGAAGGCCCGCGTGGCCGCCTCCCGCAGACCGTCGACGTCGACGATGTCCAGCGACGGGGCGCCGCGCGCGAATGATATGTCCGCACCTGAGGGCATCGTCGCGAAGCTTATCCCAGGCTCGCGCCCCGTCGAGGCCGATCCGACGAGGCCCGCGGTCTCTGGCCCGCGTCGACGGGCGCCTCGGTCGCGCCCCGCACGCGGCTCAGGCGTCGTCGAACGTCAGCAGGATGCGGCCGGCCGCGATCTCGCGGACGCTGAAGTCGCCGTGGGCGCCGCGCCGCAGCTCGCGCAGCAGCGCGATCGGCGTCGCCAGGCGCACGTCGACGACGGCGTGGCTGGCCTCGAAGCGTCTGACCGACGCCTCGCCGACGCCCGGCAGGCTCGCCAGCCGCCGCTCGAAGGCTCCCAGCGAGGCGATGTCGTAGAACGGTCCTACTCCCAGCTCCACGCGGCCCTCGAACAGCGCGTCCTCCGGCGACGGCGGGGGACTCGGGATGGGTGGCGCGGGCGCCTCGGGGTCGGGGCGCAGTGGCTCCGCCCGCAGTGGCTCCGCCCGCAGTGGCGACGACAGCGGCTCCGGCCGCAGCGGCGACGGCTGCGACTCCGGCGACGACCACCGCGGCGGCGACGAGTGCGGCGGCGACGAGTGCGGCTGCAGCGGCTCCTGCGCGGCCCGTTCGGGTTGCGCCGGGGCCGAGGAGAACCCCGCCATCACCCGGCCGAGCAGCGCGTCGTACTCGGAGGTCAGCTCTCGCGCAAAGCGCTCCAGCCGGTCGCGGAAGCGTCGCAGCTCGGCGAGGCTTGCCAGCTGCGCCTCACTCGGGCGCTGGCGCATGGGCGGGGCGGGGCGCATGGGCGGCGGGGCGGCCGGCGTAGGCGGCGTGGTGGGCGTAGGCGGCGCGGTGGGCGTAGGCGGCGCGGTGCGCGGCGGCGGCTCCAGCCGCTCGTCGACCAACCGCCCGGGCGGCTCCGGTGCCGATCGCGAAGACTGCTGCGCCGGCTCCCCGGGCGCCGCCGTCCGGTGCCTGCCGATGGACGTCAACTCTCGCTCCAGCTCGCGCAGCTTGTGCTCCAGCTCGGCCAACGTACCCGTCACGTCGGTGACGCGCTCGCCCGGCTCCGTCGGGGGGCCGCCTGGTATGCCGGGTCCGTTGGCGAAGGTATCGGTCATCGGGGGCTCGTGCGTCTGCTTCGCACCCCATCCTACTCGGGCCCGGACGACGCCCGCTGCAACCCTGGGTCGGATGTTGCGGCGCTCAGCCCCGCAGGATCTGCACGGCGAGCTCGGCGACCTCTGTCGGGGTCCGTCCCACCCGCACCCCCCTGGCCTCCAGGGCCTGGGCCTTCGCGGCGGCCGTGCCCGAGCTGCCCGAGACGATCGCCCCGGCGTGGCCCATCTGCTTGCCGGCGGGCGCCGTGAAGCCGGCGATGTAGGCCACGACCGGCTTGGTGACGTTCTCCGCGATGTGCTCCGCCGCCTCCTCCTCGGCCGAGCCGCCGATCTCGCCGGCGAGCACGATCAGCTCGGTCTGGGGATCGGCCTGGAAGAGCTCGAGGATGTCCACGAACGACGACCCCGGCACCGGATCTCCGCCGATGCCGACGATCGAGCTGTTGCCGAAGCCGGCCTGGGCGATCTCGTTGCCGATCTGGTAGGTCAGGGTGCCCGAGCGCGACACCACGCCGACGTTGCCCTCCTTGAAGAAGGAGGCCGGGATGATGCCGACGTTGGCCCTGCCCGGCGAGAGGATCCCGGGGCAGTTGGGGCCGATCAGGCGGGTGCCGGCATGGTCGCGCTTGAGGGTGTTGTAGACGCGCAGCTCGTCGTGCGCCGGGATGCCCTCGGTGATCGCGATCACCAGCTCCACCCCGGCAGCCGCCGCCTCGAGGATCGCGTCGGCGGCGAAGCGCGGCGGGACGAAGATCATCGCCGTGTTCGGCCGCGCCTCGTCCATCGCCTGCGCCCAGCTGTCGAACACGGGAATGCCCTCGACGTCCTGCCCGCCCTTGCCCGGCGTCACCCCGCCGACGACGTTGGTGCCGTAGCGGCGGTTGTTGAGCGTGTGGAACGAGCCCTCCCGGCCGGTGATGCCGGCCACCGCCAGGCGCGTGTCGTTGTCGACCAGAACCGCCATCAGTGGCTCGCCCTCCTGTGGCCGAGGTGGAGAGGCGCCGCGCTCACGACCGGGCTCCCCGGGCCAGCGCCACGACCTTCTCGGCGGCCTCGTTCATCGTCGCCGCCGGGTGCACGTTGGGCAGCGCCGCCTCTTCCAGCAGCCGCCGGCCCTCGACGTCGTTGGTGCCGTCGAGGCGCACCACGAAGGGAATGGATTGCCCGCCCGCCCCCAGGTCCGCGAAGGCCGCGATCAGGCCCCTGGCGACCTCGTCGCAGCGGGTGATGCCGCCGAAGATGTTGAAAAGCACGGCCTTGACGTTCTCGTTGGAGAGGATCAGCTCGACGGCCTGCTTGACCTTCTCCGCGTCCGAGCCGCCGCCGGCGTCGAGGAAGTTAGCCGGGCGGCCCCCGGCCCGGGCGACGACGTCCAGCGTGGACATCACCAGGCCGGCGCCGTTGCCGAGGATGCCGATGTCGCCGTCGAGCGCCACGTACTGGACGCCCTGCTCTTTGGCGCGGCGCTCGATCGGGTCGATGTTCTCGACGTCCGACAGCCCCTGGTTCTCGGGGTGGCGGTAGAGGGCGTTGCCGTCGAGGGAGACCTTGGAGTCCAGCGCCCTGACCTCCCGCTCGGGGGTGACGATCAGGGGGTTGATCTCCGCCAGCGTCGCGTCCTCTGCCAGCCACACCTCGTACAGGGCCAGGAGGGCGTCGGCGACCTGCTCGATCACGTCGGCGTCGGCGCCGCCGCGGGTCGCGACATCGACGGCCTCCGCCCGCGAGAGACCCTCCAGGGCGTCGACGTGGTGGCGGACGAGCTTCTCCGGGGTCTTCTCGGCGACCTCTTCGATGTCCATCCCGCCCTCGGTGCTGAACATCAGCAGCGGCTGCTTGGCGGAGCGGTCCAGCAGCACCGCCGCGTAGTACTCGCTGGCGATGTCGCTGGCGTGCTCGATCCAGAGCTTGCGCACGACGTGCCCGCGGATGTCCATCCCGAGGATGTCGCCGGCGTGCTCGCGCACCGCGGCCTCGTCGCCGGCGAGCTTCACGCCGCCGGCCTTGCCGCGGCCGCCGATCAGCACCTGGGCCTTGACGACCACCGGGTAGCCGACCTCGGCGGCGGCCTCCACGGCCTCCTGAACGGTGCTCGCGACGCGCCCGTCGGAGACCCTCAGGCCGTGGCGGGCGAAGAGCTGCTTGCCTTGATACTCGAGCAGGTCCATGGGCGGCGCGGGATGCTAACCGATGCGGGCAGACCGCGCGGCGATGCCCCGGCAGGGCATAATGCCCCGGCCCATGCCGATCCCGAAAAACGTCACTTTCGTCACATTCGACGTGTATGGCACCCTGATCGACTGGGAGACCGGCATCTACGAAGCCTTCGCCAAGGAGGCCGAGCGCGACGAATTCACGATCGACCGCGCCACGCTGATATCCCTGTTCCACGAGATCTCACGCGAAATCGAGGCCGGCTCCTACGAGCTCTACGCCGAGGTCCTGCGGCGGACGGCCCTGGAGATCGCCAGACGTCTCGACTGGCCGCTGGAAACCTCGCGCTCGGGCTTCCTGCCCGACTCCGTGCAGCGCTGGCAGCCCTTCAAGGAGACCAACGCCCAGCTGCAGAAGCTCGCCAAGAAGTACAAGCTCGGACTGCTCTCGAACATCGACGACAAGCTCCTGGGTCAGACCCGTCGCCACATCCCGACGGACTTCGACCTCGTCGTCACCGCCCAGCAGGTCCGCTCCTACAAGCCCGACCCCGCCCACTTCACCGAGTGCGCGCGGCGCGTCGGCGGCAAGAAAGGCTGGGTGCACATCGCCTCCAGCCACCACCACGACGTCGAGCCCTGCCTCAAAGCCCGCGTCCCCGTCATCTGGGTCAATCGCACCAAGGAGACGCTCGAGGCATCCCAGAAAAAGCCGACCGCCGAGGTCCACAACCTGCGCGAGGCGGCCAAGCTGCTCGAGGTGACCTGAGCCGCCCGTCGGTGCGCGCCGTCGCCCTGCATCCCGACGTCCTGCTCGCCACCAGCGCGATCTGGCAGACCAACTGCGTGCTCCTGCGCAGCGGGCAGGAGAGCTTCGTCGTCGACTCCCCGATCCTGCCCGACGAGCTCGACGCGCTGCCCGCGCTCCTCGCGCAGGCCCGCTTTCCCGAGCCCAGCGGCTTGCTGGCGACCCACGCCGACTGGGATCACCTGCTCGGCCGGCTCGCCTTCCCCGGGCTTGCGCTCGGCTGCGCCGAGAGCACCGCGGGGCGCCTGCGCGAGCAGCCCGGAGAGGCCCAGCGCGAGCTGCGGGCGTTCGACGAACAGCATCTCATCGAGCGCCCCCGGCCGCTTTCGCTGGGCGCCGTCCAGGCGCTGCCGGTGCCCGGCGGCTGCGGCATCGGCGAGCTCGAGCTCGAGCTGCATCCGACGGCGGGTCACACCCCGGACGGCATGGCGGTGTGGATTCCCTGGGCGGGGGCGCTGATCGCCGGCGACTACCTCTCGGCGGTCGAGATCCCCACGCTCGGCGGCGGCCACGAGCCGGCTCGGGCCTACATCGAGACGCTGCAGCGCCTGCGGCCGCTGGTCGAGCTGGCCACGCACGTCGTGCCCGGTCATGGTCGCGTCCTCGGCGCCCGGGAGGCGCTCGGGGTGCTCGACGAGGACATGCGCTACCTGCGCGCCCTGGGCGACCGCGGGGCGGCGGCCGAGCTGCCGCCGGCGCGGCGCTCCCGGGCGCAGCGCGAGCGGCACGCCGAGAACGCGGGGCGGCTCGGACAGGCTCAGCCGTAGTAGCGGGAGATGACCAGGAGCTGGCTGAAAAGGTCGTGGCCGAGCATCAGCGTCACGATCAGGGCGCCCGCCACCGGCCCCCAGCGGCGGCCGGCGCCACGCGCCGCCAGCGCCAGTCCGGCGCCGGCCAGCGCGACGAGCGGCAGCAGATAGCGCAGCTGCAGGTATTCCCCCTGGGCGCCGTGCAGGTATTCGTCGAGCCCGATCGCCACGAGCAGTCCGAGGGAGATCGCGCCATAGCTCGCCAGCTCGAGCCGGCGGGCCCACAGCGAGCCGCGGTTCGCGACCAGTGCGCAGACGCACAGCAGCCCCAGCAGCGCCGCCGGGACGAAGGCGATCCGGACCACCCACCAGGGGAAGGTGGTTTCGATCCAGCCGTACTGGCCGACGAGGGCTTCGAACCACAGCAGGCTGCCGTTGATGCCGTGAAACGTGGCGTCCATCCCCGGCAGGCGCGGCAGGTAGAGCTGCCACATGTAGCTCAGTGCACCGCCGATCGTGTGCTGTCCGTGCAGGGCGAACGCCCCCGACACGACGTTCGCCGAGGGCTGGGCGGCGGAGGCGTCGCGCAGCCCGTAGGCCGCGGCGGGCAGCACCGCCACGCCGCCGGCGAGCGTCAGCGATCGAGCGGACGGAAGCCTGCCCGCGCGCGCCGCTCGCCAGACGAGCACGGCGCAGCCGAAGATCGCGCCCGGCAGAAGTGCCAGGAACGTCAGCTTGGCGAGGCAGCCGGCCGCGATCGTCGCGCCCAGCGCGACGGCCACCGCCGCGCTCAGGCCGCGCCGGAACCCGCGTGCCAAGAGGTAGAAGAGCGCCGTCGCGATCGGTGCCAGCAGCGCGTCCGGGCTGACGGCCCCCGACATCGTCCCCAGCGAGGGCATCAGCGCGACCGACAGCCCGCCGACGGTCCACGCCCACGGCGCCGCCGGCAGCGCCTCACGCAGGAAGAGGAACGTGAGCAGGGCGCACGCCCCGCCCATCAGCGCCGAGAGCAGGCGCATCAGCTCGAGCCGGTCCAGCACGCTGCCGCCCGTGCCCAACTCGTACGGCACCGTCTCCAGCGCATAGTAGAGAGGCGGTTGCGACGCGGCGAGCCCGGCGTCTCCGGGGGTGCTGCGCGAGAGCGGCAGGGCGAGTCCGCGTTCGAGCAGGCGCTGCTGGGCGAGCGTCGAGATCGTCGGGTTTTCCTGGGAGAAGCGCACTTCGGCCTGGTGCAGGTCTTCGAGCGCGACCGCCTCCGCGGGAGCGAACACTTCCTTGCTGGAGGACGGCAGGTGGCCGGTTTCCGCCAGATGCTGCACGTAGGCGAAGTGGGAGGGCTCGTCGGGGGCCTGGAAGGGGGGCGTCACGATCGACCAGGCGACGGCGTTGATCGTCGCCACCAGCGCGCAGATCCAGGCGGCGCGCGGGATGCGCCGCAGCAGCCGTCGCGGGAGGCGAGCCGCCCCGGCGCTCCTCGCCGTCTGTCCGCCCGGGGCGCGACCGGCGACCGTTTGTCGCTCGATCACGCTCACCGCGACTCCCGCAGCACAGCCCAGCTGGACAGGACGACCAGCGCCACGACCAGCGTGAGCAGCAGGAGCGCATACCACGTGCCGCTCGCGGCTCGGCCCAGGCCCAGCCGCCAGGACACCGAGGAGAGCATCGACCACCACGACCGGGGTCCTGGGCGCAGGTATTCCACGTGCATCCGGCCCGGCAGAGCTTTGCCTTCGGCTCGCGCCGCCACATGGGCGCCGGTCGCCAGTCCGAGCATGCGGATCGCCGAGTTGAGGTCCGTCAGCGCGAAGCAGACCGTTACCGGCGCCAGCGTCCGGGGCCGCGGCGGCAGCGCAACGGTCACCGAGGCGCCGCGCCAGCCCGGCCGCTGTGTGCCTTCCGCGATCACCCGGGAGTCGGCGAGCACCTTCACCCCCACCCGGGAGCCGATGTCGGTCGTCAGCCCGAGACGGACCGCGGAGGTCCCGGCCGGCAGCACTTCGCCGGCCTGACACGCCCCCGCGGAGTGCCTGGCCATGATCAGGGTGTGGTGGGTCTGGGGCAGGTTCTCGGCAACCAGCACCAGCGGCCTGCGGGCCAGTGTCAGGGCCACGCCCACCGCGATCGTCAGCAACCCCGCCGCCAGCGCTATCGCGACCCGCACTACCGCCGCCGCAGCCCGAGGATGCTGAGCAGGAACGATCCGAAGATCACCTGGATGCCCAGCACGAGCAGCGTCGCGGCGAGGATCGCCAGGTGTTCGTAGGCGAGGCTCCCGAACCCGTGTTCGACCCACTCCACCACGATCGCGACCAGCGCGACGGAGCCCAGCAGCGCCAGGTTGCCGCCCAGCAGCAGGCCGTGCTCGAGCCGCCAGCGCCGGCGCATCCGGTCGAACCAGGGGTCGTGCTCGCCCATGAAGTAGGTCGCGTAGGCCAGCGCGCAGAGACCGAGCGTGACGACCTGGGCGCCGACGATCAGGAACAGCGAGCCGCCGATCAGCGCGTGCCCCTCCCAGCGGCGCCCGAAGAGGCTCACGTGGGCGAGCACGAGCACCGAGACCAGGGCGCCCAGCAGCGTCATCGCGGCGCCGGGCACGATGAACAGATGCCGCGGGGCGTGCAGGATCAGAAAGCGCAGGTGCCGCCAGCCGTCGCGGAAGCTGGAGAGCTTGGACTCGCCGCCCCGGGGGTGGTATTCGATCGGGAACTGGCGGATGTCGAGCTTGGCCTTGGCCGCGCGGACGACCATCTCCGATGCGAACTCCATGCCGGGCGCACGCAGGTCCAGGAGCTCGAGCCGGTCGCGGCGAAAGGCGCGCATGCCGCAGTGGGCGTCGCTGACGCCGGTGCGGAACAGCAGGTTCAGGAAGCCCGACAGCAGCGGGTTGCCGATGTAGCGGTGGTGCCACGGCATCGCGCCCGGCCGGATGTTCTGCATGCGGTCGCCCATCACGAGATCCGCGCCCGCTTCAAGCTCGGCGAGAAACCGCGGGATCTCGCCGAAGTCGTAGGTGAGGTCGGCGTCGGCCATCACGATGAACTCGCCCCGCGCGGCGGCGAAGCCCGCCAGGTATGCGCTGCCATAGCCGCGTATCGGCTGACGGACCACCCGTGCGCCCGCCCCCTCCGCCAGCTCGGCGCTGCCGTCATGCGAGTCGTTGTCGGCGACGACCACCTCACCGTCGATCCCGGCCAGCTCGAGCGCCTGCCGGGCGCTCCGCACGCATCGCTCGATGTTCTCCGCCTCGTTCAGGCAGGGGATGACAACCGAGAGGAGACATCCGGCCTCGTCCGGGGCCAGCACGGCAGCGGTGGTATGCGCTTCGGGGCTCGTCTGCATGGGGGCTCGCGCTCGTGCGCGTCACGATCCTCAGGGCACTCTGCCCGAGGCCGCCAGGACGGTCAAGCCGGCGGAACGTTTGGTCCAGGCGAACGGCTCGCCGATTGCGCGCGTGTCTCCAATCGGGCGTCGTCTCGACCGACCGCTCAGCGGGTGGGGGCAGCGCTGAGCCGGTGGGGGCAGCGCTCAGCCGTAGTAGCGCGAGACCACGAGCAGCAGGCTGAAGGCGTCGTGCGCGAAGGACGTCAGCACGATGAGTGCTCCCGCGGCCGGCGCCCAGCGCCGGCCGGCGCCGCGCGCGGCGAGGGCCAACGCGAGCGCCCACAGCGCGATCATGGGCAGCAGGTAGCGGGGCTCCCGGAATTCGCCGGGTACGCCGTTGGCGTAGTCGCTGACGCCCACGACGGCGAGCATGCCGGCGGTCATCGCGGCATAGACCGCGACCTCGACGATGCGGTCATGCAGAGCGCTCCGGTGTGCGAAGAGCGCGCGGAGGAGCAGCATCGTGAGGGCCGCGGCTGGCAGCAGGGCCGCCTCGTAGACCCAGTTCGGGAAGGTCGTGTCGAGCCAGCCATAGAGGCCGACGAGCCCGTCGAACCACAGCACGCGGGTTGTGAGCAGGCCGTGGAAGTAGGCAGTCATGCCCGGCAGCCGCGGCAGGTAGAACTGCCAGACGTACTCGAGCTCGTGCAGCAGCGATCCGCCCGAGGCGTCCCCGGCCGAGCCGGATATCTCGCCGAGCTGTTGCGAGCCGTCGTGGGCGAAGAGGGTCGCATAGAGAAGCAGGGGGACGGCGGCGGTCGCGAGCGCGGCCGTGAGCGACGCCAGCGCCCGGCGCGGCGAGGCCGCTGCCGCGCGGATGGCGAGCGCCAGCAGGCCGAGCAGCACCCCGGGGACGAGGCCGAGGAAGCTGAGCTTGGTGAGGCAGCCGATCGCGACCGCCGCCCCCAGCGCCACCGACGACGCCGGCGTGAGGCCGCGGCGGAACGCGCGGGCCAGCAGATAGAAGAGGGCGGCGGACACCGCGAAGCAGAGGGCATCGGGGTTGACGGCGCCGGAGATCATGCCGAGCAGCGGCGCGAGGGCGGCGCCGAGGCCGCCGACGGCCCAGGCCCACGGCTCGCCGGGCAGCGCCTCGCGGACGAATAGGTACGCGAACAGCGCCGTGAGTCCGCCGAAGAAGGCCGAGAGCAGACGCATCAGGGCAAGTCGGTCGAGGACCGTGCCGCCCGATCCCAGCTCGTAGGGGATCGTTTGCAGCGCGTAGTAGAGCGGCGGCTCGGTCGCCGCGACGCCCGCCTCACGGCCGCTGCGCGACAGCGGCAGGGCGAGGTCGTGTTCGAGCGCCGACTGTTCGCCCTGCGTCGAGATCGTGCCCTCGGCGGGGCGGAAGAACACCGCCGGGAAATGCAGACCGGCAAGCGCGATCTCCTCGGCCGGCGCGAAGATTTCGTGGTTGGAGCTCGGCAGGCTCCCGGTTTCGGCGAGCGTCGCCACATAGGCGAAATGCGCCGGCTCGTCGGGGGCCTCGAACGGCGGCAGGACGATCGACCAGCAGGTCGCGTTGAGGCAGGCGACGGCGGCGCAGGCCACGGCCGCCACGGGGACGCGGTGAATGCGGGCGCGAATCCTTGGCCTTCCGCGGCTTCTGCCTCTGCTCGTCGCCCGCGCCGGCGCCGCTGCGTCCTGTGCGGTCGCGGCGCTCACGGCAGCTCCCTGAGCAGGAGCCACGACGAGACGACGATGACCGACGTCGCCAGCAAGATCGCGATCAGTGCGTTCACGCCGCCGCTGAGCGCGTGGCCGAAGCCCAGGTTGCGCACGACGGTGCCCATCCGCGACCACCACGGCGCTCCACCCGAGCGCAGGTATTCGATGCGCATCCGTCCCGGCAGCGTCGCCCCCTGGGCGTGCAGCGCCTGCTCCCGCGAGCTGTCCGCGCCGAGGAACGAAACTTCGGAGTCGACGGCGTCGAGTCGCAGGCAGATCGCCACCGGCGACGCCGCCACCGGCGACGCCGTCGGCGAGAGCCAGCGGAGCGGAACCGAGACGTCCGTGCCATCCCAGCCGGCGCCGCGCGTGCCCGTGGCGAGCAGTCGATTTCCGGCACGCAGCTCCAAGGCGATCTTCGGCCCCAGCATGCTGAACAGTCCGAGCCGGACCGACGCGGCGTCGCGCGGCGGCGCTTCGCCCGCCTGGCAGGCGACCGCGTCGCGCCTGGACCCGCCGAGCTTGGTCGCGAGCGGCACCCCGTTGGTCTTCGCCAGCGTCTGCGGGGCGTGCGAGAGTACGGCTGCGATCCCCAGGGAGATCAGCAGCAGCCCGGCTGCCAGCACGAGCCTGATACGCACATCTGCGCTTTCGGTCGTAGTCGTCCCATCCGGTTGCGCCGGAGCCGGGTTGGCCCGGTCTCGGCGCGGACGGGATTGTCCCGATGCGTCCGGGAACGATCAATCCGACGGCTCGCCGGGCACTGGTGGCGCCCCGCGCACGAGCACCAGTGTTTCTCTCGTCGTCAGGCCGCGGGTCTTGGAGCTGGCCGCGACGTCGGCGTGATGCGCAAGTCGGACCCTGATCCGGCCGTCGCTAGCCGTCAGCGCCCTTGATCGTCGCGATCGGCGCCCCGGCGGCGATCGGCGCGCCCTCGGCGATCGGCAGCTCTGCGATCACCCCGGCCTTGTGGGCGGTGATCTCGTTCTCCATCTTCATGGCCTCGATGATGCACAGCAGCTGGCCCTCGGCGACGGTGTCGCCCTCTTTGACGAGCACCTTCCACATGTTGCCCTGCAGCGGCGATGGAAGCGTGTCGGGCCCTCCGGCGGCGGCGCTCCTGCGCTGGGAGCGCCTGGGCGCCGAGCGCGCGCCGTTCGCCGTGGCTCCGTTGGCCGGCGCCGCGCCGACTCCGGCCTGGGCGCCGGCGCCGCCGGCGAACGGGGGTCCGGCGACCTTGACCTCGAAACGCCGGCCGGAGACCTCGACGGTGTAGGAGTGCTCGACTCGCTCCCGCTCCTCGCCGGCGTCCCCCGCCGCGCCCGCCGGCTCGAACGCCAGCGTCTTCAGCCACTTGCGGTCCTCGAGCAGCTCGCGGCAGGTCTCGCCGCGCTCCCACTGCTCGGTTGCCAGCAGCGCCTTGTGGAAGGGGATCAGCGTCCGCAGCCCCTCGATCTCGTATTCGTCGAGGGCCCGCAGCATGCGCTGCGTGGCCTGCGCGCGGTCGGCGTCCCAGACGATCAGCTTGGCGACCATCGGGTCGTACATCGGCGAGACTTCGCCGCCTGCGCCGACGCCCGAGTCCACCCGCACCCCCGGGCCGCGCGGCTCGCTGTAGCGGCCGATCCGGCCGGGAGCCGGCGCGAAGTTCTTGGAGGCGTCCTCGGCGTTGATGCGGCACTCGATCGCGTGGCCGCGTAGGACGACGTCCTCCTGCCTGTAGGCCAGCGGCTCGCCGGCGGCGGCGCGGATGCCCTCCTTGACGATGTCGATGCCCGTCGTCATCTCCGTCACGCAGTGCTCGACCTGGACCCGGGTGTTCATCTCCAGGAAGAAGTACTCGGGCTCGCCCGCCCCCTCGCCGCCGGCGTGGGCGGAGAAGAGGCCCTCGACGGTGCCCGCCCCGACGTAGCTCACCGCGCGCGCCGCCTCGACGCCGATCTGGCCGATGCGCTCCCGGGTCTCGGGATCGACGATCCACTCCGGCGCCGGGGACTCCTCGATCACCTTCTGGTGGCGACGCTGGATCGAACAGTCGCGCTCGCCGAGGTGGATGACGTTGCCGTGGCGGTCGGCCAGGATCTGGACCTCGACGTGGCGGGGGTCGTGGAGGTAGCGCTCGAGATAGACGGTGGGGTCGGAGAAGAACTTCTCGCCTTCCCGGCTGGAGCCCTCGAAAGCCGCCTCGATCTCCTCCTCGGTGAGCGCCACCCGAAAGCCCTTGCCGCCGCCGCCGCCGGCGGCCTTGACGGCCACCGGAAAGCCGATCTCGGCCCTGGCGATCTCAAGCGCCTCCTGCGCCGTCGCCACCGGCGTCGTCGTCCCCGGCACGATCGGCACTCCGGCGGCCTGCATCAGGTCCCGGGCGCGGGTCTTGGAGCCCATCGCCTCGATCGCGCCCGCCGGGGGGCCGATGAAGACGACTCCGGCCTCCTCGCAGGCCTGGGCGAAGGGGGCGTTCTCGGCGAGGAAGCCGTAGCCCGGATGGATCGCCTCGGCGCCCGCCCGGGCCGCGACGTCGAGGATCTTCTCGATGTGCAGGTAGTTCTCGGCCGCCGGGCCCTCGCCGAGGTTGTAGGCCTCGTCGGCGCGCGCCACATGCAGCGCCTCGCGGTCCAGCTCGGAGTAGACCGCGATAGACGCGATCCCCATCTCCTCCAGGGCCCGCATGATCCGGATCGCGATCTCGCCGCGATTTGCCACCAGCACCTTTGTGAACATCGGTCGTGCAGCTTAGTCGCTGGCTCCCGCCGTGTGCTTCACGGCTGAAAGGACGGGCCCGCGGGGAGACGGGCCCGCGGGGAGGCGGGCGCGTGCGCGAGTGCGGGGACGCGGCCGGGCGGGGACGCGGCCGGGCGGGAACGCGGCCGGGCGGGAACCTGGGACGGGGGAGGGCGGGGGGCGTCGGGGACGCGGGAGGCCCGCGAAAAGGACGGGCCGCCCATTGGGCGGCCCGTCTCCCTCTGCGGCAGGCGGCCCGCGTCCGAGGTAAGCGCTCCACAAACCCCGGACGCGGGCGCTGCGGCGCCGCCCTGGCGCGCTCTCGCGCTCGGCGCCGGCCTGCCCGGGTGGACAACCCCGAGGGGTCGTCGCACCAGCTTAGTTTTCGGCTCTATCGACTCGGAAGCACTCTTTTCGGAAGATCTGTAGAATGGATGTCGATCTCCTTTCGTACCCAGCCTCGGCTGGGTGTGTTAGGTGCCGGAGCGCTGGCCTCTTTACCGGGTGCTGGCGCTTCGGCATTTCTACCCCGAAGTGCGCTGCCTCATCAGCCGAGCCCGTTCGTCAGTTCGAACGCCCGGGGACTATCGCAGGTGACTGCTAATACGTCAACGCAAGCACGCGGCGTTTCTCGGCGCAGGTCCATCGCCGGCGGTCGCCGGACCGGCAGGTTTGCGCCTCTGAGCAGGGGATTTCCGGCTCGGGCCGGGCGCCGCCGAGGCGCCGGGAGTCGGAGACGTTCGGTCCTTCAGGCGGGCTTCGCGCTCGGGTCGTCCGTCTCCCCACGCGCGAGCATGCCCGCCCCCACGGTCTCGTTGGTCGCCTCGTCGATCAGGATGAAGCTGCCCGTGCGCCGATTGCGCTCGTAGGGGTCGAACGTGAGCGGGGCGCTCGTGCGCAGCCGCACGCCGCCGATGTCGTTGAGCGCCAGCTCCGCCGGGTCCGGCGTGCGTTGCAGGCTGTGGACGTCCACGCAGTCGGCGAGTCCGTCGACGATCGCCGTGACGCTGCGCGAGGTGTGCTTGAGCACGTAACGTCCGCCCTGGCGCAGCGGGCGCTCGTTGAGCCAGCACACGTCTGCCGTGAGCTCCCGGGCGACGGCCGGCGACTCCTCGGGGCGGCAGATCAGCTCGCCGCGCGAGACGTCGAGCTCGTCCTCCAGGCGCAGCGTCACCGACATCGGCGCCAGCGCCTCATCGATCTCGCCGTCGAAGGTGTCGATGCCGGCTATCCGCGTGCGCAGGCCGCTCGGCAGCGCCACGACCTCCTCGCCCCGGCGCAGCGCTCCGCTGGCCAGCTGGCCGGCGTAGCCGCGGTAGTCGGCGTGGGGGTGGCTCGGATCGGCGCTCGCCGGCCGCACGACCCACTGAACCGGGAAGCGCGCCGGTGTCTCGGAGGGGTGGTCGTAGGCGACCTCCACCTCCTCGAGGTGCTCGAGCAGCGTCGGGCCCGTGTACCAGTCCATCGCGGCGGAGCGCTCCACGACGTTGTCGCCCTCCAGGGCCGAGATCGGGATGTACGTCACCTCCGCCGCCCGCCGCCCGCTACCGCCGGGCTCGGTGCTGTCGCTCGTGCTCCCCGCCCGCGCGCGCATCCCGAGCCTCTCGGCGAAGGCCTCGAAGTCGCGCGTGAGCTCCTCGAAGCGCTCCCGCGAGCGCTCGACGAGATCCATCTTGTTGACCGCCACCACCATGTGGGGGATGCCGAGCAGGGCGCTGATGAAGGCGTGGCGCTTGGACTGCTCGAGCACGCCCTTGCGGGCGTCGAGCAGGATCACCGCGAGGTCGGCGGTCGAGGCCCCGGTGACCATGTTGCGCGTGTACTGCTGGTGGCCCGGGCAGTCGGCGATGATGAAGCGCCGCCGCGTCGTCGCGAAGTAGCGGTAGGCGACGTCGATCGTGATGCCCTGCTCGCGCTCCGCCCGCAGGCCGTCAGTGAGCAGCGCCAGGTCGAGCGCGCCCTCGCCGCCCCGGCGCATGCTCGCCTCGGCGACGTGCTCGAGCTGGTCCTCGAAGACCTGCTTGGTGTCGAACAGGAGCCGCCCGATCAGGGTGCTCTTGCCGTCGTCCACCGAGCCCGCCGTCGTGAAGCGGAGCAGGTCGAGCGTCATCGCCGCCCGCCGCCCGCCGCGCGCGAGGCCGTCGCGGTCGCCGGGCTCATCAGAAGTACCCGGCCTTCTTGCGGTCCTCCATCGCGGCCTCCGAGACGCGGTCGTCGGCGCGGGTCTCGCCGCGCTCGGTGACGCGGGTGGCGGCGATCTCGGTGACGACTTCCTCCAGGGTCAGCGCCCGTGAGCGCACCCCGCCGGTGCAGCTCATGTCTCCGACAGTCCGGTAGCGCACCATCTCGCTGAAGACCTCCTCGCCGGGGATCAGCTCGACGCCCTCCCGCCAGGCGTAGAGCATCCCGTCGCGGCTGAACACCTCGCGTTCGTGGGCGAAGTAGATCGAGGGCACCTCGAGCTCCTCCTGGGCGATGTACTCCCAGACGTCGAGCTCCGTCCAGTTCGACAGCGGGAACACCCGGACGTGCTCGCCGCGGTGGATGCGCCCGTTGTAGAGGTTCCACAGCTCGGGACGCTGGCGCTTGGGGTCCCACTGGCCGAAGTCGTCGCGGAAGGAGAAGATCCGCTCCTTCGCCCGCGCCCGCTCCTCGTCGCGGCGGGCTCCGCCGAAGGCGGCGTCGAAGCCGTGCCGCGCGATCGCGTCGAGCAGGGTCACCGTCTGCAGCCGGTTGCGCGAGGCCCGCGGCCCGGTCTCCTCGACGGCGCGCCCGCTGTCGATCGACTCCTGCACGCTGGCCACCAGCAGGCGCTCTCCGAGCTCGGCCACGCGACGGTCGCGATACTCGATGACCTCGGGGAAGTTGTGGCCGGTGTCGACGTGCATCAGCGGGAACGGGAACGGCCCTGGCCGAAACGCCTTCTCGGCCAGCCGCAGCAGCACGATCGAGTCCTTGCCGCCGCTGAACAGCAGCACCGGGCGCTCGAGCTCGGCGGCGACCTCCCGCATCACGTGGATCGCCTCGCTCTCCAGCGCCCGCAGGTGACTGAGCTGCGGACGCTCGGCGACGCTCATCGTCGTCTCGCCGGCCATATCGAGCCCTCCATCAGCCCACGGCCTCCACGTGGAGGCCGCACTCGGTCTTCTCGCTGCCCGCCCAGCGGCCCTCGCGGCCCTCGCCCGGCTGGGTGCAGGGCGCGCAGCCGATGGACGCGTAGCCGCGATCGTGCAGCGGGTTGTAGGGCAGCTCGCGCTCGTAGATCCGCCGCCACAGGTCCTTCTCGGTCCACTCCGCCAGCGGGTTGTACTTCCACAGGCCCCGCCGCTCGTCGTGTTCGATCGCCTCGGCCTCGGCGCGCGTCGGCCCCTGCTCGCGGCGGATGCCCGTGATCCAGCCCTCCGCGCCGTCCAGCGCCCGCTCCAGCGCCGCCACCTTGGCCGCCGAGCAGCACCGCTCCGGCCCCGTCCACGGTCCGCTGGCGTCCTGTACCTCGATCTCCACGCCGAAGCGCTCCTCGAAGGCCCGCCAGGTCTCCAGCGTCTCGGGAAACAGCACGCCTGTGTCGATCGTCACGATCTTCACCGGCGTCGAGCCGTCGCCGAGCGCCAGGAGCTCGTCCAGCAGGACCGACTCCTCCTTCTGGAAGCTGCACAGAAGCACCACCCGCTCGCCGTGGCGGGCGACCGCCTCCCGCAGGGTCTCCCGCAGGAGATCGCCCGGGCCGCCGACCAGGCCCACCGGACGTCCCGGCCCGGCGGAGCCTAGCCCCTCGCTGTTTCCGTCTAGACCGCGCACTCGCCCTCTCCGCGGATCACCTGGAAGGGCACGTCGCGGTTCCAGTCGATGAACTGGCTCATGGTCTGCAGACTGAACTCGACCGGGAGCGACAGATCCTTGACCAGGCCTTCCAGCTCGCCGGTGCCGACGCGCTGCACGAACGCCTTCCACCCCTCGCCCTCGGAGCGGCTCGATTCGTAGTGGCGCAGCCAGCGCTCGACGGCGTCGGGCACGCGCTTGGCCGGCAGGCGCAGCTTCAGGCGCTGGCCAAACTCGACGTCGCCGCCTTCGAACACCCCGCCGACGTGGGGGATGTAGGCCGGGATCGTGTGCTCCCCGACTTTGATCGACGCCCCGTAGAAGCCGATCGACCCGACGTGGTGCTGGCCGCAGCCGTTGGGGCAGCCGCTCATCTTGATGTGGATCGCGCGTGTCAGGGGGTCCGTGATCCGCATCGCCTCGATCCGCTCTTCGATCGCCCGGTTGAGGCCCATCGAGCTCGTGATGCCGAGCTTGCAGGAGTCCGTTCCCGGGCACGAGACGACGTCGCCGACCTCCCGCGAGCCCGCCCCGCCGAGGCCGAGCTCGGAGAGGGCGCGCCAGACGTCGTAGACGCTCTCCTCGCGCACCCAGCGCAGCACCAGGTTCTGCTGCACCGTCGTGCGGGCGTAGCCGCCCGAGAAGTCACGCACGATCGCTGCCAGGCCCCGGAACTGCTCCGGGGTGAGGTCGCCGCGCACGATCTTGGCCTCGACCGTGACGAAGCCCTCCTGCTTCTGCGGGCGCACGTTGGCCTCCCGGAAGCGCTCGAACTCGGAGAGATCTCCGTTGGGGGTGCCGTAGGTCCGCGGCGGGGCCGGTGCGCTCTCGCGCTCGTCGTCGAGGAACAGCCGGTGCTCGACTGAGAAGTCGCGTTCCCCGACCCACTCGCCCCGCAGCTCCTCCTCGACCTGGCGGCGCAGCTCGTCGATGCCGTGCTTGTCGACGAACACCTTGATCCGCGCCCGGGCCCGGTTGGCCCGCAGCCACTCCTGGCGGTCGAAGATGCGGAAGACGGCCTCCGCGATCTTCAGGTAGTCGCCGTTGTCGAGCTCCACGAACTCGTACAGCACCGGTGCCTTGCGGGGCATGATCGAGGTGCCTCCGCCGACGAGCATCTGCACGCCCCGCACCTCGCCGGGGCGGGTGGGGTCCTCGCTCTGCCTGACGCGGGCCCGGAAGGCGATGTCGTGGATCTCGCTGATCGCCCGACCCGGGGCACTGGCGTCGAAGGCGGTCTTGATCTTGCGCGGCATCGCCTGCGTCGTCGGGTGGCGCACGAAGTAGCGCACGTAGGCGCCGGCGTAGGGCGTGAGGTCGAAGAGCTCGTCCCCCGCCACCCCGGCCCAGGGGTCGCCGGTGACGTTGCGCACCGTGTTGCCGCAGCCCTCGCGGCTGGAGAGCCCGGCTTCGCCGAGCTCCCGGATCGCCTGCTCGGCATCGGGCAGCGGGATGTGGTGCAGCTGGATGTTCTGCCGCGTCGTGATGTGGCCCTTGTTCAGCGGCGCCCAGCGTTCGACGACGTCGGCGAACTTCTCCAGCTGCTCCGGCGTGATCCCGCCGAAGGGCAGCTTGACGCGGATCATCTGGACGTCGGGCTGGCGCTGGCCGTAGACGCCCTGCTTGAGGCGGAACTTGATGAACTCGTCTTCCGGGGTCTCCCCGGCAAGGTATTTCGTGGCCTCCGTCTTGAAGTCCTCGAACTCCTGGCGCAGGATCGGGATCACATGGCCCGGCACGTTCTGCAGGACCTCGGGATCGGCGAGCGTGCCCCGCGGGGCGCCCGAGGCGGTCTCGCGTCCGGGATCGAGCGCCTCCTCGCGCGGGGCGTCGGCTACGGAAACTGGCTCCATCGTTCAGCGGACCTCCGTCCAGGAAGTTGGTTGCGGGCCCCTCGGGCGATTGACGCTAAAGGCTAGCGCCTTTTAGGGATTTATCCAGGGGTGGGGAACATCGGATCGCTGCTCCCACCCCGCCCCCTCCAGCATCGCCGCTCGCCGCCACGGGTCCAGGGCCTTCGCCGGCGGCGCCGGGGGAGGTGCCGTGTCGCGCATGAACCGCTCCAGCGCCGCCACCACCGCCGCGGCCTCGGCGGGCGAGGCCGACGGAGCGACCAGCTCGAGCCGGGGCCGGCGGTTGACCATCGGCACAGTGTGACCTATAGCGGGATGTTGCCGTGCTTGCGCTTCGGACCCGGCTCGCGCTTGGTCTGCAGCGTGCGGAGCGCTTCGATCAGCTTCGGCCGGGTCTCGTGGGGGACGATGACGTCGTCGATGTAGCCCCGCTCGGCCGCCGTGTAGGGATTGGCGAAGCGAGCCTTGTAGTCGTCCATCAGCTTCTGCCGGCGCTCCTCCGGCGTCGGGCTGCCGGCGATGTCGCGGCGGTAGATGATGTTGACCGCGCCCTCGGGGCCCATCACGGCGACCTCCGAGGTGGGCCAGGCGAAGTTGAAGTCCGCGCCGAGGTGCTTGGAGGACATCACGTCGTAGGCGCCGCCGTAGGCCTTGCGGGTGATGATCGTGACCTTCGGCACCGTCGCCTCGGCAAACGCGTAGAGCAGCTTGGCGCCGTGGCGGATGATGCCGCCCCACTCCTGCGCCGTGCCCGGCAGGAAGCCCGGCACGTCGCAGAGCGTCAGCAGGGGGATGTTGAAGGCGTCGCACGTCCGCACGAAGCGGGCCGCCTTGGCCGAGGCGTCGATGTCGAGCACCCCGGCGAGCTGGTTGGGCTGGTTGCCGACGACCCCGACCGCGTGGCCGTCGAGCCGGACGAAGCCGCAGATGATGTTCTTGGCGTGGTGCTCGTGGACCTCCAGGAACTCGCCGTCGTCGACGATCAGCCGCACCACGTCGCGCATGTCGTACGGCTTGTTCGGGTTGTCCGGGACCACGTGGTCCAGCGCCTCGTCCATCCGCAGCGGGTCGTCGGTCGGCTGCACCCGCGGCGCCGTCTGGAGGTTGTTCGAGGGCAGGAAGCTCAGCAGGTAGCGGCAGTCCTCCAGGCAGGCGTCCTCGTCGGGCGAGGCGAAGTGGGCGACCCCGGACTTCGTGTTGTGCGACATCGCCCCGCCCAGCTCCTCGAAGCCCACCTCCTCGCCGGTCACCGTCTTGATCACGTCGGGGCCGGTGATGAACATGTGCGAGGTCTCGTTGACCATGAAGATGAAGTCCGTGATCGCCGGCGAGTAGACCGCGCCCCCGGCGCAGGGTCCCATGACGAGGCTGATCTGGGGGATCACCCCCGAGCAGCGGACGTTGCGAAGGAAGACGTCGCCGTAGGAGCCCAGCGAGACCACGCCCTCCTGGATGCGGGCGCCGCCGGAGTCGTTGATGCCGATCACCGGGCACCCGATCTTGGCGGCCAGGTCCATGACCTTGCACATCTTCTCGCCCATCACCTCGCCCAGCGAGCCGCCGAAGACCGTGAAGTCCTGACTGAAGACGCATACCCGGCGGCCGTCGATCGTGCCGTGCCCGGTCACGACCGCGTCGCCCCAGGGGCGGTTCTTCTGCATCTCGAACTCGTAGGTCCGGTGGCGCACGAACGTGTCCAGCTCCTGGAAGGAGCCCGGGTCGAGCAGCTTCTCCACCCGCTCCCGCGCCGTGTGCTTGCCGCGCGCGTGCTGCTTCTCCTCGGCCTCCGGGGCAGAGTGCAGCGCCGCGGCGCGCAGCTCCTGGAGCTGGGCGAGCTTCTCCTCGTAGGTCTCGGGTGCCTTGGCGCGCGCCATCACGGGGGGCGGATGTTATCCGCGGGTCACGGCTGCCGGCATTCCCAGGGGGAGGCAGATGCGAGAAACCTTCATCTGTGAGACCCCCGTGGGTGGGCCGCGAGCCGGCTCAGCCGCGCGAGAACGGCCGGTGGTGCGCCGCGCCGAGGCGATCCAGCACGGCGGTGAGCAGCGCCGCGTCCTGCTCCGCCATCGCCTCCTCCACCGCCGCCAGCTCGGCGGCGAGGTCGGGGGCCGCCTCGGGCTCGGGCTCCACGACAGGCTCGGGCTCGACGATCGGCTCGGGCTCTGTATGCCGACGCCGAAAGAGCCTGGCGAAGAGCCTTCGGCGCGGTGGCCTTGCCGGCTCCGGCTCGACAGGCTCCGGCTCAGGCTCGGACGCCTCGGGCTCCGGCGCCGCGGACTCCGGCGCCGGAGTCTCGCGGACGACCGAGAGCGTGACCCGGGTGCCCCAGCCTGAGGGCTCGATGTCGACGGTGCCGCGGACGTCCGTCGCCTCCCATTCGACGGACGTCTCGGGCTCGGTGCGCACGGTGCGGATCTCGCCGAGCTCGCCCAGGTGACGGGCGAGCGATGCGGGGTCGCTGATCTCGGCCCACAGCTCGGGCGGAGACTTGACCAGGGTGCGCTTGACCTCGACGGGCATCGCCCCCATGTTCGCGCGGCCGGCGCCTACTCCTGCATGGCGTTACAGCCAGACGACAATGGTCACGATCCCGCCAGCAGCGCGGCGGCGGCAGGGTCGTGAGGCTGCAGCGCGCAGCCCGGCCATGGCGGGGCGGGGCGGCCGAGGTGAAAGCCCTGGGCGAGGGGGACCTCGAGCTCGCGCAGGCGCTCCAGCTCGGCGGGCCGCTCGATGCCCTCGGCGACGAGCAGGCTGCCGACGTGGTCGGCGTAGCTCACCAGCGCCCCGACGAGCGCGGTGCGGTCGTCGTCGGTGTCGATGCCGCTGACCAGGGAGCGGTCGAGCTTGAGGTAGCTGGGGTGGACGGTTGTGATCTGGCGCAGGCCCGAGTAGCCGGCGCCCATGTCGTCGACCGCGAGGCACGCCCCCCGGGCGCGCAGCGGCGCGATCGCGGCCTGCAGCTGGCCGTCGCCGCGGACCAAAGCCTCCTCGGTGATCTCCAGGATCAGGCCGTCGAGGTCGGCGTGCTCGGCGAGCATCTCCAGGGTGCGCTCGTCGAGCAGCACCGGCGCCGAGAGGTTGACCGAGAGGCGCACCTCGGGCGGGCGCTGCGCGAACAGCTCCAGCGCCGCCCGCAGGCAGGCCCGCTCCAGCGCGTCGCGCTCCCCGAACTCCTCGGCCAGCGAGAACCAGTGCACCGGGCCGCGACCGGCGCCGTGCTCGCCGAAGCGGGCCAGGGCCTCGTAGGCGTGCACCGACATCGTGCGCAGATCGACGATCGGCTGAACCGCCATCGAGAGGCCGTCGCCTTCGATCAGGCGGCTCAGCGCCGCCCGGGCGCCCTCCCCGCTGAGCGACTCCCCGGCGTAGTGCGAGATCCGTCCGGTGCCGTAGCTGCGCTTGGCGACCCGCAGCGCGATGTCGCCAGCCCGCAGCAGCGCCTCGCCGCTGCCCCCGTCGCGCGGGGCCTGGGCGATGCCCATGCAGCCGTTCAGCCGCGGCGCGTCCTCGCCGTGGCTGGTGACCGTCTCCAGCAGACGCTCCGCCTGCGGGCCGGGATCGGCGGACGGCACGATCGCGGCGAACTCGTCGCCGCCGAGCCGACCCAGGCGGCAGCCAGGGCCGAGGGCCTCGCGCATCTCGCCGCCCAGCGTCGCCAGCAGCGCGTCGCCGGCGGCGTGGCCGAGCGTCTTGTTGACCACGCCGAAGCCGTCCAGGTCGAGCAGCAGCAGCGACACCGGCGCCGCCGCGCTCGCCCGGGCGCTGGCCCGCTCCAGCTCGGCGCGGAACGCGGCGCTGGAGAGAGCCCCGGTGAGATGGTCGTGGTCGGCGTCGTAGCGGGCCTGTTTGAGCAGCCGGTCGAGATCCGATGTCAGCCGGACGCTGTTCATCAGCAGGCCCGTCGCCGCCAGGCACAGCGCGGCGTGGGGAGCCGTCAGCCCGCCCTCGATGACGATCGGCAGGGCCAGCGCCGCCAGGATCGTGCTCCTCCCGATCCAGTGCACCCGGCCGCTGCGGCCCATCACGCCGCTGGCGACCGCCGCCAGCCAGAGGATGCTGAGCACCGTCACCCGCTCCTCGCCGAGCCCGACGATCAGGATCGCCGCGGCGCCGGCCAGCGACTCCTCGGCCCGCAGGCGGCTCCTGTGCGGCAGCAGCAGGTGCTGCAGCGCGCTGGCCGCGATGATCGCGAAGCCCACGATGCCGAGCGTCGGATGCGCCAGCAGCTCGGGTTTGGCGAGGATCAGCCCGACGCCGGTCGCCGCGAGCAGGCCGCGGGTGCACGCCGCCGTGCGGCGGGCCCGCAGCACGTGCGGGGCGATCTCCGTGCGCGGCGCCTCCCGCGGCAGGGCGATCGGCGGGATGTCCGTGCCGATGAGGGCCACGTCGGCCAATTCGGCAGGAACCTCCAGCCACTTGAACCGGCCCGACATTCCGCGGACCGCTGACAGCAGGATTTCGTTATTGGGGATTGCCCTGGGCGGCGAGTCGCGGGAGCAGCTCGCGGTCGTGCAGCAGCTCGGCGAGCTGGACCGCGTTGGTGGCCGCGCCCTTGCGCAGGTTGTCGGCCACGATCCACAGGTCCAGGGCGCGCTCGTTGCCGGGGTCGCGGCGGATGCGACCCACGAAGACCTCGTCGCTGCCGCTCGCGTCGATCGCCAGCGGGTACAGCGCCCGGGCGGGGTCGTCGCGGACCGTCACCCCCGGGGCCGCCGCCAGCAGCTCGCGGGCGCGCTCCGGGGAGAGCGGCTCCCGGGTCTGGACGTTCACGGCCTCCGAGTGGCCGTTGAGGACCGGCACCCGCACGCACGTCGCGCTCACCCGGATCGCGGGGTCGCCGAGGATCTTGCGGGTCTCTCCGATCAGCTTGCGCTCCTCGTCGGTGTGGTCCTCGCCGGGCGCGAACGAGCCGGCGTGGGGGAGGGCGTTGAACGCGATCTGGTGGGCGTAGGCGCTCGGCGGCTCGATCGGGCGCTCGTGCAGCAGCGCCTGGGACTGGTCGAGCAGCTCCTCCACCGCCCGGCGGCCCGTGCCCGACACCGCCTGGTAGGTCGAGATCACCAGGCGCTCGATGCCGGCCGCCTCGTGGATCGGCTTCAGCGCCACCACCATCTGCATCGTCGAGCAGTTCGGGTTGGCCACGATCCCGCGGTGGCCGGCCAGCGCCTCGGGGTTCACCTCGGCGACGACCAGCGGGACGTCGTCCTGCATCCGCCACCGCGAGGAGTTGTCGATCACCACCGCCCCCGCAGCCGCGAAGCGCGGCGCCCACTCCCCCGACGTCGAGCCGCCGGCCGAGAACAGCGCGATGTCGAAGCCCCCGATGGCGTCCTCGGTGAGCGGCCGCACAATTAGATCGCCGCCGGCCGGGCCGGCGCCCTCGAGCACCCGTCCCGCGGAGCGCGGGGAGGCGAACGGCACGATCTCCCGCGCCGGGAGCTCCCGCTCGCGCAGCAGGCGCAGCATCAGCGTCCCCACCTGCCCCGTGGCGCCGACGACGGCGACTCGATAAGCCTCTGCGGTCATCGGCTGCAGGGTACCGAGCGGCGCCGGGGGCGGCGAGATTCAGCGAATCCCGCCCTGTGTCGAGCTTGTCAGCTGATCCGGCTGGTCTTCACGGGATCCGGCTGGTCTTCACGGCTTGACGACCATAAAGAGGATCGTGATCAGCACCAGCGCCCACAGGACGGTGCCGACGATCGCCAGGCGGCGCACCGCGGCGCGGTACTCCTCGCTGAGCTCGATCTCGCCAGCTTCGCCGGCGGCGCCACCTGCTCCCGGCGTCGCGCGCACCCCGGCGGCCGCGAGGTCCGCTCCCGGCGCAGCCGGCTCCCCGGCGGTCGCCAGGTCCCGCACGGCCAGCGCCTCGGCGCGTTTTGCGGTCGGGATCATCACCGCGCCGACCAGAGCCCCGATCACGACCGCCACCCCGAGACCCCACTGAACGAAGAATTCGCTCCAATGGTGGCCGTCGCTCGCCATGAAGATCCCGGCGGCGACGACGACCAGCAGCCCCGGGTTCACCAGCCACCGCTCGATCCGGTATTCGATGCGGTGCAGCAGCGGCAGGCCGCGCGGGTCGCGGCCGGCGGCGGCGAACATCACCGGGTAGGCGAAGGTCCCGCCGAAGGCGATCACCACCGCCATCACATGGACCGCCATCACGATTTCGTAGGCCGAGGCGGCGAGCATCGTCGAGATCCTATGTGTCCGACCGGCGCATGCGCTTACGCCGATCATTTCGACGTTATTCGCGTCTTACGCCGATTATTTCGGCAGAATGGTCGATATGGCGCGCGTTACGACGACGTTTTCCCTGGACGACCAGCCCGAGGTCTTCTTCTCGACGACCCCCACCTCACGCGCGATCCGGCGCCTATACGACGCCGGGAGGGTACGCCATGTCGCCGGGCGCCTCTACACCCGGAACCTCTCCGATCCACTCGCCGACGTCTTGCGCCGGCGCGTCTGGGACGTCGCCGCCGGCTACTTCCCGGGCGCCGTCATCGCGGATCGCACCGCCTTCGAGCTGCGCCCGGCGGGCGAGGAGGGCTCGATCTTTCTGTGCTCCGGCACCCGCCGCGTCGTGCGCCTGCCGGGCCTCGTGCTCAACTGCCGGCATGGGGCGGGGCCCGTCGAGGGCGATCAGCCGTTCCTCGCCGGCGGTCTTCACCTCAGCTCCTGGCCGCGGCGCTTCCTGGAGAACATGCGTCCTTCGCGGGAGCGCGGCGGCGCCCGTCGCACGCTGAGCGCCACCGAGATCGAGGCCCAGCTTCAGGCGGTCCTGGACAACCAGGGAGAGGACGAGCTCAACCGGCTCCGAGACGACGCGCGACGGCTGGTCCCGGCGCTCGGCGCCGAGCGCGAGTGCGAGCGGCTGTCGGAGGCGATCGGCGGGCTGCTCGGCACCCAGCCCAGCCGGCTGGTGAGCCCCGGCGCGCGCGCCCGCCGGGCCGGGGTCGGCTGGGACGAGCGGCGGCTGCCGCTGTTCGACGCCCTCGTCTCCGAGCTCGGTCGGCACCTGCCCGTCGATCGACCCCAGCGCCCCGAGCACATGGGGGCGCCGTTCGCGTTCTTCGAGGCCTACTTCTCCAACTTCATCGAGGGCACCGAGTTCGTCGTCAGCGAAGCCGAGCAGATCGTCTTCGCCGGCGTCGTGCCCGCCGATCGGCCGCAGGACGCCCACGACGTCCTCGGCACCTTCGACCTCGTCTCCGATCCCGCCGCCCGCGCGTCCGTTCCACGCGACATCGCCTCGCTGGAGCGCATCATCCGCTCGGCCCACGCGCGACTCCTGGCGGCGCGCCCGGAGATCGCGCCGGGCGAGTACAAGACCCGCGCCAACCGCGCCGGCCAGACCGAGTTCGTCGCGCCCCCGCTGGTGCGCGGAACGCTGCGCCGCGGGCTCGAGCGCTATCTGTCGCTGCCGCCCGGCTTCCAGCGGGCGGTATTCGCGATGTTCCTCGTCTCCGAGGTCCACCCCTTCGCCGACGGCAACGGTCGGGTCGCGCGGGTCTTGACCAACGCCGAGCTGACCTCGGCCGGCCAGCAGCGCCTGATCGTTCCCACCGTGCTGCGCGACGACTACCTCTACGCCCTGCGCGCGATGTCGCGGCTCGCCAATCCCGTGCCCCTGATCCGCGTGCTCGACCGCGCCCAGGAGCTCTGCGTGCGGCTCGACTGGCGCCAGCTCGACTCCGCCGAGGCCCAGCTGCGGGCCGCGCACGCCTTCGACACCCCCGCCGAGGCCGAGGCGGCGGGCGTCAGATTGCGGCTGCCAAACGAGGTCCATTGAGGATCCGACCGGCGCATGCGCCGGTCGGCGGGGCCGCGCATGCGCGGCCCCGAGGGGAGGCCACATGTGGCCTCCCCCGGAGGGGTCGCATGCGACCCCTCCC
>DATKPO010000055.1:0-96309 GCA_035524055.1 Solirubrobacteraceae bacterium
TAACCCACGTGTTACTCACCCGTTCGCGGCTCTGCCCCAGGGCAAGCCCTGGTTCGTCGCTCCACTTGCATGTGTTAAGCACGCCGCCAGCGTTCGTCCTGAGCCAGGATCAAACTCTCCGTGAAGAACTTCACGAAAAGCCTGTCATGGATTTCCGGAGCGCCGGCCGAGCCGAAGCTCAGCGACGACCGGACGGCCGGGACCTATACACGTGGTCCCGACACCATGACGGGGTACTTCCCTACTTGACTCAATCTTTCCCCCGCCGAGATCTTCCGGCGACCGGCAACGCCGATCGCCCGACCCGGCGGCGGGTCGAACCTGGACGCACACCACGATCGAGGGTCGATCGTCGGTGCGCATGCTGTTGAGTTTTCAAAGACCGTCGAACCTCATCCGAGAGGGCTTCTCTTGCAGAGGAGACCGTTCGGCTCACCGCGCCCTGGGGCGCCCCTGTGGGCCGACCGAGGAGTATAGCGCGCCGAGAACAACCGCGGCGTGAGCATGGCACACGCCGAAACCGCGATCCCGCTCGCTATGCGCGGCATACTAGCGGACCGTCGGACGGAACCATCTCCGAGGGCTCCCCCGATGGGCCTCCAGCGCCGCCGCCGGGTCTCTCCCGCCGCCATTGTCCCGCCGCGCGGCGGCTCGTCGGTACGCGCGCGGGCGCGCGCTCGCGCGCACACCTCGCCGAAAGAGCACTTCCAGCCCTCACCTGGCGAGCGCCGGGCGGGCCACGCGACCCCGCCCGAGACCGCGCCCCGATTTCCTTCGCCACCCAGATCCCCTTCGCCGCCCCGGCTCGCCGCCCCCCGAGGCGCGCCGCGCGGGCTCGTCGTCGGCCTCCTCAGGCCTGCCCCGGACGAGCCCGGAGCCTACGAAACCGGCGCTTGCCGACGCGCAGGACCTCGCCGTCGGCGCGCTCGGCGGCGACATCGTAGGTGCCCGCCACGAGTGGCTCTCCGGCGAGCGCCACCGCCCCCTGGTCGATCAGGCGGCGGGCCTCGGTACGCGAGAGGTCGAAGAGCTCGGCGATGACCTCCGGCAGGTGCACGCTGCCATCATGTGCCTGAAAGGCGCCCTCCTCGATGCTCGCCGGGATCCGGCGCTCGACGAAGACGCGGTCGAACTCGCGCTCGGCGGCGACGGCGTCCTCGGCCGAGTACAGCCAGGCGACGAGCTCGCGGGCCAGCTCCCGCTTGGCCTCGCGCGGCGGTGCCCCGGCGGGCGGGTCGCGGTCGAGCAGCAACCGGTAGTACTCGCCCATGGCCGCGTCGGGCAGGCTGAGGGTCTTGCCGTAGATCTCGCCCGGGGCCTCGATGACCCCGATGTGGTTGCCAAGGGACTTCGACATCTTGCGGTGGCCGTCGGTTCCGACGAGGATCGGCATCGTCATGATCGCCTGCTCCGGCTGTCCGTGGGCGCGCTGGATGTCGCGGCCGAGGAGGAGGTTGAACTTTTGGTCGGTCCCCCCCAGCTCGACGTCGGCGGCCACCGCAACCGAGTCGTAGCCCTGGAGGATCGGGTAGAGGAGCTCGAGCACCGAGATCGGCTGGCCCGAGGCGTAGCGCTTGGCAAAGTCCTCGCGTTCCAGGAGCTGGGCGACGGTGGTGTCGCGCACCAGCCTCAGGACATCAGCCATCGGCATGTCGAGCCATTCGCCGTTGCGACGGACCTCGAGGCGGTCGGGGTCGGGATCCAGGATGCGCAGGGCCTGCTGCTGGAAGGTGGCGGCGTTCGCCTCGATCTGCTCGGCCGAGAGCAGGGGCCGCAAGGTCGACCGTCCCGAGGGATCGCCGACGCGGGCGGTGTAGTCACCGACGATCAGCACCACGACGTGGCCGGCATCCTGGAAGCGGCGCAGCCGGCGCAGCACCACGGCGTGGCCGAGGTGGATGTCGGGCGCGGTGGGGTCGATGCCGAGCTTGACCCGCAGCGGGCGACCGTCGGCGCGGGCCTGGGCGAGCTTGGCCGCGAGGGCGCCCGCGGGAAGGCTGTCGACCGCCCCGCGGGACAGCTCCAGCGCCGCCTCGGCGGCCGCTTCGGGGTTGGTCGGCATGGCGGCGCCAATGCTAGACTCTCGCGTCCGGTGGAGCCTGCCACAGTGCCCGCCGGCAGCCGGTCGCGCCTGAAGAAGCTGCGCTTCTTCTTCATTGTCGTAGCGCTGCTGCTGCTCGGCCTCGTCTCGTTCGCGTTCGGCATGTTCATGGCCGTCGCCTCCGACCTGCCCGGACTGGAAGACCAGCAGCAGTACAACGACGCCCGCAACTCGGTGCTGCTCGACGATCGGGGGCGCGAAATCGGCGTGATGAGCAACCGCAACCAGATCCTGGTGAGCGCCCTTCAGATCCCGCCGGTCGTCAAGAACGCGGTGATCTCGATCGAGGACAGGCGTTTCCGCAGCAACAGCGGCGTCGATCTGCGCTCGGTCGCACGGGCATTCATCGCCGACATCCTGCACCAGGAAGCTGTCCAGGGAGCCTCGACGATCGAGCAGCAGTTCGTCAAGAACGCGCTCGCCGAGCAGGCCCATCGCACGATCTTCGAGAAGATCCGAGAGGCCGCCCTGGCGTTCCATCTCGCCCACAGGTGGTCCAAGGAAAAGATCATCACGGAGTACCTCAACGAGATCTACTTCGGCAACGGGGCCTACGGCATCGAGGCGGCCGCCCAGACCTACTTCGGCCACGAACCCGGGCACGAAGGCTGCGGGACCCCCCGGCAACGGCTGTGCGTGGAAGAGCTCAAACCGTGGGAGGCGGCGCTGCTGGCGGGGATCATCCAGTCCCCGACCGACTACAACCCGGTGGTCTATCCGAACGCCGCCCGGGAACGACGCGACGTGGTGCTCGCACAGATGCTCCAGCAGGGCTACATCTCGCGGGCGGTCTACGAGGAAAGCATCAGCAAGCCGCTGCCCTCGCCGAAGGAGATCACGGCGCCGCAGCAGCCGCTGATCGACGGGATCGACACCGGCTACTTCGACGACTGGATCGACCAGCAGGTGATCCAGCGCTACCGCGCAGGCCTCGCCTACGACGGCGGGCTGCGCATCAAGACGACGCTCGACCTCGAACTGCAGCGCGCCGCCGAAGAGGCCGTCAACGGCTACCTGCCCGGACCCGAAGGTCCCGCGGCGGCGCTGGTGGCGATCGAAAACTCGACGGGCAAGGTGCGAGCGATGGTCGGCGGTCGCGACTACAACGAGACTCCCTTCAACCTCGCCACCGAGGCCGAGCGCCAGCCGGGCTCGTCCTTCAAGGCATTCGACCTCGCGGCCGCACTCGAGGACGGCATCTCTCCCGACTCGGTTTGGACGTCCAAGCCGAAGATCTTCCACATCGCCGACCCACATGAAGTCTTCGTGGTGCACAACGACGAAAACGCGTACACCGGCGAGAGCACATTGACCAACGCGACGGCCTACTCCGACAACTCGGTCTACGCCGAAGTCGGCCTGAAGGTCGGCACCCGCCGGATCGCGCGGACGGCGCACGAGATGGGGATCACGACCCCGCTGTCGACGAACGCGGCGATGACGATCGGAGGCCTCAAGATCGGGGTGACGCCGATCGACATGGCCCACGCCTACGAGACGATCGCCCACGGCGGGGATCGTGTCAGCGGGACGCTCGGCGAACGCGGGATGCCGGTCGGAATCGAAGAAGTCAGCGCCGCCAACCGAACGCTGCCCGACGGTGGGCACCGCGAAGTCAACCACACCGTGCTGCACAGGGTCCTTCCCCAGGACATCGCCGAAACGGAGACGGAAGTGCTCGAGACGGTGCTCGAGTACGGCACCGCGAAGTCCGCCGCGCTGGGGCAGTTCGCGGCGGGCAAGACCGGCACGACGTCCAACTACGGCGACGCCTGGTTCGTGGGCTTCGACCACCGCTACACGGTGGCCGTCTGGGTGGGCTTCCCGAACAGCCTGGTGCCGATGACGACCGAGTTCGACGGCGGCCCGGTTCTCGGCGGCACCTACCCGGCGCTGATCTGGCACGACTTCATGGTCGCCGCGATGGGAATCGAAAAGCAGGAGGCCGAAGAAGCGCAGCAACAGGCGAGCGGCACAACGGCCGCCAAGGCGCGCCATCTCGGCACGCAAGCAGCCTCTGACGAAGAATCGGGCGCGTCCGGGCAAACGCCGCTGCACGAAGCGTCCCCGCCGTCGTCACCGCGGTCGCACGGCGCCGCCCAGGCGCCGACTGCGGGGCATGAAAAGCCCGAACGAGACTCCGCTCCGCGCACCGGGGGCCAGGAAGGCGCGACTCCCCAGACGCACGGCTCCCAGCCGGCCACGCCGACTCAGGGCACGCAGACCCCGAGCGCCAAGACGCCGGCGACACCAGCGCCGTCGGCGACATCGGCCCCGTCGGGGACACCGGCGCCGACGGAACCCTCCGCGCCGACCCATACGCCAAACCAGCCCGAATCCTCGTCTGGACAGGCGGGCAGCGGGGGCACCGGAACGCCTACCGGGGGCGCCGCGGCTCCAGCGGGTTGAGCGAGCCGGACGCCAGCGGGCGCGGCCGCGAGACGTGGGGGCTGCCGGCGAGGCAGAAGCGCCAGGGAAGCTCGGCTGCCTTGGTGATGCCGACGCGCACCCCGGCGACGATCGGCGGATCGCCCCAGGCGGCGTCACGGGCGCGGATCGAGACCGGGCCGCCGGCGAGGTCGAGGTCGTTGTGATGCAGCTCGACTGCGAGCGCCTGGGTGAGCTTGCCCGGCCCGGAACAGAGCTCGCTCGGCGTGTCGGTGCCGCGGCGGGCCCGCATCTGCTCGATGCCGTCCAGCGGCGCCAGGGCGCGGATCAGCACCGCGGCTCCGACCCCGGTGGGCTCGCAGACGGCGTTGAGGAGCGCGTGGATGCCGTAGGAGCGGTAGACGTAGGATCGCCCGGGCGGTCCGAAGAGGGTCCTGGTGCGCGGGGTGAGACCGACGAATGCGTGGCAGGCGGGCTCGCTGTCGTGGTAGGCCTCGGTCTCGACGATCACCCCGGAGACCCCGGCGTGCTCGACGACGCAGCCGATGAGGTCGCGGGCGACGGCGAGCACCGGACGGTCGTAGAAGTCGGCCGTCAGGGCCGGCGCGCCGTCAGCTGTCGGTGACGTCGGCATCGAGCGCGTGGCGGGCGAGCTGGAGTTGCTCGCGGACGCGGGCCAGGGCGGTCCCGCCCACGGAGACCTTGGACTCCAGCCACGACTCGGGGCGCAGCGCGGCATAGTAGCTCTCGCCGAGCTCGGCCAGGGCGGGGCTGTGCTGGCCGAGCTCGGCGGGGGTGAGCTGGGAGAGGCTGCGGCCCTGATCCAGGGAGGCCCGGACGAGCCCGGCGACGACGCCGTGGGCCTCGCGGAAGGGCATGCCGTGGGCGACGAGGAGGTCGGCGATGTCGGTCGCCCCGATCAGCTCGTCGCCGGCGGCGGCGCGCATCCGCTCGCGGGAGAAGCGCGCCCCGGCGATCATGCCGGTGGCGGCGCGGAGCTCGAGCTCGAGGGTGTCGGCGGCGTCGAAGAGTCCCTCCTTGTCCTCCTGGAGGTCCTTGTTGTAGGTCAGAGGCAGGGCGTGCAGGACGCCGTGCAGAGCGGTGAGCCGTCCGAGCAGGCGGGGGGCCTTGGCGCGCAGCAGCTCGGCGGCGTCGGGGTTCTTCTTCTGGGGCATGATCGAGGACCCGGCGCTCCAGGCGTCGGGGAGCTCGCAGAAGCCGAACTCCTCGCTGCTCCACAGCACGAGCTCGGCCCCGAGGCGCGAGAGGTGGGTTGCGCAGGTGGCGGCGGCGCTGAGGTAGTCGAGCACGAAGTCGCGGTTGGAGACGGCGTCTATCGAGTTCGGGGCGACCTCGGGGAAGTCGAGCTCGGCGGCGACCATGTCGCGGTCGGTGGCGAAGCTGACGCCGGCGAGGGCGCCGGCGCCGAGCGGCAGCCGTCCGGCCTGGCGCGCGGCGAAGGCGAAGCGTTCGCGGTCGCGGGCGAGCATCCAGAAGTAGGCGAGGAGGTGGTGGGAGAGATAGACGGGCTGGGCACGCTGGAGATGGGTGTAGCCCGGCAGCTGCCAGTCGAGGTGCTCCTCGGCGCGCGCCAGCAGCGCCGCCATGAGCTCGCCGAGGCCCTCCCGGGCGAGACGGGCGCGATCGCGGGTGTAGAGGGCGACGTCGGTCGCGACCTGGTCGTTGCGGGAGCGTGCCGTGTGCAGGCGCCCGCCGACGGGGCCGGCGAGCTCGGTGAGGCGTCGCTCGATCGCCATGTGGATGTCTTCGTCGCCCTCGCCGAAGGGGAAGCTGCCGGCGGCGAGCTCGGCCTCGACGGCGTCCAACCCATGCAGCAGGGCGTCGCGGTCGGCGGCGGTGATGATCTCGCGCGCGGCGAGCATCCTCGCGTGGGCCCGCGACTGGGCGATGTCGAACGGCCACAGCCGCCGGTCGAAGCCGAGCGAGACGTTCAGGCGCTGGAAATCGGGGTGCTGGGGCTCACGAAAACGGGACACGGGCGGCGGATCGCAGGGTACACGCAAGAGCAGGGGGTACGACGCCGAGCCAGTCCCCCGCGTACAGCGGGGAAGCTGGAAACAGCACCTGGGACATCGGGCCGAGGTTGGCGATAATCGCGTTGTGACGCACGTCACGGAACGCAGCGAGCGCGAAACTGGCCGGGGGGCGGTGCAGGACCCTCCCGGAATGGAGAAAGACGACCGCGCCGGCGCCAAGAAGAACGGCCGGGAGAAGCCTCCCCGGGGCGCGCTGCCGCGCGGCCCACACTCGCTGACCCGGGCGGAGGTGTCGGCCAACCAGCGGCGGCGGATGATCGAGGCGACGATCGACGTGGTCGCCGAGAAGGGCTACGCCGAGCTGACGGTGGCCGACATCATCGCGCGTGCCGGCGTCTCGCGGAGGGCGTTCTACGAGCACTTCGCCAACCGCGAGGCCTGCTTCCTGGCGGCGCACGACGCGGTGATGGCGGAAAGCGCGGCGGCTCTGCGCCAGATGTTGACGATCTCGGGTGACTTCGAGCAGAGCGTGCAGGTCGGGCTGCGGGAGATCTACAAGCGGGCACTGCGCCGCCCTGGGGCGCTGCGGTTGCTGATGGTGGAGATCGGCACCGCCGGTCCGGCGGGGATCGCGCGGCGCGAGCAACTCGGGGCTGCCTACGAACAGGCTCTGCGTGAACGCATCGGGCTACCGCCCGGACCTGGCCCGATTCCCAACCCGGTGCTGCGCGGGATCGTCGGTGGACTCGGCGCCGTGCTCTTCGCGCGTATCGACCAGCCGCGGCGCCGCCGGCAGCTGCTGCAGGAGGTCCCGGACCTGGTGCGCTGGGCGACCTCCTACTGGCCGGCCCCGCCGGCAATCATGAACCTCCAGGATCCGGGGCCGGAGACGCTGCGGCGGCACCCCAACGGCGGGCGCGCGCCGGGGACGCTCTCGCTGGGCGCGGCCACCAGCCATCGCCGCCGGCTCGTAGGCGGCGAGAGCGGCGCCTCCCCGCTGTACGTGGCCCACAGTCAGCGGGAGCGCATCCTCGACGCCGTCGCCACGCTCACCGCGGCGCATGGCTATGCGGCACTGACCGTGGAAGGGATCGCGGCGGAGGCGGCGATCTCGCTGCAGGCCTTCTACGAGCACTTCCCGAGCAAGGAAGAGGCGTTTCTCGTGGCCTACGAGGTCGGCCACGACAAAGGCCTGGCGCTCGTCGAGCGGGCCTACGAAGACGAGCCGGACTGGCGCTTCGGGGTGCGTGCGGCGATCGCCGCGCTGTTCGACTTTCTGGCGTGCGAGCCGGCGTTCGCGCACATGGCGCTGGTCGACGCCGCCGCGGCCACGAGTCGTGTCAGCGAGCGGGCCGGCCGCGGTCTGAGCTCCTACGCCCAGACCCTGCTGTCGGGGTTTGAACGAGCGCCGGACGGCGTCAGGCCGCCGGCGATCGCGATCGAGGCGATCACCGGCGGCCTGTTCGAGCTGTGCCTGCACCACGCATTGCAGCGGCGGATGCGCGAGCTGCCGCTGCTGCTGGCGCGGGCGACCTACTTCGCGCTGGCCCCGTTCATCGGGGCGGACGCCGCCGGAGCGATCGCTATTTCCTC
This sequence comes from Solirubrobacteraceae bacterium, assembly GCA_035524055.1. Lineage (GTDB taxonomy): Bacteria > Actinomycetota > Thermoleophilia > Solirubrobacterales > Solirubrobacteraceae > Palsa-744. The sequence continues at coordinate 8,080 of DATKPO010000055.1, forward strand.
CGGTGCCTCCGATCCCGGTTCCGCTACCGGTGCGGCGCCTTCCGGCGGCCGGTGAGGGCGCGCCACTTCTCGAGCCCGCTCTTCTTGCCGTCGCGCTTGTTGGTTGGACCTGGCGATCGTACGCCTGCGAGCTAGCGTTCGAGCAACAACCCGAGTGTCCCCGCGACCCGCCCAACCTCGCCCTCCCCCATCCCCGGGAAGAACGGCAGGGCAACCGACCGCGCGGCGACGTCCTCGCAAACCGGGAGCTCTCCGGCGCGATGCCCGAAGCGCTCGCGGTAGAAGCTCATGAGGTGGATCGCCGGGAGATAGGGCTTGCTCTGAATGCCTCGGGCGGCGAGCCCGCGGATGACATCGTCTCGATCGACCCCCGGCGGTAGCTGGACGACGAAGACGAACCACCCGCGGATGTCTCCGTCGTTATCCCCGCACGGCAGCCCCAGCCCCTCCACGTCGCCGAGCGCCTCACGGTATAGCGCGGCGACGCGCGCCCGCTCCGCCAGCATCTCCTCCAGCCGCCCGAGCTGGGCCAGCCCCAGCGCGCAGGCGATGTCGGACAGCCGGTAGTTGAACCCAAGCCGGTCGTGATCCAGCCACCCCATATCCGGCGCCCGCCCCTGGTTGCGCTCGGAGTCGATGCGAGCCTTCAGCGCAGGGTCCCCGAGCGTGATCATCCCCCCCTCCCCGGTGGTGATCTGCTTGTTGGCGTAGAAGCCGAACACCGCCGGGTGCCCCCGCCCCCCCACGGCGTTCCCGTCGGCGTGCCGCGCCCCGAGGGCCTCGCAGGCGTCCTCGACAATGGCGAGGCCGTGGCGCCGCGCGATCTGCTCGAACGCGGGCATCGCGGCGGGGTAGCCGAAGATGTGCACCGGCAGCAGCGCCCGGGTGCGCGGGGTGACGGCGGCGGCGGCGGCGGCGGGATCTAGGTTGAGCGTGACGGGGTCGATGTCGGCGAACACCGGCCGCGCACCCTGGTAGAGGACGGCGTTGGCGGAGGCGACGAACGAGAAAGGGCTGGTGATGACCTCGTCGCCCTCTCCGACCCCGACGGCGCGCAGCGCGAGGTGCAGCCCGGCGGTCCCGCTGGACACGGCGCAGGCGTGGGGTGCACCGACGCGGGCGGCGAACGCCCGCTCGAACTCACCGACGCGCGGCCCAAGCGAGAGCTGGCCGGAGCGCAGGACGTCGAGCACGGCCCGCTCCTCGGCCTCGCCGATGACGGGGCGGGCGAGCGGGACCGGCTCCCCGGGCGCCGGCGGCCCTGGCTCGACGCTTGCCGGCGGCCCTGGCTCGACGCTTGCCGGCGGCCCCGGCTCCACGCTTGCCGGCGGCCCCAGCTCGGCGGGTGACGCGGACGCCTGCCCGGTCGCTGCGACCTCCCCCACTACCCTCGCCCGACGGTCGCCACGGCCTCGCCGGCGCCGGCACGCGGTGGGCCGATCTCGGCGCGGCGCTCGCCCTGCATCCCTGCCTCGAGGGAGTCGACGAGGGCGTCCCAGGAGGCGGCGATGACGTTCTCGGAGACCCCGATGGCGCCCCAGACGCGCTCGCCGTCGGAGGCGTCGATGAGGACGCGGGTGACGGCGCCGGTGCCCTTGTCCTCGTCGAGGATGCGGACCTTGAAGTTGACGAGCTCGATGTCCCGGAGGTGGGGGTAGATCTCGCCGATGGCGTCGCGGAGGGCGTTGTCGAGCGCGTTGACCGGCCCGTTGCCCTCGGCGGTGCGGACGTAGCGCCGGCCGCGATCGGAGTCGGGGTCGGGGATGGTGATCTTGATGGTCGCCTCCGTCGCGACCCGCCCGTCGGCGCGCTTCTCGACGATGACCCGCCATGACTCGAGCTCGAACAGCGGCTCGTAGGCGCCGGCCTCGCGGCGCATGAGCAGCTCGAAGGAGCCGTCGGCGGCCTCGAACTGGAAGCCGCGGTGCTCGAGCTCCTTGACGCGCTCGGTGGCGCGCTGGGCGGCGGCGTCGTCGAGCTCGATGCCGGCCTCTCGAGCCTTGGTGAGGACGGTGCCGCGGCCGGCGAGCTCGGAGACAAGAACGTCGCGGGTGTTGCCGACGAGGTCGGGGTCGATGTGCTCGAAGGTGGCCGAGTCGGAGCTGACCCCCGAGGCGTGCAGGCCGGCCTTGTGGGCGAAGGCGTGCTTGCCGACGTAGGGCTGGGCGGGGTCGGGGACCCGGTTGAGGAGCTCGTCGAGGAAGTGCGCGGTGGCGGTCAGCCGGGCGAGGCGCTCGGGGGCGAGGATGTCGAAGCCCATCTTGAGCTGGAGGTCGGCGACGATGGTGATGAGGTTGGCGTTGCCGGTGCGCTCGCCGATGCCGTTGATGGTGCCCTGCACCTGGGTGGCGCCGGCGGCGACGGCGACGAGGGTGTTGGCGACGGCGCAGCCGGAGTCGTCGTGGGTGTGGATGCCCAGGGCCGCGGCGGGGAGGCGCTCGCGGACCTCCCTGACGACGTCGCCGACGAGCGTCGGCAGGGAGCCGCCGTTGGTGTCGCAGAGCACGACCCGCTCGGCTTCCGACTCGGCCGCCGCGCGGACGCATTCCACGGCGTAGGAGTCGTCGAGCATGAAGCCGTCGAAGAAGTGCTCGGCGTCGAAGATGACGCGCTTGCCGTGATCGACGAGGAAGGCGATGGACTCTTCGATCATGCAGAGGTTTTCCTCGAGCGGCACCCGCAGGACCTTTTCCACGTGAAGCGTCGAGCTCTTGCCGACGAGGGTGCAGACGGGCGCGTGGGACTCGGCGAGGATCCGCAGACCCTCGTCGTCGTGGGCCTTGACGCCACGGCGGTGGGTCATGCCGAAGGCGACGATCTGGGCGTTGTCCAGGGTCTCCCCCGCGAGCAGACGGAAGAGCTCCTGCTCCTTGGGATTGGACGCGGGGAAGCCGGCCTCGATGAAGTCGACGCCGAGCTCGTCGAGGGCGTGGACGACTCGGAGCTTCTCCTCTGCCGTCAGGGAGAGCCCCCCGCCGCCCATGCCGTCGCGCAGGGTGGCGTCGTAGAGCTCGATCTGACGGGACATCTCAGCCGGTGCTCGTCGCGGCGCTCGGCGACGCCGCGACGGCGGCGTCACCGGTGGGCGTCTCCAGGGCGGGGGCGTGGACGAAGTCGAGCCACTCGCGATATCGCTCGCTGCGCCCGTGGATGGCGTCGTCGAAGGCGCTCTGAAGGACGCGGGTGATCTCGCCGGGCTCGCCGCCGCCGATGGGGTGGTCGTCGATCTCGCGGACAGGCACGATCTCGGCGGCGGTGCCCGAGAGGAAGACCTCGTCGGCGAGGTACATCTCGGCGCGGGCGACGTTGCGCTCGCGCACGCCGTAGCCGAGGTCTTCGGCGAGCTGGATCACCGAGCGGCGGGTGATGCCGTCGAGGATCGAGTTGTGCTGCCCTGGCGTCACGATCTCGCCGTCACGGATGACGTAGATGTTCTCGCCGGTGCCCTCGCAGACGTGTCCGTGGTCGTCGAGGAGGATGGCCTCGTCGTAGCCGGTCTTCAGCGACTCGACCTTGGCGAGGACGTTGTTGAGGTACTGGCCGGAGGCCTTGGCGTGGGGGATCAGCGAGTCGGGGCTGATGCGCCGCCAGGAGGAGGTCTTGGCGCGCACGCCGTGGCGGGTGCCCTCCTCGCCGAGGTAGGTCCCCCACTCCCAGCAGGCGATGCTCACTTCGACGGGGGCCTCCATCGGGTTCAGCCCCATCGAGCCGTAGCCGCGGTAGACGAGGGGCCGGATGTAGCAGGAGCCAAGCCCGTTGCGGGCGACGAGCTCGCAGGTCGCGGCGCGCAGCTCCTCGGCGGTGTGGGGCACCGGCATGTAGTACAGCTCGGCCGACTTCAGCAGGCGCTCGACGTGCTCGGAGTTGCGGAACACGGCGGGGCCCAGCTCGGTCTCGTAGCAGCGGACGCCCTCGAAGACTCCCGTGCCGTAGTGCAGGCCGTGCGTCAGGACGTGGACCTTGGCGTCCTCCCAGGCGACGAATTCTCCGTTCATCCAGATGAGGTCGGTCGGTTCCACGTGTCTTCAGAGCTCCCTGTCAGAGGTTGTCGAGCACCGCCCGCGCCGCCTCGTCGGTGCCCGCGTCGCCCCCGATGTCAGGGGTGCGCAGTCCCTCCCGCAGCGCGAGCTGCACCGCCGATTCTACCGCCGCGGCCTCGTCGTTCATGCAAAGACCGTGACGCAGGAGCATCGCGGCGGAGAGAAACATCGCCAGCGGATTGGCGATGCCCTGGCCGGCGATGTCGGGGGCCGAGCCGTGGACGGGCTCGAACAGCCCGGGGCCGTCGCCGCCGAGCGAGGCGCTGGGGAGCATCCCGATCGAGCCGGTCAGCATGGCGGCCTCGTCGGAGAGGATGTCGCCGAACATGTTCTCCGTCAGGATCACGTCGAAGTGGCGTGGCGCGGAGACGAGCTGCATGGCGGCGTTGTCGACGAGGACGTGCTCGAGCTCGATGTGGGGGAACTCGCGGGCGTGCAGGTCTGAGACGACCTCCCGCCACAGCCGCGAGGTCTCCAGGACGTTGGCCTTGTCGACGCTTGAGACCTTCGCCCGGGCGGCGCCGAAGGCGGTGCGCGCGATGCGCTCGATCTCGGCGGTGGTGTAGAGGCAGAGGTCCGAGGCGGAGTGCTCGGTGCGGGTCTTCTCACCGAAGTAGATCCCGCCGGTGAGCTCGCGGACGACGAGCAGGTCGGTGCCCTCGATGCGCTCGCGGCGCAGCGGCGAGGCGTCGTATAGGGCGGGCAGAGGCTTGACGGGACGCAGGTTGGCGTACAGCCCGAGCCCCTTGCGCAGTCCGAGCAGGCCCTGCTCGGGTCTGGGGGCGGCGGGGTCGGTGGAGTCCCACCTGGGTCCCCCGACGGCGGCGAGCAGGACGGCGTCGGCGTCCCTGCAGGCGGTCAGGGTGTCGTCCGTCAACGCAACCCCGTGGGCGTCGATGGCGGCCCCCCCGAAGGGGTGCTCGTCGAACTCGAACTCGCCGACGGCATCGAGGACCCGCAGGGCGGGCGCCATGATCTCCGGTCCGATCCCGTCGCCGGGAAGGGTGACGATGCGATGGGTCATCGAGCGCCGCAGGCTACAGCGCCGTGGTGACAGGACCGGACCGCTCGCGGTCGCGCTCGTAGGCGGCGATGGCGCCCTCCTCGCCGAGGGTGACGCCGATGTCGTCGAGCCCCTCCAGCAGCCGGCGACGAATCTCGTGGTCGATCTCGAAGGCGACCTGGCGGCCGGCGAAGCGGACCTCCTGCTCGCGCAGATCGATCTGGCCTTCCCCGGCGGCGGCCAACGCGCGGCAGTCCTCCTCGGAGAGGACGATCGGGAGCAGCCCGATCTTGGTGCAGTTGGAGTAGAAGATGTCGGCGAAGCTGGGGGCGACGATGGCCTGGAAGCCGTAGTCCTGCAGCCCCCAGGGGGCGTGCTCGCGGGAGGAGCCGCAGCCGAAGTTCTCGCCGGCGACGAGGATGGGGTTGGCGGGCAGCTCCCAGCCGGGCTCCTTGGCCCAGTCGTAGAAGAGGAACTCGCCGAAGCCGGTGCGCTGCACCCTCTTCAAGAACTGCTTGGGCATGATCTGGTCGGTGTCGACGTTGGCGCGGTCGAGGTGGCTGACCTGGCCGGTGATTGTCTCGATGGGCTCCATGGGGTGGCCTTTCCGGTCGGCGTCAGGACCAGTCGCGGATGTCGGTGAAGTGCCCCTCGATGGCGGCGGCGGCGGCCATCTGGGGGGAGACGAGATGGGTGCGCCCGCCGCGTCCCTGGCGGCCCTCGAAGTTGCGGTTCGACGTCGAGGCGCAGCGCTCTCCGGGGGCGAGGATGTCGGGGTTCATCCCGAGGCACATCGAGCAGCCGGCGACGCGCCAGTCGAAGCCGGCGTCGCGGAAGACGCGATCGAGGCCCTCGGCCTCGGCCTGGGCCTTGACCTGCTGGGAGCCGGGGACGACCATGGCGTCGACGCCGTCGGCGACTTTGCGCCCGGCGACGACCTCGGCGGCGGCGCGGAGGTCGCCGATGCGGGAGTTGGTGCAGGAGCCGATGAAGACGCGGTCGAGGCGGATGTCCTGCAGGGGGGTGCCGGGCTCGAGGTCCATGTAGTGCAGCGCACGTTCGGCGGCCTCGCGATCGGCGGGGCTGTCGAACTGCTCCGGGGCGGGGACCTTGTCGGTGACGGGCAGCACCATCCCGGGTGTGGTTCCCCAGGTGACCTGGGGGGAGAGGGCGGAGGCGTCGACGAGGAGCTCGCGATCGTAGTGGCCGCCGGGCTCGCTGGGCAGCTCGCGCCAGCGCTCGATGGCGGCATCGAGGTCGGCGCCGCGCGGCGCACCGGGTCGCCCGCCGGGCCAGCCCTGGGCGGCGGCGTCGGTGAACCAGGCGAAGGTGGTGTCGTCGGGGGCGACCATGCCGGCGCGGCCGCCACCCTCGATGGTCATGTTGCAGACGGTCATGCGGCCCTCCATGGTGAGCGCCTGGATGGCGGGGCCGGCGTACTCGACGACATGCCCTGTGGCGCCGCCGACGCCCATCTGGCCGATGGTGCCGAGGATGAGGTCCTTGGCGGTGACGCCGAAGCCGAGCTCGCCCTCGTAGCGGATCAGCATCGACTTGGGCTTCTGCTGGACCAGGCACTGGGTGGCGAGGACGTGCTCGACCTCGCTGGTGCCGATGCCGAAGGCCAGCGCGCCGAAGGCGCCGTGGGTGGCGGTGTGGGAGTCGCCGCAGACGATCGTCATGCCGGGCTGGGTGACGCCGAGCTCGGGGCCGATGACGTGCACGATCCCCTGGCGCTCGGAGCCCAGGGAGTAGACGGGGACCCCGAGCTCGGCGCAGTTGCGCTCGAGCGTTTCCACCTGCACGCGCGAGAGCTCGTCCTTGATGCGCGCCGCCACCGGCGTGCCGTCGGTGGGCGTGTTGTGGTCGGCGGTGGCCAGCGTGCGGTCGGGCCGGCGGACCTTGCGCCCGGCGAGCCGCAGCCCGTCGAAGGCCTGGGGACTGGTGACCTCGTGCACGAGATGGAGGTCGATATAGAGCAGGCCCGGCGCGACCTCGTGGGCTTCCCAGAGCTTGTCGAAGAGGGTCTTGGGCATCAGCGGTCCTTCCGGCTTTGATTTTTTGGGGTGGACCCCTCCGGGGTCCGGGATGGGTTGGCTTGTCGCATGGCCGCGTCGCGCGCGCGAGCCAGGAGCTCGGCGCGAGCGCTTGGGCCGGCGGGAACGGCCATGGCTTGACCTCGGCGACTCATCCTCAGCTCCGCCTCAGCCCGGCGCTGACGACTGCTAGAAAGCTTGCCTCCTCAGCGGTGGAGTTCTCGAAGTGGTGGGGCAGGTCGGCGTCGAAGGTGACGCAGTCGCCCTCCCCCAGCTGGTGGCGCTCGCCGTCGCAGACGAGCACGATCGCCCCGCGCTCGAGGAGGGCGGTCTCGCGGCTGCCGGGCTCGTGCATGGGCGGGTCGTCCGGCGCCCCGGTCGAGCCGCCCGCGGCCAGCAGGTGGCGGGAGAGCTCGGCGCGCTGCCCGGGCTGAGCGGCGGTCAGGACCTCGTAGCGGTGTCCGCGCCGCCGGTTGCCGCCGTGGCGGCGTTCGCCGGCCCGGACGATGGTGACGGCGCCGTCCTCGTCGAGGCGCAGCAGCTGGGAGAGCCGCAGCTCCAGTCCGGCGGCGATCTTGGCGGCGACGGCGAGCGTGGGGCTGGTGTCGCCACGCTCGACCTGGGAGAGCATCGGCGCGCTGACGCCGCTGCGCGCGGCGAGGTCGCGCAGCGAGAGATCGGAGGCTTCGCGCAGGGCGCGGACGCGGGCGCCGACGGCGAGCGGATCGACGGGATCGCGTTGCAAGGTCGCCATACGTGCGTACGTTATCACATACGCACGTATGGCATTACCGCGGTCTTCTACGGTGCGGTCGCCGGCAGCCCCACCGCGTCGGCCGGCATCTGCGCCCGCGCCCGGGCGACCGACAGCGCGCGCACATAGGCGCGGGCGGCGGCCTCGATGACGTCGGGCGAGACGGCCTGGCCCGATCCCGAGTGCCCATCGATCTCGACGACCATGGAGACCTCTCCGAGGGCGTCCTGGCCCTCGGTGACGGCGCCGATCTTGAAGTCGCGCAGCTTCGGCGAGACGCCGATGGCGGCATTGATCGCGGCGAGGACGGCGTCGATCGGGCCGTCGCCGGTGAAGGAGCCCTCGGCGACGCCCCCGTCGGGCAGGGCGACGGCGACGCGGGCGTGCGGGGGGCGGCGCGAGGAGGCCTGCACCTCGAACCACTCCAGGCCGTAGCCCGCGATCTCCTCGCGCAGCTCCTCGGTGACGAGCGCCTCGAGGTCCATCGCCGTCAGCGTCTTCTTGCGGTCGGCGATCTCCTTGAAGCGCTTGAACGCCGTGTTCAGGGCCTGGCCGTCGAGGGGGTAGCCCATCTCGGCGAGGGCGTCGCGCAGGGCGTGGCGGCCGGAGTGCTTGCCGAGCACGATCGAGTTGGCGTCGAGGCCGACGGTGGTGGCGTCCATGATCTCGTAGGTCGAGCGCTCCTTGAGCACGCCGTCCTGGTGGATGCCGGACTCGTGGGCGAAGGCGTTGCGGCCGACGATCGCCTTGTTGGGCTGCACCGGGTAGCCGGTGAGCCGCGAGACGAGCCGGCTGGTGCGGGCCAGCTCACGGGTGTTCAGCGTGGTGTCCAGGCCGATGTCGGCGTGGCGGGTGCGCAGCAGCATCACGATCTCCTCCAGCGAGGCGTTGCCGGCGCGCTCGCCGATGCCGTTGATGGCGCACTCGACCTGCCGCGCTCCGGCCAGGACGCCGGCGAAGGAGTTGGCGACGGCCAGGCCGAGGTCGTCGTGGCAGTGCACCGAGAGGGTGACGTGGTGCAGCGCCGGCACCAGCTCGTACAGCCGCGCCAGGTAGGCCTGGAACTCGTGCGGCATGGTGTAGCCGACGGTGTCGGGGATGTTGATCGTGGTCGCCCCCTCCTCGATCGCCAGGGCGACGACTTCGGCGGTGAAGACGACGTCGGCGCGGGTGGCGTCCATCGGCGAGAACTCGACGTCGTCGAGGTACTGCTTGGCGTGGGCGACGGCCGCCCGCGCCTGCCCCTTGACGTCCTCGCGCGTGGACTGCAGCTGGGGGCGGATGTGGATGTCGGAGGTCGAGATGAAGGTGTGGATGCGCGGCCGCTCGGCATCGCGGACGGCCTCCCAGGCGGCGTCGATGTCTCCGACGTGGGTGCGGGCGAGGCCGGCGATGATTGGGACCCCGCCCACCCCCGCGGGCTCGGCGACCTCGCGGGCGATCGCCTGGACGGCCTCGAAGTCGCCGGGCGAGGTGATCGGGAACCCGGCCTCGATGACGTCGACGCCCAGGCGCGCGAGCTGCTGGGCGATCTCGAGCTTCTCGGTGGTGTTCAGCGAGATGCCGGGCGACTGCTCGCCGTCGCGCAGCGTGGTGTCGAAGATCCTGACGCGGCGATCTTCGGTCTCGTGCCCGGGGTCCGACTCGGTCATGCTCATGTCGTCAACTCCTTGTCTGTCTCGTTCGATCTCACTCCGGTGGGTATGCGGCTACGCGGCCGCCACGCGCTATTCCCCCCGAGGGGGGAGCAGGAGGAGAAGTCGGAGAGACAGCTTGTGCGACATGACTGCGGCCGAGGTTAGCACGCCCATGTCGATCGGCAGGTCCGATTGCGACGTGAGCCGTGAAGAGCTCCGTGCGCCGCGGCGCACGTCTCAGGGCGTGAGGACGACCTTGCCGAGGTTCCGGCGCTCGGTCAACATGCGCTGCCCCTCGCCGGCCTCGGCGAAGCTGAAGGCGCCGGCCACGACGGGCTCGATCGTGCCGTCGTCGAGCAGCGCCTGCAGTGGCTCGATCCACGGCGCGAGGGTCCCCCGGTCCTTCCACAGGCTGAGCATGTTCAGACCGATGACGGCCTTCGATTCGGACATCTGCTTGACCATGTTGAAGCGCGGCATCCGCAGCACGGTGCGCAGCGCCGAGACGAGGTTGCGCCGCTCGCCGGAGACGACGGCGGATGCACCGAAGGCGACGAGGCGGCCGCCGGGACGGAGCATGTCGTAGCTGCGGCGGAAGCTGGCGCCGCCGAGGGCGTCCATGACGAGATCGAACGGCGGCAGCCCGCGCTCCCAGTCGGGGCGGGTGTAGTCGAGCGCGTGATCCACACCGAGCTCGGCGATGCGCTCGTGCTTGGAGGGCGAGGCGGTGCCGTAGATCTCGGCTACGGCGCGCTTTGCGATCTGGGTCGCCGCGATCCCGACGCCGCCGCCGGCGGCGTGAATCAGGACGCGCTCGCCGGGCTGGAGGTTGCCGTAGCCGACCAGCCCGGCCCAGGCGGTCGCGTAGTTGACGGGGATCGCGGCGGCCTGCTCGAAGCTGAGCCGCTCGGGGATCGGCACGACGTCGCCGACGGGCACGACCGCCTGCGAGGCGTAGCCGCCGAATTTGGTGCCGGCGAGCACGCGGGCGCCGACTTCGAGGTCGTCCACCCCCTCCCCCAGCTCGAGAATCGTGCCGGCGACCTCGTAGCCGATGACGCAGGGCGGCTTGGGGGCATCGGGGTAGACGCCGATCCGGGCCATGGTGTCCGCGAAGTTCACGCCGGCGGCGGCAACCTCGATTCTGACCTCCCCCCTGCCCAGCGGCGGGTCGGGGCGCTCCTGGACCTGCAGCACCTCGGGCCCCCCGTGCTTGGTGATCACCACCGCGCGCATCGCGCCGCGAGCCTACCGCATCGCTCGCGACCTCCCGCCGTGACGCGGCACAGACAGCGCCGCTGAGACGGCCGAGTGCCAAGCAGGGCAAGGACGCACCGAGCGAAGTGTGCCTGGCACACGAGCGAGGGAGGACGCAGCCATGCGCCGGCAATCGGCCGTCTCAGTCAGTCGAGCACGACGGCCCAGCCATCTTCGAAGCCCTCCGAGGCGACTATCTCCTTGACGACGTCGGCGGGCACTGCGACATCGGTCGTGACGACCATCGCGGCAAGCCGCTGCTCGTCGCCGTCGGCTGTGTGCCCGACGGCGGCCGAGGAGATGTTGATGCCGTGCTTGCCGAAGATGGTGCCGACGCGACCGATCATCCCCGGCAGGTCGGCGTAGCGGAAGACGGTTACGAACGGCGCCAGCTCGACGGTGAGCCGCCGACCCTGGACCTCGACGAGATGGGGGACGCGCTTGGGGCCGATGCCGGTGCCGGCGACGGCGACCTTGCTGTCGCCGGCGATGACGGTGACGCGGATGAGCTCGTTGAAGTCCTGGGCCTCGCTGACGCGCTTCTCCTCGAGCACGATCCCGCGCTCGTCGGCCATGGTGGGGGCGTTGACGAGGTTGACGTCCTCCTCGGTGCGTCCCTGCAGGGCGCCCTGGATCACGGCGAGGCTCAGGAGACGGGTGTCGAAGTCGGCGATGCGACCCATGAAGGCGGCCTCGATGCGCTCGACGGAGCTGCCCTCGGCGAGCTCCATGGCGAGCTTGCCGAGCTGGCGGGCGAGCGGCAGGAACGGACCGAGCACCTCCATGTCCTCGGCGCCGATCGCGGGGATGTTGACGGCGGTTGAGACGACGCCGCCGGTGAGCGCGGCGACGACCTGCTCGGCGCTCTGGTAGCCGGCGCGGTCGGTCGCCTCGGCGGTCGAGGCACCGAGGTGGGGGGTGACGATGACCTTGGGGTGGCCGAAAAGCGGGTTCTCGGTCATCGGCTCGCTGGGGAAGACGTCGAGCGCGGCGCCGCCGAGCTTGCCGGAGTCCAGGGCGTCTTTCAGCGCCGCTTCGTCGACGAGCCCGCCGCGGGCGACGTTGAGGATCCTCGCCCCGTCGCGCATCTGGGCGAAGGCGGCGGCGTTCAGCCAGTTCTGGGTCTCCGGGGTCTTGGGGAGATGGATCGTGACGAAATCCGCCTGGGCGTAGATCTCCTCGCTGTTCTGGGCCTTCTCGACGCCGAGCTCGCGGTAGCGCTCGGCGCTGACGAAGGGGTCGAAGGCGAGGACACGCATCCCGAAGCCGCGGGCACGGGCGGCGACGAGCTGGCCGATGCGCCCGAAGCCGACGACGCCGAGCGTCTTCTCGTAGAGCTCGACGCCGGAGTATTTCGAGCGGTCCCATTTGCCCGCGACCAGCGAGGCGTGCGCCTGGGGGATGTTGCGGGCGAGCGCCAGCAGCAGCGCCATGGTGTGCTCGGCGGCGGTCACCACGTTTGACTGGGGGGCGTTGGCGACGACGATGCCGCGCTTGGTGGCGGCGTCGACGTCGACGTTGTCCACGCCGACGCCGGCCCGGCCGATGGCGCGCAGCCGCGCCGCGCGCTCGATGAGGTCGGCTGTCATCTTCGTCGCCGAGCGGATGAGGATGCCGTCGTAGTCGCCGAGGCGCGCCAGGAAGTCCTCCTCGCTCCAGTCGACGCCTAGGTCGACGTCGAAGTGCTCGCGCAGCAGGGCGACGCCGGAGTCGCCGATCTTCTCCCTGACGAGCACCCGGGGACGGGCGCCGTTGGTGGCCGGCGCCGCAGCGGCAGTCCCGCTCGCGGCGGCGGCCGTCGTATCGGTCTCGCTGCTCTCCACGCCGCTCATCCGCCGATCCTTTCCACTACCCACTCGATACACGACGTCAGCGCCCTGACGTCGGCGGGGTCGACGGCGGGGAACATGCCGACTCGCAGCTGGTTGCGTCCCAGCTTGCGGTATGGCTCGACGTCGACGATGCCGTTGGCGCGCAGCGTCTTGGCTACCGTGGCGGCGTCGATGGCATCGTCGAAGTCGATGGTGCCGACGACGAGGGAGCGCTTGGCGGGGTCCGCGACGAAGGGCGAGGTGTAGGGGGTGCGCTGCGCCCAGTCGTAGAGGTGGGTCGAGGACTCGGTGGCGCGGTCCACGCACCACTGCAGGCCGCCGTTGTCGAGCATCCAGCGGAGCTGGTCGGCGAGCAGGAACAGGGTGGCCACCGCGGGGGTGTTGTAGGTCTGGTCCTTGAGCGAGTTTTCCAGCGCCGTCGCCAGGGAGAGGAACTGCGGGATCCAGCGGCCCTCGACGCCGTTCGCGCCGGCGAGGCTCGCGATCCGCTCCTGGGCGGCGGGGCTGAGCAGGGCCACCCAGAGGCCGCCGTCGCCAGCGAAGCTCTTCTGGGGCGCGAAGTAGTAAGCGTCGGCCTGCGCCAGGTCGACCGGCAGCCCGCCGGCGCCGGAGGTGGCGTCGATCAGGACAAGCGCGTCGCCGGCCGCGGCGGGCCGCTGCGCGGCGACCATGACGCCGGTCGACGTCTCGTTATGCGCCCAGGCGACCGCGTCGACACCGCGGCCCCCCCCGGGCGCGCCCTCCCGCGCGGCTTCGGCGAGCGCCGCATCGATGTCTCCAATCGAGGGTGCGTCGCCGGGCTCGGCGCTGACTACGAGCGGCTCGGCCAGGAACGGCGCGTCGCGAGTGACGGAGGCGAACTTGCTGGAGAACTCTCCGAAGGCGAGGTGCCCGGAGCGGCGGTGGATCAGCCCGCAGGCGGCGGCGTCCCAGAAGGCGGTGGCGCCGCCGTTGCCGAGCGCGACCTCGTAGCCGTCGGGCGCCGCGAAGAGCTCCATGCAGCCGGCGCGGATCTCGCCGACGAGTGCCTTTACCGGCTTTTGGCGGTGGGAGGTCCCCATCACCGCGGCCCCACGTTGGACGAGATGGACAAGTGCCTCCGGGCGGACCTTGGATGGCCCGCAGCCGAAGCGACCGTCGGCGGGCTTGAGCTCGGCGGGGATCGTCAACTGCTCTGCTGCTGCGCTTGTGCTGGGCGTCACGGGCTTCCTCGCTTCGACGTCGAGGTTTTCACACTGATCGGGAGGTGCCCAGGCGCGCGGCGGTGCCAAACCCCAGTCGCTCCCCGGTGGTCGATTCCACCTCGCTGCTGCGCCAGTCGCGACTACGCGTGCGAGTGTAGCGAACCGTGGGCGCGGGGTATCGAGGACCGCCGAGACGCCCGCGACGCTAGCCGCGGCCGTGCGGCTTCAGCCAGTCTGGGGCGGGCCCGACGGGGATGATGCGCTTGGGGTTGAGCTCGTCGTGGGTCGTGTAGTAGTGGCGCTTGATCTGGTCCATCGCCACCGTCGCCGCCACGCCCGGCCACTGGTAGAGCTCGCGGGTGTAGCCCCAGAGGTTCGGGTACTCGACGATCCGGCGGCGGTTGCAACGGAAATGGAGGTGGTAGACCTCGTCGAAGCGCACCAGCGTGGGGAACAGCCGCCAGTCGGCCTCCGTGATCCGCTCGCCGGCGAGGTAGCGCCGCTCTCCGAGCAGTCCCTCCAGCCACTGCAGGCTGTCGAAGAGCTCGGCGAAGGCCCGCTCGTAGGCGTCCTGGAGCCGGGCGAAGCCGGCGCGGTAGACGCCGTTGTTCACCGTCTCGTAGACCCGCTCGTTGATCGCGTCGATCTCGTCTCGCAGCTCGGGCGGGTACAGCTCCAGGCCGCCGCCGGCGAGATCGGTGCCGTCGGGGGCGACGCCCGACAGCGCGCCGAGGGAGTCTGGTGCGCAGAACATCCGCACGATGTCGCTGGACTCGTTGTTGACGATTCGCTCGGACTGCCGGTCCCACAGCACGGGCACCGTGATCCGCCCGTCGAAGCCGGGGTCGCTGCGCCGGTAGCCCTCGGACATGAAGGCCCAGCCGTGAAGCGGGTCGACGTACTCGCCGCCGGGGCCGTCGGCGAAGCGCTCGCCGGTGAACGCCCAGCCCCGCTCGTCGCGGAAGGGCGCGACATAGGAGATCCCGACCGCTTCCCCCAGGCCGGCGAGCTCGCGCAGGATCGCCGTGCGATGGCACCAGGGACAGGCGAGCGAGACGTACAGGTGGTAGCGCCCGGCCTGCACCGGGTAGCCGCCGGGCTCGCCGCGGCGGGGATCGACGCCGACCCAGTCGCGGAAGTGGCTCTGCTGGCGCCGGAACTCGCCGCTGTCCAGCTCACGGCCCATGACGGGGTCAACCATCGCGACCACCATGCCACACCGGCTCGCGCGCCACCGTCGACGCGATCCAGCCCGCCGGAAGACGGGTGGGCGCGACACCGGCCGGCGACTCGGGCGCGAGCAGGCAGTACTCGGGCGCCGGCCCCAGCACAAGCGAGCGGCGCCACAGGCTCGAGCACGCCGGGTCCATGCCGTCGCCAAGCAGCTCGCCCAGCTCGGGCCCGGAGGTCCCAGGAGGGCGGGAGATCCAGATCGCCAGGGAGGTGGCGGCGCGAGGCGTCGCCGGGACGGGCTCCAGTGGCCCGGACGCCTCTGCGCCAGGCGTCGCCGGGACGAGCGCCGGTAGCCCAGACACCGCGGCGCCAGGCAACGTGTCGGCCGTGCCGATCGACTCGGTGACGGGCGACCAGCGACCCAGGCGCGGGCAGCCCTCCAGCAGACCGTAGAGCCCGCCGGCGGCGGCGCCGTAGCGCCGGGCGACCTCCTCGTGGGCGCCCCGGTGGCCGTGGGCGACGGCGGCCGCGTTGAGCACCCCGAGGGCGGCGAAGTCCTCGACGAGGTACCAGTCCTCGTAGCCGCCGCCCTCCAGCCACGGCAGCTCGGCCACCCGGTAGAGCGCCGAGCCGCGGAAGCCGGCCGGCGGGGAGTGCGCGAGCGATCGGTGGAAGCGCTCGGCGGCGCGCTCGTAGGCTTCCCGCTCGACGCCCTCCCGCGGGCGGTGCCAGAGCAGGTAGGCGAGCATCGCTGCTAGGCGAGCCCGGCGGGCGCCCGGGACGCACCGCGCAGCGGTGTCCGAGCGCGACGGATGCCGCCGGGGTCGCTCAAAACGCGGGCTTGATCCAGTCCATGTGCGAGCGCAGCTCCTGCCCGACGTGCTCGACCTGGGTGTCGGCCTGTTCGGCCCGCATCCGCTTGAAGCTCTCCTGCCCGGCGCGGTTCTCGGCGATCCACTCGCGGGCGAAGTCGCCGGACTGGATCTCCTGCAGGATCTTGCGCATGTTGGCCCGGGTTTCCTCGGTGACGACGCGTTTGCCGCGGGTGTAGTCGCCGTACTCGGCGGTGTTGGAGATCGAGTAGCGCATCCCGGCGAGCCCCTTCTCGTACATGAGGTCCGCGATCAGCTTGAGCTCGTGGAGGCACTCGAAGTAGGCCATCTCGGGGTCGTAGCCGGCGTCGACGAGTGTCTGGAAGCCGGCCTGGACGAGCTCGGAGGCGCCGCCGCAGAGCACTGCCTGCTCGCCGAAGAGATCGGTCTCGGTCTCGTCCTTGAACGTCGTCTCGATGACGCCGCCGCGGGTGCAGCCGATGCCCTTGGCGTAGGCCAGGGCGAGTCCGCGGGCGTTGCCGGTGGCGTCCTGGGCGATGGCGATGAGGCCAGGCACGCCGCTGCCCTCCTGGAACTGGCGGCGCACGAGGTGGCCGGGGCCCTTTGGCGCGACCATCGCGACGTCGACCCCGGGCGGGGGCTCGACCTCGCCGTAGTGGATCGAGAAGCCGTGGCCGAAGAGGATCATGTTGCCCTCGGCGATGCCGTCGCGGATCTCGGCCTCCCAGACCTGTCGGTGCAGCTCGTCGGGCAGCAGGATCATGACGAGATCGCCGCGGCTCGCGGCCTCGACGACGGACAGCACCTCCAGACCCTGTTCGCGCGCCTTGGCGACCGACGCCGAGTCCGGGCGCAGGCCGACCACGACGTCGACGCCGGAGTCCTTGAGGTTCAGTGCGTGGGCGTGGCCCTGGGAGCCGTAGCCGATGATCGCGACGGTCTTGCCGTCGAGAAGCGTGAGATCTGCGTCGTCGTCGTAGAGCATGGTCGGCAGGCTATCTCATGCCACGCGCCGCCCGGCGGCTCCGGTGAATCGCAACGGGGATCAGGCCTCGGCGACGGCGACCAGCGAGCGGCCGGGGATCGCCAGCGAGCCGTCAGGAGCGGTGTAGGGCGCGAGGCGTTCCGCGAGGGCGGCGCGGATCTCCTCGATCTGCGCCTCGGGCTGACCGAGGACGACATCGTGGAACTCGCGCGAGATGTCCAGCAGGGTCTCCCAAAAGGCGTCGAACGTCGTGTGATGGTGCTCGATTTCGAGCGCGTCGATCTCGACGTCCGCGAAGCCGGCGTCCTGGATCAGGGCGCGCAGCCGGTCGACGTCACCCAGCGCGAACGGCCCAGGCCGGGAGCCGTCGGGGGCGGCGACGAGCCCGCGCTCGCGCAGGACGGACTGCGGGCACAGCGCCCAGGGATTGGCGCTGACGGCGTCCCACACGGCGAGCGCCAGTCGTCCGCCCGGACGCAGCACGCGACGTGTCTCGCGCAGCGCCGCCAGGGGGTCGGCCATCAGCATGAAGCCCCAGCGGCACAGGGCGGCGTCGACACTGGCGACCGGCAGATCGATCCATTCTGCCCCCCAGACCTGGAACTCGACATTGGTCAGGCCGAGCTGGGCGGCACGGGCACGGGCGCCGTCGAGCATGGCCTCGGCCTGGTCGGAGAGGATCACGCCGCCGGCCGGCGCGACCAGCTCGGCGGCGAGCAGGCCGGTCTCGCCGAGGCCGGCCGCCAACTCCAGCACCCGCTGCGCCGGCTGAGGGTCGATCGCCTGCACCATCCACTGGGCGACCGGCGCCCCCAGCTCGCGGATGGTCTCCTGGCGGCGGATCCATCCCGCGGCGGCCTCCTCCCAGTGCTCGGCGCTCGAGCGCCGATGCTCCTCGGCGTCGATCGAGCTCATCCCACCCCCCGGCGCAGCCAGGCGCACGTGTCGGCGAGGGGCCGCGGCGAACGCCTCATCTCAGCTCCCGGCGCAGCAGCTTGCCCGAGCGGGTGCGCGGCAGCGGACCGGCGATGAGCGCGATCTGCTTGGGCACCTTGTACGGGGCCAGGCGCTCCGCACAGTGCGCACGCAGCTGCTCGGTGGCGGCGTCGCGACCGGGACGGACGACGACGAGCGCCGTGACGGCCTCCCCCCAGCGCTTGTCGGCGCGCGGCAGGACGGCTGCCTCGAGCACGTCCGGATGCGCCTCCAGCACGGCCTCGACCTCGGCCGGCGCCACGTTCTCCCCCCCGCTGACAATGGTGTCCGCCTTTCGTCCCGTCACCTCGAGGTGACCCTGCGCGTTCAACCTACCGAGATCGCCGCTGTGAAGCCATCCGTCGGGAGCCCGCGCGCCGGGAGCGACGGTCGGCCCGTGGATGAGTATCTCGCCGTCTGCCTGCACCCGCACCTGGGTGCAGAACAGCGGCGGACCGGCCGACGGCTGCGCCACCGCCAGGGGCGCTGTGGTGACCTGAGAGCAGGCCTCCGTCAACCCGTAGGTGAGGCTGACCGGGACCCCGGCGGCGGCGGCCCTGCCGAGCAGCGCGGGTGGCACGGGCCCGCCGCCGGTCAGCGCGCAGCGCAACCTCGGCGGACGCGCGAGGCCGCCGTCGAGCAGGCGGGCGAGGGTGGTGGCGACGAGCGAGACCAGCGTCACGTCCTGCTCGCCCAGCTCCCGCAGGACGAGCTCGGTGTCGAAGCCGGGATGCACGACGGCGGTGGTCGCGTAGATCGCGCTGCGCAGCAGGATCGAGAGACCGCCGACATGCGCCAATGGCAGTGCGCACAGCCAGCGCTCGCCGGGATCGCGGCCGATCGCGACGGCTGAGCCCAGGGCGCTCCAGAGGAAGTTTCCGTAGGTCAGCTCCACGGGTCGGGGAGCCGAGGTGGTGCCGGAGGTGTGGATCACCGCCGCCACGGCGGCGAGATCGTGGGTGGCTCCACGACCAGTCCCGGCGCCGCCGGCGGCCCGAGTGGCGCCGGCACGGGCGGGCCCGAGGCGCCCGCCGGGACCCGACGGATCGGCCCGCAGCGGCTCGTCGATGACCACCCT
This sequence comes from Solirubrobacteraceae bacterium, assembly GCA_035524055.1. Classification (GTDB taxonomy): domain Bacteria; phylum Actinomycetota; class Thermoleophilia; order Solirubrobacterales; family Solirubrobacteraceae; genus Palsa-744. The sequence continues at coordinate 26,867 of DATKPO010000055.1, forward strand.
GGTCCCGTCGCAGACGGCACGCCGCTCGGCTTCGCCGAGTCGCAGGTCGACCGGCACGGCGGCGGCGCCCGCCAACAGGCAGGCATGCAGGGCGTAGGCGAAGTCGAGCTCCGCGGGCAGGGCGATGGCGACGCGATCACCTGCCACCACACCGCGCTCCGCCAGCTCGGCGGAACCGGCGCGCGCACGCTCGAGCAGCTCGGCGTAGGTGCAGGCGCCCTTGGGCGTCTGCAGCGCGGTCCTCCTCGGCGCGGTCGCCGCGGCGCGCTGCAGCCAGGCTTCTACGAGCATCCCCACAGGCTAGAACGAAGCAGGCGATAGCCTTCCCCCCCATGCCCAACACATGGATCGCCGCAGGCGAGTACACCGACATCCGCTACGAGAAGGCCGCCCCGACCCCCGAGTCGCCGATAACGATCGCCAAGATCACGATCGACCGGCCCGAGGTCCGCAACGCCTTTCGCCCGCTGACCGTGATCGAGATCTCACGCGCCATGGAGCAGGCTCGCGAGGACACCGAGGTCGGCGCCATCATCCTCACCGGCGAGGGGCCAGACGCCTTCTGCTCGGGCGGCGACCAGCGGGTGCGCGGCGACTCGGGCTACCTGTCCGACCATGAGATGGGATACCCACCCACCCCATCCCCGCCCGCCCACAAAGGCGTGGGGCGCTTTCACGTCACCGATCTGCACGTCCAGATGCGCCGGCTGCCCAAGCCGATCGTGGCGATGGTCGCCGGCTACGCGATCGGCGGGGGCCACGTCCTGCACCTAGTCTGCGACCTCACGATAGCCGCCGACAACGCCCGCTTCGGCCAGGTCGGCCCGAGGGTGGGCTCCTTCGACGGCGGCTTCGGCGCCGGGCTTCTCGCCAACCTGGTGGGGCCGAAGAAGGCGAAGGAGATCTGGTTCCTCTGCCGCCAGTACGGCGCCCACGAGGCCCTCGAGATGGGGCTCGTCAACACCGTGGTGCCGCTCGACCGCCTGGAGGAGGAGACCGTGGCGTGGTGCCGTGAGATGCTCGCCCTCTCCCCCTTCTCGCTGCGTCTTCTGAAGGCGAGCTTCAACGCCGCCGAGGACGGCCTGGCGGGCATCCAGCAGCTGGCCCACGACGCGAACCTGCTCTTCTACATGAGCGAGGAGGCCCAGGAGGGGCGCGATGCTTACAAGGAGAAGCGCCGCCCCGACTTCTCGCAGTTTCCGCGGCGGCCGTAGTGGCCGTCGCCGTACCCAGCGGCACGAGCACCGCCCGGATCTGGGTGATGGCGGCGCGCCTGCGCACGCTGCCGGCCGCGATCGCCCCCGTCCTCGTCGGCACCTCGCTCGCGCTCGGCGCGGGCCATTTCAAACCGCTGGCGTTCCTGGCGGCGCTGCTCGGCGCGATCTTCATCCAGGTCGGCACGAACCTCTCAAACGACTACTCCGACGCCCGCCGCGGAGCGGACACCGAGGACCGGTTGGGGCCGGTGCGTGTCACCGCCGGTGGCCTGGTGCCGCCGCGCCAGGTGTTGATCGCGACCTACGCGACGTTCGGCCTGGCGGTGCTCTGCGGGGCCTACCTCGTCGCGGTCGCCGGCTGGGAGCTGATCGCGGTCGGCGCCGCCTCGATCCTCGCCGGTGTGCTCTACACCGGCGGCCCCCGGCCCTACGGCTACGAAGGGCTCGGCGAGATCTTCGTCTTCCTCTTCTTCGGTGTCGTCGCCGTCGCCGGCTCGTACTTCGTTCAGGTCCAGCAGCTGCCCTGGCAGCCGTTCATCTGCGCGATCCCGGTCGGCCTGCTGGCCAGCGCGATCCTGGTCGTCAACAACGTCCGCGACCTCGAGACCGACCGCCGCGCGGGCAAGCGCACCGTGGCGGTGCGCATCGGACGAGCACGGACCCGGACGCTGTACACGGCGATGCTCGCCGTCGCCTTCCTCACGGCGCCGCTGCCGTGGCTGCTGGGCTCGATGACGGCCTGGCTGCTGCTGCCATGGGCCGCGATACCGCTGGCCGTCGGTGTGGCCGGCGTCGTCCGGACGCGCACCGACGGGCCGGCGCTCAACGGGGCGCTGGCCCGCACGGGGATGCTGCAGCTCGTGTTCTGCCTGCTGTTCTCCGCCGGCATCCTCGCCAGCGGCGGGATCGGCTCCTAGCGGGGCATCGCCGATGCGGATGAGCATCGCCCGGCGCACCCTGCGCCTGCGGGCTCCGCTGCGCACCTCCTACGGCACGGTGGCCGAGCGCGAGCTGTTCACGGTCGCCCTCGACGGCGACGAAGGCCCGACCGGCTACGGCGAGGCGGCGCCGCTGCCGGCCTACGACGGCGTCACCCCCGAGCGGGTCGCGCAGGCTCTGGAGAGCTACCGCCCGGTGTTGATGCAGTCGGCGGGCGCCACCGGACCGCAGCTCATCGACGCCTGCCGGCGGGTCTGTGACGAGCCGGTTGCCCTCGCCGCCGTCGACCTGGCGCTGTGGGATCGCGCGGGGCGCCGCGCCGGCAGGCCCCTGGCGGCACTCCTCACCGACGCCCCCGCGGACGCCGTGGCCGTCAACGCGACCCTCGCCGCCACCGATCGCGCCAGCGCCGCCGCGCAGGCCGCGGCGGCGGTCGCCGCCGGCTACGGGTGCCTGAAGGTCAAGGTCGGGGTCGGCGACGACGCGGGGCGCCTGGCCGCCGTCCGGGCGGCGGCCGGCCCCGAGGTCTCGTTGCGGATCGACGCCAACGGCGCCTGGGACGTCGAGCAGGCGGTGCGCGCCATCGACGCCCTCGCCGCCGTCGGCCTGGAGCTCGTCGAGGAGCCCACGCATGGGCTGGAGGCGGTACGCGCCGTGCGGGAGCGCGTCGCCGCGCGCGTGGCGATCGACGAGACAGCCGCCGAGCACGGCGCCCTCGGCGCCGGCGTCGCCGACGCCGTCTGCCTGAAGATCTCTCGCTGCGGTGGCATCGGCGGCCTGCTCGCCGCGGCGACGCTGGTGCGCGCGTCGGGCGCCGAGGTCTACCTCGCCTCGACCTACGACGGTCCGCTCGGGATCGCCGCCGCCGTGCACGTCGCCGCCGCCCTGGCCTCGCGCGGTCCACTTCCGCCCTGCGGGCTCGCGACGCTCGGCCTGTTCGCCGAGATCGACGACCCGCTGCCCGTCGATGCCGGACACATCGCGACGCCCGACGGTCCGGGATTGGGCGTCGAGCCGCTGCTGTAGGGCAGTGTCAGCCGGCGGGCTCGCCCCGCAGCACCGCGGCCACCGCCTCGGGATTCTCGAGCACTAGGCCGTGCCCGCCGGGCACCACCGACAGCCGTCCCCGGGGCAGCAGCCGCGCCATCCTCTCCCCCAGCGCCCGGTACTTGGCGTCGCGTTCGCCGACGACGACGGCCACCGGCATCTCCAGCTCCCCCAGCCGCGCCCACAGCGGCTCCATCTCCCCCGTCCCGATCCCCCGCAGCGCCGCGGCCAGAGCCCGAGGCCGGTTGCGCCGGTGGTCGGCCCGCGCCAGCGCTCCGACGGAGGGCGGCTCGTCGGCGAACAAAGGCTGGCTGCGCCAGCGCTCGACGAACTCCTGGTAGGAACCGTCCTTGAGCTCGTCGGCCAGCGCCCGGTCGGCCTCCCGGCGCCGCGTCCGCTCGCTCGCGTCCTCAATCCCGGGGCTCGTCGAGACCAGCACCAGACGTCGCACCCGCTCTGGGGCGGCCAGTGCGACGTGCAGCGCCACCCGGCCGCCCAGCGAGTATCCGCACAGCGTGAACGCCGTATCCGCCGGAGCGCGCTCCAGCACGTGCGCGACACAGCCCGCGAACGTGATCGGCCGCGGCACCTCCGCCTCCGCACCGTGCCCGGGCAGATCCAACGCCACCGGGCGATAGCGTTCGGCGGGCAGTAGCGCCGCCACGCCATCCCAGGCGCGGCGGGTGCCGCCGAAGCCGTGCAACAGAACCACCGCCTCGGGCTTGGACACGCCGAGATCCTAAGCCCCGGTCAAGCCCGGGCCCAACCCGCCATGCCGCGGGCCGCCAACTCCCAACCAGCGAACCCTCCAAATCAAGAAAATCGACTCCCCGACCGACACCTACCTGCTGCTTCGGGCCTTCGTCGACGAGCTCGCCCGCTGCGGGCTTCGCGACGCCTGCACCTCTCCGGGGTCCCGATGCACGCCGCTCGTGCTGACGCTTGCGCGGGACCGCCGCCTGCGCTGCCACTCGCACATCGACGAGCGCTGCGCCGGGTTCTTCGCCGTGGGGCTCGCCAAGGCGTCGGGACTGCCGGTCGCGGTGACCTGCACCTCGGGAACTGCGCTCGCCGAGCTCCTGCCGGCAGCGGTCGAGGCCCACGAGGCGCGGGTCCCGCTGCTGATCCTCAGCGCCGACCGTCCCCCGGAGCTGCGCGAGAGCGGCGCAGGACAGACGATCGACCAGATCAAGCTGCTCGGCGGCGCCGCCAAGTGGTTCTTCGAGGTCGGAACCCACGAGCTCGCCGACCTCGACAGCTCCAGCGCGGCACGGCTGCGCTGGATGCGCACGCTGGCCTGCCGCGCCTACTGGCGCGCGCTCGACGGTCGGCCCGGCGTGGTGCACCTCAACTTCCCTTTGCGCGAGCCGCTCGTGACCGACACCGACGAGCTGCCCGAGGACCTCACGGGGCGACCGGACGGCGCGCCCTACGCCAGGCATGTGAGCTCGGCCGGACGCGACCGGACGGCGATCGACGAGCTTGGCGCCCTGATCCGCGGTGCCCAACGCGGTGTTCTCGTCGCCGGGCGCCACGAGCGCCGGACGTCCCTCGGGGAGGCCGCCGCGAGGTTCTGCGCGGCCGCCGGCTGGCCGCTGCTGGCCGACCCGCTCTCCGGCGCCCGCCGCGGGAGCGCCGCCATCGCCCACTACGACGCGCTGCTGCGCGACGCCGGCTTCGCCGCCTCACAGCGACCCGACCTGGTGCTCCGTGTCGGCGACCTCCCGACATCCAAGCCGCTGCGCGAATGGCTCGCCGGGCTGAAGCCCGGCACGCCGCAGATCCAGCTCGACCCCGAGGGCGCCTGGCAGGACCCCGCCGGTGTGCTCACCCACTCCTTCGCCGTCGAGCCCGCGGCGGCGTTGACCGAGATCGTCACCCGCCCCGGTGACGGCGACTGGCTCGCGACCTGGCGCGGCGCCGACGAGCGCGTCGCCGCGGCGACGCTTGGCACGCTGGCCGCCGGCGGCCTCAGCGAGCCCGTGGTCGCCGCCGAGCTCGGCGTGCTGCTGCCGCCCGAGGCGACCCTGTTCGTGGCGTCCTCGATGCCGGTGCGCGACATCGAGACGTTTTGGCCTATCCGTCCCGACCCCCCACGGGTGCTGTGCAACCGCGGCGCCAACGGCATCGACGGCACCGTCTCCAGCGCCTTCGGCGTCGCCGCCTGGGAGCACCCGGCGACGGCGGCCGCGCCCACGGAGCATGCCGTAACGGCGGACGCCGAGCCGGGAAGCACCGGCGGCGGCCCCGTGGTGCTGTTGATCGGCGACGTCGCCCTCGCCCACGACATCGGCGGCCTGCTCGCGGCGCGCCGGCTCGACCTCCCGCTGACGATCGTGCTGCTCGACAACGCCGGTGGCGGCATCTTCGACTTCCTGCCGATCTCCGCCGCGCCGCTGGCCCGCGCCGCCGCGCCCGGCGAAGACCCCGGCGAGCAGGACATCTTCACCCGTCACATCGCCACCCCGACCGGCCTCGACTTCGCCGACGCCGCCCGCCTCTACGGGCTCGGCCACGAGCGCGTCGACGACGTCGTCGCGTTCCGCGGCGCGCTGGAGCGTGCGCTGAGCGCGCAGCCGCCGCGCGCGTCGATAGTCGAGGTGCGCGGCAAGCGCGACCGCAACGTCGCCCTGCACCGACGCCTCTGGACCTCAGTCGCCGCCGCGCTCGACGCCGGCTGAGCGTGTCGGCGACTGAGACTCCGGCTCTGCCCTACCCCGCCAGCAGCGGCAGCAGCGCCTGCAGCTTGACCTCGGTCTCGGCCAGCTCGGCGGCAGGGTCGGAGTCGCGCACCACCCCGACCCCGGCGTAGCAGCGCGCCACGCGCTCCCGCAGGAGGGCGCAGCGCAGGGCGACGCAGAACTCGCCGTCGCCGTCGGCGTCGGCCCAGCCCACCGGGCCCGCGTACCAGCCGCGGTCAAGGCCCTCCAGCGCCGGGATCAACGGCGCCGCCCGGTGAAACGGCTCACCGCCGACGGCCGGCGTCGGGTGCATCAGCTCGAGCAGCTCGATCACGTCCAGCGGCTGCGCCAGCTGCGCCCGGATCGGGGTCGCCAGGTGCTGGATGTTGGCGACCCTCACCACCGCCGGCTCCGGCGTCGCCGTCACCCACAGCGCGTGGGCGCGCAGCGCTCGCTCGATGCGGCGGATCACGATCGCGTGCTCCTCCCGGTCCTTCTCGGAGTGCATCAGCTGTTCGCCGAGGTGATCGTCGACCGCGGGGTCGGCGCTGCGACGCATCGAGCCGGCCAGCGCCAGGGTGCTCACCCGGTGACCTTCGCGGCGCACCAGCAGCTCGGGGCTGGCCGCCACGAACGCCGCCTCGTCGCGACCGACGCAAAACACCGAGCACGACGGGAACGCCTCCCGCAGCACTCCGAAGACAGCCTCCGCGTCATGCGCCCGCGGCGCGTGCACCTGGACCTCGCGCGCCAGCACCACCTTCTCCAGCGCCCCCGCCCGGATCCGCTCGACGGCGCGCGCCACCGCCGCCTCATAGTGCTCCGGCGGCATCGCGCTGGCCACCCGGTAGCGTCCCGCCGGGGCCGGGTCCAGCAGCGCCAGCGGTCGGCGCCGCGCGATCGCCGCGCCCAGCTCCTCGACGCGCCTCCGCAGACGCCCGAGGAGGTCCTCGGCGGTGTCGTCCGGCGCCGCCAGCGCCGCCAGCGTCAGGCGTACCTCCGCCCCACCGCCGCGGCGCGAGATGGGCGGGCGTCGCGTCAGCGTCGCCTCCGGCACCACCAGCGAGGCCGGCTCGAAGCCCCCCCACGCCGGATCGCGGCCGCCCTCCGGCGCAAACGCGAAGCCGCCGACCGCGACCGGCGCTAAGCGGTCGGGGTCGTCCGGCGCGTCGCCCACCGCCGCCGCCGCCAACTCCCGCCAGCGATCGGCGACCACCGCGAAGCGTTCACCCCCGGACGCCGTCAGACGCTCCGCGGCGCCCAGCGCCGCCAGCGCCCTGCGACCCCGCTCGGGCTGCTCGAACAGGAACCACGGCTCGCCCGGGCGCCGCGCCGCGCACGCCACAGCGCTTGGATCGACGTCGCCGTCGAGTGCCACCGTGAGCGTCGCCAGCGTCGGGCGCCCGCTGCGCCGCGCCCGCCTGACGGCCAACCGCAGACGTGCCGCGAGACGCTCGCCGTCAGCCTCGCCGAGCGCGAAGTCGCCCGGCTGCTGCCGAGCAACCCCGATCACGTCTCCGCGCGTCCCCGTGCTATCGCTATCTCTCCCGTCCGCATCATCTCGATCAGGCCGAACGGCCGCACCAGGCTCTCGAATGCCGCGATCTTCTCGGTCGTGCCCGTGACCTCCACGATCACCGCCCGCTTGGTGACGTCGACGATCTTGCCGCGAAAGATCTCCGTCACCTGCATCAGCTCGCCCCGCTGCGCACCGTCGGCGGCGACCTTGAACATCGCCAGCTCCCGCGTCACCGTCTCCTGGGGATCGAGGTCGCGGATCTTCAGCACATTGATCAGCTTGTGCAGCTGCTTGGTGACCTGATCGATCGGGTGCAGCGCGCCGTCCACCGTCAACGTCACACGCGACACCCGCTCGTCGTCGGTCGGCCCGACCGTGAGCGTGTCGATGTTGAAGCCCCGCCGCGCGAACAGGCCGGCGATGCGCGTCAGCACCCCCGACTTGTTTTCCACCAGGATCGACAGGACGTGCTTGCGGCCCGTCCGCAGGCTGCCCGCCGCTTCCAGCTCGGCCAGGCTCAGCGTTGCCTTCGTCGTCGCCGTCTCGGCCATCGCTCAGCCCACCATCTCACGCGCCGGCTGGCCCGCCGGGATCATCGGGTACGTGTTCTCCTCGCGCGTCACCCGCACATCGACCACCACCGGGCCCTCCGTCTCGATCGCCTGCCTGATGTCCGCCACCAGCGTCTGCTTGTTCTCGAAGCGCATCCCCGTCGCCCCGTAGGCCTCCGCGAGCTTGACGAAGTCGGGGAAGCTGCCCATGTCGACGTGGCTGTATTTCCCATCCCAGAACAGCTCCTGCCACTGGCGCACCATGCCCAGATAGCCGTTGTTCATGATGAACACCTTGATCGGGATGCCCTCCTGGGCGCACGTCGCGAGCTCCTGGGCATTCATCTGCACCGAGCCGTCGCCGGCCACGCAGCACACCAGCCGATCCGGGCAGCCGACCGCCGCGCCCATCGCCGCCGGCAGGCCGAAGCCCATCGTGCCCAGGCCGCCCGAGTTGATCCAGCGCCGCGGCGCCGGGAAGTCGTAGTACTGCGCCGTCCACATCTGGTGCTGGCCGACGTCGCTCGTCACGATCGCCTCGCCGCCCGTCGCCTCGTGCAGCGCCTGGATCAGGAACTGCGGCTTGATCTCCGTGTCGGCGCTGTCCTGGAAGCGCAGCGGGTACTTCGCGCGCCACCCCTCGATCCGGCTCCACCAGGCATCCAGGCGGGCGGGGTCCGTATCGAGGTGACGGTACTCCTTGGCGAGCTTCGCCAGCACGTGCTTGGCGTCGCCGACGATCGGAATGTGCGCCGGCACGTTCTTGGAGATCTCCGCCGGGTCGACGTCGATGTGGATGAACTTCGCCCGCGGCGCGAACTCCGAGAGCTTGCCCGTGATGCGATCGTCGAAGCGGGCTCCCACGGCGCAGATCAGGTCGGCCTCGTCCATCGCGTAGTTCGCGGCGCGGGTGCCGTGCATCCCGAGCATCCCCAGCCACTGCGGATGGGGCTTGCCGTCCACCCGCGCCGGAAACGCCCCAAGCGCCATCAGGGTGCACGTCACCGGGAAGCGGTCGGCGGCCGCGAGCTCCACCAGCTCCTCGGCGCCGTTGGCGTTGACAACCCCTCCGCCGGCGTAGATCACCGGCCGCTGCGCAGCCGCCAGCGCCTTCGCGGCCTGGCGGATCTGCTTCTGGTTGCCCTCCAGCGTCGGCTGGTAGCCCGGCAGGCGCACGTCCTTGACCGGCTCGTAGTCGATGTCGGCGCGGGAGAGGTCCTGCGGAATGTCGACCAACACCGGCCCCGGGCGTCCCGTGCGGGCCAGGTAGAACGCCTCGTGGATCGCCCGCGGGATCTCCTGGGGGCTCTGGATCATGAACGAGTGCTTGACCACCGGCATCGTGATCCCGATCGTGTCGGCCTCCTGGAAGCCGTCGGTGCCGAGCAGCTCGGTGCGGACCTGGCCGGTGATGAACACCACCGGCACCGAGTCCATCATGGCGTCGCAGATCGGCGTGATCAGGTTCGTCGCCCCCGGCCCGCTGGTGGCGAACGCCACGCCGACTTTGCCCGTCGCCTTGGCGTAGCCCTCCGCGGCATGGCCGCCGCCGGCCTCGTGGCGGACCAGGATGTGGCGGATGCCGGCGTCGACGAACGCGTCGTAGGTCGGCAGGTTCGCGCCGCCGGGCAGCCCGAAGACGACCTCCACGCCCTCTGCCTTCAGACATTCCATCAGGGCGTCAACCGCGCGCATGAAACCGACCTCCTTTCCCACATCGCTCGAAAATCCGGAAAAAAGCCAGTGTATCAGTGGGTTTCGACGGTTCGCGCGCGCGTGCGTGCGCCCGCGCACACCTCGGCAAATTCGCACACGACCCGGGTGCCGCGCTGGGCCGAATGCGCTCTACGAGGAGCCGATCCCGATCCCGATGGCGAGCACGATCAGGCCGCCCACCGTCACCACGAGCAGCGAGGAGCGCAGCGAGACCTCCAGGAAGCGTTTGCGCACCCACGCTATCGCGAACAGCTCGACCGCCACCACGCAGCCAGCGACGATCAGCGCCTTGTGGACGTCGGAGATCAGGAACGGCAACGTGTGAAAGACGCCGCCCAGCGCCGTCATGAAGCCCGTGATCCCGCCGCGCACCAGCGGCGAGCCGCGGCCGGTGCTCTCCCCGGTGTCCGACAGCGCCTCCGACCAGCCCATGCTGACGCCCGCGCCGAGCGCCGTCGAGAAGCCCACCAGCAGCGCCGTCCGCGAGTCCGACGCGAACGCCGCCGCGAAGATCGGCGCCAGCGAGGACACCGTGCCGTCGATCATCCCCACCAGCGCCGGTTGCACCACGCGCAGCACGAAGTCCCGCTCGTCGGCGAAGCCGGCGCGGTGGATCAGTCGTGCGATCAGACTCTCGTGCGCGCGCAACGGTGCTCTTCTGGCCTCCACGACGGGGACCATAGAGACCGGGGCCCTTCGGGCTCCCTAATCGGGATCCCTAAGCCCCGGCCGTTGACTCAGGCGCGCGAAGTCTGCTCCCAGGCTTCCGGCGCGATCGCAACGTCGGGAAACTCCAGCTCGGCGCCACAGCGCGTGCAGAGGGCGTCGTAGATCTTCGTCACCCGCCCGCAGTTGGGACACTGGCGGCGCAGCTCTTCGCGCTCGGAGCGGTAGAGGAGGGCGGTGAGCAGACCGATGAAGGGCACCACCATCGAGATCACGAACCACATCCAGAACGAGCTGCCCTTCGCCCGCCCGACCAAGCCCCCGGAGATTCCGAAGGCGACCGCGATCAGCGCGTAGGCCACCCGCCGCCCTCAGAAGAGGACGCGCAGCGCCCAGACGACGGCCACGACCGCGACGACGATCGCCAGGATGCCGGCCAGGAACGCCACGATGCCGATCACGAATTTGAACAGGAGCCACGCGGCGACCGCGAGGACCAGCACCGCTACCACCGTGCGGCCGATCGATCGCGAGGAGCCGGTGGAGCCAGTGGGGAGCTCGTCCATAGGTACAGAGTAGAGGGTTACGGCGACGAGTGGAGGTTACGGCGACGGCGCGGTCGGGCAGGAAATCGCCGCCCCTGCCCGACCGCGCGCGCCCTATCCCGCCGCACCGCGGCCGAGGGGAGCTGTCAGCGCGGCGGAAGCTGTCTGGCGCGAGTGACTATCGGTGCAAGCGACCCATGCGGGCGAACTCGCCGGCGATCCGTGCCGCGGCGAGATCGGCCCCGCTCGCATCCGCCCGCCGCCCGATGCTCGTCAGGCGGTAGCGGCGGATGGCGGGTCGTCGTCCGGTGGTCTCCGCGCCCTCCTCCGGCAGCAGGAGGAACCGCCGGGAGGAATCGATGGAGTTTGATGCTGGCCTGTTCATGGGGAGCATATTGGCGCCCCGAGGCCGTTCTGCCTTTGGCCCGAAGTCCAAGATGTCAGCGCGGGAGATGTCGCAGATGCGAGTCGGGCCTCCACGGCGTCGGGCGGGCGAGGAGGAACAACCAATTCACCGACACCGTGCATCGACCCGACGACCGATGGACGGGAGGTCTCAGATTCCGAGCTGCTCGTGCACGAGCCGGGTCACCTCGCCGCCGTCGGCGCGGCCCTTGGTCTCGCGCATGACGTAGCCCACGATCGGACCGATCGCCTTGGCGTTGCCGGCGCGGACGTTCTCGGCGGCCTTGGCGTTGGCGGCCAGCGCGGCGGCGACGATCGCGGCGAGCTCGTCGCCCCCGTCCATCGCGGCGAGCCCCTCGGCCGCGACGATCGCAGCCGGGTCGCCGCCGTCGACGACGAGGCGGTCGAGCACCTGCCGGCCGGCTCCGACGCTGATCTCCTTGGCTGCGACCATCGCGGAGACAGTCGCGATGGCCTGCGGGGAGACGTTCGAGTCGAGCGGGGCGATGTCGGGCGCCAGCCGCTTGGGCAACTCGACCGTCACCCAGTTTGCCAGCGCCTGCGCCGCGGCCCCGCTCGGCGGCGTCGTCCGTGACCCTTCCCCGGCGGCCGCCACCGCCGCGTCGAAGTAGTCGCCGAGCGCGGCGTCGAAAGCAAGCTGATGAGCGCTCTCGGAGCTGAGGCCAACCTCCCGCTCCAGTCGCTGCGCCCGCTGAGCCGGCAGCTCGGGCAGCTCGGCCCTGGCTGCGTCGAGCATCTCCGCCGAGATCGCGACCGGGACGAGGTCGGGCTCGGGGAAGTAGCGGTAGTCGTGGGCCTCCTCCTTGGAGCGCAGCGACGTGATCCGCTCGGAGTCGGGGTCGAAGTGCAGGGTCTCCTGCATCACTCGCTCGCCGGCGCGCAGCAGCTTCTCCTGGCGGGCGACCTCGGCGCGGATGCCGCGTTCGATGAAGCGGAAGGAGTTCATGTTCTTCAGCTCCGTCTTGACACCCAGCTCCTCGCTGCCGGCGGGCCGCAGGGAGATGTTGGCGTCGCAGCGCAGCGAGCCCTCCTCCATGTTGACGTCGCTGACGCCGAGCCGGCGCATGGTCGCGCGCAGCAGCCGCAGCCACTCCCCGGCCTGCTCGGCGGAGCGCAGGTCGGGCTCGGTGACGATCTCCGCCAGCGGCGTGCCGCCGCGGTTGAAGTCCACGACGCTTGCGTCCGAGCCGTGGATGCGGCCGCTGGCGCCGGCGTGGATGAGCTTGGCGGCATCCTCCTCGAGGTGCACCCGGTGGATGCGCACCTCGCCCAGCCGGCCCCCGCGGCACAACGGCTCGTCGTACTGGGAGATCTGGTAGCCCTTGGGGAGATCGGGATAGAAGTAGTTCTTGCGGTGGAAGATCGAGCGCGGCGCCAGCTCGCAGCCCAGCGCGAGACCGATCATCAGCCCGTAGTGGACGGCCCCGGCATTGGCGACCGGCAGGCTGCCGGGCAGGCCGAGGCAGACGGGGCAGGTGCGGGTGTTCGGCGGCTCGCCGAAGGAGAGCTCGCAGCCGCAGAACATCTTCGTCCGGGTCGAGAGCTGGATGTGGATCTCCAGGCCGATCACGGTCTCGTGCTCGACGGCGCTCATGCGTAGCTCCTCCGACAGCCTCCGCGAAGCCCGTGGCGCGGCCGCCCTGCGGGGCGTCGCGCGCGAACTTGGGCGCGCCGGCTCATGCCCGCGCCGCCGATCCGTCGAAGCCGATCGCCTGCTCCAGGGCATGGGCGGCGTCGAGCAGCCGGTTCTCGCTGAACACGGGCCCCGCGATCTGAAAGCCGACCGGCAGCCCGCGGCCGCCGGGACCGAGGCCGGCATGGCCGCCGGGGCCGAGACCGTCCTCGCCGCCGGCCAGGCCGCAGGGGATCGAGATCGCGGGGATGCCGGCCAGCGACATCGGGACGGTGCAGAAGTCGTTGACGTACATCGACCACGGGTCGCCGGTCTTCTCGCCCAAGCCGAACGCCACGCTGGGGCTGGTCGGGGTGACGATGAAGTCGACCTGCGCGAAGGCCGCGTCGAAGTCCTCCACGATCTTCGTGCGCACCCGTTGGGCGCGGCCGTAGTAGGCGTCGTAGTAGCCCGCGGAGAGGGCGTAGGTGCCGAGCATGATCCGCCTCCTGACCTCCGCCCCGAAGCCGTCGTGGCGGGTGCGGGTGTACATGTCGAGCAGGTCCGCCGGGTCGTCGGCGCGGCGGCCGTAGCGGACGCCGTCGAAGCGGGCGAGGTTCGAGGAGCACTCCGCCGGCGCCAGCACGTAGTAGGCGGACAGGGCGTGGGGGGCGTGCGGCAGACGCACCTCCGTGACCGCGGCCCCCAGCTCTTCGGCGCGGGTCAGGGTGGCGCGGAAGGCGTCGAGCACACCGGGTTGCACGCCCTCTCCGCTGAGCTCGGCCGGAACCCCGAGGCGGATGCCGTCGAGGCGCTCGGCGTCGGGCGGCTCGATCTCCCCGGGAAACCGCAGCGAGGTGGCGTCGCGGTCGTCGCGGCCGACCATGTGGCGCAGCAGCAGCGCGGCGTCGGTGACGTCGCGCGTCAGCGGCCCCGCCTGGTCCAGGGAGGAGGCGAAGGCGATCATGCCGTAGCGCGAGACCGCGCCGTAGGTGGGTTTGACGCCGACGATCCCGCACAGGGCGGCGGGCTGGCGGATCGAGCCGCCGGTGTCGGTGCCGAGCGCCCACGGCGCGAGGCCGGCGGCGACCGCCGCGGCGCTGCCGCCGGAGGACCCGCCGGGCACCCGGGCGCGGTCCCAGGGGTTCAGGACCGGGCCGTAGGCAGAATTCTCGTTGGAGGAGCCCATCGCGAACTCGTCCTGGTTGGTCTTGCCCAGCAGCGGCGCGCCGGCGTCGGACAGGCGGGCGACGGCGGTGGCGGTGTACGGCGGACGGTAGCCCTCCAGGATGCGCGAGCCGGACTGGCTGGGAACGCCCTCGGTGCAGAAGAGGTCCTTGACCGCCAGCGGGACTCCGCGCAGGGGGCCGTCGCCGACTCGCGCCGCGCGAGCAGCCGGAGCCCGGCCGTCCTCGCACGCCGATCCAGATCCCGGCCCCTCGCCCTCGCCGGCGACCCAGGTGAAGCAGTTGAGCTCGTCGGCGGCCGCCCGTGCGCGGTAGGCCGAGAACAGCTCCACAGCCGACAGCCGGCCGGCGTCGATCTCGGCGATCGCCGCGGCGGCGGTGAGGGCGACGACGTCTGAATCGGCCATAGCTGAACGCGCCCCCTCCGACCTATGCCTGCGGACTGGGCACGAGGAACCCGTCGTCCTGGACCGCCGGCGCCTGTTCGAGGGCGACCTCGCGCGGCAGGCAGGGTCGGGGCTCGTCGGGGCGCAGCCGGCCGGTGACCTCGACGACGTGGGTCGTCGGCGGGACGTCGTCCAACTCGAGCTCGCCGATGCGGGCGATGTGGTCGAGGACGGCCGACAGCTCGCCGGCCATCGCCTGGACCTCGTCCTCGTCGAGCTGCAGGCGCGCCAGCCGGGCCACGTGCAGCACCTCGTCGCGGTCGATCACGGCGGGGATTGTATGCCGGGCGGCCGCAACGTCACCGCGCCGCGACGCCCGCTGCTGCCGGCGGCGCCCCCTACCCGGCGGCGCCCCCTACCCGGCGACGCGCCCCACCCCGGCGACGCCGCCCACCCCGGCAACGCCGTCTACCCCGGCGGCGCCGGCCGCACGGGCGGGTCGGCCGGCGTGTAGAGGCCGGGCCGTTCGTCGCGCATCGACAGCCAGCAGCCGACGAGCACGAGCAGGGCGCCGGCGAAGGCGACCCAGGCGCCGGCGCAGAGCATCGTGGCGTGGTCGGGCCGCTCCAGCAGCCGGACCGCGCCGGCGATGACGCCGACGAAGCCGAGCAGGGTGCCCCAGACGGCGGCGGCGACGGGCAGCGCCGTGGTGCGCTCGGTGACGGTCGCCAGCGCCAGCCAGAAGCCGCCGGCGGCGGCGAGGATGAGCAGCGCGATCGTCGGGCCGAAGGTGCTCCAGGCATCGAGGTTGCCGCTCGGGGCCTCGTACCAGCGCATCGTGAGCGCGACGACGATGCCGATCGAGCCGAGCAGGGCCACCAGCTCGCCGGGGCGCAGGCGGCGCAGGCTCATCGGCTTCTCCGGCTCGGCATCGTCCGGTATCTCATCATGCCGCCACCCCGGCCTGTGATCACGCCGCCACCCCGGAGCGCGCCCGCGCGGCCTGCAGGGTGTTGGCGAGCAGCATCGCGATCGTCATCGGCCCCACGCCGCCGGGCACCGGGGTGATCGCGGAGGCCACCTCGGCGGCGGCGGCGAAGTCGACGTCGCCGACGAGCCCGCTCCTGTTGCCGGCCTCCTCGGGGGTGAGGCGGTTCATGCCGACGTCGATCACCACCGCCCCGGGCTTGACGTAGTCGCCGCCGAGGAGCCGCGGGCGCCCGACGGCGGCGATCAGGATCTCGGCGCGGGCGCAGACGGCGCGCAGGTCGCGGGTGCGGGAGTGGCAGACGGTGACCGTGGCGTTGGCCTCCAGCAGCAGCTGGGCCATGGGCTTGCCGAAGAGGTTGGAGCGTCCCACGACCACGGCCTCTGCGCCTTCGAGCCGGGCGTCGACGCGGGACAGCAGCTCCATCACCCCGAGCGGCGTGCACGGCCTCAGCCCGGGCAGGCCCTGGGAGAGACGGCCGGCGTTGATTGGGGTGAGCCCGTCGACGTCCTTGCCGGGGTCGATCATGCCGGTCAGCGTCGGCCCATCGAGGTGGGCCGGCACCGGCAGCTGCAGCAGGATGCCGCTGACGCTCTCGTCGGCGTTGAGCTCGCCCAGCAGCTCCGCGACCTGATCGAAGGAGGCCTCGGCCGGCAGGCGGCGATCGAGCGGCGTCATCCCGACCTCGGCGCAGGCCCGCTGCTTGCCGCCGACGTACACCGCCGAGGCGGGGTCCTCGCCGACGAGCACCGTCGCCAGGCCCGGCGGGCGGCCGGTCTCGGCGGCGAACGCGGCGACGTCCTCGGCGACCCGCGCGCGCACGCGCGCGGCGATCGCCTTGCCGTCGATGAGCGTTGCGGGCATCGGCCGGGATGCTACGCCCGCCGGCTGACCGGCGCGAACTCGGCCATCAGCTTGCGTTCGGAGCTGTCGCGGGCGAAGCGCACGACGATGACCCCGTCGGGCTCGACGCCGGTGACGACGCCCTCGCCGAAGGCGGCGTGGGTGACGTCCTCGCCGAGGCGGAAGGACTCCGCCGGGAGTCCCCGCCCGCCCCCTCCGCGCTCGGCGCTGGCCCGGGCGGCGGCCGCCCAGCCGCCGCCGGCGCCGTTGCCTGCACCGCCGCCACCTGAGCTGGGGGTGTCCGAAAACGGAGGTGTGCGCGCGCGCACACCTCCGTCTCGGGCTGAAATCGAATACTCGTCCTCCCCCGCCGACCACCGCCGGCCGGCACCCCCGGGACCCCCGTCGGCCCCGCCCCAGCCGCCCCCCCGCCCCCCGAGCAGGCCCTCTTCGAGCCCCCCATCGGTCAGCTCGGCCGGCACCTCGCCCAGGAAGCGGCTGGGCAGCCCGTAGGCCTGGGCCCCGAAGATCGCCCGCCGGCGGGCGTATGTCAGGTAGAGCTGGCGCATCGCCCGGGTGACGCCGACGTAGAACAGCCGCCGCTCCTCCTCCAGGCCGCCCTCGTCGAGCGCCCGGGAGTGCGGGAAGACGCCGTCCTCGCAGCCCGTGATGAACACCGTCGGGTACTCCAGGCCCTTGGCGTTGTGCAGCGTCATCAGCGTCACCAGGCCCTCCTCGTCGCTGCGGCTGTCGGCGTCGGCGATGAGGGCGACCTGCTGCAGGAAGAGATCCAGGGTGTCCGCCTCGGCGTCGGCGGCGGCGTCGAACTCGCGGGCCACCTCGACGAGCTGCTGGAGGTTCTCGACGCGACCCTGGGCCTCGATCGTTCGCTCCGCCTCCAGCGCCTCGACGTAGCCCGTCTGGGCGAGCACCGCTTCCAGGAGATCGCCGATCGGGATGTTCTGCTCGACGTGCTCCCGCAGCTCGGCCATCGTCGTCATGAAGCGCCGCAGCGCCTTCACCGCGGCGGCGCCGAGGCCGGGGATCTGCTCGGGCTCGGCCGCCGCCTCCCACACCGAGACCCCGATCGTCGCCGAGTACGAGACGATGCGCGACAGCGAGGTCTGCCCGATGCCGCGCCGGGGGGAGTTGACGATGCGGGTGAAGCTGACGACGTCGAAGGGGTTCGCCAGCCACGACAGGTAGGCGATGGCGTCCTTGATCTCGGCTCGCTCGTAGAACTTGGTGCCCCCGATCACCTGGTAGGCGATCTCGCGCCGCACCAGGGTGTCCTCGAGCACCCGCGACATCGCGTTCGTCCGATAGAGCACCGCGATCTCGGTGCGCGAGGCGCCGTCGTCGACCAGGCGTTCGATCTCGCCGACCACGAACCGCGCCTCGGCGTGCTCGTCGTCCAGGGCCCGGACGTGGATCGGCTCGCCGGCGCCGAGCTCGCTCCAGAGCCGCTTGGCGATGCCGCCCCGGTTGTTGGCGATGACGGCGTTCGCCGCTGACAGGATCGTCTCGGTCGAGCGGTAGTTCTGCTCGAGCTTGACCACCCGGGCGTCGGGGAAGTCGTCCTGGAAGTCCAGGATGTTGCGGATGTCGGCGTTGCGAAAGCCGTAGATCGACTGGGCGTCGTCGCCGACCACGGCGAGGTTGCGATGGCCGGCGAGGTGCACCGGCTCGCCTCGCTTGGGCGCCCTGCCGCCGCCGACCAGCAGCTGCAGCAGGCGGTACTGGGCGTGGTTGGTGTCCTGGTACTCGTCGACGAGGACGTGGCGGAAGGTCGCCGCGTAGCTCTCCCGCACCGGCGCGAAGAGCTCCAGCAGGCTCACCGTGCGCAGCAGGAGGTCGTCGAAGTCCATCGCGTTCATCCGCAGCAGGTCGCGCTCGTAGAGCCGGTAGACCTCGGCGACCATCTCCTCGAACGGCGCCCCCACCTGCTGGCCGTAGCTCTCGGCGTCGAGCAGCCGGTTCTTGGCGCCGGAGATCTGGTTGTGGATGGCGGCGGGCGTGTAGCGCTTGGGGTCGACCCCGACCTCGTCCATGCAGCGCTTCGTCAGCCGCCGCGCGTCGGCCTGGTCGTAGTTCGTGAACTGCCGCGTGTAGCCCAGCCGCGGGGCCTCCGCCCGCAGGATCCGGGCGCAGGCGGCGTGGAAGGTCATCAGCCACATCCCCCGCGTGCTGCGCCCCAGCAGCCGCTCCACGCGGGAGCGCATCTCGCCGGCGGCCTTGTTGGTGAAGGTGATCGACAGGATCTCCCCCGCCTGGGCCTGGTCGGTGTAGATCAGGAACGCCAGGCGGTGCGTCAGGACACGGGTCTTGCCGCTGCCCGCGCCCGCCAGGATCAAGAGCGGCCCCTCGCCGTGCGTGACCGCCTCGCGCTGAGGCTCGTTGAGCCCCTCCAGCAGCTCCTGGAGGTGCTCGGCGTGGGGGTTCACGGCCATCCCGCCCAGCATAGATGTCACCCCGGCCACCCGACTGGCCCGCTCGCCCGGCATTCGTGCCACGTTTGTCCCACGCCTCGTGGCACAAACGCGGCCGAGCATGAGCGCAGCCTCCTGCCCACCGGCCGATGGCACAGCCGGCTAAGTTCGTGACATGCCCATGCTCGACCAGATTCGCCGCGAATGCGCACAGATCGCGGCCACCGCGCATTCGGTCCGCATCGACGACGACGCCCTCGCTGCGCTCGCCGCGCATCCCGAGCTGACCGCCGGGGGCGCGACGGAGCCGCCGCCGCTGGACCCCGAGAGCCACTATCTCGAGGGCGAGCCCGCCGACGTCGCCGACTACCTGCTCGCGCTCGACGCCATCAACTTCGGCTCCGGCTGGTTCCCGCTGCTGCGCAAGCGCCACGAGCACGGCCGCGCGCTGAGCGGGTACTTCACCGTCGCCTGGGCGCTCGCCGACCACGTGCGGGAAAGGAGCCCGCCGACCCCGCTCACGGCGGCCTGGCTGCGCGGGGTGGGCACGCGCGAGATCGCCGCGATTCTCGGCCAGCCGGCGGACCTCGAGCTGATGAGCCTCTACGCCCAGGCCCTGCGCCAGCTCGGGCGCTTCCTCGACGGACGCCGGGCGCTGGATCTCGTGCGCGAATGCCACGGCTCGGCGGAGCGCCTCGCCGAAGCGCTCGCCGGGGGCATGGCGATGTTCGCCGACCGCGGCTTCTACAAGCGCGCCCAGATCGTCGCCGCCGACCTCGCCCTCGCCGGCGTCGCGACCTTCTCCGACCTCGACCGCCTGACGATCTTCGCCGACAACCTCGTCCCCCACGTCCTGCGCTGCGCGGGGGTGCTGGTCTACGACGAGGCGCTCGCCGCCCGCATCGACGCCGGCGAAATCCTGCCGCCGGGCGGCTCCGAGCGCGAGATCCGGGGCTGCGCCCTGCACGCCTGCGAGCTCGTCTCCGAGCGCACCGGGGTACCGCCGCGGGTGCTCGACACCTGGCTCTGGAACCGCGGTCAGGAGCCGGAGCACAAGGCCCGGCCGCGGCATCGCTGCCGCTGCGTCTTCTATTGAGAATGGCGGCCGGAGGCCGCCCGGGTTGGCCCGTGCGCTCGCCCGCCCGCTCGCCGCCCTGGCCTACGGGGTCGCGCGATCGGCCGGGGCTACCCCCCGGCCGGGTTCTGCCCCTTGACGGGCCGCAGCCGGGTGACCTTCGCCGGCGGCTGCAGGCGCCCCCCGGAGAGCTCGCCGACGGCCCGCTCCAGCGCGCCGATGCGGCTGGAGAGCCCGGCGATGGCCTCCGCGATCGGGTCCGGCAGGTGAATCCAGTCGGCGTCCGGCCCCTCCGGGCGGCGGCCGTCGACGCGCACCGGGTGGCCGGGGTTGCCGACCACCGTCGAGTTCGGCGGGACGTCGGTGATGACGACCGTGTTCGCCCCGATCTTTGCCCCGTGGCCGATCGTGATCGGGCCGAGCAGCTTCGCGCCGGAGCCGATCGTGACGTTGTCCTGCACCGTCGGGTGGCGCTTGCCCGTCGCGAAGCCCGTCCCGCCGAGCGTCACGCCCTGGTAGAGGGTGACGTCGTCGCCGATCGTCGCCGTCTCCCCCACGACCACGCCGGTGCCGTGGTCGATGAACAGACCCCGGCCGATCCGCGCCGCCGGGTGGATCTCGATGCCAGTCAGCGTGCGCGTCGCCAGCGCCAGCGTCCGCGGCACCAGCGGCACCCCCGCATCGTGCAGCGCGTGGGCGACGCGGTGGGAGAGCACCGCGTGGATGCCCGGCCAGGTCGCCAGGATCTCCACCGGCCCCACCCCGCGCGTCGCCGGGTCGCGGTCGCGCGCGGCCGCGACGTCGCGGCGCAGCTCCCGCGCGACCCCCGCGAAGGCTCCCAGCCCAAGCATGGCCTCAGGGTAGCGGCAAGCACTCGAGCCTCCGCCGCGGCAACGCGACCCGCCAACCACCCACGATCCCGGAGGGATCGACCCTCCAAGGACCGGCCCCGGATCATCCCGGCGCAATGGGCCTACGCGGGCGCGAAGAAGGCCTGCGACACGTAGCGCTCGCCGGAGTCCGGCACCACCGTCACGATCCGCTGCCCCCGGCACTCGGGGCGCTCGGCGACCAGCAGCGCCGCCCACAGCGCCGCCCCGCCGGAGATCCCCGCCAGCAGACCCGTCCGGCGGGCGACGCGCCACGCCGTCTGGATCGCGTCGTCGTCGCTCACCGTCACCACCTCGTCGAGCAGCGCCCGGTCGAGCACCGGGGGGACGAAGCCCGCGCCGATCCCCTGGATGCGATGCGGGCCGGGAGGCCCCCCGGAGAGCACCGGCGAGCCCGCGGGCTCGACCGCCACGATCCGCAGCGCCGGGTTGCGCTCGCGCAGGTACCCGCCGGCGCCCGTGATCGTGCCGCCCGTGCCCACCCCGGCGACGAGCACATCGACCCGGCCGTCCAGCGCCCGCTCGATCTCCGGCCCGGTGGTGCGGCGATGGGCGGCGGGATTGGCGGGGTTGGAGAACTGGTCGGGCAGGAACACGTCCGGCGAGCGAGCCAGCTCCCGGGCCGCGGCGACGGCCTCGCTCATCCCGCCCATGGACTCCGTGATCTGCACCCGCGCCCCGTACAGCGCCAGCAGGCTCTCCCGCTCGCGGCTCATCCCCTGAGGCAGGGTCAGCAGCAGCTCGTAGCCCTTCGCCGCGCACACGAACGCCAGGGCGATGCCGGTGTTGCCGCTCGTCGCCTCCACGATCGTCGTCCGCCCCGGCTCGATCCGGCCCTCCGCCTCGGCGGCCTGGAGCATGGCGACCCCGATGCGGTCCTTGACGCTGCCACCGGGGTTGCGTGACTCGAGCTTCGCGAACAGCTCCACCCCGCGCCCCCGGGCGTCCTCGCCGAGCAGCCCCGGCAGGCCCACCAGCGGCGTCTCCCCGACAAGCTCCGCAATGTCGATCGGAATTCGCGTCATCCGCGTCCGACAATAGTGAGCGCCGCCGCCGCGCGCCCCGAGCACCCCGCGTGCGCGCACCCCGTCGTCGGGGTGGGCGCACACGCCCCAGCGACGCAGGCCCGAGGGCCGGGGCCGCACACGCGCGGCCCCGGCTCCCGCCCTGCCTGTCGCCCTGATCTAGCCGAACCTCACCCGGGGGCTCGCCGTCGACCGCGAGCCGCCGACGGCGGCGAAGGCGACGCGGAGCTTCACCGCCAGGCGCCCGTGGTGGCGGCGCAGCGCCGCCGCGCCGGCGCGAGCCAGGACCACGCGGACCGTCAGCCGCTGCGCCCTGTCGAGCTGGCGGTGGACCGTCCTGGTGCCCGGCCCGGTCACGCTCAACCGCCCCGCCGCCGGGACCCGCAGGACGAGCGTCGCCACCCGGCCGTGGACACGATGCGCGAGAACCTCGACCTTCCCCGCCGCCCGCTTCGCCGTCGTCCCGTGCGCCGAGGGCTGGGGCGCCGTGGCGCCGGGCATGACGACGGTCACCGTCGTCGACCCCCCACCGCCGGAGCCGCCCGGCGTGCCGCTCCCGCCCGAGCCGCCGCCGGGATTGCCGGTGTCCTGGCTGGCGCCGGCCCCGCCGCTGCCGCCCGAGCCGCCACTGCCGCCCGACCCGCCGCCCGAGCCCGAGCCATCCGAGCCACCGCCCGAGCCTTCCGATTTTTCGCCCGGCGACGGCGATTTGCCGCCGAGCAGGCCCAGGTCGAGGCCTTCCAGACCGTCCAGCACCGCCAGTTTTTCGCCGGCGCCGCCGACCGGGGCAGTCAGCGTCGAGAGGTCGCCTTCGAGCTGTTCGGGCTCGACCCCCACCTCCGAGGCGACTTCTTCCAGCGACATCCCCAGGCCACCCGCGAGTTCGCCGGCGTCGCCCGGCGAGAACGGCAGTTCCTGCAGCAGCTCCCCGACCACGCCCTGCAGCTGCGACGGACTCAGCGCCCCGAAAAGGGTGCCGACGAGACCACCGAGCATCGTCGGTTCCAGACCGCCCAGCAGTTCACCGAGCTTGGTCTTCAGTTCGGTCGGGCTCAGCGAGCCCAACGTCCCCAGCAGCGCCTGCAGCTGACCCAGCTGGCTGCCGCTGAGGCCGCCTTCGAGCGTCTCCAGGACGGCCTTCAGGTTGGCTTCGCCGAGCTCCGCCAGCAGCGTCTGCAGCTCGTTCTGCAGCTGAGCGAGGTCTTCCGCCGAGAGGTGCCCCGCCAGCGAGCCCAGGATCCCTTCCAGCGCCGTCATCTGGCCGGGCGTCAGGGCGCCCGCGAGATCGCTCAGCACGCGCGCCACTTCCGCCGGTTCCTGGGCCGCAGACTTCAGGGCTTCCAGCACTTCCAGCGGCTTGACGCGCACACCGAGGACGCCGAGGACGGTTTCCAGGGCCCCCAGCGACGTCGTGCCGGCCAGCCCGGACAGGAGGCCCGGCAGCAGCCCCAGTTCCAGCGGTCCCAGTCCCTGCAGCGCGGGCAGCGACTTCAGCAGCGCTTCCAGCTGGGCCGTGCTCAGCCCGAGGTCTCCGGTCGGCAGCGACCCCGCGATCGTTTCCAGCTGTTCCGGCGAGACGTCGAGCCCGATGCCCACCTGTGTTTCTTCGACGGCCGGCAGCGCTCCGCCGGCGCTCGCCGAGGCCGTCGGCAGCAGCGCCAGCCCCGCCACCAGCGCCAGCGTCAGGACGCCTGCCGCCAGGGCTCGAATCGTCCGCGCCCTCTGACCACCCCGGTGATCTCCTACGTGCATAACCGCTTCCTCCAGATTGTTTGCCAGGGCCTACGACGAACACTATGCCCGATAAGTTCACGCATCTGGACTCGGCTCATACAGATGTTTAGTCAAGCTGTCAGAAAATGACATGTCAAAGGGATATTTGACATGCCGGAAGCCTGCGACATCGTGGCATCGCCCGGGCTCGTTTTGCCCGCAACCGATGGTTTTCAATCACGGCGTTTATCCGCCGCTCCGGGTTCCATCCACTCGCCCGGGGCTCTCATTCACTCGCCCGGGGCTCTCGCCGGCTCAGGCGCCACCCACTCCTCGCGGCCGGGGAGCCGCTCAGATGTAGTACATGCTCGCCCCCGCCTCGCGCGCCTCGCGCTCGACGACGTCGGCGATCGTGATCTCCCCCAGCACCCGACGGGCGGCCTGCGCGGCTTCCGCGAAGACCCCCTCCGCGTCGCGCCCGATCGGGCCGTCGAGCAGCTCGACGACCTCCAGCACCGTCACCTCCCCCGGGTCCCGGGCGAAGCTGTAGCCGCCCTTGACCCCGCGCTGGGAGCGCAGGATGCCGGCGCGGCGCAGCGTCGCGAAGAGCTGCTCCAGGAACTGCACCGGCACCTCCCTGCGGCGCGCCAGCTCCCCGATCGGCACCGGCCCCGCGCCCGTGCTGCGCCCCAGCTCCGCCAGGGCCAGCACCGCATAGGGAGACTTGCTCGTGATCGAGATCACAGACGCGGCCGCCTCATCTCCCTGACTCTAAAGGGCAACGCCTCTCAGAGCCAGCCCCGCTCCGTCGCGATCAACACCGCCTGCGCGCGGTCCACGGCGCCGAGCTTGCCGTAGATGTTGTGCAGATGGGTCCTCACGGTGCTCGTCGACAGCGTCAGCTCGTGCGCGATCTGCTTGTAGACCTTGCCTTCCGCCAGCCGCTGCAGCACCCCCAGCTCACGGCCCGACAGCGGGCACGGATCGACGTGACGCTGGCGCCGGTCGGCGGGGTTGGGCAGTTCGTACATCACCCGCCGCAGCTCCTCCGGGCCGAGGTTGACGCCCCGCGCCGTCTGCAGCAGCTCCGTAGGATTGACCGGCGACCCCTGGGCGTAGTGGGCGAGCATGTCCGCCAGACGCACGAACGCCGCCTCCCCGCTCGCCTCCGGACTGTGGTGGCGTTCGATCACGGTCGCGATCGACGCCGGCATCCCCCAGCGGCGCACCAGGACCCCGCCGACGAGGGCGTGGTCGACGCCGAGCTCCCGGCGCTCCTGGTGGATGCGCTGCTCCGGCGTCTGGGCGCCCTGGTGAACCTGGGCAGGGTAGCCCGGGTAGGCGTGCAGCAGCACCAGCTTGCCGATGTCGTGCAGCAGCGCCGTCACCGTCAGCCGGTCGCGGCTCTCGTAGCCGACCTCGCCCGCCAGCCGTTCGGCGGCGTGCTGCGTGGCCAGGGCATGCAGGCGGAAGCGCTCCGGCGCCGCGTCCCAGACGCTGGCCCGCTCGAAGAAGTCGAAGGTCCGCACCCGCGCCACCAGCGCCTGCACCGTGCGCGCCGAGAGCAGCTCCACCGCTCCGACCACGGTGTCCACCCGACCGCGCGCCGCCGGCGCCTGGTTGGCGAGACGCAGCACCGCCGTGACCAGCGCCACGTCAGACTCCACCGCGGCCACCACGTCGGCCGTGGCGATGTGGTCCTTGGACATCACCGCCAGCAGCCGCTTGCGCGACTCCGCCAGCGCCGGGAAAGCCTCCAGCGCCTCGAAGGCCTGCGTCAGCCGCCGGCCGTGGCCCTCGTTCTGGTGGCGGGCGCCGTGCTGGCCCGCCGATCCGGACGCCGCCGGGGAGCGCCCGGCCGCGCCGGAACGCTGTTCGCTGTCGGGCTCCGAAGGCCTATCCTTGGCCCGCGGCTGCCGCATGGTTGCCGCTGTCTGCATCGCTGTTGCACTCCTGTGGCGTCGCAGCCGCCCAATCCGTTGGGCGTCTTGTCCCGGCATCTATCGGCAGCGCTGGACGAACAATTGAGGCGGCGATCCACACACCCGTTTAGGTAATCGGCCGCAGATGTGCCTACTTGAGGCGACTTTCGCCGGTTTGAGCGGCCAAGGCGGCGTCGATCCGCCGCAGCGTCTCCTCGCGGCCGAGCAGGGCGACGCTCTCGAAGATCCCCGGCGAGATCGCCGTGCCCGCGAGCGCCACGCGCAGCGGCTGATAGATGTCTCGCGGCTTGGCCCGCAAACGCTGCTGGAGAGCTTCGAGCGCCGTCTGCACTCCCTGCTCGTCGAAGCTCGTCACCGCCTCGAGCGCCGCCCGCGTCAGGGCCAGCGTCTCCCGTCCGCGCCCGTCCAGCCAGCGCGCCGAGGCCTTCGCCTCGTAGCCCTCCGGCGCGGCGAAGAAGAAGCCCGCCAGCGGCCAGAATTCGGAAAGGACCTGCATCTTCTCCTGGGAGATCGCCACCGCCCGAGCGAGCCGATCGCGGTCGCAATCGAGATCCTCCGCCCGCGCCTGGTCCGGCCCCTCGGCGTCCAGATAGGCGGCGACCCGCGCCGTCAGCTCGGGGACGGGCAGCTCCCGCAGATAGACCCCGTTCATCCAGCGCAGCTTGGCCTCGTCGAACTGCGCCGGGTTGCGGCTCACCCGCTCCAGCGAGAAGCGCTCGATCAGCTCCGGCGTGCCCATCACCGTCGCGTCGTCACCCGCACCCCAGCCGAGCAGGGCGATGTAGTTGCGCACCGCCTCCGGCAGGTACCCGGCGGCGCGCAGCTCCTGCACCGAGGCCGCCCCGTGGCGCTTGGAGAGCTTCTTGCCGTCCGGGCCGTGCAGCAGCGGCAGATGCGCATAAAGCGGCTGCGGTGCGCCAAGGGCCTCCAGCACCAGCAGCTGCTTGGGAGTGTTCGAGAGGTGGTCCTCGCCGCGCACCACGTGGGTGATGCCGGCGTCGAGATCGTCGATCGCGACCGCGAAGTTGTACAGCACCGACCCGTCCGAGCGAGCGATCACCGGGTCGTCGAGATGCACGTGCTCGAAGCTCGTCTCCCCCCGGATCACGTCGTGCACCACCGTCGCCCCCTCGTCGGGCACCCGCAGACGCACCGCCCCCTCGCGCTCCGCCGCCCCGCGGAAGCCGCGGTCGGCGCCGTGGCGGCGCTTGTACTCCTTGACGTCCTCGGCCGTCGCGCCCGAGCGGTACGCATGGCCACTGTCGAGCAGGCTCCGCAGCGCCTCCTGGTGGCGCCCCGTGCGCTCCGTCTGGAAGATCGGGCCCTCGTCCCAGTCGAGCTCCAGCCAGCGCAGGGCGTCGAGGATCTGCCGCACGTTCTCCGGCGTCGAGCGCTCCCGGTCGGTGTCCTCGATGCGCAGCACCAGCGCCCCACCCGAGCCGCGGGCGAGCAGCCAGTTGAACAGCGCCGTCCGCGCCCCCCCGATGTGCAGAGCGCCCGTCGGCGACGGCGCGAACCTCAGGCGCATGGGGGCCTTCCCGGGCCCGGCGAGAGGCTCCCGGCCTCCCGGCGCGTGGCGTGTGGCGTGACGCAGCTCATAAGATCCGGCGCCATGCTAATCGGAGCGCACGTCTCACCGGCCGGCGGGCTGCCGAAAGCGATCGAGCGCGGCACCCAGCGAGGCTGCCGGGCGATCCAGATCTTCAACCAGTCGCCGCGCATGTGGCGACCCACGACCTATCGCGAGGAGGACGTCGCGGCGTTCCGCGCGGCGATGGCCGCCAGCGAGATCGACGCCGTCCTCATCCACGCCGTCTATCTGCTGAACTGCGCCAGCGACGACCCCGACATCCGCGCGAAATCGCTCGCCTCGCTCACCCACTCGCTGCGCGTCGGCCACGACATCGACGCCGCCGGCGTCGTGCTCCACCCCGGCTCCGCCAAGACCGGGCACGTCGGTGAGGCCATCGCCCGCGCCGGCGCGACCATCCGCGAGGCACTCGCCGCGAGCGAGGGCTGCGAGCTTCACCTCGAGAACACCGCCGGCGCCGGCGGCACCCTGGGGCGCTCCTTCGACGAGCTCGCCGCCCTCCTCGACGCCGCCGGCGGCGAGGAGCGCCTCGGGGTCTGCCTGGACTCCTGCCACCTGCTGGCCTCGGGCTACGACATCCGCACCAGCTCCGGCATGGACGCCGTCAAGCGCCAGGCCGTGCGCGCCCTCGGGCGCGGTCGCATCCGCTCCCTGCACCTCAACGACTCCCAGACCCCGCTTGGCTCGAACCGCGACCGTCACGCCAACGTCGGCATCGGCGAGCTCGGCGAGGAGGGCTGCGCCGCGTTCCTCTCCGCCCCCGGCCTGCAAAAGCTCCCCTGCGTCCTGGAGACCCCCGGCGAGAACCGGGAAGGCCCCTCGCGCACCGAAGTCCAGCTCGCCATGCAGTTGCGCCAGCGCGGCCTGCAGGCGCGCAAAAAACAATAGCGGTCAGGCTATTTCGCGCGGGATCGGCCGCTCAAGCCGCCGCGAGGGCGGCCGGGGCGAGAATCTGCTCCAGCTCCGCCCGCAGCGTCGGGGTCGGCTCGACGCGGTAGGCCTCGCCGAAGCGCAGCCGCCGCGGGCCGCCGGTGGTGCTCATCTCCAGCACCACCTCGGCTTCTCCAGGGTAGTTGCCGATGACGTCCTTGAGATCCTGGATCACCCCCGGCTGCAGCAGGGTGGCGTCCACCCGCAGGCAGATCGGGCCGGCCGTCTGGGCGGCGACACGCGAGCGGGGGCGTCCGCCGGCGCCCGCCCCGGTGGTGGCGGCGGCGCGGCGGATCTCCTCCTCGCTGGGCTCGAAGGCCTCGACGCTCTGAACCACGAGGCATGTCTTGCCGGCCTCCTTGTGGTCCACGCGGCCGCGCACCAGCAGGACCCGGTCTACGGCGAGCTCCGCCTCATGCTCCGCCAGCGCCTTGCCGAAGACAAGCAGCTCGACCGACCCCTCGAGGTCGTCGAGGGTGGCGAACATCATGTGGTCGCCGTTGCGGGTCTTGATGCGCTTGGCCTCCGTGACGATTCCGCCTACCGTCACCCAGTCCTTGTCACGGCGATCGGCGAGGGCGGCCAGCGAGCAGTCGGCGCGGGCCCGCAGCGCCTCGCGCACCGGCTTCAGGGGGTGCGCGGAGATGAACAGGCCGATCGCCTCCTTCTCGATCGCGAGCAACTCGGCCTGGTCGTACTCCTCGGCGAGTATCGGTGGATGGCTCGGACGCAGCAGCCCCGCGCCGGGGGCGGCCGAGCTCGGCGCCTCCGTCCCGCCCGCGCCGTCGAGATCGAAAATCGAGCCCTGCCCGATCTGGGCGTCCTGCTGGATCTTCTGGCCGGCGGCCTGGGCCTGCTCGAGCACGTCGAGCATGCCCTTGCGACTGGCGCCGGTCGAGCCGAAGGCACCGCACTTGATGAGCGCCTCGATCGCCTTCTTGTTGACCGTCCGGTTGTCGACCCGCTCGCAGAAGTCCCACAGCGAGGTGAATCGACCCCCACCCGTCCTCCCCCCATCCGGCCCATCCTCGCGGGCGCGCTTGATCGCCTCCACCGCCTGATAGCCGACACCCTTGACGGCGTCCAGGCCGAAGCGGATGTTGCCGTCCACGACCGTGAACTCGTGGTCTGAGAGGTTGACGTCGGGGGGGAGGATCTCGATGCCCATCTCCTCGCAGCGGGCGACAAAGAACGGGACCTTGTCCTTGGTCGACATCACCGAGGAGATCAGCGCCGCCATGTACTCGGCGGGGTAGTTGGCCTTCAACCAGGCCGTGCGGTAGGCGATCAGCGCGTAGCAGGCGGCGTGGGACTTGTTGAAGGAGTAGTCGGCGGACTTTTCGTTTGTCTGCCAGAGGAACTCGATGACCTCGGGCCGGGTGCCCGAGGCGCGGCAGCCCTCGATGAACTCGGGCTTGAGCGCCGCCATCGCCTCGCGGTTCTTCTTGCCGATCGCCTTGCGCAGATCGTCGGCCTTGGCGCCGGAGAAGCCCGCGAGCTCCTTGGCGATCTGCATCGCCTGCTCCTGGTAGAGGATCACGCCCTTGGAGGACTCCAAAATCGGGCGCAGGCGCTCGTCGGGGTAGGAGATGGTGTCGGGCCGGTGCTTGCCCTTGGCGTAGACCGGGATCTGGTCCATCGCGCCGGGCCGGTAGAGCGCGTTCAGCGCCACGAGGTCGTTGAACTCGTCGGGGCGGACCTTCTTGAGCGCCTCCCGCATCCCCTCGGACTCGAACTGGAAGACCCCGATCGATTCGCCTTTGGCGAGCATCTCGTAGGTCTTGTGGTCGTCGAGCGGCAGCCTGGCCATGTCGAGTCGCTCCGCCGGCTGCCCGTCGGGGCCGGCGCCGGAGCGGGCGATGATGTCCAGGGCGTCCTCGATCACGTCGAGGTTGCGCAGCCCGAGAAAGTCCATCTTGAGCAAACCGATCTCCTCTATCGGCTTCATCGAGAACTGGGTGACCGTGCGGTAGGCGCGGTCGCCGTTCTCGTCGGTGCCGGCGTCCGCGAGCTGCAGCGGCACTATGTCCGTCAGGGGGCGGTCGGCGATGACGACGGCGGCGGCGTGGATCGAGGAGTTGCGCACGATCCCCTCCAGGCCCTGGGCGACGTCGACGATGCGCCGTGCGTCGGGCTCCTCGTCGTAGACCTTGCGCAGCGGCTCGCCGTCCTTCAGGCACTCCTCGAACGACGGCGCCCGGCCCATGATGGGATCGGGGATCAGCTTCGCGAGACGGTCGCCGGTGCCATAGTCGTAGCCCAGCACCCGCGCCGCGTCGCGGGTGGCGGCGCGGGGGAACATCTTGCCGAAGGTCACGATCTGGGCGACCGACTCGCGGCCGTACTTCTCGGTGACGTAGCGCATCACCCGCTCGCGGCCGCGCACCGAGAAGTCGATGTCGATATCCGGCATCGAGACACGCTCGGGATTCAGGAAGCGCTCGAACAGCAGCTCGTAGCGCAGCGGGTCGACATCGGTGATCCGCAGGCAGTAGGCGACGATCGAGCCGGCCGCCGAGCCGCGGCCGGGACCGACCGCGACGCCATTCTCCTTGGCGTACTTGACGAAGTCCCAGACGATCAGGAAGTAGGCGTTGAAGCCCATCCTGTCGATCACGCCGAGCTCCATCTCCATGCGCTCCACCGCGTGCGCCGGCGGCGGGTCGCCATAGCGCGCGCGCAGCCCCTCCAACACACGGGCCCGCAGGTACTCGCGCTCGGGCTCGCCGTCGGGGGTCGGGAAGCTGGGGATCAGCTGCTTGCCGAGCTCGATCTTCACGTCGCAGCGCTCGGCTATCTCCAGAGTGCTGGGCAGCGCCTGGGGCCACGGCGCGAAGGCGGCGGCCATCTCGGCGTTGTCGCGCAGGTAGAACTCGTTGGTGTCGAACGTCATCTTCGGCGCCGCCAGCGTGCTCTTGGTCTGCACGCACAGCAGCGCCGTGTGATGGTCGTAGTCCTCGCGGCGCAGGTAATGCACGTCGCCGGTGCCGACCAGGCTGCCGCCGAGCTCGCCGGCGATGCGGACGATGCCCTCGTTGCACTTGTCCTGGGCGGGGATCCCGTTCTGCTGGACCTCGAAGTAGACGTTCTCGCGGCCGAAGACCTGCTGCAGCTCCTCGGCGTGCGCGCGAGCGTCCCCGACCCGGTCTTCGGTGAGGCGCTGGCAGAAACGCGAGGCGAGACAGCCGGTGAGCGCGATCACGCCGCTCGAGTGGGCGGCCAGCTGTGGCAGGTCGACCGTCGGCTTGCCCCGCACCAGGCCCTCGAGAAAGCCCGACGAGGAGAGCTTGACGAGATTGCGGTAGCCGCTGTCGTCGGCGGCGAGCAGCGTCAGGTGGTTGCGCTGCACCTTGCCGCCGCCGTTGCCGTTGCCGCCGCCGGGCGCGCGATCGGCGAGGTAGATCTCGCAGCCCACGATCGGCTTGATGCCATGCTTGGTGCAGGCCTTGTAGAGCTCGACGGCGCCGTTCATCACGCCGTGGTCGGTCAGCCCGAGGGCCGGCTGACCGAACTCCGCGGCGCGCTTTGCGAGCGCCTCGATCTTGCACGCGCCATCGAGCAGGGAGTACTCGGAGTGGACGTGCAGATGGGCGCAGGAGGGATTGTTCACCGGTGCCTGGATACTAGGCCTGGCGGCGGCGGACTACCGCCGCGCGGAGCCCTGAGAACGCTCTGACCAACGAATTAGTGCCTTGCCCAGGCGACGCCCGAGCCCGGCGAGGCGCGGCTCGGAGCGCCGCGCGCCTCCGAACAGCCGCGGTACCACCACGACCGTCGGGATCTCCCGCTCTGAGCTCGACACCTCCGGCGCCGGTGACCCGACCGCAGGCGGCGAAACCGCCGGCGTCGGCTCGATCGCGCGGGCACGCAGGCGCTCGACGGCGGCGGCGAGCGCGGAGGCCATCTCGACGCGCCTGGCGTCTTCCTCCCCCTCCGCGGAGGTCACCGCCTCGTTGCCCGTCGCGGTGGCCGCGAGGGGCGGACCTGGGATGGAGGGCCGCGACCGCTGTGCGCGGGCGAGCGCGCCTTCGAGCTCGGAGATGCGCCTGCGGGCGAGGCCGCGTTCGCGCTCGAAGGTTCCCCGCAACTCGGCGGCTACGCCGGCCAGCGCGGCGATGCTGGACTGCAGCCGCTCGCAGCTCTGGCTCACCCGAACGAGGTGGCCGGCGAGCTCGTCGCGTTCGTGCTCGGCGCGGACGCCGCGCTCATGCGCGAGCTGGGCGGCGGCGCGGGCCTCGCCGAGACGCTCCCGCAGGCGGTCCAGCTCGGCGTGATGGCCGCGGCGCAGGCGGGTGAAGTGCTCCTCGGCCTCCACCCGGAGCTGCTGCTCGGCGTACTCACGCTGCTTGACCCGGCGCAGCTCGTGCTCGCGCTCGGCGAGCTGTTGGGCGAGGCGTTCGCGCTCGTGCTCGGTCTCGAGCAGACGCCGGCGCAGGTCGGCGAGGTTGCCCTCCAGCGTGCGCACCGTCGCCTCGGCGCTCTCGGCGCGCTGAGCCGGAGCGGACTCGCCGAGGCCGGCGCGCCTGGCCCGTCTCGCGGCCAGCACGTCGCGCCGAGGCTCGTCGCGGGCGTCGTCGCTCTCCGGTATCACCCTCCGCAGAGTATGGACGGCGTCGGACGCATCGTGTCCTCTTTCGCCGAGGTGTGTGCGCGCGCGTGCGCGCACACACGCGCCCGCGCGCACACCTCGCCAAACTAGGAGGGTCCGGCGAAACGGCTAGCGAAACTGCTTGATCCCATCGCCGGGAGAGTCTAGCGTCGGCGTCATCCTAGAAATTGGCCCCCGCGCCGGTTGGAGCCGACCGGGGGCCGCGACACCAGGAGGTCAGTCCTGATGCACGACCAAGATATCCCTCTCCCCACGCCCGGGGAACGCTTGAACCAGCTGGAACTGCTCGTGTTGCACCTGATGACCGGCGACGAGCAGCAGGTCTGGTCGGTCGAGGACCTCGGTCGCGAACTGGATGACGCTGCTCGCGTTATCGACGCCGTGCGGGAACTGCGGACGGCTGGCCTGATCCACCAGACCTCGGACGGCTTCGTCTTCGCGACCCGTGCGGCCGTCCGTCTGATCGAGGTCGTCGGCAAGGTCGCCTGACGATCGCTGGGGCGTCACGTCGCAGGGCTGGGCGTGGCGCAAGCCGATCCAGAACGCGAACGATCCTCGCCTGGAACAAAATGGTGGTGCTCGACAGAACGCCACCAAGATCGTCGCCCACAACTACATCACAGCGCGGTGAGTCGCCTTCAACTCACCGGCGTGGTTCAAACGGCAGGAGAAGGAGGCGCCGCGCCCTGTCCAAGCGGCGCGGCGGCCTCATAGAGCGGGGCTCCCAAGTCTTGCCCGGCCGGGGAGCAACGCAGAACCGATCAGCACCAGCACGGTATCGGTGCCAGAGGACGGATTTCCGTCCGGGCAAGGCCGTACCGTGCTCTCAATCCCTCCGCCCGACCTGCCCGGCCGCGGTTGTAGAGGGCGATCAGTCTCATTACTGGAGGTTTAGTCCGATGTACTTCAAGCTGATCTACAGCGAGAAGCGTCTGTATCACGCTCGGCTCTACAACGCGGCAGGAGAGATCCTGTTCTGGACCAAGGAGTCCGCCACTAAGCAGCCGATCATCGACATCTGCGACCAAGTGCGGCGACAGATGAATGCCGCTGTGCCTATCTACGACGTGTAGCTACTCGGCGGTCGCGAGCGGGATGGTCTCGACGGGTGGCTTAGCGGCGGCGTGTTTGAGAACGCAGTCCCAATCGCAGAAGTGCAGCGAGCGGCCAGCACCTTCCGTCACCGTGATAAACGGCGACGCGGACGTGCTGGCCGTCCGCATGTGGCCGTCGCACTCGCGGCAATCGCAGAGAAAAATGCGCTCGATACTCATGATGTACCTCCGGAGTTCGTCTGGCGCAGACCGAATCCTGCCAGCTTACGCTGCGGGCCGGAGAGCTTCCGCATGCCCCAAGGCGCACGCGAGTTGGGCGAGGATCGTCAAGTTCGCATGTGTCCTGACTCGCTCGATCCGGCGCACGCGCAGCGGTGCCAGTGCCCATTCGTTCTTGAGCCGGCCGAACGCGCGCTCCACGGATGCGCGGCCTCGATAGAGCCCCTTCCAGCGCTTCGTCTCGCGCGGTATCAGGGGGTGCAGCCGGTCGGCACGCACCCAGACGGACGCGGGCTGGCATTCGCAGGTCGGGCAGCGCCATTTGGTAGCACCGCGCTTGCGATCGGCGCCAGCGAACCGCCACTCGCCGTGCTCGCAGCATGGCGGCTTGTGATCGCCGCGTAGGACGGCCGGGGTCTTGCGGAGCGCGATCACCGGCAGGACGCCGCGCTCGGCGCAGGCGTCGTAGACGGTGGTGTTGTCGTAGCCCTTGTCGAGTGCCGCTGTCTCGGGGTCGATCCCGAGCGCGTGGAGCTTGTCGAGCAGCGGCGCGACGGTCGGCCCTTCGTTCGCCTTCGCGGTCTCGACGGTCCACGCAAGCGGTAGATCGGTCTTCGCGCAGACCGCCATATGGATGCGGTAGCCGTAGAAGCCGCCACCCTTGCGTGTCGAGACCGCCGAGCGGTGCCCCCAACTCGCGTCCGGGTCGCTGTACTTCTCGCGTTCCGGACCGCCCTTGTAGCGGTAGCGCTGGCCGTTCGCATACGCCGGTATGTCCGATGCGTCGATCGCCACGTCCCAGCCGAGCAGCGGATTTCGGCGCTTCAGCGCCCGGACGACCGCTGCTATGCAGTCCTCCAGCACGGAGGCGTGCTCGCGGAGCTTCGCCGTGAAGCGGTAGCAGGCGAAAATGGACGGAATGTCTCCGTCCGGGGCGATCACCGCCGCCAAGGCGCGGTGCTCGCGCACGAGCGCCACCGTACGCGTCCACGTCGGCAAGGCGTACAGGCTCTTGGCGAGCGCCATCCCGACCATTGCCCGCAGCGGGTAGCCGGGGCGTCCCGTTTCGCGGGTGGTCTGGAGCCGGTCGATGAAGTCGCGGATCTCCGGCGAGACGAGGATGTACGCGAGGTCGTCGGCGACGGGGCGCCGTGCTACGGTCCGGGAGGTCATGGGAGGGTCTATCTCCTGTGATCCGGACCCCCGGACGCGCCAACGTCGCGGGGGTCATTTTGGCTTATCTAAGCCAAAAACTACCGGGCCGACCGGACGGAAAGCCAGCCGTGCTCAGGGTTCGGCCGGACCGCTCAGGTGCTGCTGATGCTGCGCCCGGAAGTCCCTGCTCACGATGGCGTAATACGCCTTCATCGCAGCTTGGTCCGGCGCCGCCGTGGGGTTGGGCGTGCTCGTGACGAATGGCCGATCACGAGGCACCGGGATCGGCTCCGCCGTCTTCGTGGTTCCATACAGAGGTTCGCTCATGACTCATCCTCTTCTTTCGGCATTCCAGCCTCTTTAGTGTATTGCTCCCACGCGTTGCCGAAAAGCTCTGCCAGGTGTGCGAGAAGAAGCGGCGAGAAGTTGATCCGCGCTTGAACCGTCCCGAACTGCCCTTGCGGGCCAACACGGATGAAGTCGAGCGTGAACTCGTGGGGCGTCCGCTGTAGCTGCGCTGCGTTCGCCCACCGTCCTCCGAACTCCTCCGGAGGAATCACGATGTTCGGCTGCTGCATCTCCCCTGGCTGCGGCGGTTGCGACATCGCGCGCGAGATTATGCCCGAAGCGGGCTCTTTGCGTCGCTTCGTCCTACTTGCCGGACTCGGCATGACCGGGACCATCGGTCCCGTCATCGGAACCATCGGCCTCAACTTGAGGATTTTGCAGGCGTTTTGGCCGCTTCTGGTCTTTACGAGCCGTCGGCTTTTCATCGGCGGCGCCGATCTGTCGAAGTGGTTCCGGATCGACCTGGCCTTGGAGGGCCGCCGCAATCGCGGCGGGGTCGGGGTTTTCACCGAAGTTGAAGTGGTAGTGGCGATCGCCGACGTTCACGATCGGGACGGCCTTCTCCGCACGTACACGCGCCACCTCAGCCGCATGACGCCTATCCCGAGCGGAGAGTACCTCCCGGGCGTGCCCTATCGGAGCCCGTGTCAGATGCCATATGGTCACGAGCGCGAGCCATACGGCGACACCGATGAGCGATGACTCCCAGCCACCGCCGGTCACTTCGTCCAAGCCCCTGTGGCTCCAGTGGTAGGTATCCCACCACTGGTAGAGAGGGGGTAACACGGCCGACACGACGAAGCCACCAAGCACCACCCTCCCACTGTCTTTGATGTGTCGCCAGGCGTGCTTTAGAACGGAGCCCCAGCCAAGCCCGTGCAGGTTCTCGGGAGCCACGGGCCGCCGCCTGCGCCTAAAAAGGCGTCGAATGGGGCGAGATTGCGGCGGTCCGCCATCGGTCTCGGGCGGCGTAGACACGCGCGGAGTCTACGCTTGGGGTAGGTTGCACCGGAGTCTGGGGTACGCATCATCCGAACACGTCCAAAACCCGTGGAGCGGTGCGGTCTAGCGAGTTTCGCTAGACCCTCCTAGTTCTCCACCTCCCCTCGGCCTCACCCGGCCGGCGCCGCCGCGGACCGGCGGCACGAGCGACTATTCGCCGCGCAGCCGCCAGGCCATGCGCGACTGCAGCGACCACAGCTCGATGAAGCCCGGCGAGGCGGTCTGCGAGAAGAGGCCGCCGGACTCCGCGAAGGAGGCCAGGGCGGCGTCGTAGACGGCATGCGGCGACTCGCGGGTCACGACCCGGGCGTGGCCCTTGTAGAGCTTCAGCCCGATCGCGCCCGTGACGCGCTCGTTGACGGAGTCCATGTAGGCGTCGAGGTTCAAACGCAGGGGCTCCCACCACAACCCGGCGTAGACGAGGTAGGCCCATTGGCGCTCGATCTGGGGCTTGAGCTGGTTCTGGTGGATGGTCCCGACGAGCCGCTCCAGCTCGCGGTGGGCGGGCAGGATCAGCGCGGCGGCGGGGGCCTCGTAGATGTCGCGAACCTTCAGCCCGACGATGCGGTCCTCGATGTGGTCGACGATGCCGACGCCGTGGCGGGCGGCGATGTCGGCGGCGGCTTCGATCAGCCGCACGAGCCCGAGCGGCTCGCCGTTCAGGGCGACGGGCAGCCCATTCTCGAAGGCGATGGTCACGATCTCGGCCTCGTCGGGGGCCTGCTCGGGGCGGGTGACCAGCTGGAAGACGTCGTCCTCGGGGGCGTGGTCGAGCTGCTCGATCCAGCGGCCCTCTGAGGAGCGGCCCCAGAGGTTGTCGTCGATCGAGTATGGCGTGACCTCGGCGCCGCCCTTGATTGGGATGCCGTGCTGACGGGCGTAGGCGATCTCCTCCTCGCGGCCCATCTGCCAGGACCGGACGGGCGCGATCACCTTCAGCTCGGGCCCGAGGGTCGCGACGGTGGCCTCGATGCGAACCTGGTCGTTGCCCTTGCCGGTGCAGCCGTGGGCGATCGTGTCGCAACCCGTGCGCCTCGCGTAGTCGACGGCGAGCTTGGCGATCAGGGGCCGGCCGAGGGCGGTGAACAGGGGGTAGTCGCCGTAGAGGGCGTTGGCCTTGATGGCCGGCGCGAGGTAGTCGTGCGCGAACTGCTCGCGCGCATCCACCACGTGGCATTCCAACGCGCCGAGCCGCAGGGCCTTGTCTTCGATCACCGCGTAGTCCTCGCCGGGCTGGCCGAGGTTCACGGTGAGGCAGACCACCTCGGCGTCGTAGCGGTCCTGGATCCACCTGAGCATGACGCTCGTGTCCAGCCCGCCAGAGTAGAGCAGCAGGACGCGGTCGACCCGGGCGGGGTCGGCCTCGTAGGAGGCGGTGCGCGGCGGGAAGGCGTCGGGGTCGATGGCGCTCATGGGCTGCGGAGGCTACTGGAGGCGGGCGGGGAGAGCACGGGTCGCGAATGAGCGCAGGCCCGCGGTGGCTCAGCCGCCGAGCGCGACCCCCAACCGTCGCACCGCCTCGTCGACGTCGGCCTCGTCGAGCACCAGCGGCGGCAGCAGCCGCAGCGTGGTCGGCCCGGTGGCGTTGGCGACGAGGCGCTGCTCGATCAGCAGGCGGCGGACCAGCTCGGGTGCGGCGACGTCGAGCTCGCAGGCCAGCATCAGCCCGCGGCCGCGCACGGCGAGGACATGCGGCAGCTCCTGCAGCCGGACGGCGAGCCGCTCGCCGAGGACGCCCACGCGCGCGAGCAGCGCGGGGTCGTCGATGACGTCGAGCGCGGCGAGCGCGGCCGAGCAGACGACCGGCCCGCCGGCGAAGGTGGAGCCGTGATCGCCCGGCGCGAAGACGTCGGCCAGCCGCTCCCCGGTGATGAGCGCTCCGATCGGAAGCCCGCCGCCGAGTGCCTTGGCGGCGGTGATAGCGTCAGGCACGACCCCCGTCTGCTCGTACGCCCACAGCGTCCCGGTGCGCCCCATGCCTGACTGGATCTCGTCGAAGACGAGGGCGGCGCCGTGGGTGTCACAGACTTCTCGCGCGGTGCGCAGGAGCTCATCGGAGAGGACGTGCACCCCGGTCTCGCCCTGGATGGGCTCGAGCAGGACGGCGGCTGTATTGCCGTCTACGGTCGCGCGCAGCGCCGCGGGCTCGGGGGCGACCGCGCGGAAGCCCGGCACGAGCGGCGCGAACGGCGCCTGCTTAGACTCCTGGGGGGTGGCCGAGAGCGCGCCGTAGGTGCGCCCGTGGAAGGCGCCGTGGACGACCACGACGTCTCCCCCGGGCCGTGCCTTGCGGGCGAGCTTGAGCGCGGCCTCGTTGGCCTCGGCGCCGGAGTTGCAGAGAAAGACGCGCCCACCGAGGCTCGACGCGGCCAGACGCCGGCTGAGGCGCATGGCGGGCTCGGTGTAGAAGAGGTTGCCGACGTGCATCAGCCGCGCGGCCTGCTCGCAGACTGCCCGCACGACCGCCGGGTGGCAGTGCCCGACGTTCGTCACCGAGATGCCGCACAGGAAGTCCAGGTACTCGTTGCCCTGCGCGTCCCACAGGCGCGCGCCCTGCCCGCGGACGAACTCGACCGGGAAGCGGGCATAGGTGCGCATGACGCTCGCGGCCTCGATCGTCTGCAGCTCAGCAAGCACTGATGGCCGCCCTTCGGTGAACATCGGCGACGCTCACGGCGCGGCCTCGATCTTGGTGCCGATGCCGGCGTCGGTAAAGAGCTCGAGCAGCAGCGAATGCGGGATGCGCCCGTCGATGATGTGCGCGGAGCCGACGCCGCCGTGGATCGCCTCGACGCAGGCCTGCAGCTTGGGTCGCATCCCTCCATCCAGCCTGGGCAGGGCGTCGCGGATCTGCTCGACGGTTGCCTGGGCGATCAGGCTGTCGGGGTCGCCGGCGTCGGCGAGCCAGCCGCGGACGTCGGTGAGAAAGACGATCTTGTGGGCGCCGAGCGCCCGGGCGACGGCGGCGGCGGCCTCGTCGGCGTTGACGTTGTAGGAGTTGCCCTCGCGGTCGGCGCCGACGGAGGCGATGACGGGGACGTAGTCGCTGGCGATGTGGTGCAGGACGTCCACGCCGACGCGCTCGATGCGACCGACGAAGCCGATGTCCTGCCCGCCGGGCGCGCTGCGGCGCGCGACGCGGAAGAGCGAGCCGTCGTCGCCGCAGAGCCCGACCGCGGGCTGGCCGTGGCGGGAGATGCGCCCGACGATCTCCTTGTTGACCTTGCCGACGAGCACCATCTTGGCGATCTCGACGGTCGCGGCATCGGACACGCGCAGGCCGTCGACGAACTGAACGGGGAGGTCCAGGCGCTCCATGTAGGCGGTGATCTCCGGCCCGCCGCCGTGGACGACGATCGGATTCAGGCCAACGTACTTGAGCAGCACGATGTCGCGGGCGAACTCCTCGCGCAGGACCTCGTCGACCATGGCGGCGCCGCCGTGCTTGATGACGACCGTGCGGCCGCGGAACTCGCGGATGTAGGGCAGCGCCTCCAGCAGGGTGCCGATCGCGGCGCCGCGGCTCTCCAGGGCGGTGAAGGGCGAGGCACCACCGGCGGACGAGGCACCATCGGCGGGCGAACCGGCACCGGCCGGCAGGGATGCGTCGGCGTCGCTCATGTCGTGTAGTCGGCGTTGATCGTGACGTACTCGTGTGAGAGATCGGAGAAGAAGACCTCCGTCTCCTGGCCGTCGCCCGGCAGGGCGATCTCGTACTCCAATTCGGTGGCGCGAATCGCCTCGCCGAGGCGCTCCTCGTCGAAGGGGACGGCAACCCCGCCCACACATACACGCGTCCCCTCGATCGCGACGTCGCACGCCAACGGCATGGGATGGGAGTCCCGCCCGCTCAGCGCGCCCCCGAGCGCCTGGACGATGCGCCCCCAGTTGTGGTCGGCGCCGTTCAGCGCGGCCTTGACCAGAGGCGAGTTGGCGACGGCGCGCGCCGCGCGCTCGACGGCGTCGGGGTGGCCGGGCAGCGCGCCGCCGCGCACGACGAGGCGGGCGATGCGGTGGGCGCCCTCGCCGTCGGCGACCATCATGATCGCGAGCTGGCGCAGGAGCGCGTCGAGGGCTTCCCCGAAGAGGCGCTCGTCCTCGCTCTCCGGCGCGATGTGCACGCCGCCGGCTCCGGAGGCGATGAGGATCGCCGTGTCGTTGGTGGAGAGCTGGCCATCCACGGTGCAGCGATCGAACGAGCGCTTGACGCAGACCCCGAGCAGGAGCTCGGCGGTCTCGGGCGCGAGCGCGGCGTCGGTCTCCACGAAGCAGAGCATGGTCGCGAAGTTCGGGGAGATCATGCCGGCGCCCTTGCACTGGGCGCAGAGGCGCACGGTCCCGGAGGGCAGTGTCACCTCCAGGTTGGCGCGCTTCTCGAAGGCGTCGGTCGTCTGGATCGCCTGCTGGAAGTCGCCATCGCCGTCGCGGCGCAGCGTCTGGGAGCAGGCGAGGATGCCCTTGAGCATCTTCTCGACGGGCAGCGCGTGGCTGATGCCGCCGGTGGAGCCGAGCGCGACCTGCTCGGGGGCGACGCCGAGCGCGATCGCGGCGGCGCCCTGGGTCTTGGCGGCGTCGTCGAGGCCGCGGCGGCCGGTGGCGGCGTTGGCGCAGCCGGAGTTGACGAGCACGGCACGCAGGGCGTTCAGATCGCAGCGCTCGCGGCTGAGCAGCACGGGGGCGGCGG
Source organism: Solirubrobacteraceae bacterium (assembly GCA_035524055.1). Classification (GTDB taxonomy): domain Bacteria; phylum Actinomycetota; class Thermoleophilia; order Solirubrobacterales; family Solirubrobacteraceae; genus Palsa-744. The sequence continues at coordinate 67,858 of DATKPO010000055.1, forward strand.
CCGTCGAGCTGGCGGTGAAGCGCGCGGCGCTGCTGGCGCCGTCGGCGGGGGCGACGTCGCAGATCAGAAGGCCCACGTCGGGGTTGCCGCTGGGCTTGATGGCGCAGGCGACGCCGGCGGCGCGAAAGCCGGCCGGGAGCCCCGCGTCGGGCGCCAGTTCGCGCACATGCCCGGGCGCGGGCACCCAGCGCGAGCGGAAGAACGGCCGCGGCGGGCCCGCGGTGGAGCGGTCGCCGCGCAGGTCGGTGTGCTCCCAGCCGTCGGACGCCGGCCGGTCCCGCCCCACCGAGGCGTCGGCCATCAGAGCAGCCCTTCGCTCTCGGACAGGCCGAACATGACGTTGAGGTTCTGGACGGCCTGTGAGGAGGTGCCCTTCCAGAGGTTGTCGATCGCGGAGAGCACGACGATCTTGCCGGTGTGCCCGTCGGCGGCGGCGAAGACGCGGCAGAAGTTGGTGGCGCAGACGTCGCGGGTGCCGGGCGGCGTGGAGAGCACCTCGACGAACGGCTCCGCGGCGTAGGCGGCGGCGTAGAGCTCGCGCAGCTCGGCCTGCTCGACGGCGCGGGTGGGCGTGACGTAGCAGCTCGCGAGCTCGCCCTGGTCGAGCGGGACGAGGTGCGCCTGGAACTGAACCCGGAGCTCACGGCCGGCGGGGTCCAGCTCGCCCAGCTGCTGCTCGATCTCCGGCGTGTGACGGTGGGCGGCGACCTTGTAGGGGAGGATGTTCTCGCCCGCCATCGAGAGGTGGGTGGTCTCGTCGAAGGTGCGTCCCGCGCCGGATACTCCCTGCTTGGCGTCGATCACGAGATCTTGGATCAGCCCGGCGCGGGCGAGCGGGGCGAGGCCGAGCACGGCCGCCGTCGGGTAGCAGCCGGGATTGGCGACGATCTCCGCGGAGGCGATGCGCTCGCGGTGCAGCTCGGTGAGCCCGTAGACGGCGTCGGCGAGCAGCTCGGGCCGCGGGTGCTCGCCGTACCAGTGCTCGTAGGTCGCCAGCTCGGAGAGGCGGAAGTCGGCGGAGAGGTCGACGACGCGCGTCCCGCGCTCGCGCAGGGCGGCGACGGTGGGCGCGGCGGCGGCGTGCGGGTAGGCGACGACGGCGGCTTCGGCGTGGACGCCGTCGAGGTCGAGCTCGGCGATCCTCAGCGGCACGCGATAGCGCGGGTAGAGCTCGTCCAGGCGCCGTCCGACCTCCGAGCGGCCGGTGATCCCGACGAGCTCCAGTCCGGGGTGGCGCCAGATCAGCTGTGCGGCGAGCGCACCGGCGAAGCCGGTGGCGCCTGCGACGAGCACTCTCGGGGAGCCGGGCGCGAAGCTCTGGTCAGCCACGCAGCTCACCCCCGAGCGCGGCCAGCGCCGCGACGATCCGCTCGCGCAGCGGCGCGACGTCGTCGTCGGCGAGCGTGCGGTCGGGCGCGCGGAAGGCGAGCGCGAGCGCCAGCGAGCGGCGGCCGGCGCCGATCTGGGGGCCGGTATAGACGTCGAAGACCTCGGCGCCTTCGAGCGTCCTGCCGCCCGCTTCGCGGACCGCGGCGAGCGCCTGCGCGGCGGCCACGGTCTCGGGCAGCACCACGGCGAGGTCCTGACGCAGCGCGGGGTAGGAGATGACGTCGCGGTAGGCGGTCTCGACCTGGGCCTCCTCGACGAGCGCGTCGAGGTCGAGCTCGATCGCCACCGGCAGTCCGTCCCCGGCGCCGTCGGCGGCGGGCGCGAGCAGGTCGAAGCGGCGGGCGACCTCCGGGTGCAGCTCCCCGATCCAGCCGAGTGTGCGCGCGTGCGCGCGGGCGCGCACGCGCGCACACCGCCCCGGATGCAGGAACGGCAGGGACGCGCCGGCCTCGCACTCGAGCTCCACGCGGAGGGTCTGCGCGAGCATGTCCAGCAGCGCCTTTCCCGCATAGAAGTCGGCGCGCGGCGGCTCCGGCGCGGCCCAGGTCGCAGGCGCGAGCCGACCGGCGAGCAGCACCCCGAGCGCGCGGTGCTCCTCGACGCCGGTCTCCCGCTCTTCCAATCCGCCGGCGACTCCCCGCTGGAAGACGGCGCCTACCTCGAACAGCCGCAGGTCGGCGCTGCCGCGGGCGGCGTTGCGCGCGGCGGAGTCCAGCAGCGAGCAGAGCAGCGTGGTGCGCAGCAGCGACTGCTCCTCGGAGAGCGGGTTGCGCAGCGCGACGGCGCGGCGCAGGACGTCGTCGTCGGAGAGCTGCAGCTCGTCGAGCCGTCCCGGCGAGGTGAAGCTCCAGCCGACGGTCTCGTACAGCCCGCGTCCGGCGAGCGCGTCGACGACGCGCCGGCGCAGCCGCTGGCCGGGTGAGAGCATCCCGGCGGGCCGCCGGCCGGGCAGCGTCGCGGGCAGCTTCTCCAGGCCGTCGATGCGGGCGACCTCCTCGATCAGGTCGGCCTCGCGGGTGACGTCGGCGCGGCGCAGCGGGGGCACCTCGACGTCGAGCCCGTCGGGGGCATCGGCGACGTCGAAGTCGAGCGCCCGCAGGATCTCGCGCTGGCGCTCGCGCGCGACGGGGACACCGAGGATCGCCTGGACGCGCGCCTCGCGCAGGCGGATGCGCGTGGCCGCCACCGGCTCGCCGCCGGCGGCGGAGCGTTCGCCGACGTCGATCGTGCCGGGCAGCACGGTGGCGCCGCAGAGCTCGACGAGCAGGCTGGTGGCGAGCGCCTGGGCCTGGTCGCACTGCTCGGGGGCGAGCCCCTTCTCGAAGCGCGAGGAGGCCTCGCTGCGCAGTCCCAGAGCCCAGCTGGTGCGGTGGATGTTGGGGCCGTTCCAGGTGGCGACCTCGAGCAGGACGCGGGTCGTGCCCTCACCCACCTCCGAGCGCGCGCCCCCCATCAGCCCGGCGATCGAGGTCGGCCCGTCGGCGTCGCAGATCAGCACCATCTGCTCGTCGAGGGTGCGGGTCTGGCCGTCGAGCGTCTGCACCTCCTCGCCGTGGCGAGCGCAGCGGACGACCAGCTGCCCGCCGGCGACGCGGTCGAGGTCGAAGGCGTGCAGGGGCTGGCCGGTGAGCAGCATGACGTAGTTGGTGATGTCGACGACGTTGTTGATCGGTCGCTGCCCGGCGGCGGAGAGGCGCGCCTTCAGCCACGGCGGGGACTGCCCGAGGGTGACGTCCTCGAAGACCCGGGCGGTGAAGCGGGGGCAGAGCTCGCCGCACCGCACGCTGACGGCCGCGGTCGCGCCGAGCGATCCGGCGCTGCCTGGATCCCGCGCCCACGGGGCGGGCGCGAGCGGGGCGCCGGTGGCGGCGTGCAGCTCGCGCGCGACGCCGTAGACGCCGAGGCAGTCGGGCCGGTTGGGGGTGATCTCGAGCTCGACGACCTCGGTCGCGAGCGGCAGGACCTCGCCGAGCGGCGTGCCGGGCGCGGGGGGCTCCGTGAGGGGGGCGCCGCGCCCGCGCCCGGGCACGCCGGGCTCACGCGGGCCGGCGCGGTGCAGCTGTCCGGCGCTGACGAGCTCGTCGAGCACGAGTATCCCGTCGCGGCCGGTGCCGATTCCGAGCTCCTGCTCGGCGCAGATCATGCCTTCGGAGACGACGCCGCGCAGCTTGGCGCGCTTGATCCTGGTCCCGTCGGGCATGACCGCTCCGGGGCGCGCCACGGCGACCGTCTGCCCGGCGGCGACGTTGGGAGCGCCGCAGACGATCGTCGCCGGCCCGTCGGCCGAGGCGGAGCCAAGATCGACCGTGCAGACGCTGAGCCGGTCGGCGTCGGGGTGGCGTTCGCACCGCACGATCCGCCCGACGAGGAAGCACTCGGGCTCGCGCACGCCGTGATGATGGATCGCCTCGACCTTGGTGCCGGTCATCGTCAACCGCTCCTCGATGCCGCGCACGCCGAGCGCCGGATCGCAGTATTCGCGCAGCCACTCCAGGGGGACCCTCATCCGAACTGCTCCAGGAAACGCAGGTCGTTCTCGTAGTAGAGGCGCAGGTCGGGGATGCCGTGCTTGAGCATCGCGATGCGCTCGATGCCCATCCCCCAGGCGAAGCCCTGGACGCGCTCGGAGTCATACCCGGGCGCGTTGGCCTCGGTGGTGGGCACGTGGGCGTAGACGTTGGGGTCGACCTCGCCGGCGCCGAGCACCTCCAGCCAGCCCTCGCCCTTGCAGAGGTGGCAGCGGGCGCCGTCTTTGAGGAAGCCTGAGCCGGAGCAGTGAAAGCAGGAGACGTCGACCTCGACGGAGGGCTCGGTGAAGGGGAAGAAGTGCGGGCGCAGGCGCACCTCGCGCTCCTCCCCGAAGACGGCGCGGGCGAAGGCGAGCAGGGTGCCCTTGAGGTCTGAGAGCGTGATGTCCTCGTCGACGGCGAGCCCCTCGACCTGGTGGAACTGAGGGGTGTGCGTGGCGTCGCTGTCGGGCCGGTAGACGCGGCCGGGAATCACGACGTAAAGGGGCGGCGGGTGGGCTTCCATGGCGCGGATCTGCATCGGCGAGGTGTGGGTGCGCAGCACGGCGTGGTCGCTGACGTAGAAGGTGTCCGTCAACGCCCGCGCGGGGTGGGTGGGACTGTGGTTCAGCGCGTCGAAGTTGTAGTGAACGGTCTCTACCTCGGGCCCCTCGAGCACGGTGAAGCCGAGCCCGACGAAGATGTCCTCCAGCTCCCGCCAGGTCGCCGTGAGGACGTGCAGGCGGCCGACGGGCTGCGGCGGGCTGCCGGGCAGGGTGACGTCGAGGCGATCCTCGCGCAGGCTGCGCTCCAGGCGCTGCGCGTCGATCTGGGCCGAGCGGGCTTGGATCAGCGCCTCGATCCCCTGGCGCGCCTCGTTGGCGGCCTTGCCGACGGGTCCCCGCTGCTCGGGCGGCAGCTCGCGGACGCCGCGCAGGATCCGCGGCAGCTCGGCCTTGCGTCCGAGGTAGCGCACCCGCAGCGCCTGCAACTGCTCGGCGCCGGTGGCCTCCTGAACCGCGCCGCGGGCCTCCTGGCGTAGTTGTTCGACGCGTTCGATCACGAGGGCTGGACCCTAGAGGTTGTGGCAGCCGACTGGGAGTCGACGCGCTGGGAGGCGTTTGAGCCGGGGCCGATGGAGTCGCTCAGCTCGTACAGCGCGATGGCGGCCGCGGTGGCGGCGTTGAGCGAGTCGCCGTGGATGGGGATATGGGCGACATGCTGGCAGGCGGCGAGCAGGTCGGCCGGCAGCCCCTCGCGCTCGGCTCCGACGAGCAGGCTCAGGGCGCCTGCCTGGCGCAGCTCTTCGGCGAGCTCGCGCAGAGGCCGACCGGCGTGGGCGGCGAGCGCGACGTGTACCCCCGGCAGGGCCGCGACGTCCGGTACACGGGCGAGGGCGACGGCGAAGATGGCGCCCATGCTGGCGCGGACGGCCTTCGGCGAGTAGGGGTCGGCGCAGCCGGGGCCGAGGGCGACGGAGCTCGCGCCGAAGGCGTGGGCGCAGCGCAGCACGGTGCCGACGTTGCCGGGGTCGGCGAGCCCGTGCAGGTAGACGCAGAGCGGGCCGAGCGCTGTCTGACACCAGCGTTGGGGGTAGACGCCGATCGCGCGCGTCCCCGAGCCGAGGGCGCTGACGGCGGCGAGGGCGGCGGGGGTGACGTCGCGGAAGCGCTCGCCGCCGAGTCCGCTGCCGGCGGCGCGATAGCCCTGGAGTGGCTCCCACCCGGCCTCGGCGGCGGCGGCGATCAGATCCTCGCCCTCGGCGAGAAAGCGTCCGCTCCTGGCGCGCTCGCGACGGCGCTGCAGACGCCGCAGATCCCGCAGGCCGGGGTTGTGGGGGGATTCGATCGTCGTCGTCATCGCCTGGCTTGAGTTTGCTTGTGTGGGTCTCGGTCGGGGCTTGTTAGATACAAAAAAGGCGCCGTCCCTTTGCAGGAGCGGCGCCCGGGAGGCTTCGATGTCGGGACGCCTGTGCTCAGGCAGCCGACGCCTCGCGGGCGGCCTGCGCAAAACGTCGGAAGGACTCGGCGTCGCGGACGGCGACGTCCGCGAGCACCTTGCGGTCGAGCTCGATGCCGGCCAGGGCGAGGCCGTGCATGAACTGCGAGTAGCTCATGCCGTTTTCGCGGGCGGCGGCGTTGATGCGGGTGATCCACAGCCGGCGGAAGTCGCGCTTGCGGACTTTGCGGTCGCGGTAGGCGTAGGTGTCGGCCTTGATCAAGGCCTCCTTGGCACGCCGGTAGTTGGAGTGGGCCTCGCCGCGGAAGCCCTTGGTGAGCTCCAGCGTCGCGCGGCGCTTCTTGCGAGCGTGCAGCGAGCGCTTGACGCGGGTCATTTGCCGACCCCCAGCATCCGCTTCACGCGCGGAGTGTCGTGGTCGGAGAGAATCGCCGGCCCGGCCAGGGCGCGCTTGCGCTTGGGCGACTTCTTCTCGAGGATGTGGCTGGTGTAGGGGTGGCGGCCGCGCACCTTGCCGGAGGCGGTGACTTTGAAGCGCTTCTTGGCGCCGGAGTGGGTCTTCATCTTGGGCATCGTCTTGGCGAGATCACGGACGGCCGCCAGTGGTCCTGGCCGGCTTCGCGGTCTCGGGCCGGTGATTATGGCAGACGCCGCACCCGAAGCCCGTGCAGAGCCGCTCGGAGCGGGCCGCGATGGCCCTGCACGAACTGTTGCGCGGCCACGGTACTGCCGTCCATGCCCCCGGGTGGCCGTCATGTAATCGACGGTCTCTTCCGATGAGGACACGGTGGAGCGGGCTCCGACTGCACACCTCGACGCGCATCGCGCCCGGCGCCAGGCGCAGGATGCCCCCAGCGCGATCGCGCGAGCCCTGCGCGAAGTCACCCACGAGGCGGGCGGCGACCCCGAGCGCGCCGTGGACCTCGCCTGCGAGCGTCTGGCCCAGTCGATCGCGACCTCCGAGCGACTGCGGGAGGAGCTGCGCTCGCAGCGAGCCGAGCTGCGGATGCTGGAGAGCCGCATGAACATCGCCACCGAGATGCTCGGCGAGGGGGTGCTCGTGTTCGATCCCCACGGTCGAGTCGTCTACGCCAACAACGCGGCCGGGAGGATCCTCGGCATGAGTCGCGATCAGCTCCTCGCCCGCCACGTCCGCGACCGGCGCTGGCGCTTCGTGCACGAGGACGGCTCGCCCTGGCCGCTGGCGGGCCACCCGGCGGCGGAGACGCTGCAGACCGGACGCGCGCACCGCGCCGTCGTGATGGGCGTCCCGGACGGCCAGGGCGAGACGACGTGGATCTCGCTGAGCTCGCGCACGGCGCCCGACGCCCAGGGTCGGCCGTTCGGGGTGATCGCGACGTTCGTCGACATCAGCGAGCGACGCACCATCCTGGAGCAGCTGCGCCACCAGGCCCACCACGACCAGCTGACGGACCTCGCCAACCGCCGGCTGTTCCACAAAGAGCTCGACCGCGCCATCGCCCGCGCCCAGCGCCAGGGCTGCGCGGTGGCGCTGGTCTACATGGACCTCAACGGGTTCAAGCGCATCAACGACACCCTCGGACACCGCGCCGGGGACGAGGTCCTGCGCACGCTCGCCACCCGCCTGCGCCGCGCGGTGCGGGAGGAGGAGCTGATCTCGCGCTACGGGGGCGACGAGTTCGTGGCGCTGCTGAGCATGTTGCGCAACCCGCGTCGCGAAGTCGAGGCCTTCCTCGACCGGATGAGCCAGACGCTGGCCGAGCCGATCCGGCTGGACGCCGGCGCGGTGCACGTCGGGGCGAGCCTCGGGGCGAGCGTGTACCCGCACGACGGGAGCACCGCCGAGCAGCTGCTGCACCACGCGGATGCGGCGATGCTCGGGATGAAGAGCAGCCGCGCGGCCTGAGCTACGAGGCGCTCTCGCTCGGCGTGCCCGCCTCGGCGGAAGAAAGCTCGATGTCTGGAGCGGTGGCGGGCTCGTCGGCCTGGGCCGGGGGCTCGCCGGTCTGTACCACGGGCCCGTCGGCCTGGGCCCCGCCCGGTCCGACCGCGTCTGCGACGGCCTCCTCGGCGGCCTCGGGGGAGCCGGCGCCGTCCGGCGAGGATGGGTCGAAGCGACCGGCGAGGACGGCTTTGGAGGGGGCGAGCATCATCGTCATGTTGCGGCCCTCCTGCATCGGGCGCTGCTCGACGACCCCCAGCTCGCCGAGCTCCTCGGCGAGCTTGTCGAGGATCGCGGTGCCGCGCTCGGGGTGGGTGACCTCGCGCCCGCGGAACATGATCGTGACCTTGACCTTGTCCTTGTGGCGCAGGAAGCGTTCGACGTGGCCCTTCTTGGTGTCGTAGTCGTGCTGGGCGATCTTGGGGCGGAACTTGATCTCGCGGATCGTGATCTGCTGCTGGTGCTTGCGCGCCTGCTTGACCTTCTGGGCCTGCTCGTACTTGTACTTGGAGTAGTCCAGCACCCGGCACACCGGTGGGCGGGCCTCGGGGGCGACCTCGACGAGGTCGAGGTCGCGCTCCTGGGCGAAGCGCAGGGCATCGGGGGTCTTGAGCACCCCGACCTGGTTGCCCTCGTCGTCGATCAACCGCACCTCGGGTACGCGGATGCGCTCGTTGACTCTCGTCGTGTCCCGCTCGGGCGGGCGCCGGTCGAACCTGCGCGGTACCGGCACTAGCTGTCCTGGCTGCGCGTCAAGCGGATGGGCAGGCGCGGCGCGTTGAGTGAAGACGAGACGTCAAGGCGGCCGAGTATAGCGGCGCGCCGGCGGCGCGCAAGGGAGCGCTCCGGGTTATTCACGGATGCGCCACGCGCGCTCGTACGCGCTCGGCGAGACGCTCGGCAAGCGCCCGCACCGGCTCCTCGCCGGTGTCTCCAGCCCGGTGCTCGCGCACGGCGACGCTGCCGGCCTGCTGCTCGCGCTCGCCGACGACGAGCATGTAGGGAACACGGCGCAGCTCGGCCTCGCGGATCTTGCGCCCGATCGACTCGCCGCGCTCGTCGAGCTCGACGCGCAGGCCATGGGCGCGGAGCGCCTGCAGGACCCCCCTGCCGTACTCATTGAAGCGGTCGGACACCGGGAGCACGATCGCCTGCAGCGGCGCCAGCCACAGCGGCAGCTCGCCGGCGTAGTGCTCGACGAGGATGCCGATGAAGCGCTCGAAGGATCCGAGCAGCGCGCGGTGGATCATCACGGGGCGGTGCTCGGCGTTGTCGGCGCCGACGTAGGCGAGGTCGAAGCGCTCGGGCATCGAGTAGTCCAGCTGCACGGTGCCGAGCTGCCAGGAGCGGCCGATCGAGTCCTTCATGTGCAGGTCGATCTTGGGTCCGTAGAAGGCGCCGTCGCCGGGGTTCAGCTCGTACTCCAAGCCCTCCGCCTGCAGGGCGCCGGCGAGGGCGCCCTCGGCGCGGTCCCACATCTCTTCGCTGCCGATCCGCTTGGCGGGTCGGGTGGAGAGCTCCAGGCGCGGCTCGAAGTCGAACAGCTCGTAGATGTGAAAGCCGAAGCGCAGGCAGCGCACGACCTCCTCCTGGACCTGCTCCTCGGTGCAGAAGATGTGGGCGTCGTCCTGGGTGATGTGGCGCACCCGCAGCAGCCCGTGCAGCACCCCGGAGGGCTCGTGGCGGTGCACGAGGCCGGCCTCGGAGTAGCGGATCGGCAGGTCGCGGTAGGAGCGGCGCTCGTCCTTGTAGATCTGGATGTGGGCCGGGCAGTTCATCGGCTTCAGGCCCATCGGACGGTCCTCGACCTCGGTGAAGTACATGTTCTCCTTGTACGTCGCCCAGTGCCCTGACTGCTTGAAGAGCTCGACGTCGTAGAGGATCGGCGTTTTCACCTCGCGGTAGCCGCGGGCGCGGTTCTCCTGGCGCCAGAAGTCGGTGAGGGCGTTCCACACGGCCATCCCCGCGGGCTTCCAGAAGGGCGCGCCCGGCGAGAGCTCGGAGAACTGGAAGAGATCGAGCTCGCGGCCCAGGCGGCGGTGGTCGCGGGCGCGAGCCTCCTCCAGGCGCCGCAGGTGCTCCTGCAGTTCGGCCTTCGTGAAGAAGGCGGTGCCGTAGATGCGGGTGAGCATCGTCCGGGTGGAGTCCCCGCGCCAGTAGGCGCCGGCGACGGACTGCAGCTTGAAGGCGCCGATCGTCTTGGTGCTCGGCGCGTGGGGACCGCGGCAGAGGTCGGTGAAGGGGCCGTTGGTGTACAGCGAGACCGTCTCCAGGCGGGCCGGGGCGCCGGCCTGGGGGGAGCCGACCGGCCCAACATCCGCTTCATCGCTCCCGGCCCGGGGGGCGTCTCCCCCTGTCCGTGCGGCGGCGCCATGGCGGACGTCGGCGAGGAGGTCGTCGATCAGCTCGACCTTGTAGTCCTGGCGTTCGGCGACGAAGCGCGCCCGCGCGTCGTTCACCGAGACTTCCTCGCGCACGAACGGCTCGGCGGACTTGACGTGGGCGCGCATCCGCTCTTCGATGCGCGGGAAGTCGGCCTCGGTGACGGTCACCCCGTGGGGGAACTCGAAGTCGTAGTAGAAGCCCTGCTCGATCGCAGGCCCGATCGAGATCTTGACGCCGGGGTAGAGCTCGAGCACGGCCGTCGCGAGCACGTGGGCGGCGTCGTGGCGGATCAGCGCGAGCGCCTCGGGGCCGCTCTTGGCGGTGACGATCTGGATGCGCGCGCCCTCGGGCAGCGGGCGGGCGAGGTCTCGCATCTCGCCGCCCTCGCCCTCCAGCTCGATGGCCAGCGCCGCCCGGGCCAGGCCGGGTCCGATCGCGGCGGCGGCGTCGGCGCCGGTGGCGCCGGTGGGCAGCTGCAGCTCGGTGCCGTCGGGAAGGGTGACTGTGAGGCTCTCGGTGGTGCTCATCGCGCGAGGTTGCAGGCTACCCTCCCGCCGATGAGCGCGGCGCTCGCAGAGTGGACGGCGATCCAGCACGTGCCCTTCGAGGGGCCCGGGGCGATCGCCCGCGAGGCCGCCCGACGCGGCATCGCGCTGCACCCCTGCCGCCCCTACGCCGGCGATGCCCTGCCCGATCCCGCGATGCTGGGCGGGCTCGTCGTGATGGGCGGCCCGATGGGAGTCTCCGACACCGCCGCCCACCCCTGGCTGGCGGACGAGCTCGAGTTGATCCGGGCGGTCGTGCAGAGCGGCATCCCGCTGCTCGGGGTGTGCCTCGGCGCGCAGCTGCTCGCGGCGGCGCTCGGCGCGGGCGTCTACCCGGGGCCGGCCGCGGAGATCGGGCCGGGCAGCGTCACCTTGACCCCGGAGGGCCGTGCCGATCCAGTGCTCGGCGCGGCCGGCGCAGCCGAGTTGCCGGTGGTGCACTGGCACGGAGAAACCTTCGACCTGCCGATCGGCGCGCTGCGGCTGGCGAGCAGCGCCCTCTACCCCAACCAGGCATTTCGCGCCGGCGACTGCGCCTACGGCCTGCAGTTCCATGTCGAGGTCGATCGGGCGCTCGCCGAGGGCTGGCGCGAGCATCTGCCGCAGGGCGTGGAGATCGGCGGGGACCAGCGCCGCAGCGTCGAAGCCTGCGGGCGCGAGGTGATCGCGGCGTTCTTCGCGTATGCCGGCGAGCACCGCGCCTGAGGCTCCGGCCGGAGCCGCCAGCCTCCAGACGCCGCCGGGGACCGCCGGTGGATCGTGCCCACCGGCGGTCAATATAGTTGCGCGTGCAAGCGTCGCCGTCGCGCTAGCGTGTCGCGATATGAGCGCAGTCGATTCGACATCCCTGCAGCAGCCGAGCCGGTCCCCCTACATCGGCGAGGCTCCCCCCTCCCCCGCCGGCCCGTTGGACTCCGGCGAGCTGGGATTGCCGACGCCGCCGTCGGTCCCGCTGCCGCGCAGTCTGCAGGTCCTGCGCCTCAACCAGCGCCAGATCCAGTTCGTCTTTCGCTGGCGGCGGGAGTTGGGCGAGGTGTTTCGCACCCGTGGCGTGATCGGCGGCGGACCGGCGATCACCTCGCACCCCGATCACGTCCGCTCGCTGTTCACCGCCAAGCCAGAGCTGGCGCCGTCGCTGACGGCGGAGTCGCCGCTGCTGCCGATCGTCGGCCCCAACTCGGTGCTGACGGCCAACGGCCCCCGCCATCTGCGCCAGCGCAAGCTGCTGCTGCCGCCGTTTCACGGCGAGGCGATCGAGCGCTACGTGGAGATGATCTCCAAGGCCACCGAACGGGAGATCGACCGCTGGCCCGTCGGCGTGCCGTTTCCCCTGGCCCAGCGGATGCAGGCGATCACCCTCGACGTGATCATGGGCGGGATCTTCGGCATCGAGGGCCAGCCCGCGCACGGCACGCCCGAGCGCCGGATGCGGGCCGCGGTGAAGTACCTCTCCCAAGCCTCGACGTGGCCTCTGGCCCAGGTCGGGGAACTGCTCAACATCGGCCGCGCCGAGCCCGTCGGTCTGCTGCGCCAGGGCATCGCGATCCTCGACCGCTGCACCTACCCCGTGATCGAAGCCCGCCGCCGTGCCGAGGACCTGCGGGAGCGCACCGACATCCTCTCGCTGATCATGCGCGCCCGCACCGAGGACGGCGAGCCGCTCAGCGACCGGGAGCTGCGCGACGAGCTGCTGACACTGGTGCTCGCCGGCTTCGAGACGACCGCCAACTCGCTGGCCTGGACCTGGGAGCGGCTGCTGCGCACCCCGGCGGCGCACGAGCGTCTGCGCGAGGCGGTGCGCTCCGGCGAGGGCGCCGAGGAGACGATCGAGGCGACGATCCTCGAGGGCATGCGCTCGCGTCCGGTTATACCCACCATCGGCCGGCGCGTGGCGGTGCCGTGGCGGCTGGGCGACTACGCCGTGCCGGCGGGCACGCCGGTGGTGATGAGCATCCTGCTGATCCACCACCGCGAGGATCTCTACCCCGAGCCGTTCGCGTTCCTGCCTGAGCGCTGGCTGGGGCACAAGCCGGGGACGTATGAGTGGATTCCCTTCGGGGGCGGCACCCGGCGCTGCCTCGGCGCGGCCCTGGCGATGGCCGAGCAGCGCGTGGTGCTGGAGGCGATGGCCCGGCGCCTGGACCTCGAGGCCGACCAGCCCGAGCCCGAGCACGCCCAGCACCGCAACGTCACGATGATCCCCGCCCGCGGCGCGCGGGCGATCGTGCGAGCGCGGCGGGCGTAGGCGCGGGTGCCTCAGGCGCTCATGCAGAGCCGGTCGCGCCCCGAGGACTTGGCCTCGTAGAGAGCGGCGTCGGCCCGCGCGAGCACCGTCTCGGCCGATTCGCCGGGTCGGTGTTCGGCGAACCCCGCCGAGCAGGTCCGGTCGCCCGACACCAGCCGCCGCAGCCGCTCGATGACCTCGATCGCCCGCGGGGTGTCGCAGTCGATCAGCAGCAGCCCGAACTCCTCGCCCCCGAGGCGTGCGAGGAGATCGCCGACACGTAGCTGTTCGCGCCAGATCGCGGCGGTCTCCTTGAGCAGGCGGTCGCCGGCGGGATGACCGTAGGTGTCGTTGTACTGCTTGAAGTGGTCGAGGTCGAGCATGGCGATCGTGAAGGGCTTGCCGGAGCCCAGGGCCTGGCCGACGCGGGCGTCCCAGGCGCGACGGTTGGGCAGCCCCGTCAGGGGGTCGGTGCTGGCCATGTCGCTGAGCTCGCTGACGGCGTCGGCGCGGTCGATGACCGCGGCGGCCTCGTGGGCGAGGACCGCGACGACAGCCGCCCGGCTGCCCGATGCCTGCACGCCGGAGGGCCAGCCGACGACGAGGACCCCGACCGACTCGCCGCCGCGACTCAGGGGCTCGTAGAGCAGCGTCGCCGGCCGTCCCGCGGCTTCCCACAGCAGGACACTGCCGACGTGGCTCTCGACGTCGCTCTCCACGAGCCGGGAGACGCCGGAGGCGAAGGCCTCACCGACGGCCGGGGGCTGGAGCATCGCGATCTCCACTGGCGAGGCGTCGACACCGACGATCGCCGTCGCCCGCATCCGCCTGGTGCCGGGCAGCGGCTCGAAGAGCACGGCGACGCTGGCTTCGCCGATCCGGCACGCGGCCTGGCAGACGTCGACGCGGGTCTGGGAGCTGCCCAGCAGGCCGCGTACGGCCTCGTTGACCTGCGCCAACATCCGCTCGCGCCCGCGCGCCTCGCCAGCCTGGTGGCGGACGTCGATCACGAGCTGACGGGTGGCGAGACCGACGATGCCGCCGACGGCGACCGTGAGGAGCGCCGCCCGGTACTGGGTGGCGGGGTAGGCGGAGCCGCCGATGAGGACGATCGGAGCGAAGTAGAAGGCCGCCATCCCGGCGAGCACGACGTAGAGCTGATGACGGGCACGGCTGTGGAGGGCGGTGTAGAAGACCGGGATCACCGACACGACCGCCGCGCCCGAGCCGCCTCCGCCGGCCGACTGGCGCAGCAAGGCGACCGCGCCGAGGAACGCCAGCGAGGCGACGATGCCGCCGAAGCGCGCCGCCCAGCCCTCGGGTCGGCGCAGGGCGAAGAGCGTCGCGGCCGCCGCCAGCGCGCCCGAGCCGACGGCGAGGGCGGCGGCGAGGGCGAACAGCGGCCAGTCGACGCGCTCGCCGACGGCGACCGTCACCCACGTGACGACGGCCGCCGCGATGAACGGCGCCAGCCGTCCACCGACCGACCGAAACCCCCTGGTGTTGCCTTGCACACCGATCTAGTCGGCAGGCCGCGCGGCCTGCTCAAGCGCCGAGGGAGCAGCCGTTTTGAGTGTCTCGCAGCGGTCAAGCCATCAGAACGCAAAAGTCCGCCAGCGCGACTTCCATGGCCAGACGGGAGCCAAATACCGACATCTGAAAACGCTGCAAGTTGGCTTGCAGTAGCCGATCGGTCCGTCGCGCCCAGCGCGCCTAGCGGACCGCGATCACGCGGCCCCGGCCTCCGGCCCGCCACGATTTGACATCCCGGCCGGTATCTGAAAGGATACCGAGCGGTATGGGAAACGAGACCCAGCTTCCACCCGGCCCGCGGATGCCGCGGGCGCTGCAGACGGCGATCTGGTTCCGCCGGGCGCAGTGGCTCATGGACACCTGCCGGGCGCGCTTCGGCGACACCTTCACGCTGCGGATCGCCGGCGAAGGCACCTGGGTGGTGACGGCCGACACGGAGGCGATCAAGCAGGTCTTCACCGGCGACCCCCGCCTGCTGCACGCGGGCGAAGGCAACCGCATCCTGCTGCCGATCCTCGGCGCCAACTCGGTGCTGCTGCTCGACGACGACCGCCACCTCTCCCAGCGCAAGCTGCTGCTGCCCCCCTTCCACGGCGCCCGGATGCAGCGCTATGGCGAGCTGATGGAGGAGATCGCGGCGCGGGAGATCGAGCGCTGGCCGCTGGGCGAGCCCTGCCCGCTGCGCCCGCGGATGCAGGAGGTGACGCTCGAGATCATCCTGGCGACCGTCTTCGGCGTCGCCGAGGGGCCTGGGATGGATCTGCTGCGGACCCGGCTGCGGCGCTTCCTGGATCTCTCGACCAACCCCCGCAACGTCGGGGTGATCGCCGCCCTGGGCCCCGACCGGTTCGGCTCGATCCCGTTCTTCCGGCGCGAGCTCGACCGGGTGAACGGCCCGATCTACGACGTGATCGCCGAGCGCCGCGGCGCGGGCGACCTGGAGTCGCGGGAGGACATCATGTCGCTGCTGCTGCGCGCCACCCACGAGGACGGCTCGCCGATGAGCGACGTGGAGCTGCGCGACGAGCTGATGACGCTGCTGGTGGCCGGCCACGAGACGACGGCCAACGCGCTGGCGTGGGCGGTGGAGCGGCTCTGCCGCCACCCGAAGAAGCTCGACCGGCTGCGGGCGGAGCTGGCGCAGGGCGAGGATGACTACCTGAAGGCCGTGGTCCAGGAGACACTGCGCCTGCGGCCGGTGATCTCGATCGTGCTGCGCCGTCTGGTGGAGCCGATGGAGATCGGCGGCCACCGGCTCCCGGCGGGGGTGTCGATCGCACCGTCGATCCACCTCGTCCACCGCCGCCCCGACATCTACCCCCGGCCCCACGAGTTCCTGCCCGAGCGGTTCCTGCCGGGCGAGGGCGACACCCTGGGCGGCCCGGCCGTCGGCACCTACACCTGGATCCCGTTCGGCGGCGGCGTGCGCCGCTGCCTGGGCGCGGCCTTCGCGCAGTTCGAGATGGAGGCCGTCCTGCGCCGCCTGGTGCTGGCCCGCGCGATCGCCCCCGCCCGCCCGGCGTCGGAGCGGGTGTACCGGCGGGCGATCACGGAGACCCCTCGCCGCAACGCCGAGGTCGTGCTCGGCCCCTCCCCCGCCGCCGCGCCCGCCGCCCGCCGCGAGCCCGTCGCGGCGTGAGGCGCGCCGAGCAGGGCGCCGCGACCCGCGCGGCGCTGCTGGCGGCGGCGTCGAGCGCGATCTGCGAGCTCGGGATGCAGGGGGCCTCGATCGACGTCATCGCCGCCCGCGCGGGCTACACGAAGGGCGCGTTCTACGCCCACTTCGACTCCAAGGAGCAGATGTTCCTGGCGGTGCTCGAGGAGAAGTTCGCCGCCGAGCTGACCCGCCTGCAGACGGCGCTCACCGGCGCCGGCGATCCCGCCGCGGAGGCCCGCGCCGCCGCCGAGGGCTTTCTGGCGTTCGTGGACAGCGACCCCGAGTGGCCCCGGCTCTACCAGGAGTTCGTCGCCCACGCCGCCCGCTCGGCCGCCCGCGGCGCCGCCTTCCGCGACCAGCTCGCCGCCCACCACCGCGAGCTGCGCGCCCGGATCGCCGAGATCTTCGCCCGCTGGACGGCGGCGCGGGGGATCGAGCCCGTCCTCCCCCACGCCGACGCGGCGGCGATGGTGTTCTTCATGGCCGACGGCTTCCTGCTCACCCGGATCATCGACCCCGCGCTCGACGACGGCCTCTACGCGACGATGTCCAGCGTGTTCCTGCGCGGGCTGATGGCGCTCGGGGAAGACCGGGAAGCCGGGTCCCGATCCTGATCTCGACCCGCATCCAATCTCATCTCTTTTGACGGGACGGCGGCATGCGGGCCGTCCCTCCGAACCGCGCATGCGTGGAAGGGCGCGTCAGACCTCGACCACGACCGGCAGCACCATCGGCCTGCGCCGCAGCCGGTCGTAGACGAGCTGGGCGAGGTCGTCGTGCAGGACCTGCTGGATGAGGTCGACCTCGCGGATCTCCTCCCCCGCCGCCCGCAGCAGGGATTCCTCGACCGTCGCCCGGATCTCCTCGATCAGCTCGCCCGCCTCGTCCATGAAGGGGACGCCGCGGAAGATCACCTCGGGGTCGGCGACCGACCGGCCATCCTGCTCGGCGATCGTGGCGACCACGATGAAGATCCCGTCGGCCGAGAGCATCCGCCGGTCGCGCAGCGCGACGTCGGCCATGTCGCCGATCTCGACGCCGTCGACGAAGACCATGCCGGCGCGCTCCTTCTTGCCGAAGCGCGCACCCCGGCCGTTGATGTCCAGGGGCAGACCGTTCTCGCCGGTGAAGATGTTCTCCGGCTCGACCCCGACGGCCTCCGCCAGCTGACCGTGCAGGCGCAGCCGCTTGAAGTCCCCGTGGAACGGCATCACGTAGCGCGGCTGCACCAGGTTAAGCATCAACTTCACCTCCTCCGAGTAGCCGTGCCCGGAGGCGTGCACCGGCGCGTCGCGCGCCGTGACCACGTTGCAGCCGATGTGGTACAGCCGGTCGATCGTCTCGTTCACCGCCCGCTCGTTGCCGGGCACGGGCGTCGCCGAGAACACCACCGTGTCGCCCCGACGCAGCTGCACCTGGGGATGGTCGCGGTAGGCCATCCGGCGCAACGCCGAAAGCGGCTCGCCCTGGGAGCCGGTCGAGATGATCACGATCCGCTCGTCCGGGAAGTCGTCGATTTCGCGCGCCCCGACAAGCATCCCTTCGGGCACCTCGATGTGATCCAGGGTGCGTCCGATCTTGACGTTCTTGCGCATCGACCGACCCACCAGCGCCACCTTGCGGCCCAGCTCCTCCGCCGCGTCGACCACCTGCTGCACCCGATGGATGTTCGACGCGAAGCTCGTCACCACGATCCGCCCCTCACAGCGCGCGAACGCTTCGCGCAGGTGCGGACCCACCACCGACTCCGACGGCGAGAATCCCTCGCGGTCCACGTTCGTCGAGTCTCCGCACAGCAGCAGCACTCCTTCCCGGCCCAGCTCCGCCAGCCGCGACACGTCGGCCGGCGACCCGTCGACGGGGGTCTGGTCGAACTTGTAGTCCCCCGTGATCAGCACCGTGCCCAGATCAGTGCCGAGCGCCACCGCGCTGGAGTCCGGGATCGAGTGCGTCATGTGGATCATCTCCAGCTCGAACGGCCCCAGCTCGAGCGCCTCCCCGGACCCGACCTCGGAGAGCTCGACGTCGCGCAGCCGGTGCTCTTCGAGCTTCGAGCGCGCCATCGCCATCGTCAGCGCCCCCCCGTAGACCGGCGGCAGCGACCCCGGGCTCCCCTTCTCCAGCTCCCGCAGGACCCACGGCAGAGCCCCGAGATGATCCTCGTGTCCGTGCGTCACCACGATCGCCTCGATCTCCTCCGCCCGGTCTCGCAGGTAGGAGAAGTCCGGCAGCACCAGATCGATGCCCACCATCTCCGGCGTCGGGAAGCGCAGGCCGACGTCGACCACCACGATCCGGCCGTCGTGCTCGACGACCGTCATGTTCTTGCCTATCTCGCCCAGGCCGCCCAGCGGCAGGACGCGCAACGATCCGCTCACGCGCGTTGTGCCGAGGCCGGTCGATCCGCCGCCGGTGCGCCCGCTCCGCTGCCGGGGGCGGCCTGCGCCCGGCTCTGCCTCGGGGTTCCGTCGGGCGCCAGCAGCCCGTGGCGGACGAGCATCGCGCGCACCGCCTCCAGTTCGGGCCCCTCGGCCTCCACCAGCGGCAGCCGCAGTCCGCCGACGTCGTGGCCCAGCATGTTCAGCGCCGCCTTCGTGCACGTCGGGCTGCTCGTCATGAACAGCGTCTGGAAGACGTCGCGCAGCGACGCGTCGATCTCCGCCCGGCGCTCCGGCTCGTCGACCATCCGCCGCAGCTCGTCTCCCACTATGTGGCTCGCGACCGACACCACCCCGGCCCCGCCCATGTCGAGGGTGCGCGCGAACGTCCCGTCGTCGCCCGCGTAGAGCGCGAGACCCTCGATCGGCCGCAGCTCCTCCGCGTTGGCCTGCTTGAGCGCCTCCACATGCTCTATCTGCGCCAGCCGCGCCAGCAGCTCCGGCGCGATGTTGGTAACCGTCCGGCTCGGGACGTTGTAGAGCATGATCGGCTTGTCCGTCGCCTTCGCGATCGCCTCGTAATGGGCGATCAGGCCGCGGGGGCTCGGCTTGTTGTAGTACGGGGTCACGCTCAGGTTCGCGTCCGCCCCCAGCGCCGTCGCCTGTTCGGTCAGGAAAACCGCGTGGCGCGTGTCGTTGCTGCCCGTCCCCGCGACGATCGTGCAGCGCGCCCCCTCCCCTCCGGCCCGAGGCGGACGCTCCCGCACGGCCAGCTCGATCAGCCGCAGCTGCTCGTCGTCGCTGAGCGTCGAGGACTCCCCCGTCGAGCCCGCGATCACGAAGCCGTCCGAGCCGTGCGCCGCCAGGTGGTGCATCAACGCCACGAACGCCTCCTCGTCGACGCGCAGCTGCTCGTCGAAGGGCGTCACGATCGCCGTCAGGATCGTCCCGAGATCGCTCACGGCGCCCATTATTCCATGCCCCCCGCCGACGCCGTCCCGGGCGCCGGAGGCGCGAACAGCAGCCTCTCCAGTCCCACCACCGGCGACTGCCGAAGCTCGCCGACCCGCCTCACCGCCAGCAGCACCCCCGGCATGAACGAATCCCGGTCGATCGAGTCGTGGCGGATCGTCAAGGTCTGGCCGACATCGCCCAGGATCACCTCCTGGTGGGCCACCAGGCCCGGCAGCCGCACCGAGTGGATCGGCGGCTCCGGCCCGCCGCTCGCCTGCGCCATCAGCCTCGCCGTCCGCGCCGCCGTCCCGCTCGGCGCGTCGAGCTTGCGGTCGTGGTGCAGCTCGACTATCTCAGCCTTGGCCATGTGCCGCGCCGCCTCCGCCGCGAACCGCATCATCAGCACCGCCCCGATCGCGAAGTTCGGCGCCACCAGCACGTTCGCCCGCCCCGCCTCCCGTTCGAGCTCCGGGCGCAGCGCCTCGAGGTCGAAGCCGGTCGTGCCCACCACCGCGTGCACACCCGCCCGCACGCACGCCAGGATGTTTTCCGCCGCGACCTGCGGCTGGGTGAAGTCCACCACGACCTCCGCCTCGCCGAGCACCTGCTCCAGCCTCGTATCCAGCCGCGGGTCCGCCCGGCCGCCGAGCTGCATGTCGGGCGCGCCCTGCACCGCCGCGCAGACCGCCTCGCCCATGCGCCCCGCCGCGCCCGCCACCGCCACCCGGATCATCGCCCGTCCCCGAGCCCCGCGCCGCCGTCCGTCGCGCACACCGCGCAGCGCCTCACGCCGCAACCGCCTCCAACGGCTCCAGGGCCGCCAGCAGCGCCTCCTCGTCCGGTCCGATCGCCGCCACCGACAGGCTCCCCGGCGCGAACAGCTCCCCCGCCAGCGCCCCCAGGTCGTCCATGCCCACCGCGTCGATCCTGGCGATTATCTCCTCCACCGACAGAATCGGCAGCTCGCACAGCACCGAGCCTCCCAGCCGGTTCATCCGCGCCGCCGTCGACTCCAGAGACAGCACCAGCCGTCCCTTGACGTTCTCCCGCGCCCGGATCAGCTCCTCCTCGTCCGCCGGCTCCCGCACGAAGCGCTCCAGCTCCGCCGCGATCGTGGCCATCGCCTCCGCCAGGTTCTCCGGCCGGGTTCCCACGTAAAGCCCGACCTCCCCCGTGTGGGCGAAGAGGTTGGAGAACGAGAACACCGAGTACGCCAGGCCCCGACGCTCCCGCACCTCCTGGAACAGACGCGACGACGCGCCCCCGCCGAGGATCGTGTCCAGCACCCGCAGCGCGAAGCGCCGCTCGTCCTCGCGCCCCATTCCCGAGCCGCCGAGGCACACGTGGTACTGCTCGGTGTCCTTCTCCACGAACCGCACCCGCCGCGCGAAGTCGGGCGACTCTCCGGCCGCGCCGGCGTCCGGCTCCTGGGCGGGCTCCGCCGGTGACGCCCCCGCGCCGCCATCCCCGCCCGCCGGCGCCACCGCCGCCGCCAGCTCGACCAGCTCCCCGTGGTCCACCGAGCCCACCGCCGCGATCACCACCTCCCCCGGCGCGTAGCGCTCGGCGTGAAACGCCCGCAGATCGTCCCGCGTCACCGCCGCCACCACCTCCGCGCGGCCGATCACCGGGCGCCCCAGGGGATGGTCGCCGAAGACCGCCTCGCCGAGCACGTCGAACACCCGGTCCTGGGGGTCGTCTTCGTACATCGCGATCTCTTCCAGCACCACCTCCCGCTCGGCCTCCAGCTCGCCGAAGCGGGGATGCCAAACCATGTCCCCGATCACCTCGAACGCCCGCCGCAGATGGTGGTCCAGGACGCGCGTGTAGACCGACGTCGCCTCCTTGTCGGTCCCAGCGTTGCACTCCGCCCCCATCCCGTCGAAGATCTGGTCGATCTCCGCCGACCCGTAGCGCGCCGAGCCGCGGAACAGCATGTGCTCCAGCAGATGCGAGATCCCCGCCTGCCCCGGGCTCTCCGCCGCCGACCCCGTCCCGATCCAGAAGCCAAGCGACACCGAGCGCACCACCGGCATCCGCTCGCTCACCACGCGCACCCCGCCGGGCAGGACGCTGATCCGATGGGTCTCCCCCGCGCCGCTCATCGCGATCCGGTGCCGGCGCGGCACGCCGGGACGGCTGCGCTTCGCCGCCCGGCGCTCCTCGCCCGCATCCTGCTGCTAGTAGCGATCGCGGTCGCGATCACGGCCGCCGCCGTGCCGGGGCCGGCCCGAGCCGCGCTCGCCGCCGCGGCCGCCGCGCTCGCCGCCGCGACCGTTGCTGCTCTCCCGCGGCGGACGACCGCCGCCACCGCCGCCACCGCTGCCGACCGTGACCAGCTCCTCCGCCGACTTCCCCGCGATCTCCGGGTCGTCGGCCAGGCGCAGGCCGATGCGGCCGCGCTCGCGGTCCACCTCGACGACGCGCACGTTGATCTCGTCGCCTTTGTTGAGCACCTCCTCGACGCTCGAGATCCGCTCGCCCGGGGAGACGTTGGAGATGTGCAGCAGGCCGTCCGTGCCCTTCGCCAGCTCCACGAAGGCGCCGAACGTCGTCGTCTTGACGACTTTCCCGGCGTATTCGTCGCCGACCTCGACCTCCTTCATCATCATCCGCACCCGCTCCACCAGGGCGTCGCCGAGCTCGCCGTTGGCCGAGTAGATCAGCACCTGGCCGTCGTCGTTGACGTCGATCTGCGACTCGAACTCCTCCGACAGGCCGCGAATCGTTTCCCCGCCCTTGCCGATCAGCAGGCCGATCTGGCTCGGGTCGATCTGGATCGTCTGGATCCGCGGAGCGTGCTGGCTGAGCTGGGCGCGGGGACCTTCGATCACCTCGGCCATCCGGCCCAGGATGTAGGTGCGCGCCTTGTGCGCCTGCGTCAACGCGTCTTTGAGGATCTCGAAGGTCACCCCCGAGATCTTGATGTCCATCTGCAGCGCCGTGATCCCGCGATCCGTGCCCGCCACCTTGAAGTCCATGTCGCCGAGATGGTCCTCGACGCCGGCGATGTCGGTGAGCACGATGTAATCGTCGCCCTCCTTGATCAGACCCATCGCGATGCCCGCCACCGGGCGCTTGATCGGCACCCCGGCGTCCATCAGCGACAGCGAGGAGCCGCACACCGAGGCCATCGAGGAGGAGCCGTTGGACTCCAGGATGTCCGACACCACACGGATCGTGTACGGGAAGTCCTCGATCGACGGCACCACCGGGACCAGCGCCCGCTCGGCCAGCGCACCATGGCCGACGTCACGGCGTTTCACGCCCAGGCGCCCCGCCTCCCCGACCGAGAACGGCGGGAAGTTGTAGTGGTGGAAGTAGTACTTTTTCGTCTGCAGCCCCAGCGTGTCGATGCGCATCTCCTCCTTCAGCGTCCCCAGAGCCGCCACGCTCAGCGCCTGGGTCTGCCCGCGCGTGAACAGCGCCGAGCCGTGCGTCCGCGGCGTCACCCCGACCTCGATCGCGATGTCCCGGATCTCGTCCTCCGCGCGGCCGTCGGGGCGCTTCTTGTGCACCGCGATCCGCTCCCGGATGATCGCCTTCTCCAGTTTGTCGAACGCCAGCTGAGCCGCTGCCCGGCGCGCCTTGGCCTCCTGCGCCTGCTCCTCGCTCGCGCCCTCCGGCGCGCTCGGGCCGTACTGGGCCAGGATCGCCTCCTCGACAGCCTTCGTCGCGTCCTGGCGCTCCAGCTTATCCTCCACCTGCGTCGCCGCGTCCAGCGCCGCCCCGTGGGAGGAGCGGATGTCGGCCAGCAGCGCCTCGTCGAGGACCGGCGCCGTGACCGGCGTCTTCTCCCTCCCCACCCGGTCGGCGAGCTCGCGCTGCAGCGCGCAGATCTTCTTGATCTCCGAGTGCGCGATGTCCAACGCGTCGAGGATCTCCGCCTCGGAGATCTCGTTCGCCCCGGCCTCCACCATCAGGATCGCGTCCTGCGAGCCCGACACCACCAGGTCCAGCTCGGAGCCCTCCAGCAGCTCCTCCTCGCTGGGGTTCACCACGAAGTTGCCGTCCACCTTGCCGATCCGCACCGCCCCCACCGGACCGGCGAAGGGCACGTCGGAGATCATCAGCGCCGCCGACGCCCCGTTCATCGCCAGGATGTCGTAGGGGTGCACGTGGTCGACCGAGATCGGGATCGCGATCAGCTGCGTCTCGTAGTTCCAGCCCTTCGGGAACAGCGGGCGCAGCGGACGGTCGATCATGCGCGCCGTCAGCGTCGCCTTTTCGCCGGACCGTCCCTCGCGCTTGAAGAACGATCCCGGGATTTTCCCGGCCGAGTACATCCGCTCCTCCACGTCGACGGTGAGCGGTAGGAAGTCCACGTCGCGCTGGCCACCAGCCGTGGCGGTCGCGAGGACCATCGTGTCGCCCTGGCGGACGACCACTGCGCCGGAGGCCTGCTTGGCCATCCTGCCGGTCTCAAACGAGATCTCGCTGCCGGCGATCTCCACGGAAACCCGCGTCACGGCGTTGCTGCTCATATGTTCTGCCTTCCCCGCGCCGCCCTTCGGTCGGCGGCGCATCTGTCTCTTTTATCCCTTGTTTCCGAACGAAAGGAGCTTAGCGCCTAGACGTTCTTCAGGCCCCCGAGGATCATGTGGACCCCCGGAAGGTCGGCCGGCGAGGGCGCCTGGTAGCTCCAGCGCACCACGCCGTCGGGGCCGACGATGACGAGCGCCCGCTGCGGGAAGCCGCCCTCGTGGAGCACCCCGAACGCCTCGCACGCCGCGCCCTTGGGCTCGAAGTCCGACAGCTGCGGGATGCTCACCCCGAGCTTCTCCCGAAACGCCTTCTGCGCCCAGGTGCTGTCGCAGGACACCCCATAGACGACCGCCCCGTCGGCGGTGATCTGGCCAAGCTCGCGCTCGTAGATCTGCAACTGGTCGGTGCACACCGGGCTGAACGCGAACGGGTAGAACACCAGCACCGTCCTGGCATCCCGCAGATCCGCCTCGGTGAACGGCTCGCCGTCTTCGCGGGCGAGCTTGAACGGCGGGACCGCCGTGCCGGGCTCGATGACGCTCATATCAAGTCCACGCCACTCGTCGAATAGCGCCATTGGGACGGGCTAGGACCAAGCAGAGCAAGGACGCAGGGAGCATGGCGTGCTTCGCACGCGAGCGACCGAGGACACAGCTCTGCGCCGGTCATAGCCCGTCCCAGCCTACTTGCGCAGGCCGAGCTCTTTGATCAGCGCCCGGTACCCCTCGAGGTCGTTGCGCTGCAGGTAGTCCAGGAAACGCCGGCGGCGGCCCACCAGCATCAGCAGACCGCGTCGCGAGTGGTGGTCCTTCTTCTGCGTCCGCAGATGCTCGGTGAGATGGTTGATGCGCTCGGTCAACAGCGCCACCTGCACCTTGGTGTTGCCGGTGTCGCGCTCGTCCGCGCCGAACTGGGCGGCGATCTCGCGCTTTCTCTCTGCGGTCAGGGCCATAGCGGTCGCACACGCTAGCAGACGACCCGCCGGGTCTCCTGCGTGTCGCGCGCCATCTGCGCCACGAGCGCCTGCGCGCTCTCGAAACGCCGCTCTCCACGCAGCCGCCGCACGAAGTCCAGGCGCAGCTCCTGCCCGTAGAGGTCGCCCTCGAAGTCCAGCAGGTGGGCCTCGATCAGCTCCCCCCGGCCCGTCGTGAACGTCGGGCGCACCCCGATGCTGACCGCCGCCGCCCGCGTGCCGATCGCCTTCGTCGAGGCCCGGCAGGCGTAGATCCCGTGGCCCGGGCAGACCATCGCCTCCGGCGGGATCAGGTTCGCCGTCGGGTAGCCCAGCTCGCGGCCGCGCCGGTCGCCGGCGACGACCTCGCCGCGCAACTGGAACGGGGCGCCGAGGAAATGCGTCGCCTGATCCACCTCGCCCGCCAGCACCAGGCCGCGGATGTGACTCGAGGACACCACCTCCCCGTCGATTTCCAGCAGCGGGTGCACCACCGTCTCAAAGCGCCCGTCGGCCGCCAGCAGCTCCGGGTCTCCCTGAGCACGATGGCCGAAGCGAAAGTTCTCGCCGACCGAGACCCACGTCGCCTGCAGCGCGCCCACCAGGACCTCGTCGATGAACTCCTGCGCCCCCCGCGCCGCGAACGCCGCGTCGAAGGGGATCACGATCAGCTCCGCCACCCCCAGCTCTGAGATCAGCTCCGCCTTGACCTCGATGCTCGTCAGCAGTTTCGGCGCGTGCTGCGGCGCCACCACCGACACCGGGTGGGGCTCGAACGTCAGCACGCTGTCCGCTCCCCGGATAACCTCGCGGTGGCCGAGGTGCACGCCGTCGAACGTCCCCACCGCGACCCGCCGGTCCCTGGGCTTCACGTCAGGCAGGCGGACGACCTCCACGGCCGCACAGCCTATGACAAGCCCGCCAACGCGCGCTCGATCGGGATCGGCATGCCCCGCGGCAGCTCCCACCGCTCGCCCCGCTGCGGTGGCGCAAGGGCATCCCCGACCGTGAACGGGCCGATCGCCGTCCGCCGCAGCTCCAGGCAGTACGCGTCGCCGAGATCTGAGATCAGCGAGCGCACGTAGGTGCCCGCCGAGCACTCGATCAGATACCCCGCGCGTTCGGCCTCGCGCCAGAGCTGCTCGAAGCGGTACACCGTGACCACTCGCTCGGGCATCTCGAAGACCTCCCCCCGGCGCGCCCGCCTGTAGGCCCGCTCCCCGCCGATCTTCACCGCCGAGTAGCGCGGCGGGCGCTGGCGCAGCTCGCCCGTCGGCAACGCCGGGGGATCGGGCGGGAGCCGGCCGGTGAGCTCGACCTCTCCCTCCGGATCGCCCGTGCTCGATCGCGCCCCCAGCCGGGCCACCGTCTCATAGCGCTTCGGGAGCCCCATCAGCCGGTTCTGGATGCGCGTCGCCCGCCCCACCAGGACCAGCAGCAGCCCGCTCGCGAACGGGTCCAGCGTGCCGGCGTGGCCGGTCTTCACGCCACCCAGCGCCCGGCGCACCCGGGCGACGACGTCGTGCGACGTCGGCCCGACCGGCTTGTCGATCGGCAGCACCCCGTCCACGGCGCGCCTTCAAGCCGGCGCCGCCGCCGTCTCGCACGCACCGTGCAGCTGCGTCGCGATCTCCCGGCGCAGGAACTCGATCAGCTCCGCCAGCTCCAGCGTCGTCGAGAACCCGGCCGCCCTGCGGTGTCCGCCGCCGCCCTGCGCGCGCGCGATCGCCGAGACGTCGACGTCGTCGTCGCTGGCCCGCAGCGACACCTTGCGCTGACCGCTGCGCTCCGGCGCGCTCAGCTCTCGCACCAGTGCCGCGACCTTCGTGTCCCGTACCGCCCGCAGGTGGTCGACGATGCCCTCCGAGTAGCTGTCGAGCGCCTCCAGCTCGTGAAAGTCCGCCGCGCTCAACGCCGCCAGCGTCAGCTCGCCGGAGTCGAAGCGGCACACCTGCGACAGCGCCCGGCCGAGCAGCGCGAGCTTCGCGTAGGGCAGATCCTCGTAGAGCTTGCGGTAGATGTCCTGCACGTCCACCCCGGCGGAGATCAGCTCCGCCGCCATCCGGTGGGCGGCCG
Organism: Solirubrobacteraceae bacterium; assembly: GCA_035524055.1. Lineage (GTDB taxonomy): Bacteria > Actinomycetota > Thermoleophilia > Solirubrobacterales > Solirubrobacteraceae > Palsa-744. The sequence continues at coordinate 94,826 of DATKPO010000055.1, forward strand.
GGCCGGTGCTCTCGTACATGAAGCGGCCCGTGTCGGTCACCAGGCCCACGTACAGCGCCTGCGCCACGCAGCGGTCAGGCGTGACGCCGAGGTCGCGCATCAGATCCCAGATGATCTCGGCCGTGCACGACGCCTCCGGCACCACGTGGTTGACGGTCCCGAAGCCCGTGTTGTCGTGGTGGTGGTCGATGTTCAGCAGGTGGGCCCCGTCGCGCAGCACCTCCGCCGAGTTGCGATCGATGTTGCCGCAATCGAGCATCACCACGGTGCGCTGAGCGATGTCAGCCGGCGGCGCCTGGATGACGCCGTCCAGCGTGACCCAGCGGTACTCCTCGGGCAGCGGGAACTCGCTGTCGGCCATGAACATCAGCGCGTCCTTGCCCAGCGCCCGCAGCAGCCCGTGCATGCCCAGCAGCGAGCCCAGCGCGTCGCCGTCGACGTTCTCGTGCGTGGCAAGCACGAAGCGCGAGTCCTCGCGGATGCGCTCCAGCACGAGCTCGCGCGCTCCGCGCGCGCCATTCTCACTCATCTTCCGCAGGCCCCATCTCATCCCCATCCAGACCGTCGATCAAGGCGTCGATCCGCAGCGCCCGGTCGGTCGTGTCATCGTAGATGAAGCTCAGCGTCGGAGTGCGCTTGAGCCCCAGCTCAGACGCGACCCGACGCTGGAGATAGCCATGGCCGCTGCGCAGCCCTTCCAGCGTCGCCTCACGGTGGGCATCGTCGCCGAGCACGCTCACATAGACGCGGGCGTGGCGTAGATCGGCGCTTGTCCTGACGTCTGTCACGGTGACGAATCCGACACGGGGATCTTTGAGCTCGCCTGCCGCCGCCTCGCCGATCACCTGCCGGATCGCCTCATCGACGCGACGCATACGGCCTGAGCTCATGCTACTCGCCCCGTGCCAGCATCCTGCAAGCCCGCCGCCAGCCGGCGACCGCCGAGACATCGCGCCGCGCGCCGAGCACCGTGGTACCTCAATCGAGCGTACGTTGCACCTGACGGGTCTCGTAGCTCTCGAGCACGTCGCCCTCGCGCAGGTCCTGGAAGTTGGCGAGCACGATCCCGCACTCGTAGCCCGCCGCGACCTCGCGGGCGTCCTCGTTGAAGCGTCGCAGGCTCGCGATCGTCGTGTCGTAGATCACCGTTCCCTCGCGCACCACCCGGACCCGGGCGCCGCGCGTCACCTTGCCCTCGGTGACGTAGGAGCCCGCGATCACCCCGATGCGCGAGGCCCGGAAGAGCTGGCGCACCTCGGCCTGGCCGAGCGGCGTCTCGACCTCCTCGGGCTCCAGCAGTCCCTGCATCGCCGCCCGCAGCTCCTCGATCGCACGGTAGATGACCGAGTAGGAGCGGATCTCCACGCCCTCGCGCTCGGCCACCTGACGGGCATCGCCGACCGGCCGCACGTTGAAGGCCAGGACCAGGCCTTCCGAGGCCGCCGCCAGCATCACGTCGGACTCGCTGATGCCACCGACTCCGC
>DATKPO010000056.1:0-6761 GCA_035524055.1 Solirubrobacteraceae bacterium
GGCGTCGAGATCGACGGCGACCGCCTGGCTGTAGGGGCCGATGGCAGCGGGCGCGGCCGACGTTGCGATCGCCTCGGGCATCGACGGGACACTACTCCGCAAGCCGCCCCGAGTCCGATCCGTTAGATTCCAACTGTGAGGCGCTGCGTCGCGAAGCCCATCCTCGCGCTGCTCGCGGCGCCACTGATCTGTCTGCTGCTGCTCCTGCCCGGGGCCGCGGCGGCGCCGCCGGCGCTGGCGGCGATCGCGTTCGCCCCGTGCGGCAACAGCAACGACTTCGCCTGCGGCCACGTCGTCGTGCCGCTCGACCCCGGAGGGACGGCGCCGGGGACGATAACGCTCGCCGTCCGCCGCCATCGCGCGCCGGTCGGCGAAGCCCGCTCGGCCGTCGTCGCGCTCGCCGGAGGACCCGGCCAATCGGCGCTCCCGTTCACCGAAGACTTCCTGCAGCTGCTCGGCCCGATCCTCTCCACGCGCGACCTGATCGTCTTCGACCAGCGCGGCACCGGCCTCTCGCACCCCCTCTCCTGCCACGCCTTCGAACGCCTGCGCTCCTACCGCACGCTGGGCAGCCTGATCGAAAGCTGCGCCGGCCAGCTGGGTCCGTCGCGGGGCTTCTACACGACGCCCGACAGCGTCGCCGACATCGAAGCCATCCGGCTCGCCGGCGGCTACGAAAAGCTGGTCCTCTACGGCACCTCCTACGGCACCAAGGTCGCCGAGGAGTACGCCCAGGCCCACCCCGAACACGTCGAAGCGCTGATCCTCGACTCCGTGGTGCCCCCGGAAGGGCCCGAAACCCTGCAGCTGCCGACCTTCCGGGCGATCCCGCGCATCCTGCGCCAGCTCTGCGGGTTCGGTCAGTGCGCCCACATCACGTCCAACCCCGTCGCCGACCTCGCCAGACTCGTGCGCCGAATGCGCCGCGGGCCGGTCAGCGGGCGGGTCGTCGACGGCCACGGACACACCCACACCGTGCCGATCGCCTCCGATGACCTCCTCGGGATCCTGCTCGCCGGCGACCTCGATCCGATCCTGCGCAGCGAATTCGTGGCCGCCGTGCGCGCCGCGTCGTACGGGGACGACGCCGCCCTCGCGCGGCTGCTGGCCTTCGCCGGAGGTGGCGAAGCCGAAGAATCCAGCGAAGACATCGACATACCGCTCTACTACGCGACTTCCTGCGAAGAGGAGGACTTCCCCTGGAGCCGCGGCGTCTCGCCGCGCCGGCGCCTCGCCCAGGCGCGTGCCCGCATCGCGGCGATCCCCGCCGCGGCGATCGCCCCGTTCGACGCCGCCGACGTCTTCGCCCTCAGCGACATGCCGGCGTGCGCCTACTGGCCGTTCGCCACGCCGGCCCCGCCCGCGGAGAGCCCGCGGATGCCAAACGTCCCGACGCTGATCTTCAGTGGCGCCGACGACCTGCGCACCCCGACTTCGGGGGCCCGGGCGCTCGCCGCGCAGATCCCCGACGCAAAGCTGGTCGTGGTGCCCAACACCGGGCACTCGGTGCTCGGCACCGAGCCGACGTCGTGCGCCCGCGAAGCGCTCTACCGATTCTTCGCGGGCAAGCCGCTCGGGGCCTGTCCCGACGGCCCGGCTGGTCCCCTGCTGCGCCCGACTCCGCTGCCGCCGCCGCGGCTCTCCGCGGTGGCGCCCGCCCGGGGCTACCGCGGGCGGGCGGGACGCACGTTGCAGGCGGTCAAGCTGACCTTCGCCGACTTCGGCCACGAGCTGCTGCTGACCCTCCTCAAGAAGCTCAGCGGCGCCGGCACAGGCGTCCTGTCGGCGCCGATCGCGCTCGACACCGGCGGGCTGCGCGCCGGCTGGGCGGAGCTGGCCGGCAGCGAGGTGCGCTTCCACGGCTACAGCTACGTGCCGGGGGTGGACATCTCCGGCGTGGTGCGCGCGGAAAGCGCCACGCTGCGCATCGGCGGCTCCGCCGCCGCCCACGGCACCCTGCGACTCGGCCGCCACCGTGCTCTGGTGGGGACGCTGGGCGGCGTGCACGTGCGCATCGCCTCTCAGAGCGCGGGGTCATCCCCGCTGCAGGCCGAGGCGGCGAGCGCGCACGGACATGCCGGGCGCGACGCCTCCATGCCTCCCGCACCCGGGTCGCGCGAAGCGCGGGTCGATCCGATGGCGGCAGCGGGCGAGCCCCTGGACGTCCCATCCGCGCTCGCGCGCCTGCAGCGCGCGCTCGCGCAGCTGCCCGCCGGACTCGGCGCCGAGCTCGCGCCGTTCGAGCAGCTGTGGGCGATGCGACGCGGCGCCGCGCTCTGAGTCTGCGGCTATCGTCGTCGGAACCGATGCGAGCGCCCGCCAGCCTGAGCAGCATCTTCCTCGCCCTCGCCCTCGTCCTCGCCGCCGCCCCGGCCTCGGCGACGCCGGCGTTCGCGCCGTGCCCTCGCGAACCGACGTTCTCATGCGCGACGATCCCCGTGCCGCTGGACCGCGGCGGAGCGGTGCCCGGCACGATCCCGCTCGCCGTCGAGCGCCTCCAGGCGGGGACGGCGCAGAGCGCCAGCGCGGTCCTCGCCCTCGCGGGCGGCCCCGGACAGGCCGCCGACCCGCTCGCCGGCGACCTCGCGAAGTCGATCGCGCCGGCGCTGACAGACCGCGACCTGGTGGTCTTCGATCAGCGCGGCACCGGCCGCTCGGACCCCCTGAGGTGCAAGGCGCTGAACTACTCCAAGGCCTTGGCCCAGGCCACCGCCGACACCGTCGGCAAGCTCTTCGAACGATGCGCCCTGCAGGTCGGGGCGGCGCGGGGGGCGTTCACGACCCAGGAATCGGTGCAGGACATCGAGGCGGTCAGGGAAGCGCTGGGCTACGAAAAGCTCGTCCTCTACGGGACGTCGTACGGCACGAAGGTCGCCGAGGAGTACGCCGAACGCTACCCCCAGCACGTCGAAGCGCTGGTCCTCGACTCAGTCGTCACCCCGGAAGGCCCCGAACCGTTCAAGCTCGCGACCTTCCAGGCGCTGCCGTCGGTGCTCGGCGAGCTCTGCTCCAGCGGAGCCTGCTCCGGCATCACGGCCAACCCCCTCGCCGACCTCGGGACGCTCACCAAAAGGCTGCGCCGGGCGCCGCTGCGCGGCTACGTATACGACGGCAGCGGCCACCGCCATGCCGCCGAGATGACCGAAGCAGAACTGCTGGGGGTGCTCGAGGCCGGCGACCTCAACCCCGCGCTGCGCGCCCTGCTGCCGGCGGCGGTGCAGTCGGCGCTGCGCGGCGAACCCGACCCGCTGCTGCGCCTCGACGCGCTCGCCGAAGGCCTGGTGCCGAACGTCCCGACGACGCCGCGCGGCTCCCAGCCCGAACTCGAAGCCAGCGAAGAAGAAGACAACGCCCTCTTCTCGGCGACGACCTGCGAAGAGCAGCTCTTCCCCTGGCAGCGCACCGCCGCCCCCGCGATGCGGCGGGCGGAAGCCAGCGCGGCGCTGCACGCGCTCCCCGGCGCCGACTTCTATCCGTTCAGCGCAGCGACGGCCTGGGAAAACAGCTCGATCCCCGAATGCGTGGACTGGCCGAGCGTGGACCCCGCGCCGCCGGCGGTGGGCGCGCTGCCGAACGTCCCCACCCTGATCCTCTCCGGCGCCCAGGATCTGCGGACCCCGACCGCGAACGCCCGCGCCGTGGCCGCCAGGATTCCCGACGCCCAGCTGCTCGTCGTCCCCTACACCGGGCACTCGGTCATCGGCAGCGACTTCGGCAACTGCGCCGAACTGGCCGTCAAGGCCTTCTTCGCTGGCGCCCCGGTACAGCCGTGCACCCCGAACACCAACCCCTTCAGCCCGACCCCGATCACGCCGACGCGACTCGGCGCCGTGGAGCCCGTGCCCGGCCTGGGCGGCCACCGCGGCCGTACCCTGACGGCCGTCCTCGACACCCTCGTCGATCTCGAGCGTCAGGTGATCGGGGCGACGCTCCAGGCACAGGAGAACCTGCCCAGCGGCTCGAGCTTCGGCGGGCTGCACGGCGGCTACGCCCGCCTCAGCCACTCGACCGTGCAGCTGGTGAGCTTCGCGTTCGTCCCCGGGGTCCAGATCAGCGGCAGCCTCGCCACCGGCGGCAACGGCAAGTTCCACAGCATCGTCTTCCGGGTCGGCGGCCCCGCCGCGGCGCACGGCACGATCACGATCTCCGCCGGCCAGCGCGCCAGCGGCACGCTGGAAGGCCGGCGTTTCGCGGTCAGCATCGCCAGGGCCAAGCTCTCGCGCGCCGCCGACACCGGCGCGGCCCTCGCGGCGGCCTGGTCGGCGAGTCTCCCCGGCGTGCTGCGGACCGGGTTCCCCCGGGCCGAAGTCACCCGGCTGCGCTGAGGCGCGCCGTCCCGCCTCGGCTACGCTGAGCACGTGCCCAACGCGCTCGCGCAGGAGACCTCGCCCTACCTGCGCCAGCACGCCGAGAACCCAGTCGATTGGCTTCCCTGGGGGCCGCGGGCGCTGGCGCTGGCGGCCGAGCGCGACGTCCCACTGCTGGTCTCGATCGGCTACTCCTCCTGCCACTGGTGCCATGTGATGGAGCACGAGTCCTTCGCCGACCCCGTCATCGCGGCGCTGATGAACGAGGAGTTCGTCTGCGTCAAGGTCGACCGCGAGGAGCGCCCCGACGTCGACGCCATCTACATGGAGGCCGTGCAGGGCATGACCGGCCACGGCGGGTGGCCGCTGAACGTCTTCCTCACACCCGAGCAGCTGCCGTTCTATGGCGGCACCTACTTCCCCCCGCGACCCCGCCACGGGATGCCGGCCTGGAGCGAGGTGCTGCAGGCCATCGCCGAGCTGTGGCGGGAGCGGGCGTCGGAGATCCGCGCCGGAGGGGAGCGGCTGCGCGTCCAACTGGCCGGCGGCGCGCTGCTGACACCCTCCGAGACGCAGATCCAGACCGGCGCGCTCGACCGCGCGCTGGAGAGCCTGCGGGGCTCCTACGACGCCCGCAACGGCGGCTTCGGCCCGGCGCCGAAGTTCCCCCAGGCGCCGGTGCTGGAGCTCCTGCTGACGCAGCCCGGCGGCCGGGAGATGGCGCTGCAGACGTTGCGCGCCATCGCCGCCGGCGGCATCCACGACCAGGTCGGCGGCGGCTTTCACCGTTACGCCGTCGACGCCACCTGGACCGTTCCGCACTTCGAGAAGATGCTCTACGACAACGCCCTCCTCGCCCGCGCCTTCCTCCACGCCCACCAGCTCACCGGCGAGGCCCCGCTGCGCCGTGCCTGCGAGCAGGCCCTGCGGTGGACGCTGCGCGAGATGCGCGCCCCCGAGGGCGGCTTCTACGCCGCCCTGGATGCCGACTCGCCCGGCGGAGAGGGCAGCTGCTACGTATGGACCGTCGCCGAGCTGCGCGACGTCCTCGGCGACGACGCCGCGGCCGCCATCGACTGGCTCGGCGCCAGCGAGCGCGGCAACTTCCAGGGCGAGGACGGCCGCCGCGGACTCAACGTCCTGGAGGCCCGCGGGCCGGAGCCGCCCGATGCTCAGCGCGAGCGCATCCGCGAGCGGCTGCTGGATGCCCGGGCACGGCGTCCGGGCCCGGCGCTCGACGACAAGCGCCTGACGAGCTGGAACGCGCTGATGATCTCAGCCCTCGCCGACGCCGGAGCCAGCCTCGGCGAGGACGGCGATCCCTATCTCCAGGCCGCCGTCGCCTGCGCCGAGTTCGTCCTGGCCTCGCTGCGCGACGAGCACGGACGCCTGCTTCGCACCTACAACCACGGCCGCGCCCGGCTCGACGCCTACCTCGAGGACCACGCCTTCCTCGTGGAGGCCCTGCTCGTCCTCTTCGAGGCGACCTGCGAGGAGCGCTGGCTGAGCGAGGCCCGCACGCTCGCCGATCGGCTCATCGCCCGCTTCGCCGACCCCGAGCGCGGCGGCTTCTTCTCCACCGCCGCCGACCACGAAGCCCTGATCGCACGGCGCAAGGACATCGAGGACTCCCCCATCCCCTCCGGCTCCTCCAGCGCCGCCCTCGGGCTGCTGCGCCTCGCGCAGCTCACCGGCGAGGAGTGCTACGAACGCCAGGCGCTCGGGGCACTGCGGCTGGTCCAGGACATCGCGCCCCGTCACCCCACCGCGTTCGGGCACGCCCTGCAGGCCCTGCACTGGCATCTCGCCCCCGTGCGCCCGATCGCGTGTGCCATCCCACCGCGCCCGGCGCGCCAACCAACGCCGTAGCCCGCCAGGGCGCAGGCGACCCCAAACAAAGAGACCGGCTCGACGCCCGCGGGGCGCCCCCTACAGGATCGAGAGGTACCGATCCAGCTCCCACTGGCTGACCTGCACCCGGTAGTCCTCCCACTCCTGGCGCTTGATCTCGACGTAGCGGTTGAACATGTGCTCGCCCAGGGTGCGCAGCACCAGCTCCGACTCGGCCGTGATCTCGATCGCCTCGCCCAGCGTCTCGGGCAGCTGCTCGATCCCCAGCCGCCGGTGCTCCTCGCCGGAGAGGTGGTAGAGGTTGCGCTCCATCGGCTCCGGCAGCTCGTAGCCCTTCTCGATGCCCTCCAGGCCGGCCTGCAGCAGGGCCGCGAACGTCAGGTAGGGGTTGCAGGCGGGGTCGGGGCAGCGCAGCTCCATCCGCGTCGCCTGCTCGCGGCCCGGGTGATACAGCGGAACCCGCACCAGCGCCGAGCGGTTGCGCCGCGACCACGCCACGTACACCGGGGCCTCGTAGCCCGGGACGAGACGCTTGTAGGAGTTGACCCACTGCGCGAAGATCGAGCTGATCTCCCGCGCGTGCTTGAGCTGGCCGGCGATGAA
>DATKPO010000057.1:0-123851 GCA_035524055.1 Solirubrobacteraceae bacterium
GACTCCCGCAACCACGGGGTCGCCTTCGGCTTCCTTCCCCACGACGGGACGGCGGTGACGATCGTCATCGTCCTCGCCCTCCTTGCCCTGCTGGTCTACTTCGCCCGCAACGCCGCCCGCCCGCTGATCTGGCTGCCGACGGGAATGCTCGTCGGCGGCGCCCTGGGCAACATCATCGACCGCCTCCGCGAGGGCTCCGTCACGGACTTCGTCAAGCTCCCGCTGGGCTGGCCGCCGTTCAACCTCGCCGACGCATCGATCACACTGGGAGTCCTGATCCTGTTGTTCGTCATCGAGCGCCCCCGCGGCACATGACAGCAAGCATCCCCTCACTGCGTGACGGCAAGCGTCCCCTCCGTGCCTGACAGCGCCCCGACGGCCGCCCCGTTCGCGGTGGTCTACCGCGACGAGCACCTCCTCGTCATCGACAAGCCCGCCGGCCTCGTCGTGCACCCCGCCCGCGGCCACCGCCAGGGCACGCTCTCCCAGCTGCTCGCGGGCACCGCCGCCGGCGGCGACCCCGAGCGTCCCGGCATCGTGCACCGCCTCGACCGCGACACCTCCGGCCTGCTCGTCGTCGCCCGCTCCGAGGAGGCCCACCGGCTGCTGCGCGCGGCGATCGCGGCCCGAGAGGTCCAACGCGAGTACCTGGCGCTCGTCCAGGGTCGCCCGCCGGCGCGCAGCGGCACCGTCGAGGCGCCGATCGGGCGCGACCCCAACGTCCGCACGCGGATGGCGATCGGCGGAAACGCCTCCCGCGAGGCCCGCACCCACTTCGCCATCGCCCGTGGCCTGGCCGCCCACACCCTGCTGGAGGTCAAATTGGAGACAGGACGAACCCACCAGATCCGAGTCCACATGCAGGCCATCGGGCACCCCGTCGCGGGCGACCCCGAGTACGGGGCGTCAGGCGATCTCGGCCTGCGACGACAGTTCCTGCACGCCGCCCGGCTGGCCTTCGCGCACCCCATCGGCGGCCAGCCGATGGAGCTCCGCTCCGCGCTCCCCGCCGACCTCGCCGAGGCGCTGGCGCGGGCCGAAGAGCTATCCTGAACGCTCGACAGGTACACCCGACCCGTGCGGTGATGGATCGTGGCCCTGCTCATCCGAGCCACCGGCCCCGCCGGTGGGGGTGAGTCCGCGCTCCGGCCGTACGGACACAGCACAACCAAACAGCAACACACACAAGGGAGTTGTATTCACCGTGGCTCAGGTAGGAATCGCGGAACTGCTGGAGGCCGGCGTCCACTTCGGTCATCAGACACGCCGCTGGAACCCCAAGATGCGCCGCTTCATCCACGACGAGCGGGCCGGCATCTACATCATCGATCTCCTGAAGACCGCCACCCTGCTGGAGCAGGCCCGGCAGTTCTCAGGCGAGCTCGCCCACCGCGGCGGCACGGTGCTCTTCGTCGGCACCAAGAAGCAGGCCCGCGACACCATCAAGGACGTCGCCGAGGCCTCCGGCATGCCCTACGTCAACCACCGCTGGCTGGGCGGTCTGCTGACGAACTTCCAGACCATCAACCTCCGTATCCGCCGCCTCCACGACCTCGAGCGCTACGAGCGAGAGGGGCAGCTCGCGCTGCTCCCGACGCGCGAGCGGATGGCCGCCCTGGCCGACCTCGCCAAGCTCAGGGCCAACCTCGGCGGCGTCAAAGACATGCAGCGCGTCCCCGACGCCATGTTCGTGATCGACCTCAAAACCGAGGCCATCGCCGTCCGTGAGGCCCAGCGGCTGCGCATCCCGATCATCGGCCTCGTCGACACCAACTGCGACCCCGACGGCATCGACTACGTGATCCCCGGCAACGACGACGCCATCCGCTCCTGCGCGCTGATCACGCGCGCCATCGGAGACGTCGTCGCCGAAGGCCGCGCCGTGTTCCGTGCCGAGGAGGAGCGAGCCCGCCAGGAAGCCGAAGAGAAGGCCCGCCTCGAGGCCGAGGCGCGCGCCAAGCGCGAAGCCGAGGAAGAGGCGAAGCGGGCCGCCGAGGAGCAGGCCCGGCGCGAGGCCGAGGAGCAGGCCGCCCGCGAGGCCGCCGCCAAGGCCGCCGCCGAGGCCCAGGCGGCGGCGCAGAGCCAGGCCGCCGCGTCCGAGGCGGCGGCTCCCGCCGAGACACAGCCGCGGGCGACTCCCCCCGAGGCGGCGGCTCCCGCCGAGACGGCGGCTCCCGCCGAGACACAGCCGCAGGCGACTCCCGCCGAGGCGACGGCTTCCCCCGAGACACAGCCGCAGGCCGCCATGCCCGAGGCAGCGGCCGCGGTCACCGAGGCCCTCGAGAATGGCAGCGCGCCAGCCCAGGACGCCGCGCCCGAGGCCGCCCAGACAACCGACGAGACGACCCAGCCCCAGGAGGCAAAGGCCTAGAGATGAGCACCGTCGAGATCAGCGCCAAAGACGTCAAGGCCCTGCGCGACCGCACCGGCGCGGGGATGATGGACTGCAAGAAGGTCCTCGCCGAGGCCGGCGGCGACATCGAGCAGGCGATCGAGCTGCTGCGGGTGCGGCAGGGCAAGAAGATCCAGGACCTCGGCGAGCGCACCGCCACCGAGGGCACCGTCCAGGCCTACATCCACGCCGGCGCCAAGGTCGGGGTGCTGATAGAGGTGGACTGCAACACCGACTTCGTCGCCACCAACGACGACTTCACCGGCTTCGCCCGCGACGTCGCGATGCAGATCGCCGCGAGCCCGACCGTGAAGTACGTCAGCCGCGACGACGTCCCCGCCGAGGCCCGCGCGGCCGAGGCCCGGATCTACGAGCAGGAGGCCGCCGACAAGCCCGAGAACGTCCGCGCCAAAATCGTCGAGGGCAAGCTCGACGCCTGGTACAGGACGATCGTCCTGCTCGAGCAGGAGCTCCACAACCCCAAGTTCGAGGGCGCCACCGTCCAGCAGCTGCGCGACGAGCTCACCGCCAAGACCGGCGAGAACGTCGTCATCCGCCGCTTCGTGCGGTTCGCCGTGGGCCAGTAGGCTCTCGGCTGGATGGCTGCCGTCTTCAAACGCGTCCTTCTCAAGCTCTCCGGCGAGGCCCTCATGGGGGATCTCGACTACGGCACCGACCCCGCGCGCGTGGCCGACGTCGCCCGCCAGGTCGGCGCCGTGCGCGAGGAGGGAGTGGAGGTCGCGATCGTCGTCGGCGCCGGCAACATCTACCGCGGCATGAAGGGCGCCGCCGCCGGCATGGACCGATCCACCGCCGACTACATGGGGATGCTCGCCACCGTGCTCAACGCCCTCCCCCTGCAGGACGCCCTCGAGAAGCTCGACGTCCCCACCCGGGTGCAATCCGCGCTCGGCATCTCCGAGGTCGCCGAGCCCTATATCCGCCGCCGCGCCATGCGCCACCTGGAGAAGAAGCGGGTGGTCATCTTCGCCGCCGGCACGGGCAACCCGTTCTTCACGACCGACACCGCCGCCGCCCTGCGCGCCGCCGAGATCCACGCCGAGATCATCCTGATGGCCAAGAACGGCGTCGACGGCGTCTTCACCGCCGACCCCGCGGTGGACCCCGACGCGCGGTTCATCCCAGAGATCACGCACATGGAGGCCATCGAGCGGCGGCTGCGCGTGATGGACTCCACCGCGCTGGCCCTGTGCATGGAGAACTCGATGCCGATCGACGTCTTCAACATGGACGACGAGACCAACATCGCGCGGATAATCTCCGGGGCGCGCGTCGGCACGTTGGTGGCGACGCCCGCCGCCGACGGCGGCGATGGCTGAGAGACGCGAGAGCTGACAGGCAAGAGGAGAAGCGATGGCTGACGAAGACCTCATCGAGACACTGCTCGACGACGCCCGCACCCGCATGGGCAGAGCCGTCGAGGCCACCCACCACGAGTTCGCCACAGTCCGCACCGGCCGCGCCAGCCCCGCCCTGCTGGAGCGCATAGTGGTCGACTACTACGGGGCCCCGACACCGCTCAACCAGCTCGCCACGCTCTCGGCCCCCGAGGCCCGGCTGCTCACCGTCCAGCCCTACGACAAGTCTTCGATCAAGACGATCGAGAAGGCCATCAACGAGTCCGACATCGGCCTCACCCCCTCCAACGACGGCAACCTGATCCGCCTCGTCGTTCCCGAGCCCACCGAGGAGCGACGGCGCGAGCTCGTCAAGGTCGTCCGCAACCTCGCCGAGGAGGGTCGTGTCAAGATCCGCAACGTCCGCCGCGACGTCATGCACGACCTCCGCGAGCTCAAGGCCGAGGGCGAGGCCGGCTCAGACGACGAGCACCGTGCCGAGGTCGGCCTGCAGAAGCACACCGACGCCCACATCGCCGACCTCGACGCCGCCCTGAAGAGCAAGGAAGCAGAGATCCTCGAGGTCTGATGGGCGCGGAGCCCGCAAGCGGCGATTTCGCGGCTCGCGCAGAGACCGCGGCGGCGGCCGACGCGCGGCGGGCCGACCCCTCCGGCGCGCGGTACGTCGCGATCATCACCGACGGCAACGGCCGCTGGGCGCGGTCCCGGGGGCTGCCGGTCAACGCCGGTCATGAGGCCGGCGCCGACACCGTCAAGGCGCGCCTGCGCGACGCCGTCGAGCTCGGCGTCCGCGAGCTCACGGTCTACTCCTTCTCCACCGAGAACTGGTCCCGCCCCGCCGAGGAGGTCGAGGGGCTGATGGAGATGTTCTCCCGCCGCATCCGCCACGAGACGCCCGAGCTGCACGCCGAGGGGGTCCGCATGCGCTTCATCGGGCGCCGCCACGGGGTGCCCGAGCAGGTCGTGCGCGAGATGACCTGGGCCGAAGAGCTCACCGAGGGCAACTCCCGGATCACCATGTTCGTAGCCTTCAACTACGGCGGTCGCGCCGAGATCGTCGACGCCGCCGAGCGCTACGCCAGGCGGCTCGCCCAGGGCGTCGACCCCTCCCTCGCCGAGGACGAGTTCCGCGACTGCCTCTACGCGCCCGAGATGCACGACCCCGACCTCATCATCCGCACCAGTGGCGAGCGCCGGCTCTCGAACTACCTCCTCTGGCAATCCGCCTACTCCGAGCTCGTCTTTCGCGACGAGCTCTGGCCCGATTTCACCCGCGACGCGCTGGCCGAGTCGCTCGCCGAGTTCTCAGCCCGACGGCGGCGGTTCGGTGGCCGCTGAGGCCATGGACCGCACCGAGCGCTCCCCGTCCCGCGACGCCGGCGGCTCGCGCCCTAAAGGCGCCGGCGACCCCAGGCCCGAGCGTTCCACGCGCTCCGATCTCGGAGCCCGTCTGCTCGCCGCCGTGCCCGCCATCGCCTTCGCCCTCTTCATCGTCATCGAGGGCGGGCCCATCTTTGCCCTCGGACTCTTCGCCCTGGGCTGCGTCTGCCTGCACGAGCTCTTCTCCATGTACTCCCGGGCGCACCCCGTGCGCATCGCCGGCTTCCTCGGGCTCGCCGGGCTGCTCGTGGCGGCGCTCTACGGCGGCCCCTCCCAGGTGCTCCTCGCCGCCGTCGCCTTCCTGCCGGTCCTCTTCCTGTTCACGCTCGCCTCGCCGAGACCCAGCGCCGGGGGCCTCGCCCTGACATTGCTCGGCGTCTTCTGGATCGGGCTCGCCCTTGCCCACGCCGTCATGCTGCGCCAGCTGCCCCATGGGACGGGAATCGTCATCGACGTCCTCGTCGGCACGTTCGTCGGCGATACCGGCGCCTACCTCGGGGGACGGCTGTTCGGCTCCCGGCCGCTGGCGCCGAGCATCTCGCCGAACAAGACCGTCGAGGGGCTCCTCTGCGGGATCCTCGCCGCGGTCGCCGCCGTCTGGCTCGCCGGCCGCTACCAGAGCTGGCTTCCCGGGACCCACGCCCTCGTTCTCGGCGCCGGCGTCGCCCTGCTGGGGCCCGTCGGGGACCTCTTGGAGTCCTTCGTCAAGCGCCAGGCCGGGACCAAGGACGCCGGCCGGCTCTTCGGCGCCCACGGCGGAGCGCTGGACCGGCTCGACGCCGTCCTCTTCACGGCCGTCGTCGGCTACTACATTTGGTCGGCCTATGTCTGAGCGTCGCCTCCTCGTCCTCGGCTCCACAGGCTCGATCGGCACCCAGGCGCTGGATATCGTCGAGACCGACCGCGCCCGCGCCGAGGCGGCCGGCATCGCACCCGAGTTCGAGCTCGTCGGGCTCTCCGCGGAGCGCTCCTGGGAGCAGCTCGTCGCCCAGGCCCGGGCGCACGGCGTCAAGCGCATCGCCGTCGTCGACGAGGACGCCGCCGCCCGAGCCGCCGAGGCCTGGACAGAGGGCGAGGTCCTCCGCGGCCCCCAGGGCCTCGTCGAGCTCGTCGTCGGCTCCGGCGCCGAGCTCGTGCTTAACGCCCTCGTCGGCTCCGCCGGACTGGGGCCGACGGTGGCCACCCTCGGCGAGGGCATCGATCTCGCCCTCGCCAACAAGGAGTCTTTGGTGGTCGGCGGCGAGCTCGTCGGCGCCCTCGCCCAGGCCACCGGCGCCCAGTTGACTCCGGTGGACTCCGAGCACACCGCCCTGCACCAGCTCCTCGCCGGACAGCCCCCGGGATCGGTCAGGCGCCTCACCATCACCGCCAGCGGCGGTCCCTTCCGCGGGCGCAGCCACGCCGAGCTTCAGAGCGTCACACCCGAGCAGGCCCTCGCCCATCCAACCTGGGCGATGGGCGGCAAGATCACGATCGACTCCGCCACCCTCATGAACAAGGGCCTGGAGCTCATGGAGGCCCACCACCTCTTCGGCATCCCCTACGAGCGGATCGACGTCGTCGTCCACCCCCAGTCGCTGATCCATGGGCTCCTGCAGCTCGCCGACGGCGCCATGCTCGCCCACCTGGGCCCCCCCGACATGCGGATCGCCATCTCCTACGCCCTGCACGGCGGCGTCAGCGTCCCACTCGGGATCGAGCCCCTCGACCTCGTCGCCGTCGGCGCCCTCACCTTCGAGCGCGTCGATCTCGACGCCTTTCCCTGCCTGCGCCTCGCACGCGAGGCCGCCGAGGCCGGCGGCACCGCCCCCTGCGTGCTGAACGCCGCCAACGAGATCGCCGTCCACGCCTTCCTCGCCGCCCGCCTGCCCTTCAACGGCATCCCGGAGGTCATCGACGAGACCCTCGCCCGCCTCGGCAGCGCGCCCGTCCGTGCCTTCGAGTCGCTCTACGAAGCCGACCGCGAAGCCCGGGCCGTCGCCGCCGAGGCCATCGCGGCCCTGGCCTGAGCTGCGAGACTGCAAGCCATGAATCCGACACCGACACCGCCCACGACGACGTCCCCCGAGTCCTCCTCCGCGCCCGGCGGCGGCGAGCCCCGTGGGGCCTCCCCCGGCGAGGTCCGCCAGGCCGCCCACGCGCCGACCATCGCCGCCGCCTTCCAGCTGACGAGCGCCGCCCTCGCCGACGACGTCGCCATTCGCACCAAGGACGACGCCGAGACCCTGACCTGGGCGCAGTGGGACCGCCGTGCCCGCGACCTCGCCGGCGGGCTGCACCGGCTCGGACTGCGACGCGGCGACACCCTGGCGCTCATGCTCGCCAACCGGCCCGAGTTCCACGTCGCCGACCTCGCCGCCGTCATGCTCGGCGCGACGCCGTTCTCGATCTACCAGACCTTCGCCGCCAACCAGATCGAGTTCGTCATCACCGACGCCGGCGCCCGCGTCGCCATCGTCGAAGCCGAGCATCTGCCGCGGCTGCTTCAAGCGCGAGCCAACCTGCCGCTGCTCGAGCACGTCATCGTCGTCGACCCCGAGGCCGTCGACCCCGAGGCCATCGCCGGCGGGGGGGACCTCGGCGAGACCGCCGGCGGAGCTTCCGCTACGGATACCGCGAACGGCGACGGGGGAGACACGGCGCCAAAGCTCGCCCTCGCCGACGTCGAGGCATCCGGGCGCGACGCGGAGTCCCAGCGGACGGTAGACGAGGCGCTCGCCGAGGTCGGACCCGAGGACGTCCTGACGCTGATCTACACCTCCGGCACGACGGGCCCGCCGAAGGGGGTGCAGATCTCCCACCGCAACCTCATGTCCGCCGTGCGCGCCGTCGAGGCCATCGTGCCGTTCGACCCCGGCGCCCGCGTCATCAGCTGGCTTCCCGCGGCCCACATCGCCGAGCGCACCGCCCATCACTACGTGCCGATCGTCTTCGGCCTCCAGGTCACCTGCTGCCCCGACCCCCGCCAGGTCGTCGCCTACCTGCCCGAAGTCCGCCCCCAGTGGTTCTTCGCCGTGCCCCGCATCTGGGAGAAGCTCAAGGCGGGCCTGGAGACGATGCGCGCCGGGCTGCCCGACGAGCAGCGCGAGCCCGTCGAGCAGGCGCTGCAGGCGTCGCTGCAGAAGGTGCGTCTGGAGCAGCGCGGCGAGAACGTGCCGGCCGAGCTCGCCGCCGAGGTCGCCGCGGCCGACGAGCAGATCTTCGCCGGCCTGCGGGCGATGCTCGGCTTCGACCAGATCCAGGCCGTCAACGTCGGCGCCGCGCCGACACCGCGGGAGGTGCTCGAGCTCTTCCACGCCATCGGCGTCCCCCTCGCCGAGCTCTGGGGAATGTCCGAGACCTGCGGCGCCGGCTGCGTCAACCCGCCCGAGCGGATCAAGCTCGGCACCGTCGGCCCTCCGGCCCCGGGGATCGAGGTCAGGATCGCCGACGACGGCGAGCTGCTGGTGCGCGGGGAGTGCGTCATGCTCGGCTACCGCGGCGCCCCCGCGAAGACCGCCGAGGCGATCGACGCCGACGGCTGGCTGCACACCGGCGACGTCGGCGAGATCGACGAGGACGGCTACGTCCGGATCGTGGACCGCAAGAAGGAGCTCATCATCAACGCCGCCGGCAAGAACATGTCGCCCGCGAACATCGAGGCCGCCATCAAGAGCGCCTCGCCCCTCATCGGACAGGCCTGCGCCATCGGCGACGGGCGGCCCTACAACACGGCGCTGATCGTCCTCGATGCCGACTTCGCGCCGCTTTGGGCCATGCAGCACGGCCTGGAGGGACACTCGCTGGAGGATCTCGCCGCGGAGAGCGCCGTGCGCGACGCCGTCCAGGAGGCCGTCGACGCCGGCAACGCCAGCCTGGCGCGGGTGGAGCAGATCAAGAAGTTCACCATCGTCGCCGGCGACTGGTTGCCGGGGGCGGATGAGCTGACGCCGACGATGAAGCTCAAGCGCAAGCCGATCGCCCAGAAGTACGCCGCCGAGATAGAGGCGATGTACCGCGGCTTAACCTAGCGGAGGTTAGGTTGTAAGAACGGAGGTCGTGGAGCGGGCACGGATACGGGCTGAGCTCAGGTTCGCGTCCTGTCTGCCACATGTCTAAGATATTAGGATAGTTTCCCCTATCGACCAGATCGGCTAGGATGTTTGGCCATCTGATGTACGCAGCCGCGGCAACCGGTGGGGAAGATGGCGACCACGCAAGTGGTGCTCGGCCTGCTGGTTAGGGAAGCCGCCGGCAGGTCGGCGATCCTTAGCCGCTACGAACGGGGCTTCTACGATCGCGACCTCTTGGTCCACGACCTCCGCCGGCCTCGACTGCGACGCGATGAGCAGGGCGAGCTGCGACTTGTCGCTCAGCGGGACTCCGTTGGGACGCCGGGGTCGAAGATAGACGCGGCCCTCGTCTCGCTGCGGGAGCGCGGCTTGATCGAGGTGACCGAGGTCACTGAGGATTCCGGCGCCAAGCACGCGCGGGACGAGGTTTTCGCTGCCACGGGCGCCGGGCGGGCGCATTTCGAGTGGTGGCTGGGCGATGCCTCGACACTCGACGCCGGCGGGGGCGAGTGGTGGCAGAAGCTGTTGTTCTGCGACCACCGGCACGCTCCCCGGATGATCGAGCTGACACGCACCCAGGAGCTGCTGTGCCTGGAGCGCCTGGAGGAGCTGCGTTGCTCGGTCGAGCGCATGACCTTCGCGCGCTGCTCCACATTCGAGGACTTCTGGGACGCGATGACGACGGACGAGGAGCCCATGCGCATGCAGTGCACCATCACGACGGTGCAGAAGGCGCGCTCGGCACTGCGCGGTCAGTTCGCCGACCCCGGCGACCAGGTCCAGCAGAGACGGAGAGCCCTCGAATGAGTCTGCTCGGGCTCAGCGGCGTGGGCAAGCGCTACGAGGGGTCGGGCGACGCGATCGAGGTGCTGCGGGATCTCGATTTCGACATCTACGGTGGAGAATTTGTCGGCATATGGGGCAGCGAGGGCGCCGGCCGCACGACGTTCGCTCGCATCGCCGCCGGTTTGGAGGCCCCCACGGCTGGAACGGTCGAGTACATCGGCGAAGACATCGCGCGCCTCGCCCTGGAGGACCGCGTGCGTCTGTGGCGGTACGGCATCGCCTGGCTGGACGCTGAGGGGCCCGCCGACGAGCAGATCACCGCCCGCGCATACGTCGCCGAGCCGCTCGTCGGCCGCGAGGAACGCTCGCACGCACTCGAGCGGGCGTCCCAGGCGCTGGAAAACTTCGAGCTTGGCGAGGTCCTCGACGAGTGCTGGGCGGATCTGGAGGACGTCGATCGGGCGATCGCCGAAATCGTTCGTGCGCTCCTGCGTCTGCCGAAACTGTTGGTGCTCGACGATCTCACGGCGCGGATTCACTTCGACGAGTGCGAGTACGTGATGAGCGTCCTGCGCAGGCTCGCGGAGGAAAAGCTACTCGGCGTGCTGCTGACGACCTCGAAGATGTCAGATCTGCTGCACGTCCACCGCTTCGCCTGGTTGAGCGATGGACAGCTGATCGAACCGCGACCGGGGGGACCGATCGCGAAGCGTCTCCGCGCGGTCCCGCTCGACGGCACAGAAGATCTCACTCCCTGACTGAGGGCCGTACGCACACCCAGCTCTTGACCAGCGGACCGAACCGCTCCGCGCGGACCGGGCCGCCGAACAGTCGCCGCACCTCGGCGCGGCGCAGCAGCTCGATCTCCTCCCAGTTGCCGGCGGCGCCAAGTCGCCAGTAGCGTCGCCGCAGGCCGACCGGAAGCCAATGGGCGAAGGGAAGCAGAGCGTGGGGCTCCAGCGGGAACGACCACGCCGGGGTCTGGACGTACCAGCCGCGCCCCACCCGGCGCAGCTCGGCGGCGAAGGCCTCCCGGCGGGCGGGCGGGACGTGCTCGATGACGCTGTTGCAGTAGACCAGGTCGAACTCGCCCTCGGCGAACGGCAGGCCATCGGCGGGGTCGCCCTGGACGAAGGGGCCCGGGTAGCCGGGTGCCGGCGCGAGGTCGAGGCCGGTGATGTCGAGCGTCGGCTCCAGCGCCCTCAGGCCGAGACTTCCGCAGCCCACGTCCAGCACGCGGCCACCCGGCGGCAGCCGGGTGAGGGCGAAGAAGCGCGCGTGCCGGCGTCGGCGCGCCCGCGCCGCGTAGGGGGAGGCAAGGCGCGCCAGGGGGCCCCGCGCGGTCGGGTAGACGTCCTGGGCCGGATCGATGGTGTGAGGATCGAGGGGTGCAGAGGTCATCGGTATTCGCCCCCGCCGGGTGCGCGCGGGCGTGAGCGCAGTATGCAGAGCAGCGTGTCAACAGGCCCTTAGCACGATTCTCCCGCGGGTCGCGAATACAATGCGGGCATATGCCCTCCCAGCGCCAGATCCACGTAGGTCCGGTGCCGATCGGCGGTGGCGCCCCGGTCGCGGTGCAGACGATGACCAAGACCGAGACCGCCAACCTGGCGGCGACGATGGAGCAGATCCGCAAGGTCGCCGACGCCGGGGCCGACATCGTCCGGGTGGCGGTGCCCCGCGAGCAGGACGCCGAGGCGCTGAAGAGCATCGTCGCGCAGTCGCCGATCCCGGTGATCGCCGACATCCACTTCAACCACACCCTCGCCCTGAAGTCGATCGAAGCCGGCGCCGACTGCGTGCGCCTGAACCCCGGCAACATCGGCGGGCCGGAGAAGGTCGCCGAGGTCGTGGCCCTGGCCAAGCGGCGTGGAACGCCGCTGCGGGTCGGGGTCAACTCGGGCTCGCTGCCCAAGCACCTGCGCCAGCTCGAGTACGACAACCCCGTCGAGGCGCTCGTGACGGCCGCCATCGAGACCGTCCAGCTGATGGAGAGCCTCGACTTCGAGAACTTCAAGGTCTCGATGAAGTCGACCTCGGTCCCCAACACCATCGCCTCCAACCGCCTGTTGGCGCAGCGCATCCCCTACCCGCTGCACCTCGGGGTCACCGAGGCCGGCACCAAGTGGTCGGGCTCGCTGAAGTCAGCCGTCGGTCTCGGCACGCTGCTGGCGGACGGCATCGGCGACACCATCCGGATCTCGCTCTCCACCTTCCACGCCGAGGAGGAGGTCAAGGTCGCCTGGGAGATTCTCAAGGCGCTGAAGCTGCGCGAGCGCGGCCCCGAGCTGATCGCCTGCCCGACCTGCGGGCGCCTGCAGTTCGACATGGACACCGTCGTCGCCGAAGTCGAGCGGCGCCTGGAAGCCTACGAGGACCCGATCGAGGTCTCGGTGCTCGGCTGCGCCGTCAACGGCATCGGCGAGGCCCGCCATGCGGACTTCGGGATCACCGGGGCCAAGGACATGGGCATGATCTACTCCAAGGGCGAGCCCCTCAAGAAGGTCCCCACCGACCGGCTCGTCGAGGAGCTCTTCAGGGAGATCGACCGCTACTACGCCGCCGGCAAGCGGGTCCAGCGCGACGAGGCCGCCGCCGCCGAGGCCCGCGAGTGGCTGGCGGCCAACGAGGACGACACCCAGATGACCCCCGAGCGCCTCGCTGCGCTGGAGGCCGCCGCGGCCGAGAACGACGATGCCGCCGACGCCGTGCTCGCCTCGATGCTGACGCCCGCGGGCAACGGCGGCGCCAACGGCAGCAGTGCTCCGGCGGCCCTGGACGAGGCTGTCTCTCCGGTGGCCGGGCGGCGCTTCAGTCGCGGCTGAGCTCGCTCAAACGACAGGCGGCGGGGTGCCGGCGGCGCTCGCCGGCAGCGCGGGGTCCCATTCGCACACCTCGCAGGCGTGGGCGAACGCCGAGCGGGCGAACTCCAGGGCGAGGGCGTGGGGATCCTCGGCGGCGATGACGTCGTCCCAGTCCAGGACGTACTCGCCGAGCTCGGGCTCCCAGCGGGCCGCGGGTGGAGCAAGCGTGGCGTGCGGGAACGAATCCGGCGCGGGGTGGGCGTAAGCGTAGAAGGCGGCCCGTTCGTGGCGCCCGTCGCCTGGCCACCAGCCGACGGCGACCTCCTGGGCGTCCATCGCGTTGCGCATGATGAAGTCCCGCGACGGCGGCTCGGCGGGCTCGCCGGAGAAGAGGTTCACGGCCAGGTCGAACGAGCCCCACCAGGCGTTGACGGGAGTGCTGCGCCCGCGGTAGGGGGCACGGAAGGCGGCGAGCACCAGCGCCGCCCGGGTGGCCGCCGCGAAGTAGGCTTCGACCTGGGCGGGGTCGTAGCGGAAGTGCTCCTCGTCCTCGTCCAGCGGCGCCGTCCAGGCAACCTCCTGCGGGGTGGGGTCGATCTCGACTGGGCCGACCAGCTCGCCGACGACCCCCAGCAGCTCGCGGGTGACCGCGCCGACCGGCCGGTCAGGGCCGAGGGCGACGCGGCGGGTGCGCCCGTCGCTGTGCTCGGCGAGGGCCTCGTGGGCGTGCAGGTCGAGGGCGACGACGAGCGCCCCGGAGCCGTCGGGGGCCGGCAGCGGGAGCGTCTCCCAGCCGCGCGCGCTCAGCCGCAGCGCGGCGTGCTGCAGCTCGGGCTCGGGCGGCGCCAGGCGGGCGGCGAGCTTGCCCAGAGCCTGGGTGTGGGCGTGCAGCGTCTCGCAGCTCTCATGCCACTGCGTGTAGGGGAGCGCGGGCCATGCCTGCGGCATGGCCCCACGCTAGCGCCTGCGCTCCCGCCTGTCGAGCGCCAGCGTCGCGCCGGGCGGGGTCGTCCCTGCTGCCCCGGCCGGTCGCAGCGCCTCTCCTCGCGAGCCCTGCCGTCATCCCTCGACAGGCCGGGTCTCGATGTCGCTTGTCGCGGCAGCGCGAGCCAGCCGGGCGTCCCCCGTGAGCAGGGGCTCGCCGACGCGCAGGGCGAGCGCGGCGTACAGCGAGTCGGCAGCCGAGAATCGGTCCCTCAGGCTCCACGCGCTGCCGAGCAGGCTGGACGTCGGGATCAGCTCGATCGGCAGCGCCCGCAGCCGGCGCAGCGCGCGCCCGCCGCCCGCGCCGCTCAGTGTCCGGCGCAGGACATACCGGCGGATTACGGAGAAGACCTCGAACGGAAGCACGTCCGGGGCGAGCCAGGGGAGCGCGGGCTCGGGTAGCTGGGCGAGCACGAAATCACGCCGAGCGCCACGTCCCGGCGCGAGCAGGTCCACGACCGCGCTCGCGTCGACGACAGTCACGCGAGGTCGTCGCGAACGTGCGCCAGTGCCTGCGCGGCGGATTCGTCGCGGCCGACCGGCTCGATCGTCGAGAGGTCCGCGATCAGCTCCTCCCGCGACGGGCGCCGTGCGCTCTGCTCGAGAGTCCGCCGGGCATACTCCGTGAGCGAGACGCCGGCGAGGGCGGCGCGGGCCTTCAGAACCCTGTGCACCTCGTCGGGCACATCCTTGATCTGCAGCATCGTGCCCATGCGCTTGAGGATAGCATCATGCTTAGCTGCATGTTGCCGGCGTGCCGGCGTCGGCTTGGGGGTCCGGCGTGCCGGGTCGGCAGGGGGAAATCCGGCGTGCCGGGTCGGCAGCGGGGATTCGTCGGCGCCGCGCCGCCGTCATCGTGAGTCAAAAAGGCCTGTGGGCGGGACGTCCCGCGCTCGGCTCGGGACGTCCCATCGCGACCGCCCAGGGTCAGCCCTTCGCCGCCGCGAACCGCTCGGCGATCTTCGGCCAGCTCACGACGTTCCACCACGCCTCGATGTAGTCGGGACGGCGGTTCTGGTACTTCAGGTAGTAGGCGTGCTCCCAGACGTCCACGCCGAGCAGCGGGACCTTGCCGTCGGAGATCGGGCTGTCCTGGTTGGCGCTGCCGACGATCGCCAGGCCGCCACCGTCGAGCACCAGCCACGACCAGCCCGAGCCGAACTGGTTGACGCCGGTTTCCTTGAGCTTGGCCTGGAAGTCCGAGAAGGAGCCGAAGGCCGAAGCGATCGCGTCGCCCAGCTCGCCGCCGGGCTCGCCGCCGCCGTCCGGGCTCATGCTCTCCCAGAAGAGGGTGTGGTTGTAGTGGCCGCCGCCGTTGTTTTTGACGGCCGTGCGCTTGGCCTCGGGGACCTGGCCGAGGTCGCTCAGGACGTCCTCGATCGCGGCGTCCGCCAGCGGCGTGCCCTCCAGCGCGGCGTTGACCTTGTCCACGTAGGCCTGGTGGTGCTTGTCGTGGTGGAATTCCATCGTCGCCTTGTCGATGTGTGGCTCCAGCGCCTCGTAGGCGTAGGGCAGCGGCGGTACGGAGTAGGCCATGGTCGGGGCTCCTTCTCGGGCGGTTCGATTTGACGGGTTCCTCGGTGGGGCTGTTCTATCAGAGCGCGGGCCGCTATTTGAAGGGATCCTCGATGCGCACCGACGCTATCTCCTGGCCGTCGTTGAGATCCTCGCTCAGCAGACGCTCACAGCCGCCGTGGGCGGCTGCCGCGACGACGAGGCCGTCCCAGTAGGAGATCTGGGCCTCGCGGCTGATCTCGGCGCCCCGTTTGACGAGCGCGGCATCGATCGGCACGACGGGCAGCAGCGTCAACCACTCCACGACCTCCGCCGCCTGCTCAGGCGTGAGTGGCTTGGCGAGCCTGCGGGTCACGGTCACGTACAGCTCGCCCAGCACCTGGGCGCTGAGCATCAGCGAGCCGGGCTGCGCGGATGCGAGCAGCGTCCGCGCAACCTCCCGCTTGCGCGGCTCGTCCTCGTCCAGCGCGTACACGAGGACGTTGGTGTCCAGGAACGCCTCAGCGCTCATAGAGCTGATCGCGTGTCCACCGGCGGCCTCCCGGGCCGCTGCCCGCGTGCAGCGACTCCGTCAGCGCCAGGAAGCCCGCCACCGCCGAGGGCTGGGGGCTCGTCACCGCGAAATCCTCCAGGTAGTCGCGCACGAGGGCGTTCACGGACGTGTCCTGTTCCAGTGCCCGGATGCGGGCGCGCTTGAGCAGCTCGTCGTCTAGGGAGAGCGTCAGGTTGGCCATCGGAAGCCCTTCAGCTCTTGTCCGTGTAGCACGTAATCAGTGTAGCACGGCCTCTTCGCTGTGAAGCTCGCCCCCGCGCCGTCGCGGGCATGGATGCCCCGCGCCCACCCCTCGCGGCAGCTGCGCGAACCCAGGGACGATCCCCAAACAACACCCCCCGGGCGCCCGTACTACGCTCCCACCCTGCGATGACACGGCTCTCCGAGTATCTGCTGCCCACCGAGAAGCAGGCGCCGGCCGACGCCGAGGCGATCTCGCACAAGCTGATGGTCCGCGCCGGGCTGATCCGCCAGATCGGGGCGGGCATGTGGAGCTGGCTGCCGGCCGGCTGGCGGGTGCACCAGCGGGCGGTGCAGATCATCCGCGAGGAGATGGACGCCATCGGCGGGCAGGAGCTGCTGATGCCCGTCCTGCAGCCCGCCGAGCCGTGGCGCAAGAGCGGGCGCTACAAGATCGACGAGCTCTTCAAGCTCCAGGACCGCAAGGGCTCAGAGCTCGTTCTCGCGATGACCCACGAGGAGGCCGTCACGCTGCACGTCGCCCAGACCGTGCGCTCCTATCGCGACCTCCCCCTGATCCTCTACCACTTCCAGGTCAAGGAGCGCGACGAGCCGCGCCCGCGCGCCGGGGTGCTGCGCACCCGGGAGTTCATCATGAAGGACGCCTACACCTTCGACCGCGACGCCGCCGGCATGGACGAGCGCTACGAGCTGCACGTCGGGGCGTATGACCGCATCATGGAGCGCACCGGGCTGCGCTTCTACAAGGTCGAGGCAGACGTCGGGATGATGGGCGGCCTCGGCGCCCACGAGTACATGGCGCCCTGCCCCGCCGGCGAGAACGAGATCGCGCTGGCGCCGGGCTACGCGGCGAACGTCGAGGTCGCCAGCGCCACGCCCCAGCCCGTGCAGCTGCCACCTGCGGGCGAGTCCCCCCAGGAGGTCTCCACGCCGGGCCTCACCACGGTGGCGGAGGTCGCCGGCGCCCTGGGCGTGCCCGAGGCGGCGCTGCTGAAGGCCTACCCCGTGGTGCGCGCCGACGACGAGCGCATCGTGCTCGTGCTCATCCGTGGCGATCACCGCGTCAACGAGATCAAGCTCGCCCGCGCCCTCGGCGTCGCCAGCCGCCCGGCGCACCCCGAGGAGATCGCCCAGCGGCTCGGGCCGGTCGGCTTCATCGGACCCGTCGGTCTCGACGGCCGCGTCGAGATCCTGCTCGACGCGGCCGCCCTGCCAGCCGACGGATCGGGCTTCGACGGGAAGATGGGCGCTGCCGCGACGGCTTCCAGCGGCGCCCGCGGCGGTGCCCTCGGCGCCGGCGGCTACGTCACCGGCGCCAACCGCCCCGACGCCCACCTGCGCGGTGTCGTGCCGGGCCGCGACTTCCCCTTCACCCCCTGCGACGTCCGCGCGGTCTGCGCCGGCGACACCGTCGGCGGGCAGCCGATCAGCATCGAGCCCGCGATCGAGGTCGGCAACATCTTCAAGCTCGGCACCCGCTACTCCGAGCCTCTAGGCGCCACCTACCTCGACGAGTCCGGCCGCGAGCGCCCGATCTGGATGGGCTGCTACGGGATCGGCCCGGCGCGGATCGCGGCGGCCGCCGTCGAGCAGTACGCCGACGAGAACGGCATCGCCTGGCCGCGGGCGCTGGCGCCCTTCCAGGTGCATCTGGTCGCCGTCGGCAAGGCTGGCGACCCGGCTCGCACCGCCGCGGAGGGGTTGTACGAGGCTCTGCGGACGGGCGGCGTGGACGTCCTCTACGACGACCGCGACGCCGGTCCGGGGGAGAAGTTCGCCGACGCCGAGCTCCTGGGCTGTCCATTGCGGCTCACCGTCGGCCGGCGCTCCGTGGAGTCCGGCGAGATCGAGGTCCAGGTCCGCCGCGGCCGCCAGGCCGCGCCCGGCCTGCCGCTCGCCGGCGAGCCCGCCGAGCTGATCCGGGCGCTGGACGAGCTGTGCCGGACGCTCCCCTAGGCGATCGCGAAGCCCGCCCCGGCGAGCCGCCGTCGGGGCGAGCGGCCGTCGGGCCCGCGGACAGCGCGCCGCAAGACGCCGCCGTCCGCCGGCCCCTGACCGTACGCCGCCTCTTCGGCCTCGACCGCTCGGGACCTCCGCCGCCGCAGACCGCGCCCGACCAGCCGCTGCGGCCGTGGACGATCCCCAACGCCATCGGCTTCGCCCGGCTAGCCCTCATCCCCGTCTTCCTCGTCGTCGCATTGAGCAGCGCCGACGGCACCAGCGCGGCCGCGGCGATCATCTTCGCGGTCATCGGCTGGGGCGACTACGCCGACGGGATCGCCGCCCGCCTCACCGGCCAGTACAGCCGCCTCGGAGCGCTGATGGACCCCGTCACCGATCGTCTGCTCGCGATCAGCGGCGTCGTCGTCTGCTGGCGCTTCGCGCTGCTGCCGCGCTGGGCGCTCGCGCTGCTCGTGGCGCGCGAGCTCGCCATGCTCGCCCTCGGCCGCTACGGCCTCGCCCGCGGCGTGCAGCTGCGCATCAACTGGCCCGGGCGCCTCTCCGTCGCCCCGGTGATGGGGGCCTTCTTCTTCGCCATGGTCGGACTCGAAGGGCTCGGCGCCGTCTTGCTCTACGTTGGCCTCGCCCTGGCCATCGTCGCCTCCGCCCTCTACGTCCGTGACGGTCGCCGGCAACTCGCCTCCCCCTGTGAGCCCTGAGCTCGGGCCCCATCCCACCCGCCTCCGGCTGATCCAGGCCCAATCCCGGCCGCCTCCGGCTGACACCTGCGCCGTGGCCCAAATCCCGTCCGCCTCCGGCTCAGCCTCAAGCTAAGCTTTAACGTCTGGGCTATAGTTGCCGATACAGGCAGCGACAGCCCGCAGCCCCGAGAGAGGAGACCTCGACGCCCATGGACACCTTCCCCGACCTCGGCGCACTCAGCGAAGCCGAGCTCAAGGACCTCATCCGCGAGCTGACCCAGGAAGAGACCGACATCTCCTACCGGCGGCGGATCCTGCACGGCAAGATCGACATCCTCCGCGCCGAGCTCGTCAACCGCATGCGCCGCCGCCACGAGGGCGGCGAGTCCCTGATCGGCGAGAGCGACGTCAAACAGCTCACCGACATCCTCGCCCGCCGCGTCGACGCCGCCACCGGCGGCGAGACCGACGGCGAGGAGATCTGAGGGGGCCGGGCGCGGGTGGCTCACGTCTGCCCCGAGTGCGGCGCCGCCAACGGCGAGGGCGCCAACTTCTGCCAGAACTGCGGCGCCTCCCTCCAGGGTGGCGGCGAGACCGGCGAGTCGGTCACCGCGACCTACCGCATCGACGAGAGCGGCGAGCTCGTCCCGCTCGAGCTCGGTGAGGTCACCGCCCACGGCCCCGCCCTCGTCATCCGCGCCGGTGGCGGCCGCGTGGGCGAGAGCTTCCCGATGCAGGGCGAGCGCATGACCATCGGCCGCCGCCCCGACTCAGACGTCTTCCTCGACGACATCACCGTCTCCCGCGACCACGCCCTGCTGATCCCCCGCGGCGACCAGTGGCACCTCGACGACTGCGGCTCGCTCAACGGGACCTACGTCAACCGCGAGCGCATCGACACCCACCGCCTCGAGGACGGCGACGAGGTGCAGATCGGCAAGTACAAGCTCACCTTCCACGTCCGCTAGCGATGGCCGGCGCACCGTCGATCCAGGACAACGTGCTCGATCCCGACGTCGGCGAGCTCGACCTCGCGCCGGCGCACGAGAGCGGGGTGGGCGGCAAGTCGATCACGATCGGCGCCGTCTGCAAGGCGCTCTCCCAGGAGTTCCCCGACATCTCGATCTCCAAGATCCGCTACCTCGAGGATCAGAAGCTGCTCACCCCCCGGCGCACACCGGGCGGCTACCGCCTCTACACCCAGAGCGACGTCGCCCGGCTGCGCACCATCCTGCGCCTCCAGCGCGACGAGTTCCTGCCGCTGCGGGTCATCCGCCAGGAGCTCGCCTCCGGACGGGGTGGCGAGGAGACCCCGCCGCCCCCCGGACAGACCGGCGCCCGTCCACGGCGCGCCGGTGTCAGCGTGCGCAGCGACAGCGGCGCCCTCTTCTCCCTGGAGGAAGTCGTCGAGGAGACCAAGGCCGACGCCAAGCTCGTCCGCGAGCTCGAGGAGTACGGCGTCGTCAGGGGCGAGCTGCGCGGAGGAGCGCGCTACTACGACGAAACCGAGCGCGAGATCATCCGCGCCGTCGCCGAGCTCGCCCGCTACGGCGTCGGTGGGCGCAACCTGCGCGTCTTTCGCTCCTCCGCCGATCGCGAGGCCACGCTGCTGCAGCAGATCCTCGCGCCCGCCCTGCGCTCGCGCAACCCGCAGCGGCGCAAGGACGCGCTCGACGCCCTGGAGAACCTGGCGGCGGTCACCAGCCATCTGCGCCACCTCCTGCTGGTTCGGGACCTGCGCAAGATCGCCGGCTGATGGACGCCCCCGACCTGCGGGCGCTGATTCGCGACATCCCCGACTTCCCCCAGCCCGGAATCGGCTTCAAGGACATCACCCCGCTGCTCGCCGACCCCCGGGCGCTGGCCGCCGCGGTGCGAGGTCTGGCCGACTACGCGCGGCCGCTGGGCGTGGACTGCGTGCTCGCCGCCGAGGCCCGCGGCTTCCTGCTCGGGCCGGCGCTCGCCCTGGAGCTCGGCGCCGGATTCCTGCTCGCCCGCAAGCCCGGCAAGCTGCCCTACGAGACCGTCAGCGTTGAGTACCTGCTCGAGTACGGAGCCGGCGAGCTCGAGCTGCACAGCGACGCCCTCAGCGCCGGCAGCCGGGTGCTCGTCCACGACGACCTCCTCGCCACCGGCGGCACCGCCGCCGCGCTCTGCCAGCTCGCGCGCCAGCTCGGCGGAGAGGTCGTCGGCTGCGGGTTCCTCGTCGAGCTCGCCTTCCTGCATGGGCGCGAGCGCCTCGCCCCGGACGACGCCCACGCGCTGATCGTCTACGACTCGTAGGCTGTCGGGGTGCCGACGACGCGCGCCAGTCGCACCATCGCCGCGCCCGCCCGCGACGTCTGGGAGCTGATCCTCGACCCCCACCACCTGCCGCGCTGGTGGCCGCGCGTGGCCCGCGTCGAGGCGGTCGAGGGGGACGCCTTCACCGAGCTCCTCGCCAGCCCCCGCGGCCGGCTCGTGCGAGCCGACTTCCAGGTGCTGACCCGCGACGAGCGGGAGTTGGTCTTGCGTTGGGCCCAGCAGATCGAGGGAACCCCATTCGCCCGTCTGCTGGGCAGCGCCGAGACCGAGCTCAGCCTGCAGCCGGCCGGAGCCGCGACGGAGGTCACGATCGAGCTGCGCCAGCGGCTGCGCGGGATCCTGCCGCACCTCGGCGCCAGCCGTGTGCGGCGGGCGGCGCGCGAGACCCTGCACGAGGCGCTCGACGGTCTGGAGCGGATCTTTGGCTAGCGGTCCGGTGGTTGGCGCCGCGCCGGTCGCGCCCATGCGCTGGTGGGGTTGGGGCGACCCCGCCCGTCCGCCCGGCCTGCCCGAGCACGCCCTGCGCTTCCTGCGCGACACCGTCGGCGTCGCCCCGCGGCCGCTGCCACCGGTCGCGCTGGGCGCCGTCCGCCTTGACCCGCCGGGGCTGCCGGCTTCGGCGCTGGCCGAGCTGCGCGCGCTGCTCGGCGATGGGGCCGTGCGCGACTCCCACGCCGCGCGCGTCGAGCACGCCGCCGGCCGCGGCTACCCCGATCTCGTCCGGCTCCGTGCCGGGACGCCGAAGGGCGCGCCCGACGCCGTCGTGTACCCCGCCGACGGCCGCCAGCTGCGGGCCCTGCTGGAGCTCTGCTCCCGGCGCTCCATCGCGCTCGTCCCGTTCGGCGGCGGCACCAGCGTCGTCGGCGGCGTCGCCCCGTTGCGCGGTGGGCACAACGGGGTGCTCTCGCTGGACATGCGGCGGCTGAACGCCCTCCTCGAGCTCGACCGGGAGTCGCGCATCGCGACCGTCCAGGCCGGGATGCGGGCGCCCGCGCTCGAGCGCCTGCTTGGTGCCCAGGGGCTCACGCTCGGACACTTTCCCCAGTCCTACGAGCACGTCTCGCTGGGGGGCTGCGCCGCCACCCGCTCCGCCGGCCAGGCCTCGACCGGCTACGGACGCTTCGAGCAGCTCGTCCTCGGCCTGCGCCTGGTGGCGCCCACGGGAGACCTCGACCTGCCGGCGCTGCCGGCGAGCGCCGCCGGGCCCCAGCTGCGCGAGCTCGTCCTCGGCAGCGAGGGCACCCTCGGGGTCATCCACGAGCTCGCCCTGCGGGTGCGCCCGGCGCCGGCCGGCAGGCGCTACGAGGGTGTCTTCTTCACCGACTTCGCCAGCGGCGGCGAGGCGCTGAGGGCACTCGCCCAGGCCCGGCTGGCACCGGCGGTGACACGGCTCTCCGACGAGCCCGAGACGCGCATGTCGCTCGCCCTCGCCGGCTCCGGCGGCGTCAAGGGACGCCTCGGGCGCGCCTACCTCGGCGCCCGCGGCTACGCCGGCGGCTGCCTCGCGATCCTCGGCTTCGAGGGCGGCGAGCACGACATCGCCCGCTCCCGGCCGCGGGTGCTGGAGGTCGTGCGGGCCCACGGAGGGCTGCCCGTCGGGCGCTCCCCCGGCGAGGCCTGGCGGGCGGGACGCTTCGCCGCGCCCTACCTGCGCGACGACCTGCTGACACACGGCGTCTTGGTAGAGACCCTGGAGACCGCCACCCGCTGGTCGCGTCTGGGGGAGCTGCACCGCGAGCTCGGTCGCGCCATCTCCACGGCGCTCGCCGGCCAGGGCACCCCGGGGCTGGTGATGTGCCACATCTCCCACCTCTACGAGACCGGGGCGTCGCTGTACTTCACCTTCCTCGCCCGCCAGCGCGAGGGCCACGAGCTCGAGCAGTGGAACGTCGTCAAGCGCGCCGCCGGGGACGCCATCGCCGCGCACGGCGCCACCATCACCCATCACCACGCCATCGGCTGCGCCCACACCCCCTGGCTGGAGCACGAGATCGGCGAGACCGGGCTGCAGGCGCTGCGGGCGCTGAAGGCCGAGCTAGACCCCACCGGGATCATGAATCCCGGCAAGCTCCTGCCGTCCTGAGTCAGACTTCGAACTTGCCGCCGAGGACGGCTTGGCCCGGGTGCGTGGGTTTGTGGCTCGTCTCGACGGTGACCACGATCCGGGTGTAGCCGGCGGCGTCGCTGGGCAGTGGGCCGCCGCCTTCGATCAGCCCGTCGCTGCCCGCCGGCGGCAGGCTGCCCAGGGGATAGTCCGGAGAGCTCGACGAGCCTTCCAGCCAGACCGCGTAGAAGCTGCCGCTGGCCGGCGTGGGGAGACCTTTGCTGAAGACGTAGAAGGCGCGCTGGCCTTTCTCGCTGAGCACGTAGGCGACGCCGAGAGCTTTCGTCGTCGTCGGGTCGGTGGGTGTCAGCGGCAGGGCCTTGCTGTGGGTTGCGCCCGCGACACCGCCCGCGCCGGTGGCTCCGGACGGGGTCGTCGCAGCAGCGGAGGGGATCGTCGCACCAGCTTTGCCCGTCGATTTTCCGGTGGACGTCGAGCCGCGCGTGGCATTCGCGCCAGAGGTACCCGGGCTCGAGCCGCCGCCCCCGCCGAGGCCGACGATGAGCACCACTGCCACGACCGCGACGACGGCGATCGCGCCCAGCAGGATCGCCCCGCCGCGGCGCGAGACCGCCGGGGTCGCCGGGGTCGCCGAGCCCGAGTCCGCCGCCCGATGGGCCGCGCCGTTGCCCGCCGCGGGAATCGCGGGCAGCCCCCGCGGGGCGAGCGGGCCGAGCTCGCCGGCCAGCGCCCGCGCCCAGGCGCGCGCCGGCTCGGAGCCCTCCAGGTAGGCGAACGCCTCCAGCCGTCCGCCGTCGTCGAGCTGGCCGAGCATGTACTCGCCGACCTGCTCGCGCTGGGCGACGCTGAGCTCCCGCGCCTGGCGGGGCGCGAGCAGCGCCAGCGCCGCGTGGGCGCGATCGTGCACGGCGTGGCGCTCGACGCCGAGCAGGCCGCCGAGCTCGGCGTAGCTCTTGTGCTGACCGAGCACCAGCGAGAGCGCGGCGCGCAGGTCGGGAGGTAGATCGTCAAGGCGGCTCACGGTTGTGCGCTTAGGCTATCGTGGCGTCCCGATGGCGATCCCCACCGCAGAGCAGCTCAACGACGTGCTGCTCGGGTTCGACCGGCTCTACGGCCTGCGGCTCGTCGAGGTCTCCGAGCACGAGGTACGCGCCGAGGTCGAGGTCCGCGACGAGCTGCGCCAGCCCGCGGGACTCGTACATGGCGGCGTCTACGCCTCGATGGCCGAGGCCATGGCCTCGCTGGCGACCGGGATCACGGTGTTCGCCGCGACCGGCTCCACCGCCGTCGGGCTGTCGAACAGCACCAGCTTTCTGCGGCCGATGACGTCCGACGTCATCCACGGGCACGCCGTGCGCCTGCACCGGGGACGTACGACGTGGGTTTGGGACGTGCGCTTCAGCGACGACGCCGGACGGCTGTGTGCGATCACGCGGATGACGATCGCCGTCAGGCCGCCTGCGTCGCAGCCCGCCGGCGGCGGCTGAGCAGGGGCGCGCGGCCGACCGCTGCACACGAGCGCGGCGAGCGAGACGAGACGAGCTGGGGCGCGCCCGCAACCTAGTCGACGGCGACCCGCGGATCGGGCGACGCCGGCGCGGGCCGCTGGAATTCGAGCGGCCGCTGCGCCCAGCCGGTGTCGGGCAGTGGCGGCGCCAGCCGCGAGCCGGGTGTCTGGACCGCGTTGATCGTCACCATCGCCGCCGCCGCCGCCCGGGCGAGGCCGGGGCTGTCCGCGTAGATGTCCACCACCACGCCGCCCGTCGGCAGGGCGAGCGTGGAGCCGTTCTGCATCGCGACGCCGCGCACGCCCCGGATCGAGATCGGCTGGTGCGCGATCTGCCCGCCGGGCAGAAAGCCGTTGTCGGGCGAAGTCACGATTTCCAGCGGCGTCAGGCAGACGTTCTCGCCGCCCTGGGTGCAGTTGCCGTACTGCAGCAGGTAGGCCCCGCCGGGGTCCTGCTGGACGTTGATCACCGGCAGCCGCCGAAAGCTTGTACCCAGCCAGAAGACGGGGAACCTGGTCTGCGTGATCAGCGGCTGGAAGAAGCTCGGCTGCAGCGCCTCGTTCTGCAGGGTGTTGCCGCAGGCGGCGAGGATGAGGGGGGAGAGGGCGGCTAGAGCGAGGAGGGCAAAAGGGAGAGTAGGAGGGGTACGCACCGGGCGTCTGAAGTAGCGCGCACGGGCGCGGCGGAGCGGGCGTCGGGTTGGCATGGGGACGTGTCGCACCTCTTGCTAAGGCTATGGCACCGATTGGTGCCCATAGCTCATACCGTAGTCGCGCACGGCGAGCAGCGTCTCGGCCAGCTCCAGGCCGCGAACAGATGCCAGGTCAGGCGAGCTCGTCGAAAATGTCTCTCACTTTCACTAGCCCGAATGATTACGATGCCGAGTCGATGTCAACTCTCGGTGAGCTCCCCGTCACGATGGCCGTGCTCGGCCTGGTAGTCGAGCAGCCAGACACGGGGAGCGGTTTGGCGGCCCGACTCGAGAAACGGTTTCCCCGCGGCGCCTGGTCGCGCAATGCGGTACATGGGGCGGTGCCGAGCTTGCTGAGGGACGGCTTGATTCACGTCGATAGGGAAGATCCATCGGGAAAGTTCTCGATGCACCTCTATGCGGCGACGGACTCGGGCGTGGCGAAGATGCGGGCATGGATCCGTGCGTCGGTGGACTCGCCGCCCTCGCTGCGGGACGAGCTGCAGGGCAAGATCGAGTTCTCCACCGAGGAGGATCTGCGGGTGCTCGTGGGGGAAATCTCGGTCCAGGAGACGGCTTGTGCCGCGGAGTTCGCCAAGGCGCGCACGCGCGACGAGCACACGCGACGTCTGCGCGACCGGCTGGCCAAGCAGGGCAGGCCCCCGGATTGGAAGATGCGTGTGCGCCAAGTGCAGCTCGCGGATGAGGCGACTGTGTGGGCGCAGCGCGTCAAGCGGCTGCGGGAAGTACGCGAGCACATCGAAGACCTGCTCGACGAAGTCGATGGCGGCCCGGATGCGGCGGGCCGGGCTGATGAGTGACCTGCTGGCGCTGAGCGCCGTCGAGAAGCGCCGCCGGCGCGGTGAGGGCTCGCTGCGGGTGCTAGCGGAGGTCTCCATGGCGGTCGCGGAGAGAGAGATCGTGGCCGTGGTCGGCTCTGCGGGCTCGGGCAAGACGACGCTGCTGGAAATCGCCGCCGGGATGGTGCCGCCGGACGGCGGCCGCGTGCGCTTCGACGGCGTCGAGCTCAACGCGCTGCCCCGTCACCGGCGCGAGCGGCTGCTCGGTCGGGAGATCGCATGGAGCGATCGCGAGCCGCCGCGTCTGCCGTGGACGATGCGCGATCACGTCGGCCTGCCGCTGGCCACTGGGCGCGGGCATGGCAGCCGCGAACTGCGTGACCTCGCTGGCGAGGCGCTCGAGCGGGTCGGAATCCATGGCGGCGCGACGCGTCGCTGGGGCGATCTCGCGGATTGGGAGCACGTGCTGGTGGGGTTCGCGCGGCTGTTCGTCTGCCGGCCGCGACTGGCGTTGATCGACGGCCTCTTTGACGGGCTGGGAAGGCACAAGACGCAGCAGGCTGGCGATCTCCTGCGCGAGCTCGTCGATGAGCTCCGCTGCGGCGTGCTGATGAGCGCGTCGGACTTGCAGAACGTGCTCGTCGCCGATCGGGTGTGGCAGCTGGAACGGCGCGGACGCCTGCGCCTGATTGCGGGTCGCACGGATGGCGCGGCTACGGTGCTCGAGTTCCCCGCGAACGCTGCCCGGGGCGGCCGCCACTTGGGCGCATAGGTGCTGGAGCTTCGCGACCTGCGCAAGCACTACCGGGTTGGCGGGGGCGAGCCGATCCGGGCAGTGGACGGCGTGTCGCTGACGCTCGCTGCGGGCGAGTTCCTGGCGCTGTACGGGCCGAGCGGATCGGGCAAGACGACGCTGCTGGAGCTGATCGCTGGCCTGCGCACGCCGAATGCCGGTGCCGTGCTTCTCGACGGCCGCGACATCGCGGCGCTGTCTCGTCGCGAGCGCGACGAATGTCGGCTGCGCGAGCTCGGCATCATCGGTCAGCCGCACAATCTGATTCCCGGGGCGCGAGCGATCCAGAATGCCTCGTTGAAGCTGCTGCTGGCGAAC
The DNA here is from genome assembly GCA_035524055.1 of Solirubrobacteraceae bacterium. Classification (GTDB taxonomy): domain Bacteria; phylum Actinomycetota; class Thermoleophilia; order Solirubrobacterales; family Solirubrobacteraceae; genus Palsa-744. The sequence continues at coordinate 27,168 of DATKPO010000057.1, forward strand.
GCCCGTACGGCCAACAGCCGTATCGAACCTCTGTTGGAGCGGCTGGGGCTGGGTGAGCGCATGCGCCACCGCACCGAGCAGCTCTCGATGGGCGAGCGCCAGCGGGTGCTGATCGCTATGGCGCTCGCGCTTGAGCCGAAGCTGGTCCTGGCGGACGAGCCGACGGGAAACCTGGACACGCAGCGTACCCGCGAGGTGCTGGCGCTGCTGCGCGAGCTGTGCGCTGAACGGGGCAGCGCGGTCGTCCTCGCCACCCACGACCCGCAGGCGGCGGGCTTCGCCGACCAGGCTTACGAACTGCGCGATGGTCGCCTGCGGGAGTACCGGCCCGAGCACCTGCTGATCCCGGTCGGCTCGCTGCGCGAAGACGTGTCAGGGGAAGCCGGCGGGTGAGACTTTCGGACATCTTCTACCTCTACCGCGCCCGGTTGAGTGCGCGGGCGGTGTTTGTTCAGGAGACGCTCGCGGTCCTTGGGATCGCGGCTGGAGTGGCGCTGCTGTTCGCCTCGCAGGTGGCCAGCACGAGCTTGACGCGCTCAGTGCAGGAGCTCACCCGCCAGATCGTGGGCGACACACAGCTGCAGCTCGATGCGCGCGGTCCGCAGGGCTTCTCGGAACGGCTGCTTGGCGAGGTGCGGGCGGTCCCGGGGGTGAGGGCGGCGCTTCCGGTGCTCGAACAGCCCGCAACCCTCGCCTCCGCAGGCCGTCAGCGCTCCGTCGACCTGATCGGTGCCGATCCGCGTTTCGCAAGCTTCTCGGGCTCGCTGCTGCGCCACTTCTCAGCCCGCCAGCTCGCCGCCCAGCGGGCGATCGCACTGCCCGACCCGATCGCCGAGGCTCTGAGCGTGGTCTCGTTGCAGACGATCAAGCTGCAGCTCGGGACCCGATCGGTGCAGACGCTCGTCGGAGCGACACTCGGCAGCGGAGAAATCGGCGGACTGGCGAACAGCCCGGTGGCGGTCGCGCCGATCGCCTATGCCCAGAGCGTGAGCGGCCTACGCGGGCGAATCAGCCGCGCATTCATCCGTGTGGCGCCCGGCAGCCAAGGGAGCGTCAGCCGCAGGCTGGCCACGCTCGCGACGGCGGCGAACGTGAACCTGGAGCCCGCCAACTTCGACTCGACGCTGTTCGCGGTCGCGGTTGGTCCCCAGAATAAAAGCGAAACGCTGTTCTCGGGGATCAGCGCCCTGGTCGGGTTCATGTTCGCGCTCAACGCGATGCTGGTGACGGTGCCGACACGGCGCAGATTGATCGAAGACCTGCGTCCGGCTGGCGCGACGAATGGGATGGTGTTGCAGATCCTGCTGTTCGACGCGGCGGTGCTGGGCGTGCTGGCGTGCCTGGTCGGTCTGGCGCTCGGCGAGGTGCTGTCGCTCGCGGCGTTCCACGCGACGCCGGGCTACTTGACGGCGGCGTTTCCCGTCGGCAACGACCGCATCGTGACCTGGCAGAGCGTCGCACTGGCCGTCGCGGCCGGGTTCGCGGCGGCCTTCGCCGGCGTGCTTTGGCCGCTACGGGACGCCCTACGCGACCCAGAGGCCCGCGAGCTGCGGGCGACCGGCGAAGTCGACGCCACCCGCGCCCGGATCGCGCTCGGAGTGGCCTGCCTGCTGGCGACGACGGCCCTGCTGGTGCTGCGGCCACAAAGCGCCACAGTGGGGTGCTTGACCCTGGTCGCCGCACTCGTCTGCCTGCTGCCATCGCTGTTCGACGGCCTGGTGGCTCTGTATGGGCGGTCGCTGGGACTGTTCAACAGCGCAGCGAGCGTACTGGCGATCACCGAGCTGCAGGCACCGCAGACGCGGGTCCGGTCGCTCGCGATCGCCGCCACCGCCGCGGTCGCGCTGTTCGGGACGGTTGCGATCGGGGGGGCGCAGACGAACCTCGAACGGGGACTTGATGCTTCGGCTCGCGAAGGGGATGCGAGCGCGGACCTTTGGGTTGTGCCGAATGGTGGATTCAGCTCCCTCACAACAACACCTTTCCAGGCCGTCGACTTGCAACGGTTGAAAGACGTAGCTGGCGTGCAGCGACTGACCTTTTACCGAAGCAGCTTTCTGGACTGGGGAAAGCGGAGGCTTGGGATTCGCGCCCAATCAAATAGCGTCGGAAATCTCATACCTGCGACGCAGCTGGTGTCAGGCGACCTCGCCGACGCCAATGCAAAACTTCGCATGGGAGGCTGGGCAGTGCTCACTACGGCGGTGGCAGCCGAACAGCATCTGCGAATAGGAGCGCGATTCACGCTACCGGCCCCGCGGCCTCTCCATTTGCGGGTTGCCGCGCTAAGCACGAACCTGGGATGGCCTCCCGGTGGACTCATTTTGAATGCGACCGACTATGTACGGGGATGGGGAAGCAAGCCGAGTGCATATCAGATACAAATCAGGCATGGCGTGTCGCCAACTGTAATACGTAGGCGCGTCGAAAGTGTATTGGGTCCCAATGCCAATCTCACAGTGGAAACCACCGATGAGCGCATACAGCGTCAGGACACAATCGCCGCACAGGGACTTTCACGTTTGACAGAGATCAAGCTTCTGCTCCTGATCGCGGCTATCATCGCCGTGGCCGGGGCGATGACAGCGATGATCTGGCAACGGCGAGAGCTGATCGCGTTCGTCAAGTGTCAGGGATTCCAACGCGGAGTTCTATGGCGCTGGTTGCTTGCCGAGAGCGCCATCCTGGTCAGTGCCGGCTGCTTGATCGGCGCGGCCTTCGGCCTTTACGGGCAGCTCTTGATCAGCCACGCATTGGGAAGCGTGACAGGCTTTCCCATCGTCTTCGACATTGAAGGGCTCGCAGCGGTATCGAGTATTCTCGTGATAAGCGCAGTCGCCCTTGCTGTGATCGCCATACCGGGGTATCTCGTGGTGCGTGTGCCCGCGAGAACGGTCGGCCCCCTTTATTGACTTATAGGTGTCGATGTGCGTTTGCGCATCCGGTGCGATCTCGACGCGGCACCCGTCACGTGGCGGCAGCTGGGAGCTCTAGCCGAGGCGGTGGCGTGGCAGCTGGTCTGGGGTCTGCGAGGCGTCAATCGCGAGATTGGGCGATGGCGAATCCGGGCGACCTCCATTCCCGACTCGACGATTCGCGGCGATGCTTTGAGCGGACTGGCCAATAAGCGCGGCAACATCGACGGTGCGGCGCTCTTCTGGATTCTTGCCGAAACTCGACACGTCGACCTGATGCGGCTGCTCGTCACATACCAGATCATGTTTGACTTCCTGGACTATACAAGTGAGCGAGGTGCTGGTGCGGGGCAGGCTAACGGTTGGCAGCTACATCTCGCGCTGGCCGATGGGCTCGATTGGCGCACAAATGTTCACGACCATTACCGGCTGCACCCATGGAGTCACGATGGGGGTTATCTCGGTGCTTTGGTGCGAACCGCTCGCGAGCTGTGCCGACGGATGCCGGCGTACCGAGCCGCGTGTGAGCTGATCCTGCATGATGCCCGTCGTGCGGGGCTGCAGGCGATCAACCACGAGCCGATGCCCGGCAGGCGTCGCGATGCCCTTCGCGCCTGGGTCGAATCCCAGCAGGGTGGTGCGATCGAGCTGAGCTGGTTCGAGTTCGCCGGTGCCGCCAGTGCGTCGCTTTCTATCCACGCACTGCTGGCGATGAGCGCTGGCGCGGTCATCGACACGACCGCACTGACTCGCGTGTACGACGCATACTTCCCGTGGATCTCCGTCGTCGCAACGATGCTCGACAGCTACGTCGACGAGGCGCGGGACCGCGCCTGTGGTCATCATTCGTATATTGCTCACTACCAGACCCGCGAGCTGGCCGTCGCCAGCATCGCGTCGCTGGTACGCCGGGCCATGGCGGCGACCGATGGCCTGCCCGGCGCGGAGCGCCACCGCGTGATCGTCGCTTCGATGGTGGCTCTGCACCTCTCGCACGATGGCGCCCGCAGCGCCGAGCTCCGTCCAAGCACCGCTCGGCTCGTGGAAGCTGGAGGCTCGCTGACACGCCTACTCGTGCCGGTGCTGCGCATCTGGAGGATCACGCACTCGGCGCGCGCGGACTAGGCGCGTCGCGCCTGCCGCTCGGCGACCACGGCTTGGCCGTTCTCCTGTGAACGTTTCTAATGCTCGCTGAGCAATTCCCGTTCCGGCCGGAACAGCTGGCCGGCATTTCTCCAGGCTTGCCCAGGTACACGGTTTCAACAGGCCGGCAGCTTACGAAACACATGGCGAATACTGGGCAAATGGCAGCGCCAGCACGTTGCGGCGCGAACCGGCGAAGACGTTTATGCAGGTCGGAATGGCCCGTCAAACCCGGTTGACAGCCCGATGTGGCTATGAAATAAGTGCGTCGTGGCCAAAAGCCAACCACGCTCCGGCGGCGCGGCTCAGTCCGGCCTCGCGCTGATCCCCTTGTGCGAGGCGCCGCGGTGCCGTCCCTGGCGCATCGAGCCCGGTTCTGGGCTGTCGCGCGAGAGGCGGACCGCGGTTGCCGCCGGAACGGTACAACAGCTTCGGCATCGCCCTGGCGTATGCACCGAAGCAGGGGCTCGCAGGGGCTCGCTTGAGGCAGGGCGGCGAGCCGCCTGCGGGCCCGCGTGGGCTCGGCCGCCAGCGCTCGGTGGGCCATAGGGAGACACGCGCGCCCTTGCGGACACCTCGTCGCTTGCCCGGCAGGGCACGTGATGACGGAAACACTCGCCTGGAGTTGACATGAGGACGGTGCGCAACCAAGGATTGACGATAGAGCTCTCCGCTGAGCAGGTCCAATCGATCGTGCAGCGCTCCGCGCGCGACGGCTCGTCCAGTGACGCCCCGAGCCCGGCGATTCTGGTCCCGTCCCTGCGACGCGCGCTGGCCGGGCGTGCGCGGGAGGAGATCTCCTCGGCTCTGGTTCGCGGCTTGCTGGTATTGGCGGCCTTTCCGGCGGATGGATCCCCTCGGAGGCTCTCTGAGATCGCAGCCGAGCTCCAGATGACTACCAGCACCGTGCACAGGTGCGCGCACACCCTGGCCATTGCCGGCTTGCTAGAGCGAGACGAGGAGACACGTCGCTATTCCCGGCGGTTGGCCATTCCGCCCAGCGGGTCATCTTTCCGGTGCACGGGATTCGTTTGACCAGCGAAACCTCGGTCGATAGGTTTGCCTTGCACTGGTCATCACTGGCCATGCTGCCCAATGGGGTAGGGCAGGTCGGCGTCCCGTCAATTACAATGCAAGGGAGTTATCGATGCCAATGCCGATAATGGCAGCGGTGAGCAGTTTGAAGCAAATCGCCACCGAGTGTAGGCGTACAACAACAGCTGGCTCGATTTTGGTCCTCGCGGCGTTGGTGAGCTGCGTGGCCGCACAGGCAGCCCTGGCGATGCCGGAAGTGCGCGAAGTGACACCCAAAGAAGGACCGGCTGCAGGCGGAACCGAAGTCACGATCAAAGGCGTCGGCTTCGAAGAAGTGACGGGTGTCCACTTCAGCAGCACGGCGGCTATCGCGTACACGGTCTCGTCTCATTCGAAGATCAAAGCGGAGGCGCCGACCCATGCCGATGGCACGGTTAACATCACCGTGGAAACGCGCGGCGGTGAAACAAGCGAAACAACGTCCGCCGATCACTACACTTTTACCGGCGCGCTGCCAAAAGCCCCCGAAGACTTAACGCCGCCAGTGATCGCGCCCGAAAAACCCATAGAGAATGAAAAGGTGTCCGTTAGTACCGGTACATGGACGAACTTGCCAAGCACCTTCACATATCAATGGAAACGCTGTATTGTTACTTGTGAAGAAATCAAAGGCGCTACGGAAGCCGCCTTTTATCCATCGTATAAGGACATCGGGTATAAACTTGAGGCTACGGTCAGTGCAGAAAATGCAGGTGGCGAAGGACAGGTTAATTCAGCAAGCAGCAAACCCGTAGCTTCTAATGGCGTAGTCGAATATCATACCGGCCTTGAAGGTTTGACGGATATCGCATCGGGCCCCGAAGAACACATGTGGTTTACAAGCACGACGGCGTTCACCAGTGGGCTTGGGGAAATGACGCTCGCTGGTAAACTCGGAAAAGAATACTCGCTGCCAAAAGCATTTCCAGAAGCGATCGCCGAAGGTGCGGATCACAACATGTGGTTCACCGAGTGGAATGCCGACAAGATAGGAAAGATAACTCCGTCTGGTACGATCACCGAATACTCGCTCCCTTCCGGTCGCGAGCCTTATGACATCGTCAAAGGCCCTGATGGGAACATGTGGTTCACCGAGCAGGGCCAGGGGACCAGCTGGGGTAAGATCGGGAAGATCACCACGTCAGGTACCATCACGGAATATTCGGTGCCTGAACTGGCCAGCGATCCGGTACCTGTAGACATCACCTCCGGACCGGAAGAAAGCCTCTGGTTCACCGTGGACTACGAGAAAACCACCGATACCTCCAAAATCGACAAGATCACTACAGCTGGTGCGATCACCCAATACACGCCGCCGAAATGCGGCGAATACGGGGGTGAAATGGACGGAATCACCACGGGCTCGGACGGAAACCTGTGGTATGTCCAGGTGTCTTGCGACAAGATCGTCAAGATGACCCCGGCTGGCGTCTTTACCGAATACAGCGCTGGACCTGACTACCCAAGAGAGATCACGTCCTCTAGTTCGGACGGCGACCTCTGGTACACCTCGTGGTGGGATGGCAACAGCCATGTTACAAAGATGACGACGTCGGGCACGATCAGCACGGAATACGCGTTGCAGCCAGACAGCGATCCCGCCGGGATCGCAGCGGGCCCGAACAAAAAGCTGTGGATCGCGGACGGATCAGAAGTCGCGACGATCGAACCGTAACCCAACGAGACGGCCTGCATTCGGAATCGAGCTCCTTCCGCGTGGAGAGTTCCACGCGGAAGGAGCAGGTTCCTGATCCACAGAACCTGCCTTGCATCTTGACAGCGCGCGCAATGCTAGGCAAAATAGTTCAGTGGGCCGGGATCTTTCGGAGAGGACAGTCAGTGCGCGGCGAGCGCTCTGCGGCAGGGTGCTCTGCTTGGTAACCGCTGCTCTACTGTCGCTGTCGGGTTCTTGCGTAATGGATGTCTCGGCATGGGCCATGCCCACGCTGGCTCGCGAAACGGGCTCCCGTGCGCCGCGCGCGCAGACGCACGGTGGCGGGGCCGATGCTGGCGCGTCTGTCGGCACGTCCAAGGATGCCGTCGACGAGCCCACGCGTGTACTCGTTCGCTTCGCCGGCGACACGTCCGGCACCGTCCGTGCCCGATTCCGCGGCTCGATCGGCGCGAGAGTTCTGCACACATATAGCCTGGTGCCCGGTCTGGAGCTGTTGGAAGTACCCAGGTCAACCGATGCGACGAAAAGCGCCCGGATGCTCGCGCGGCGGCAGCGATCGTCCGTCAGCTACGCGGTGCCCGATGTCGCCTATCGCGTGCAGGCGGTACCTAACGACCCGCTTTATGGCGAACAGTGGGCGCTGCCGAGCATCGGCGCGACAGAAGCGTGGGAACGTTCGACGGGGAGCAAGAACGTGATCGTCGCCGTGCTGGATACGGGCATCGACCTGGAACACCCCGACCTGCGCGCAAACATCTGGACCAACCCGCAGCCCGGCGAGGACGGCTACGCCGACGATGTGCACGGCTGGAACTTCGTAGAAAACGACGACGATCCGAACGACAACTACGGTCACGGCACGCACGTCGCGGGCATCATAGGTGCAGCTGGCGACAACGGCATCGGCATCTCCGGCATCAACTGGTCGGTGAGCCTGATGCCGCTGAAGATCTGCGGCGCGACGGGCCTGTGCGAAGTTGGCGCTGAGATCGCCGCGCTGGAATATGCCGTCGAGCACGGCGCAAAGGTCGCTAATGCCAGCTTCGGCGCGCCCGACAGCGGCTACCCGCCCGAGGAAGAAGCGATCCGGGCGGCGGGCAAGGCCGGCCTGCTGTTCGTCGCGGCGGCCGGCAACCAGGAAAGCGACAACGACGACGAACCGTTCTATCCGGCTAGCTACCCGCTCGAAAACATCATCTCCGTCACCGCAAGCACACCGTCGGAAACGCTCGCGGGCTTCGCCAACTTCGGCGCCAACAGCGTGGGTCTGGCGGCACCGGGCGAAAACATTCTCTCCACACTGCCCGAGTCGGGTGGTGTCCTGACATCGCCGACGGGCTACGGCCTCCTCGACGGCACCTCGATGGCGGCACCGCAGGTCGCCGGTGCTGCCGCACTGTTGTGGAGTATGCACCCGTCCTGGACGATGCAGCACATCCGTGCGCGGATCCTGCGTACCGCGCGTGCGAGTCCCGCGTTGTTCGGCAAGGTGTCAAGCTGCGGCGAGCTCGACCTCGGCGCGGCCAGCGACCCCGAAGTCCCGGAATTGGCCTCGTTGTGCGTGGCGCGAAGCGGCTCTGGGTCCGGATTGGTCAACTCCGCGCCAGCCGGTCTGCAATGCGGCGCCAGCTGCGCCGAGAAGGTGTTCCCGGGGACGAAGCAGACGCTGACCGCCCTTCCCGCCGCGGGCTCGACGTTCGCGGGCTGGTCGGGCGCCTGCACGGGCACCGGCCCCTGCGTCCTGGCGCCATCGTTGGGTGCGACCGCGACCGCGAGGTTCACCTCTCTCGGGACGCCGGCCGGCTGGGACGAGCGATCGCTCGTGGCGCCTACCGAACGCCAACCATTCGTGCCGGGCTCGCGCGCAACCGGAATTTACCGCGCATTTTACAATGTTGCATCCTCGGACGACGGCGACGTGCGTGCGAAGACGATCTACGACGTCTTCGAAAACGAATGCAAATACGATGGCAGCGACACTGGCGGTGTGTTTATGGAAAGGTTCACATCAGCCGGGTGGGTACCCGAAGGTCGGCTCGCCGCTCCGTTTCTGGGCAGCGGCGAAACGGCGCGGTGGGCCAACTGCTCGGACTACGGCGCGCTCACGGAGCTCTCTGGCGACGGATCCACGCTGCTCGTCGGGCCGGCCATGCGTCAGATCGATGGCGGCTTTCGTTGTGCGGCGTTCGTCTATCGTCACGAAGCCGGCGGCTGGAAGCTTGACGGTACGTTGTTTCCTCCTGGTGTCGGAGTGGAAGGCTCTAGCGAGCTACAGGCGTGTGACTATTTCGGCATGGCAGGCGCTATCTCCGAAAACGGCGATACCGTCGCGATGCGCGCGACCTCGAGCGTCGATGTCTACACCCGTACGAGCTCCGGCTGGTCGCTGCTACAGCAGATCGCACTGCCCGCAGGTCCGGGCTGCCAGGAATCGATCGGCCCAAAGCAAATCGCGATGTCGAGCGAAGGCACGAGCATGCTCGTTGGGGACCCCGATTGCACGGACCACACGACGGGGTCCGTAGGCCGGGTCTATGCCTACAGCCGAACAGCGGACGGCAGCTGGTCTTTGACCCAGACGATCGACGCGCCCGAACTGCAATCGCAGAATGGGTTCGGGAGCGCGCTCGCGATCTCTGGGGATGGTGACACAGCCGTGGTGAAGGCCGGGCCGGATGTGAGCGGCCTGAGTCGAGACGCCGACGCTGCGTGGGTGTTTGAACGGGTCGGCAGTCAGTGGCAGGCTGAGCAGCGTCTGGTAGCGTCCGTCGACGAAGAAGACGCAGAGCTGGAATGCCCGGGTATAATCGAAAACGGTTTGCGCATAGTCTGTGTGGCCGCCAACACAGTGGGCCTGGACAGTCAGCAGGGAGTTCTGTACATTTATGAACGGCCACTAACCGGATGGGGCTCACCGGCTGGCAATCCGGCGAGTATGTTCGCCAGCGAAGGCGCCGCCGGGGATCTGCTCGGTCACGCCGGCTATATGGGGTGGTCGAGTGTTGCGGTTGCGAGTGATGGGAGTGTGATCGACGCGACGATCTCGCCGGTGAACCTCGCGAACCACGTCTATACAGACAATCGCATCGGATACGAATTCACGGCGCCGCTGCCTGCAGCGCCCACGATCGCGAAGATCTCGACCACCGCGGGCACGGTGGCCAGCCGGGTCACGATCACCGGTGCGAACCTGCGGGGTACGACCGAAGTCCGCTTCGGGGGCGCGGTAGCCAGTCAGTACAGAATCGATTCGGACAGCGAAATCACCGCCACTGTGCCCGAAGCGGCGAAAAGCGGACCGATCTCGGTGACCACCCGCGCCGGCACTGCGACCAGCAGCCAACTGTTCACGATCGTGACCTCGATCTCGACCACGGCGTCCCCGTCGGTGGTCGAAGGCGAACCGATCCAGGACTCGGCGACGCTGCTCGGCGGCTCCTCGCCTACCGGCACGATTAGCTTCGAGCTCTACGCCACCGCCGACAGCGAATGCAGCCGGCCGCTGCTCGCGCGTGCGCTCAGCGTGAGCGTCGCGGGCAACGGCACCTACGCCTCACCATCCCTGCCCTGGGACACCCCCGGCACGTACCAGTGGGTCGCCAGCTACTCCGGCGACACGAACAACTCGCCCGCCAAGGATGCCTGCAGCGAACCGAGCGAGCAGGTGATCGTCAAGGCGAAGCCCTCGCTCGTCCAGAACGCCTCTCCGGGCGTGCCTATCGGGGAAGCCATCCACGACTCGGCGACGCTCACCGGCGGCTCCTCGCCGACGGGCACGATCGACTTCCAGCTCTACGCCGCCGAAGACAGCGAATGCCGCCAGCCGCTGCTTGCCGAACCGCTCAGGGTGAACGTCACGGGCGACGGCACCTACGACTCGCCGCCGCTGCTGGAGGGCACGCCCGGCGTCTACCAGTGGGTCGCCAGCTACTCCGGCGACGCCGCCAACGCGCCGGCGGGCAACGCCTGTGGCGAAGCCGACGCGCGCGTGGTCCTCGCGGAACCACCGACCAGGCCGGCTGTGCTCGCCGAGTCGGCCTCGCAGCAGACTCCCACCGGTGTGTCGCTGTCCGGCAGCGTGGACCCCGCCGGCGAAGCGGCGGCCTACCATTTCGAATACGGGCTCGGCTCGGGCTACGGCCTCAGCACCCCCGAAGTTCAGCTCGCGCCGGGCCAGAGCGAAGCCGCCGTCGGCCCCACCGCGGTCGGAGGCCTGCAACCCGCGGACACCTACCACTACAGGCTCGTGCTCGTCGGAGCCACGGGCGCCGTGTACGGCCCGGACGAGACCTTCACGACCCCGGCGCAGCCACTCGTTGCCGAAGTGCCAGGTCCGATCCTCGCTCCACCCATGCCATCGCTGCCCGATGTGACGCCCATGCCGGCCTTCAGCGGCCTGTCGCTGCGGACTGGGCGTGACGTCCGGCAGCTCCTCGTTCGGCTCACCGTGAACGTGGGCAGTTCGACCGTCCGCGTCGAGGTGACGGCGCAGTCACAGAAGCATGCCAAGCGCGCGGCGCGACGCTCGATGGTCCTCGCAGCCGCAACCTGCCGCAACGTTCCGGCCGGGATGTTTGCGATCCGCCTCGCACCGAATGCGCGCGCAAGGCGTACCCTGGCGCATGCCAATGGTCTGCGGCTTTCGGTCGAGGTGACCGTGGAGCCGCCCACCGGGACCCCGCAGACCGCGATCTTGATTGTGAGCGCCCGCTCGCCACGCGGATGATCACAAGAAAGGTCACCCCCGGTAGCGATTGGTGATCGGCATCCGCCGATCCCGCCCGAACGCCCGGGTCGTGACCTTGATCCCCGGCGGCGCCTGGCGGCGCTTGTACTCGGCGAGGTCGACGAGGCGGATTGCGAGGTCGACGGCGGCGGTCGGCAGGCCTTGCGCGATGAGCTCCTCGCGTCCCTGGTCGAGCTCGATGTAGCCGCGCAGGATGCGGTCGAGCAGCTCGTAGGGGGGGAGGGAGTCCTCGTCGCGCTGGTCCTCCCGCAGCTCGGCGGAGGGGGCGCGCTCGATGATCGACCCCGGGATCGGTGCCCCGGCCCAGGGAGCGTCGGGATTCTGGAGCGCACCGGCGATGTCGGTGCGGGCGTGGTCTGAGTTGCGCCAGCGGCAGAGGCGGTAGACGAGGGTCTTGGGGACGTCCTTGATGACCGCGAAGCCGCCGGCGAGGTCGCCGTAAAGGGTGGTGTAGCCGACCGACATCTCCGACTTGTTGCCCGTCGTGAGCACCAGCCAGCCGAACTTGTTGGAGAGCGCCATCAGGAGGTTGCCGCGGATGCGCGCCTGGATGTTCTCCTCCGTCAGGTCCGGGGCGTGCCCGGCGAACTCTCCGGCGAGGGTCCCGGCGTAGGCGTCGAAGACGTCCTCGATCGGCAGCTCGTGGGCGCGCGCTCCGAGGGCGGCGGCGAGCGCCCGGGCGTCGTCCTGGGTGGCCGAGGAGGAGTAGCGGGAGGGCATGACCGCGACGCTCACCCGCTCGGCGCCGAGGGCATCGGCGGCGACGCAGGCGACGAGCGCCGAGTCGATCCCGCCGGAGAGGCCGAGCACGACGCGGCGGAAGCCGTTCTTCTCGACGTAGTCGCGCAGGCCGAGGGTGAGGGCGGCGTAGACCTCGGCCTCGAGCGGCTCGATCGGGGTGGTGAGGGGAGAGGGTGTCGTGGTCGGTTTTGCCGCGGTGTGCGCGCGCGGGCGCGCGCGCGCGGACGCGCGTACCGACGGCGAAGGGGCATCGGATGGAGCGGGGGGCGACGAGGAGTCCGAGGGATCGCTCGCGGCGCTCGCATCGGCCGCCGCGGCGAGTTGCAGGTCGCAGATCAGCAGGTCCTCGCGGAACTGCGCCGCCCGGGCGACGGTGCGGCCGGCGGGGTCGAGGACGAAAGAGTGCCCGTCGAAGACCAGCTCGTCCTGGCCGCCGACGAGCGCGCAGAAGGCGACGTGCACGCCGTGCTCGCGGGCACGCTGCGCGAAGAGGGCCTCGCGTTCGGCGCCCTTGCCGGCGTGGTAGGGGGAGGCGGAGATGTTCAGCAGCAGCCGCGCGCCCGCCTGGGCCTCTTCGGTCGCCGGGCGTCCAGGCTGCCAGAGGTCCTCGCAGACCGTCAGCCCGACACGCTCCCCGGCGAGCTCCAGCGTGAGGCCGCCGTCGCCGGGCGTGAAGTAGCGACGCTCGTCGAAGACGCCGTAGTTGGGGAGGTGCAGCTTGCGGTACACCGCGCGCACGTCGCCGTCGGCGAGGACGGCGGCGGCGTTGTACAACGCGCCTCCTTCGCGCTCGGGGAAGCCGAGCACGACGCTGACCCCGTGGATCTCATGGGCGAGCTCGCTCAGGGCGAGCTCGGCGTCGCGCAGGAAGTGCTCGCGCAGCAGGAGATCCTCGGGCGGGTAGCCTGTGAGGGCGAGCTCGGGCGCCAGCACCAGCTCGGCGCCGGCTTCGCGGGCGGCCTCGATGCCGGCGTGGATCCGCCGCGCGTTGCCCGCGACGTCGCCGACGACGGCGTTCATCTGGCACAGCGCCAGCCGCACTCCGATCAGCGTTTCGTAGCCGCGGACTTGTCTTTGGCCGGCTTGGCGGCCGGGCGCGTCTTCGCCGCGGGCTTGCCGTGGGCCGCGGGTTTGGCGACCGCGCGCTTGCTCGCGGCGGGCTTGCCGTTGGCACCCGTCTTCGCGGCTGGGCGCCTGCTCGCAGCGGGCTTTGCGTTGGCAGCCGGTTTGGCGACGGCGCGCCGCCGGCGGGGCTCGCGCAGCCCGGCGGCCCGGGCGAGCTGGCGGATGGCGTGCTCGAGGTCGAGCGCGATGACGTCGAGGTCGGGCAGGGCGTCGTAGTCGCCGAGGAGACCGAAGCCGAGGTGGCCGTTGTAGCTCATCACGGCGATGCCCAGCGCCTGGCGGCGGGCGAGCGGGACGACGGGGTACAGCGAGCGCAGCCGCCGCCCGAGCAGGTAGAGCGGGAACTGGGGTCCCGGGACGTTGGTGACGACGAGGTTGAAGTAGCGCTGGCGGGCCTGCAGCCGGGCGGCCTGGCTGAGGATGGTGGGCGGGGCGAAGCCGGCCAGCGACGTCAGGGCCTGTGCCCCGACGGCCTGGCCGGAGTGCTTGAGGTTCTCCATCGCCAGCCGGATCTGCTCCAGGCTGTCGGCGGGGTCTTCGATGCCGACGGGCAGCGGCGCCCACATCGCGGCGACGCGGTTGCCGAGCGCCCCGCGCTCGACATCCGCTCGCACCGAGACCGGCACCATCGCCTTGAGCACCAGGCCCTCGGTGTCCTGGCCGTTTTCGCGCAGCCAGCGTCCGAGGGCGAGGCTGACGGAGGTCAGGACGACGTCGTTGAGGGTGCCCCCGATGGAGTCCTTGATCTGCTTGAACAGGGCGAGGTCGGCGTCGACCCAGGTGTAGCGGCGGTGGGGGCCGATGTCGACGTTCAGCGGGGAGGGGGGAGCGGGTGCGTTGATCCCGGCGAGCGTCGTCGCGCCGACGCTGACCAGCGTGTCGCGCATCTGGCTGACCGCGCGGCGGGGCGCGCGCAGCAGCCGCCGCACGCCGCGGGCCATCTCGGCGGGCGCGGTGCCGCGTTCCAGCAGGGCCTCGCCGAGCAGCTTCGCCGAGCCCGGCAGCGGGCGCGGCGCCCACGCCGCCGACGGTGGCGCCGGGGCATGGGGCTCGGGGGTGGCATCGAAGAGGACCGTCGTGATGTCCACCCCGGAGATCCCGTCGACGAGCGCGTGGTGGGTCTTGGCGATCAGGGCGAAGCGTTTGCCGGCCATCCGCTCGACCAGCCAGATCTCCCACAGCGGCTTGGAGCGGTCCAGGCGCTGCGAGAAGAGCCGCCCCGCGAGGCGCTTGAGCGCCTCCTCGTCGCCGGGCCGCGGCAGGGCTGTGTGGCGGATGTGGTAGTGCGGGTTGAAGTGGGGGTCGTCGGTCCACACCGGCCGACCCTGCTCCAGCGGCACGTGCGCCAGGCGCTGGCGGTAGCGCGGCACCAGATGCAGGCGGCTCTGGACGTGGTCGACGAGCTCCTGCGGCGTCGGCGCGGGACCCTCGAAGATCATCACCGAAGCCACGTGCATGTGTGCCGTGGAGTGATCCTCGAGGTGCAGGAAGGCCGTGTCGAGGCCGGTCAAGCGGTCTGGGTTCGCCATGTGGGTTGATTGTGGCTGGTCGGAAGGGCCGCGTCAACGCGGGATCGGGATTGCCCGGGGAGCCGCTCCCGTGAGGCGGCCTTCAAAGTCAGCTGACTCTCCTTGGATCGAGAGTCACATGCAAATAGCATGTTACAATGTGATTAGCATGCCCTCGATGATCCAGATTCGCAATGTCCCCGACGAGCTGCATCGGGACCTCAAGATCAGGGCCGCCCAGACGGGCATGACGCTCTCCGACTATCTGCTCGCCGAGCTTCAGGCCCTCGCTGTGCGACCGACGATGCGCGAGTGGCTTGCGCGCAGCGAAGCCTGGACGCCGGTCGAGGCCGATGAGCCGGCCCCAGCGGCGATCGCAGCCGAGCGCGAGCGCGCGGCTGCGTGATCGTCGCCGACGCAAGCGCGATCGTCGAGGTCCTGCTCGCCATGCCGCGTGCGGGCGAGGTGCGGGCGGCGCTCGCCGGGCACTCCGAGCTTCATGTACCCGAGCACTTCCCGGTCGAGGCCCTCTCGGCGCTGCGGCGCTACACCATTCGAGGCGAGCTCATCGATGCCCGCGCCGCAGAGGCATTGGCCGGGCTGCGCGACCTGCGAGCCCTGACCTATCCCGTGATCGAGCTCACCGCCGACATATGGGATCTGCGCGAGGTCCTCACGGCGTACGACGCCGCCTATCTGGCGCTCGCCCGCCAGCTCGACGTCGGGCTCGTCACACTCGACGGCGGCCTGGCCGCGGCGGCCTCCAAGGAGGGACGTTTGGCGATCGAGGGCGTCGAATGAGGCAAAGCCAACCATTTCCCATGTGTGATTAACAGCACACATATCCATAACATCCCCGCCTAACCTCCCCATCTCGCGACAAAGCGAACTCGCCGAGTCGTCCCCGTGCATGGGGGCGAGCGGGGGACCCACTGCCGGCCGCCAGAGAGCGGGCCGGATGGGGCGAATCAGCTGCTGATGCAGCAGTAACGCCCGGTGTGAGCACGACCTTCGTGCAGCGCTGCGCGTGAGCCCGACAGCTAACCCCGTAGGCGCGACCTAAGGAGGACATCGCGTATATGTTGGTTCCTGCGCCGCTGGCGCTGCATGGTGGCTCGCTGGCCCGATCGGTCGGCACGCTGGTGGGGGAAGTTTCGGGCGGTCAAGCCCAACCGGCGGCGATAGTCGAAAACACCGCAGTCGAAGTCAGGCAAGCCGGCTTGAACGTGCTCGATGGCGGCAGGGTGACCGTCACGGGGAGGCTGCTCCACGCACCGGGTGCCGTCGGCCATCACTCGCCCGGTCTCGCCCGGGAGCGGGTGGTGCTTCAGGTCCGCAGGCCGGCCGGCTGGACAACGCTGGCCGGCGCCCGCACCGGCAGACGCGGCCGCTACCGGCTGCGCTACCGCCCGCACCGGCTCGGCAGTGAGGTGGTCCGCGTCCGCTTCCCGGGCGTCGTCCACGAGCGCGGCTCGCACCGGCGGCTGGGACTCCTGAGCGTCTACCACGCCGTCGACGCCTCCTGGTACGGCGGTGGCGGCAGCATGGCCTGCGGCGGCTGGTTGACGAGCTCGACTTTGGGCGTCGCCAACAAGAC
The DNA here is from genome assembly GCA_035524055.1 of Solirubrobacteraceae bacterium. Taxonomy (GTDB): domain Bacteria; phylum Actinomycetota; class Thermoleophilia; order Solirubrobacterales; family Solirubrobacteraceae; genus Palsa-744. The sequence continues at coordinate 43,693 of DATKPO010000057.1, forward strand.
CCTCCCCTGCGGCACCCTCGTCAGGCTGCGCTACGACGGACGCACCGTGCGGGTGCCGGTGGTCGACCGCGGCCCGTATGTCGCAGGCCGTGAATACGACCTCACCGAAGCCACCAAGCAGGCGCTCGGCTTTGAAGGCGTCGGGGTGATCTGGGCGACGGCGTAGCTGGTGCCCGACGCTACGCCGGCCATCGGCCGCGGGCCGGGTAGGGAAGAACGCGAGCGCAGTTACTGTGCTCGCGTTCTTCCGTTCAGTTTTGCCACACGCCGATTGCGCTCGACGGTGCCGCTCAGCGGTGTCTGCGGTGCACCGGCTTCGGTTGCGAGATCAGCAGCGCGCGGCTGTGCTTCACCGGCGCTTTGCCCGCCAGCTTCACCGTCACGCTGACGCGCACGCCGAGCTGGTGGCGCTTGCGCAGCAGCGCCGCGCCCCGGCCGTCGAGCTTGACGAGCACCGCGACCGTCTTGCCCGGCGCGATCGTGATCCGGGCATGGCCGATCACGATCGTCCTGGGCTTGCGGTGCCTGCGCCTGCTCGCGGTCGCGCCGGCGGCCATCTCGTCGCTGATCGTCACCGTGGCTTCCGCTTCGCACGAGGCCCCGCCGGCGGGGCAGGAGACGGTTTCGCCGGTATCGACCGTCACGCTTCCGCTGGGGCTCTCTTTTGTCGACGCCTTGCCGGTGCTGGCGACCTTGGCGTCGTCGCTGCTGTCGTCGTTTTCGTCGTCGTCGTCGGAGCCGCCGCCCTTGCCACCGGAGGATTTGCTTGAGCTGGAGCTCGACGAGTTGTTGCCACCGGAGTTGCCGGGGCCGCCGGGTTCTTTGTTGCCTGGCAGTTCTTTGGTTTCTTCCGGCGGCGCGCCGCTGTAGGGGCCGTAGACGGCTTCGCCGGAGGTGATCCCGTTGAAGCCGGCCTTGCCGCTTGGGCCGCCGCCGGGCCCCGGGTTCCCCCTCGAGCCGACCGGTTCGCCGAGCACGCCGCCTTCACCGCCTTCGCCCGCCGGGCTGCCCTTGCCGGGGCAGGGCGTGCCGCCTTCGGCGCAGTGTTCGACGGTGGCGCCGGCGCCGGCCGTGAGGACGTTCTCGCCGAAGGTGTTGCCGGTGCCGAACGTCAGGGAGCCGGTGTTGTAGATCGCGCCGCCTTCGGCGTTGCCGCCGTTGCCGCCGTTGCCCCCTTCGGCGCCCATGCCGCCTTCGCCGCCGTCGCCGGCGGGCGGGGTCTTGGTCTTCAAGACCTTGTTTTCACACACGCTGTAGGGCGAGGCCAGTGCCCCGCTGCCGCCCTTGCCGGCGCTGCCGGCACTACCACCACTGCCGGCGACGCCGCCTTCGGCGGAGTCTTCGGTGAAGCTCGAGCCTTCGATCGTGGCTTTGCCCGTGTTGTAGATCGCGCCGCCGCGCCCGTTGGCGCCGTTGCCCGCGTTCGCGCCGTTGCCGGCGTTGCCGCCGGCGCCGCCCTCCCCGCCGGGGTTGCCGATTCCGCCATTCCCACCGTTGCCGCCGCCGCCTCCACTGCCACCGCTGCCGCCCCCGCCAGCCACGGCCGCGTCGAAGTTGAACGTGCTGGCGTTTACGGTGAGGGTGCCGGTGTTGTAGATCGCGCCGCCCTTTGCTTCGCCGCCGTTGCCGGCCCCCGTCCCGGGCCCGCCGTCGCCGCCGCGGGCCCCGTCACCGCCGCCGCCAGGGGGTGTTGCGAGGTACGTGACGGTGGCCTCGCCCTTTTCGCCGCATTCCGCTTCATTGGAGCCGCGTCCGGCGGCGCCGCCCGCGCCCCCCGCACCCCCGCTGCCGCCGCCACCGCCGGTGCCGCCGAAGCCGCCGACCACGAAGTCGCCCTGGAATTCGTCTTTTTCGAGGGTGAGTGTGCCGGCGTTGGAGATTGCCCCGCCTTCGGCGGTGGGTGCGCTGACGGACTTGCCGCCGATCAGGCCGCCGTCGGTGCCGCGCGTGCCGTCGCCGCCGGCGCTGCTGGTTTCGTCTCCGGAGTAGTCGGTGCCTTCTTCCCCGTCTTCGCCTTCGGGGGAAAGTTCTTCCTTGCCTTCTTCGTCTTCTTCGGGTTCTTCTCCGTATTCGCCCTTTTCGCCCTTCTGCCCATTGGTCTTGGCTTTGCCGGCCGCGATGCCCTGGGGGCCGGCGGCGGTGGCGCTGAGCGTCACGCCGACGAGCGTCAGCGAGGAGCCGCTGGGGACGGTAAAGATCCGCGAGTTGCGGTCGGATGCGTTTTCGAACTCGGCCGGCGTGCCGGGGATGGCGGTGAAGGTGACGCTCTTCTTGCCCAGCTTGAAGCCCGGCGCGAGGCCGCCGGTGGGGTTCTTTTTCGGCACCGGCACCTGGATGACGCCGGCTTCTTCGCCTTCCACGCACTCCAGCGTGTAGCTGCCGCCCTTTTCGACGGCTCCTTCGATCGCCTTGGTCGTGCACTTCTTGATCGTCGTGGGGCCTTCGGCGCCCGTCGCCAGGCTCGCCCACAGAACACCCACGGCAGCGATCGCCAGCGCAAGCAGCGCCGCGACGCTCAACCGTCGCCTCGTCATCCGCACAGCCCCCCTTGTCCTTTCTCTGGACATCGGCTTTCGATCGACGCCGGAAACGATAGCCACTCGATCGGTCCGACGGGCGTGCGGCGTCCGGGGGTAGAGTCCGCGGCCGACCCCCGCACCGGGGCCGATCCCGCGACCGCAGGAGGCGAGCATGAGCGACCAGGTCCCCTTCGCCAACTACCAGTACGAGATCTACCTGCGCGGCATGGGCGGCCAGCGCCCGGCCCGCCCGCTCGACTGGCGGATGCTCGAGCGCGACGCCTACCGCCTCCTCGCCGACGGTCCCCGCGGCTACATCAAGGGCGGCGCCGGCCGGGGCAAGACGATGCGCGCCAACCGCGACGCCTTCGAGCGCTGGCGGATCGTCCCGCGGATGCTGCGCGATGTATCCGAGCGCACCCTGGCGCGCGAGCTGCTCGGCACGGCGCTGCCGGCCCCGGTGCTGCTGGCGCCGATCGGCGTGCAGACGCTCGCGCACCCCGAGGGCGAGCTCGCCGCGGTGCGCGCCGCCGCCGAGGTCGGGGTGCCGTTCGTCGCGAGCACCGCCGCGTCGCACACGATCGAGGACATCGCCCAGGCCGCCGGGGACCTGCCCTGCTGGTATCAGCTCTACTGGCCCCGCGACCGGGAGCTGGCGCGCAGCTTCGTGGCGCGCGCCGAGCGCGCCGGCTACAGGGCGATCGTGTTGACGCTCGACACCTGGATGCTGGGCTGGCGCCCGGCGGATCTGACCAACGGCTTCCTGCCGTTCCTGTGGGGCGAGGGCAACCGCAACTACCTCCAGGACCCCGTCTTCCGCGCCGCCCTGCCGGCGCCGCCGGAGGAGAACATGCAGGCCGCCATCGGTCACTGGGCGTGGCAGTTCGCGAATCCCGCGATCACCTGGGAGGACCTGGCGTTTCTGCGCGATATCACCGACCTGCCGCTGGTGCTGAAGGGCATCCTGCACCCCGACGACGCCCGCCTCGCCGTCGAGCACGGGGCGCAGGGCGTGATCGTCTCAAACCACGGCGGGCGCCAGGTCGACGGGGCGATCGGCGCCCTGGATGCCCTGCCCGAGGTCGTGGAGGCCGTCGGCGGCCGCTGTGCGGTGCTCTTCGACAGCGGCATCCGCTCAGGCTCTGACGCCCTGAAGGCGCTCGCCCTCGGCGCCGGCGCGGTGCTGCTCGGCCGCCCCTACATCTGGGGTCTCGCACTCGGCGGCCAGACCGGGGTGGTGGAGGTCCTGCGCTCGTTCCTCGGCGACCTCGACCTGGCGATGGCGCTGAGCGGCTACGCCGCGATCGACGACGTCGACGGCGGCGCCCTGCGCGCCCGCGACTGAACGGCGCCCTGCGCGCCCAGGACCGAGCGGCGCCTGGCGCAGCCGGGAGATCGATACTGGCGGTCGGCTGAGTTCTGTAGATTGGAGTCCTCGCGTTGGCTTCCTGCACGAGGGGGACACGCACCCGAGAGAAAGGGCAGAACAGTGACACCTGCGCGCACCGCATCCACCCGCTCGGCCGCCCCGCCCGCCGCGGACGGCTCCGGCCCGCCGGCGAGCGCCGCGGCGCCGTTCGCCTGGGAGCAGCTCGTGCAGTACAAGGCCGGCAGGCGCCTGCTCGACGGCTACCCCCCGGACATCATCACCTTCTACTCGCCGCTCGACGAAGTCCACGAGGCGCTGCGGGCGCTGCTGGCGAGCACCGAACACTCGATCGTGCTGAACATGTACGGCTACGACGACGACGAGCTCGACGGGATCATCCGCGAAAAGCTTTCCAGCGGCCACATCTACGTGCAGATGAGCCTCGACCGCACCCAGGCCGCGGGCGTGCACGAGCGCCAGCTGCTCTCCGCGTGGCGGCACGAAGAGTTGGGCAACTCGATCGCCATCGGCCAGAGCAGTCGGGGTGCGATCTCGCACATGAAGATCGTGATCGTCGACGGCGTCTACACGGTGCGCGGCTCGACGAACTGGTCGCTGGCCGGCGAGCAGAAGCAGGACAACGAGCTCACCGTCCACCGCAACGCCGTCGTGGCAGCCGAAACCCGCGCCCAGCTCGACCGCAACCACGACGCGATGCTCAAGCAGATGGCCGCCCGCCGCGCCGCGGGGGAGACGATCTAGCGGCGCGGCGGTACGCCGCGCCCGCGACCGGCGGCGGGCCGGCGGCGCCTCACACCCCGAGCCGGCCGATGTCGTTGCTGATGCCGCTGATGACCAGGAACGCCAGCAGGACGATCCCGACCGAGCTGAACCGCATCATGGCGCCCAGCGAGACCCGCTTGCCGCGGACCTTCTCGGCCACCGCCCAGAGCACGTGGCCGCCGTCGAGGGGCAGGAAGGGGAAGAGATTGATGACGGCGAGCACCAGCGAGATGAAGCCGACGAAGACCAGCGCGAAGCCGGCGCCGGCGTTGATGCTTTCGTCGGTGTCGCGGGTGATGCCGATGATGCTGCTCGTCTGGCTGCGGGCCTTGGAGCTGGTCAGCGCATGGGCGAAGCCGGAGAGGGTGTCGCGGGTGATACGCCACATCGCGCCCACCGAGTAGCGCGCGGCGGTCAGGGGGCTGGCGGGGGTGACGCCGACTTCGAATTCGATGCCGATCAGCATCCGCCGGACCTGCTTGTCGTAGCGCGGCGATATCGCCAGCGCCTTGCGCTGGCCGTCGCGCACGACGGTCACCTGCACGGGGCGCGGCGCGGTGCAGCCCTCGACGAGCGTCCCGAGGCAGCGGTCGGCGTCGATGGCACGCTCAACCTGGCCGGTCGTGTGGACGGGGCGCCCGTCGATCGCCACGATGCGGTCGCCGCGGCGCATCACCCCGGTCGCCGGCGCGTCGTGCTCGACCTGGGCGACGGCGGTCGTCACGGCGAGGTTATTCGACGAGTTCGTGAGGTTGCTGAGCGCGATCGAGCCGTCGTGGTTGCCGGCGACGAGGACGGCCCAGAAGAGGACGAACGCGATCAGGAGGTTCATGCCGGGTCCGGCGAGGATCACCGCGATCCGCTTCCACGGCGCCTGCAGGTAGTAGGCCCGTGGCGCCACCTCGGGGTCGAGCTGGTCGACTTCGTGGGGGCTCATTCCCGTGATCTTCACGTAGCCCCCCGCCGGGATCGCGCCGATCATGTATTCGGTCTCCCCGCGCCGGATGCCGACGAGCCTGGGCGGGAAGAACAGCGAGAAGCGCTCGACCCGCATCCCTGTCGCCTTGGCGACCGCGAAGTGGCCGAGCTCGTGCAGCACCACGAGCGCCGCGATCGCGAGGATCGTCAGGACCCAGCTCATGCGGTCCAGTATCGCAGCGGCGGCGCGGGCTGGCCATACTTTGGGCGATGCCGAGCTCCGCGCCAAACACCGATCCCGGCTCCCCACAGCCGGCCTCGCTCGCCAACGGGCACGCCAACGGGCGGTTCGCCGCGGAGCGGGACCTGCGGGCGCTGTACCTCAAGCACTTCGGCGACCGTCGCAGGGAGCGCCAGCTGTTCTCGACGGGCTCGTTCTTCCTGACGTTCGCCGCGGTCCGCGGGATCACGCACGCGATCCGCGCCGAACGCGGCCCGTTTCGCAACATCACCCCAGGCGGACGGCACATCCACCACATGACCTTCGGCATCGCCGGCCTGTTGACGGTCGGCTACCTTTGGCTGCTCGAGATCGGCATCAACGAGGAACGGCTGAGCTCACGGATGACCGCCGCCGCCTACGGCAGCGGCGCCGCGCTCACGCTCGACGAGTTCGCGCTGTGGCTGAACCTCGAAGACGACTACTGGACCAAGCAGGGCCGGGAGAGCATCGACGCCGTCGTCCTCTTCGGCTCGCTGCTCACGCTGAGCGTGCTCGGCAAGGGCTTCCTCGCCGAGCTCATCCGCCAGCGACGCTAGATTCGCCTGAGAGTGTCCGCCGAGCCCGCCGAGCTGAAAGTCGCCCACCTCGACATGGACGCCTTCTACGTCTCGGTCGAGCTGCGCCGCCGCCCCGAGCTGCGCGGCCTGCCGGTCGTCGTCGCCGGCAGCGGACCGCGGGCGGTGGTCACGACGGCGAGCTACGAGGCCCGTCGCTACGGCGTGGGCTCGGCTATCCCCGCCTCGCGCGCCCGGCGCCTGTGCCCGCAGGCGGTCTTCCTGAGCCCCGACTTTCCCACCTACCGGGCGGTGTCGGGCGAAGTCATGGATCTCGTCCGGGCGCAGGTGGAGCGCGTCGAGGTCGTGGGCCTCGACGAGGCCTACCTGGACGTCGGCGAGCTGTACTCCCCGCGCGCCGCCATGCGGCGGCTGGTCGCCGAGATCGCCGCGACGACCGGGCTTCAGTGCTCGGTGGGGATCGGCCCGAACAAGCTCGTCGCCAAGGTCGCCTCCGACGCAGAGAAGCCGGCGGGCTTCCTCGTCCTGACCCGCGAGCAGGCCTGTGCGCGCTTCGCCGCGGCGCGACCCGGCCTGATTCCAGGCATCGGCCCCAAGACGGCGGCGCGGCTGGCCGAGCTCGGGCTGACGACGCTGGCCGCCGTGGCCGGGGCGCCCGAGGAGCTGCTGGCGGGACGCTTCGGGCCGAATCTCGGGCGCGACCTGCGCCGGCGGGCGCGCTTCGAACACGACGGCGTCGTCGGCGCCGCCCGCAAGGTCCTCTCGGAGTCGCGCGAGCGGACCTTCGACACCGACATCGCCGACGCCGACCGGATGCGGGCAGAGCTCGCCCGGATGTCTCACGAGCTCTGCGCCAGCCTCGCCGCCCACGGCCGCCAGGGGCGCACGATCGGCATCAAGATCCGCCACGCCGACTTCTCCACCGTCACCCGGGCCCGCACCCTCCCGCATCCGACCTCCGAGGCCGACGTCGTCGACGCCGTCGCCCAGGAGCTCCTCGCCGCCTACGCCCCGACCCGGCCCGTGCGGCTCCTCGGGGTGCGCGTCGCGGGGCTCCAGCCCCGCGACGCGCAGGAGCCGGCGAATGGCGACCGCGCGCCGGGGGGGTGGTGGGATCGCGTTCAGGCCGATCTGGACGGGGAGCAGGCGCCCCGCGATGACGGACCCCGAGACCAGGTTGCAGATGCCTGGGAGTGCCCCGCCCGGGATCTGAGGCACACCGAGGATCAGCTCGCCCTGCCGATGTAGAGACCCGACCTCGCGTCATGCCCGTCCGGCGGCTTATAGGCCCGCGGGGGGCCTCCATGGCCGATATTCGGCCAGACCCTGCCACCCGACCGGTCCACGGAGCCGACGAAGCTGACGCTAGGACCCGTCGATCGGCGGCGAGAAACCCTGCGGCCCGGTGGGTCCGGCAGGTCCCGTCGCACCGTGCGGTCCCGTGGGTCCCGTCGCACCGTGCGGTCCGGTCGGTACCGTCGCACCGTGGCCACCCGCCCGGTGGCGGGGCATGGATGCCCCGCCGCGCCGGCCATCGTCCGCGGACCCAGCCGCGCGGACGATCCCCAAACCCACACCCCAGCGAATAGGATGGCCCCATGCCGCTCGCCGACATCGGGGCCGGGCAGATCTCCTACGAGCGCGGCGGGTCGGGCCCGCCGCTGCTGCTCGTCATGGGCATGAGCGGCACCTTCTCCCACTGGGAGAGCCATTTCCTGGAGCGGCTGCAGGCGAGCTTCGACACCATCGTCTTCGACCACCGCGGCGTCGGCCTCAGCTCGCCGATGCCCGAGCAGCTGACAACGGCCGGCATGGCCCGCGACGCCGCCGCGCTGCTGAGCGCACTCGAGCTCGACTCGGCGCACGTGCTCGGGATCTCGATGGGCGGCATGGTCGCCCAGGAGCTCGCCCTGGCCGAGCCCGGACGGGTGCGTTCGCTGGCGCTCGGCTGCACCTACTGCGGCGGCCCCGGAAGCTCGCTGACCGGCCAGGAGGTGCTGCAGCGTCTGGCCGCCGGGATGTCCTCGGGCGACCGTGCCAAGGCGGTGCAGACGGCGTGGGAGGTCAACGTCTCCGCCGGCCTCGCGGCCGACGAGGACGCCACCGCGGCCTTCCATGCGATCGGGATGCGACGCGCCGTCCCGGTGCCCGTGATCCTCGCCCAGATGCGGGCCTGCGCCGCCCACGACACCAGCGACCGCATGGCCGAGCTGAGGATGCCGACGCTCGTCGTCCACGGCACCGCCGACGAAATCATCCCGGTGGCCAACGCCGAGGTCATCCACCGCCATATCCCCGGGTCCCGCCTGGAGATCCTCGAGGGCATCGGGCACCTCTTCTTCTGGGAGCTGCCCCAGCACTCCGCCGAGCTCGTCCGCGAGAACGCCGCCCTCGCCACCGCCCCGGCCTGAGCCGGCGTGGACGTCCGCGAGCTCACCGTCCCCACGCCCGACGGCGTGCTGCTAGCCGGTGAAGAGAGCGGCGGCGGACCACTCGACGGGATGCCGGGCGAGGAGAGCGCGGGCCGGCAGCGAGGTCGTGCTGCGGGAGCGCTCGGCGTGGGAGCCGGGACAGGTGGGGGGGACCGGGCCGAGGAGGGGCAGCCGATCGTGCTGCTCCACGGCCTCACCGCCACCCGGCGCTACGTCGTCATGGGCTCCCGCCTGCTCCAGCGCGCCGGGCACCGGGTGATCGCCTACGACGCCCGCGGTCACGGCCGCTCCACACCCGCACCGACGCCCGCTGCTTACGGCTATGAGCTGCTAGCAGAGGACCTCCGGGCAATGCTCGACGCCCGCGGCATCGCCCGCGCCGCGCTCGCCGGCGCCTCGATGGGCGCCCACACCATCCTGCGCCTCGCCCTCGACCACCCCGACCGTGTCGGCGCACTGGGCATCGTCACCCCCGCCTACGACCCCGACGCCCCGGCCGGGGCGACGCCCGAAGGCGACCGCGACAGGCTCGCCCGGGCGCTGCGCGACGCGGGCGTCGAGGGGTTCCTGGACGCCTACGACTTCACCAGCGTCCCCGCCGCCTGGCGCGAGACGGTGCGCACCGTCGTGCGCCAGCGGCTCTCCGCCCATGAGCATCCCGAGGCCGTCGCCGACGCGATGGAAGTCGTGCCCCGCTCCCGTCCGTTCGCGCGGATGGCCGACCTCGCCGCCATCGCCGTGCCGACGCTCGTCGTCGCCAGCCGCGACGAGGTCGACCCCGGGCATCCCCTCGCCCTCGCCGAGCGCTACGCCGCCGCCATCCCCGGCGCCGCCCTCGCCGTCGAGGACGGCGGCCCCCCGCTGCGCTCCCCGATCGCCTGGCAGGGGGGACAGCTCTCCAAGGCCATCCTCGGCCTCCTCGAGCGTGTGCGATAACATACAGACGTATGCCGATGCATCAGTGGGACGGCACGAGCTACGACCGCATCTCCGGCCCCCAGCTGGCGATGGGACGAGGTGTGCTGGAGCGCCTCCCCCTGGCCGGCGACGAGACCGTGCTCGACGCCGGCTGCGGCTCGGGCCGGGTCACCGAGGAGCTGCTGGCCAAGCTCCCCCGCGGCCGGGTCATCGCCGTCGACCAGTCCGCCTCGATGGTCGCCGCCGCCCGCGCCCGGCTCGGCGAGCGCGCCGACGTGCGCCAGGCCAACCTGCTCGAGCTGGAGCTCGAGGAGCCCGTGCAGGCGATCCTGTCGACCGCGACGTTCCACTGGATCGGTGACCACGATCGGCTGTTCGCCCGGCTGCGCGCCGCGCTGAGGGCCGGGGGAAGGCTCGTAGCCCAGTGCGGCGGGGAGGGCAACATCGACGAGCTTCGCTCCGTCGCCCACGCCGTCCTGGCGCGCGAGCCCTACGCCGCCCACTTCGGCGACTGGCGGGCGCCGTGGAACTACGCCCCGCCCGAGCTCACCCGCGAGCGGCTGCTGCGCGCCGGCTTCGCCGAGGCCGACTGCTGGCTGACACCCTCGCCCCAGCAGCCCGAGCATCCCCGCGAGTACCTCTCCACGATCGTCCTCGGGCCGCACGTCGAACACCTGCCCGGGGAGCTGCGCGAGCCGTTCGTCGAGGACGTCTTGGAGGCGCTCGGTGAGCCGGTTGTCGTCGACTACGTGCGCCTCAACATCGACGCCGTCGCATAGGCCCGGCGGCAAGCCGCCGGCCGCGAACCGCCTGCACGCGCCCGCCGCGCCACTGCCCGCCTCGCCCGGTCCGCAAAAGCAACGGATACCCCGCGCGTTCTATTCAATGAACGCGCGCCCCTGACGCGCGCAGACCCAGCCCCCTCGAGAGACACGGAGGTTCACGACATGAGGGCGACCAAGCCCATCCTGGGACTCGCCGCGGCGATCCTGCTCGCCACCGCCGCGCCAGCCGGCGCCAGCCTGCTGCCGGTCGGCGACTGGACGTTCAACGAAGGCCGCGGCAGCGTCGCCCGCGACTACTCCGGACACCACGAGGAAGGCCAGCTCGAAGGCGCCGCCCAGTGGACCCGCGGCCGCTTCCAGGACGGCCTCTCCTTCGACGGGTCCACCGCCGCCGTCCGCGTCGCCGACAATCCCGCCCTGGAACCCGCCCAGGTCACCGTCAGCGCCTGGGTCAAGGCGGCGGCCAGCCCCGGCATCTACCGCTACGTCCTCGCCAAGGGCGCCAACGGCTGCGCCGCGGCGTCCTACGGCCTCTACACCGGCCCCGACGGCGGCATCGCCTTCTACACCTCGCGCGAAGACGGCTTCGCCTGGACCATCTCGCCGGAAGCCACCGCGAGCACGGTGTGGAACGGCCAGTGGCACAACGTCATCGGCACCTACGACGGCTCGATCGTACGGCTCTACCTGGACGGCCGCGAGATCGGGTCCGGCACGCCGGACAGCGCCCCGATCGCCTACAACCTGCAGACATCGGACGAGCTCTCCATCGGCGCCTACCCCTGGTGCCCGAGCTCGGACTTCGCCGGCGAAATCGACGAAGTCAAGGTCTTCGACCGGGCGCTCGGGGCGCAGGAGATCGGGCTTGGCTACGGCATCTCGCGTCTGCTGCCGTCGGTCATCCCGTTCGACGTCATTCTCTGACGGCGCCGCTCAAGCGCTAAGGGAGCCCCATGGGGGTGGGGTGCACGGCGACGCCCATTACTCGGAGTAGCTCCAGTAATGGGCGTCGGCCGCCGATAAGCGGGCCGATGAGCTCAACCCGCCTGCCCAGCGAGCGCTCCGGCGGCACCGGCGCGCAGTCCCCGCGTCCCCCGCACCCCGGATCGACGCGGACACGTAAGCCTGCCGGGCTGCCAGCTCAGCGACCCGCCCCCGAGGCCGCCCAGGGCGAGGAGACACCGTCGGCGCCGGTTGAAGCGTTGGCGCCGGTTGAGCAGCAGCCCTACCGGGGTGTCGAGGGCGACTCGCCCACGCCGGTCGGCGAGCAGCACTCCGAGGATCTGCGCCGCCTCGGACGCGCCCTGAGCGAACGCATCGACGCCGTCGTCGAAGGCACCGTCGCACGCACCCGGGCGTCGAAGACCGTCCTGAACGCGAGCGTCGACGAGAGCTTCGAGCACATCTGCCGCGACTCCACCGCAGCCGTCGCCGGCTGGATGGCCGGCGAGAGCCTGCAGGGGGCTCGCGAGGTCGGCATGGAGACCTGGCACATCTTCGGACAGCTCGCCGCCGAGCGCCTGGCGCCGCTGGACGAGGTCACCAAGCGCTGCCTGCGCTGGCGCGACGCCGCCGCCGAGGTCCTCGCCCAGAGCGCCGCCGCCGTGAGCGCCTCGCCCGACACCCAGCAGCTCGGGCTGGCCGCCCTGCAGCGCACCCTCGACATCACGCTCGTCCGCGTCGGGCGATTCTTCGAGGAGGAGCGCCGACGCCTGGACCACGAGCTCGAGCGCCGCCAGGAGGAGCTGGCGTTCCTCGCCACCCACGACACCCTGACGGGCCTGCCCAACCGAACCCTGATCCTCGACCGCGTCGAGCGGATGATGGTGCGCTCACGGCGCAACCAGACCCCGGTGGCGGCGCTGTTCATCGACCTCGACAACTTCAAGGCCATCAACGACACCCTCGGCCACGGCGCCGGCGACGAGATGCTCCGCTCCGTCGCGGCGCGCCTGGACGGCATAGTCCGCGCAACAGACGCCCTCGGGCGCCTCGGCGGCGACGAGTTCGTCGTCATCGCCGAGGACCTCTCGCTGGCCGCCGGGCCCGAGATGATCGCCGAGCGGCTTCTGGAAGCGCTCGAGGAGCCCTTCAAGCTGGCCGGGCAGGAGACCCCGCTCACCGTCACCGCCAGCATCGGCATCGCGCTCGGCGAGCGGACCAGCGCCGAGGAACTGCTGCGCGACGCCGACATCGCCATGTACCAGGCCAAGTGGGACGGGCGCAACCGCTACGTCGTCTTCGAGTCCGGGATGCAGGACGCCGTCCAGACCAGGATGGAGCTCGAGATGGACCTGCGCGCCGCCATCGCCAGCGACGAGTTCTTCCTCGTCTACCAGCCGACCTTCGACCTGCAGACAATGCGGCCGACCGGCGTCGAGGCGCTCATCCGCTGGGAAAGCTCGGTGCGCGGCCTCGTGCAGCCCAACGACTTCATCCCCCTCCTGGAGGACACCGGGCTGATCTGCGAGGTCGGCAAGTGGGTGCTCCACGAGGCCTGCCGGCAGGGCGCGCAGTGGCGCGCCGCGGGCTTCCCCCTGAGCATGGCCGTCAACATCTCTGGACGCCAGCTCGACACCGACGACCTCGTCGCCGACGTCCGCCAGGCGCTTGCCGACAGCGGCCTCGCACCCGACGCGCTCACGATCGAGATCACCGAGACCACCCTGATGCGCAACGCCCAGGAGACCGCCCGGCGGCTGGCAGCCATCAAGGAGCTCGGGGTGCGCATCGCGATCGACGACTTCGGCACCGGCTACTCCTCGCTCGCCCACCTCCAGCGCTTCCCCGTCGACGCCCTGAAGATCGACCGCTCGTTCATAACCGGCCTCTCCCACAACCGCGAGGGCGAGACCCTGATTCACAGTCTCGTCCAGCTCGGCAAGGCCCTCTCGATCGAGACCCTCGCCGAGGGGATCGAGCGCCCCCACCAGCTCACCCTGCTGCGCGACGAGCAGTGCGACACCGGCCAGGGCTTCCTCTTCGCCCGGCCCCTGGACGTCGCCGGCAGCGAAGAGTTCCTGCGCAAATGGCGCGACTCCGGTCAGGCCAGCGCGCCCGACGCCTCCTCGTCCTCCTGAGCGCCGGCCCGTCCGGCGAGCGTGGCGTAGCGCCCGCCGAGCGCCAGCAGCTCCTCGTGGGTGCCGCGCTCGACGATGCGGCCGCCGTCGAGCACCAGGATCTGGTCGGCGTCGCGCACCGTGGACAGGCGGTGGGCGATCGCGATCGTCGTGCGCCCCCGGCTGAGCTCGTCGAGGGCGAGCTGCACGGCGCGCTCGGTCTCGGTGTCCAGGGCGCTCGTCGCCTCGTCGAGGACCAGGACCGGCGGGTTGCGCAGAATGGTGCGGGCGATCGCGATGCGCTGCTTCTCCCCGCCTGAGAAGCGGTAGCCGCGCTCGCCGACCGGGGTGTCGTAGCCCTCGGGCAGGGAGACGATGAGCTCGTGTATCTGGGCGGCGCGGGCGGCGTCTTCGATCTCGCCGTCGCCGATCTCCTGTCCGCCGGCCCCCGCGAAGCGCAGGTTCTCGCGGATCGAGGCGTGAAAGAGATAGGTCTCCTGGGAGACCAGCCCGACCGTCGCCGCCAGCGACTGCAGCGTGACGTCGCGGATGTCGACCCCGTCGATTTCGACGGCCCCGCGCTGGGGCTCGTAGAGCCGCGCGACGAGGTAGGCGAGCGTGGTCTTGCCCGAGCCGGTCTCCCCGACGAGCGCCGTGCGCGTCCCCGCCGGGATCTCGGCGTCGATTTCGCTCAGCGTCCACGGGGTCTCGCGGTGGCCATCGATGTCCGCCGGCCGATCCCCCTCGCCCCCTGCCGGCGCCCCGTCGTTGCCGGCCGCCTCGGGTGCCGAGCGCGCCGTCGCGGGATCCTCGTAGCGAAACCAGACGTCGCGCAGCCGCACGTCGCCGCGGACGCCCGTCAGCGTGCCCGCGCCGGGCCGCTCGGCGATGTCGACCGGCAGGTCGAGGTACTCGAAGATGCGCCCGAACAGCGCCAGCGAAGTCTGCACTTCAAGGCCCACCGAGAGCAGCGACTGCATGGGGAAGAGGAGGCGGGTCTGCAGAGTCGTGAACGCGACGATCGTCCCGATCGACAGCGCGTGGTTGCCATGGGCGATGGTGTAGCCCCCGAACCAGTAGACCGCGGCGGGCATGATCGCGAAGCTCATCTGCACAGAGGCCATCCGCCAGCGGCCGGCCATGCGTGCCCTGACCTCCAGGTCGGCGAGCTCCCCGGACTCGTTCGAGAAGCGCCGCACGAGCTCCTGGGAGCGGCCCATGGTCTTGCCGAGCAGGATGCCCGAGACCGACAGCGACTCCTCGACGAGCGTCGACATGTCCGCCAGCCGGCTCTGGCGGACGGCCTGGATGCGGCGGCGTTCGTTGCCGACACGGCGCGTCAGCCAGACGAAGAACGGCAGCAGGCAGAGCGAGAAGACGGTCAGCTCCCAGCTCAGGGCGAGCATCGCGACGATCGTCGCGGCGACCGTGGTGACGGTCTGGACGGTCGAGGTCGCGGTGCTGGTGACGACGTCGTCGATTCCGCCGATGTCATACGCGATGCGCGACTGCACCTCGCCGGAGCGGGTGCGGGTGAAGAACGCCAGCGACATCCGCTGCAGGTGGGCGTAGACGGCGGCCCGCAGGTCGTGCATGACCCGCTGGCCGACCTGGTTTGAGATCAGGGTCTGCACCACGCCGAAGACGCCGGTGACGATCGAGATAGCGATCATCCCGCCGACGAGCTCGGAGAGCAGCGTGACGTCGTGCTCGGGGATCGCTTTGTCGATCACCCCGCGCAGCAGGAACGGGGAGACGACGCTCAGCAGCGAGGTCAGGCAGATCAGCCCCAGCAGGCCGCCGAGGCGTGTCCGGTAGGGGGCGAACAGGCGAGCCACGCGCCGCAGCGAGACGGCCCTGTCGGGGGTGTCCTCCGGGCGGGGCTCCCGGCGAGCGCGACCGCGACCCTCGCCGCCGCCCATGCGTTCGCCGTGGAAGCTCATCGCACCGACTCTATCGCCGGCCTGGGCCGCCGCTCGAGGTCCCGTTGCCCCTCCGCCAGCGGGGCCGCCGTCGCGAGAGGCGCACTAGGCTTAAGGCCAGTGAACCTCTCCGCCGCCGAGATCCGCGTCCTGGGAGCCCTGCTGGAGAAGCAGCGCACCGTCCCCGACCAGTACCCGCTGAGCCTGAACTCGCTGCGCCTGGCCTGCAACCAGTCGACCAACCGCGACCCCGTCGTGCAGTACGACGAGGCGACGATCCGCGACGCCCTGCACCGCCTGGAGCGCCGCGGCTACACCCGCCTGGCCAGCGGCGCCGGCAGCCGGGCGGCCAAGTACCGCCACCTGCTCGCCGAGCGGCTGCCGATGGCCCACGACGAGCAGGCCGTGATGTGCGTCCTCATGCTCCGCGGTCCCCAGACGCCGGGTGAGCTCAAGCAGCGCACCGACCGGATGCACCCCTTCGCGACCCTCGCCGAGGTCCACGAGACGTTGGAGCGACTGATCGGACGCGAGCTCGTCGCCCGTCTGGAGCGCCAGCCGGGGCAGAAGGAGGAGCGCTACCTGCAGCTGCTCGAGGACCGCGAGGCTCAGCCCGGCGGCGCCGTCAACGGCCACCACGTCTCGGCGCCCGTGGAGCAGCTGAGCGCGAGCGCGGCGCCGCTCGCCGAGGTGCCCGGTGACCTGACCACCGACGTCGTCGCAGCCCTGAGCGAGTTAGGAGAGCGAGTGGCGCGTCTGGAAGCCGAGCTCGCCGAGCTGCGCGCCGAGCGATGACCCTGCCGATCCTCGCGGCCAGCGGCGCGTCGGACACCGCGAGCGGGGTCGGCATCCCGCTGGCGCTGGCCGCGGGCCTGGTGTCGTTCCTGTCGCCGTGCGTCCTGCCGCTGGTGCCGGGCTATCTCTCGACGGTGATCGGCGTGGCCCCGGCCGATCTGCAGCGGGCCGGCGCGCGGCGGGTGCTGGCGCCGAGCCTGCTCTTCATCGCGAGCTTCTCGCTGATCTTCATCCTGCTCGGCCTGACCGCGACGGAGCTGGGCTCGCTGCTCAACCGTCACCTCGAAGCCCTGCGCACCGCCGGCGGCGTGCTGATCATCGTCATGGGCGTCCTCTTCCTGGCGACGCCGTTCGTCGACGCCCTGAGCTTCCAGTGGCACTCCCAGTCGCTGCAGCGCCTCGCCGGCCGCGGTGGCCCGGTGCTGGCCGGCGCGGCTTTCGCGATCGCGTGGACTCCGTGCACGAGCATCACGCTCGGCGCCATCCTGACCCAGGCCGCGGTCTCCAGCTCGGCGGCGCACGGCGCGCTGCTGCTGGCCTTCTACTCGATGGGCCTGGCGATCCCGTTCCTGGCGATCGCGCTGGCCTTCGACCGGGCCAGCAACGCCCTGGCGGTCGTCAAGCGCCACTTCGGCGTGATCGTCGGCGTCGGCGGGCTCGTCATGATCGCGCTGGGGCTGCTGATCGTGACGGGGGAGTTCACGATCCTCAACGCCCGGGCCGACGAACTGCTTCAGGGCACCGGCCTGAGCGTCTCCAGCGTCTGAGCCGCCCGCCGCTCCCGATAGCGCCGTTCCCAGGCTTCCTGGTTGCGTTTGGCGTCGCGGATGAACGGCGAGATGCCGATCGCCTTGACGATGAGCTCGTTGATCCGCGACTCGGGGAAGGGGAGAGGACGCATGACGTCGACGAACAGGACCACCCGGGTCTCGTCGGTGTCGTTCCAGACCTCGTGGTTGAAGGTGTCGTCGAAGACCAGCGACCGGCCGGCCTCCCAATGGCGGATGTCATTGCCGACGCGGATCCGGCAGGCCGCGGCGTCCTCGGGCACGATCAGGCCGAGGTGGTAGCGCAGGACGCCCTTGTAGGGGCCGCGGTGGTCGAGGATGTGCTTGCGGGGGGAGAGGATTGAGAACATCGCGGTCGTCATCCCCGGGATCTCGCGCATCAGGGCCGCCGTGCGCGGGCACATCTCGACGCCGAGCTTCGCCTCGAAGCCGTAGCCGTAGAGGAAGAAGGTCTTCCAGCGGTCGTCGTCGGTGATCTCGATCTGGTCCCTGGAGATGTCCTGGAAGTTGGGCAGCGCCTCGCGGTCGGCGAGCACCGCCTGCAGCTCTCCCAGGATCACCTCCCAGTTGCGCTCGACGTGCTCCACCCAGGGGAAGCGCTCCAGCGGGAAGAACGTCGCGTCCCCGACCAGCGAGCGTTTGCCGATGAAGCGCTCGATCGGAGCCAGGATCCGTTCGCCGGCCGCGATCGTCAGCTGCACCGCCCGCTCCCATGCCGTCGTCGTTTCCGGCATGGGAGCAATCGTAATGAATAACGAGGGGCCCGGCTCGGTGGCCCGGGGGCCACCTGCGCCACCCTCGAAGGAACGGTCAGGCGGCCTCTCTGAGTGCCGCCAGCTCGGGCGACTCGGCGAGCTTCTTCAGCGCCCGCTGCTCCAGCTGGGAGGCCCGCTCGGCGGAGAACCCGAGGCGCTTGCCGATCGCGGTCAGCGTCTGGGGCTCCTCGCGGCCGGTGCCGAAGCGCAGGGTGAGGACCGTGCGCTCGGTGTCCGGCAGCTGGGCGATCGCCCGGTGCACGAGACGCTCGCGCTCGTTGACGTAGGCCACGTCCTCCGGCGGCTCCTGGTCGGATGGCAACAGGTCGCCGAGCGCGGTGTCGCCGTCCTCGCCGACCTGCTGGTCGAGGCTCACGAGCGCCGCCCGCTGGTGGCGGACTTCTTCGACCTGCTCCAGCTCCAGCCCGGCCTCCTGGGCGATCTCCTCGGCGGTCGGCTCGCGCCCGAGGCGGACCGAGAGCTCGCGCTCGACGCGGCCCACCTTGCGGGTGCGCTGCGCCACGTGAACCGGCAGCCGGATCGTGCGGCCCGAGTTCTCCAGGCCCCGCTGGATCGCCTGACGGATCCACAGCGTGGCGTACGTCGAGAAGCGGAAGCCCTTGCGCCAGTCGAACTTCTCGCTCGCCCGGATCAGGCCGAGCATGCCCTCCTGGACGAGGTCGGCCAGCGGCAGGCCCTGGTTCTGGTAGCGGCGGGCGTTGGACGCCACGAGGCGCAGGTTGGAGTTGACCAGCAGTTCCTTGGCGTGCAGGTCGCCGCGCTCGATGCGCTGGGCCAGTTCGATCTCCTGGTCGGGCCTCAGCAGCGGGTAGCGGCGCGAGTGCGCCAGCAGCTGGTCCACGGACTCCGGGATGAAGCTCTCCGGCTCCACCGCCGTCGGACGCGGGCGAGCCGCGGCCTCGGCGCGCGCCGGCCGCGCGTCGCCGTAGACCGGGTCCAGGGCGGCCACGGGGCTGCGCTCGGGGCCCCCGGCCTCGAGCGTGTCTAGGGTTGTGATGTCGTGCTTGGTGTCTGCCATGATGCGGCCCTTCTAATATGAGACGGGAGGGCTCGGCCTTCTAATCCGATGCCCGGAGTCGGAATTATAGGGCATGATAGTTGCGTTGTCAATTATTATTTCCTCACGGGCCAGTCTCCCATCGACCCCCTGACGAGCTGCTGCTCCGCACTCGCTAGAGCCCATCAGCGGCCCAAAAGTTGCTCTACCCCGCGGCGCCGGGGCGCTATTCATCCGCCGCGAGCCTCGGTCCTCTCGGTTGTCTATTCGCGGGCCGGCCCGGGAGACCTGCGATCGCGATCAGAATCGGATCTTTGGTCCACCGGCCCAAGCCGAGACGGGTGCCGCTGGCCGGATGGCGCCGGGTCCGAGAGAACACCCCCGCGGGGGCGCGGGACGTGGCTGGACGTGGGCTGTGGGTCTCGGAAAACGGAGGTGTGCGCGGGCGCGCGCATGGGTGCGGGCGCCCGCGCGCGCCCGGACACGAGCGCACACACGCGCTCGCACACCTCGCCAAATCGCAATCAGGCCCGCGCCCCGGCCTGGGGGTCCAGGCGCGACATCGTCACCGTCGCCGTGAGATCCGAGGCCGCCGTGCCGAGGTAGACGCCCTTGACCGGGGGGACGTCGGCGTAGAACCGGCCGTGGCCGATCTTGACGTGGGTCTCGTCGGCCAGCCGCCGGTTGGTGGGGTCGGCGCCGACCCACATCGGCTCTCCGCGCCCCCCGGGGCCCGCCTCGGCCGGCAGCAGGGCCTCCAGCCAGGCGTGGGTGTCGAGCTCCAGCGAGTCCGCCCCGCCGTCCTCCGGCGCCGCCCAGAGGTAGCCCGAGACGTAGCGGGCCGCGATGCCCGCCCGGCGCAGCAGGACCAGGGAGAGGTGGACGAAGTCCTGGCAGACCCCTGCCCCCGCGGCGAGGAGGTCGGCGATGCCGGAGCCCACGTAGGTCGCGCCGCGGCGGTACTCGAAACGATCTGGTATCAGCTCGCACAGGCGTTGCACCGCGGCCAGCGGCCCCGGGGCGGCCCGCAGCTCGGCCTCCAGGGCGCCGAGCAGGGGCATCGCGGGCTGGTCCTGCCAGGGCAGCGCGAACTCGCCGGCGGCGTCGAGATAGGCCGGGCCGCGCAGGCTCTCCCAGGACCCCTCGGTGGGCTCAGCCGGGTCGGCCGTGACGACGCGGGCGCGCATGTCGATCGTCAGCCGCTCGTGGCCGCCGGGGACGCCGAACTCGAGCACCTCGGTCCCGAAGTAGTCTAGGTGGCGGCTGACGCGGGCCTCGGGATCGATGCGGGCGTGGAACTCGTCGCAGCGCTGCGAGGAGGTCGTCGCCGGCCGCACCCGCAGCGCGTTGAGGTTGTCGCTGACAGGCGCGTCGTAGCGGTACTCGGTGAGGTAGCGGATGTCGAAGTGCACCGCTCAGCGCCTCCCCGCGGCGGTCGTCGGCGCGCGACCGGGAGCCGCCGTCGGACCGTCCGGCGAGTGCGGCGCGGCGGGTGCCAAGGCGCGAGCGCGGCCCGTCGTTCGACCGCCGGCGGCATGCTGCGCGGCCGCCGCCATCCGTGCGCGCCGCGCCGCGCCGGTGACCGTGGCCGCCCCACCGGCGGAGGCGGCGCCGGCGAAGTAGCGCTCGGCGACGTCGCGGTCGATGCGCGCCAGCTCTTGCTGGGTGCCGGTGCAGATCCCCGTCAGCTCCGCCCCGTCGGGCAGTGCGCGGCGCTGGAAGTCCAGATCGGCGGCCAGGCGGCTGAGGCGCAGCACCGGCTTGGAGTTGCGCGGACCGGCGTCGGCGGCGCTGAGCACCTCCTGCAGCGAGTCCACGCAGGCCGCCACGCTGTCCGGGTAGGCCCGCTCGAAGAGCAGGAAACGAGCCACCGGGTGCGCGTTGGGAGGGGACGTGCCGGCGCGCAGATAGGCGTGAAAGCCGCCGACCGCCTGCAACAGGATCAACGCCGAGCCGTCCGCCGGCGCCGCCGGGCCCGGCGGCGCCGGGGCGGGCAGGGCGACGCGCAGCATCCGCAGCACCATGTCCGCCACCTCGAGCATGCCGCCGGCGTCCAGGAACGACTTGGCTTCGTCGCGCAGCATCGAACGATCCGCGATCCCCCAGATCAGCGCCGTCCGCTGCTTGACGTACTGCGACACCACGTAGGGCTGAGAGCGCGCCCCCCAGCCCGATGGCTCGTCCCGGCGGAGGGTCAGCGCGGTGGTGTTGATCGCCTCCCACATCTCCGCGCTGATCACGTCGCGCACCGTCCGCGCCCCCTCCCGGGCGCGCTCGACGCTGGCCAGCATCGATCCCGGCCGCCGGGCGTCCTGCGTCAAGCGCCCCAGCCGCTCCCCGCCCACGGGCTGCTCGGCGGCGACGCCGTCGAGCATCGCCAGCAGGCCGCCCGAGCCGAAGCTCACCCCTGGCAGCGCGTCCGCCGCGCCCTGCAGCTCCGCCTGGAAGACCGCCTCCACGGCGCGCGCCGTGAACTCCGCGCGGGCCAGGTTGCGCCCCAGCCAGTACAGCTGGTGAGCGATTCGCGCCAGCATCAGGCGCCTCGCCGTCCCCGCGCGTCCTGGGCCGCGCTCTGCGCGCCGGCCCCCGCCCGCGGCTGCTGTTGCTGCTGTTGCTGCTGGCCACTCCAGGCTCCGTAGCTGAGGTCGGGCAGAGTGGGCGGCTGGGTGTCGGGGATGGGAAACCCGACCTCGCCGGCTCTGTCGGCGTCGTCGCCGTTCTCCAGCACCCAGGTGTCCTTGGAGCCGCCGCCGCGCGAGGAGTTGACGATCAGCGAGCCCTCCTGCAGGGCGACGCGGGTGAGGCCGCCGGGCACGATGTCGATGCGCTCCCCGAAGACCGCGAACGGCCGCAGGTCGACGTGGCGGGGCTGCAGGCTGCCGTCGGCGCCGACCGTTGGCACCGTCGAGAGCTGCACCAGATCCTGGGCGATCCAGCGCTCGGGGTGGCTGCGCAGTCGCCGGCTCAGCTCGGCGAGCTCCTGCTCGGAGGCGTGCGGTCCGATCGTGACCCCCCGCCCGCCGGACTCGCCGGTGGGCTTGACGACGAGCTCGTCCAAACGACCCAGCACGTCCTCGAGCACCTCCGGGTCGGAGAGGAGATAGGTCGGGACGTTTTGCAGGATCGGCTCCTCGGCGAGGTAGAAGCGGATCATCTCCGGCACGAAGCAGTAGACCGCCTTGTCGTCCGCCACGCCCGTGCCGAGGGCGTTGGCGATCGCGACGCTGCCCGCGCGATAGGCCCGCACCAGCCCCGGCACCCCCAGCAGCGAGTCTGGCCGGAACTCGAGCGGGTCGACGAAGTCGTCGTCCAGGCGCCGGTAGACGGCGTGCACCCGTTCCAGGCCGCGGGTGGTGCGCATGTAGAGGACGTCGTCGCGGACCACCAGGTCGGAGGCCTCGACCAGCTCGACGCCCATCTGGCGGGCCAGGAAGGCGTGCTCGAAGTACGCCGAGTTCGCCGGTCCCGGCGTCCACACCACGACCGTCGCCTCGCTCTCCGCCGAGGGAGCCACCGAGCGCAGCGCGCCGAGCAGCAGCTGGGGGTAGTGCTCGACGGGCCGCACCCGGTAGGAGGCGAACAGCTGGGGCACCAGCCGCGCCATCGCCGCCCGGTTCTCGATCACGTAGGAGATCCCGGAGGGCACCCGCACGTTGTCCTCGATCACCCGCCACGAGCCGTCGCTGTGGCGCACGAGGTCGCAGCCGGCGACGTGGCAGTAGACCCCGCCCGGCGGGCGGATCCCGTGCGCCGCCCGGGCGAAGTGCGCGCAGCCCGCCACCAGCCGCCACGGCACGATCCCCTCGCGCACGATCTCCCGCGCGTGGTAGACGTCGTCGACGAAGTGGTTCAGCGCCCGGATCCGCTGCGCCAGGCCGCGCTTGATCGCCCGCCACTCCTCGCCCGCCAGCACCCGCGGGATCAGGTCCAGCGGGAACGGACGTTCGTGGGAGGGCCCGTCCTCGCCGGAGGTCTCGAAGGTGATCCCCTGCTGCACGAACACCGCGTCCCGCCGGCGCCCGGCGTCGAGCAGCCCCTCCCGCCCGAGGCCGCGCAGCTCCCGGATCAGCGCCGCCGCCGCCGCCCGGGGGGTGCCGTCGAGCTCGAACAGCTCGTCGTAGCCGCTCGCGGGCGGCCGGTAGACGTCATCGGCGAGCGCCGTCTCGATGCTCACCCCGCGATTGTCGCGCGCCCGCGCCGCCCTGAGATTGGACGGATGGCGCAATATCGCGGCCCGCGGGGTGAGCGATTGTCGGGATCTTCACCCCGTGCTCCGGGCACCCCAGGCCCGTTGTGACGGCCTGCGCGAGGGAATGGCCGTGCCAGCGGCCGCTCGGCATGTCGGCGGCGTATTCCTCGAGCACCTGCGGATAGCCGCCTTCGCCGCGCATCGCGCGCAGCACCGGCCAGCGCGGGGAGGTGGCCATCGCGGCGACCGCCGCCCGCGCCCGGGTCGCGTCGCCGTCCAGGCGCGCCTGCGCCCAGATCGCGAACCACCGGCAGGCGACCGTCCCGGCGACGGCCGCCCCGAGCTGGTAGCGGGCCTCCGTCAGCCCGGCGTCGGGGATCTGCGAAGCACGAAAGCCGGGGGGCAGAGGGATGCCGGCGAGCATCCGGCTCACCTCGCTGGGGCGCTCGGCGGCCCTGATCACGCTCGGCGGCAGCGCCGCCAGCCAGGTCCGTTCGTCGACGGGCCGCAGCGCGGCGAGCATCCTGTCAAAGCCCGCGAGGCTGCCGGTGGTGGCGCGAAACGACACCGACAGCCCCCGGTATCGCCACTCGGCGAGGAAGGTCGTCCCATGTCTCCCGGAGCCGTCGCGGAAGACCCGGGCGCGGTCGCCGAGCGGCTGCCCCGTGGTGCCGCCGGGCCAGTAGTGCCACGGCCTCGGCTGCCAGGTCAGCTGCGCCTGGCGGAGCAGCTCTCGCGGCGACGCGCCCGCCGGCAGGAACTGCATTTCGCCTTCCCGGGCGCTCGACTCGAAGACGTAGGACACGTGCCAATGCGCCAGCCCGAGCAGCACCAGCGGCGAGTTCGCCGCGTAGCGGACGAGGACCGGGGGATATGCCGCGACGGCATCGCCCGGGTGCGAGCCGCCGCCGTCGAGGGTGACGAGCAGGCTCGCCGCGACCGCCGCCGCGACTGCACCCGTTGCGAGCAGACGGCGCCGCGCACGGCCTCCACGACGCGGTGCGCCGCGGAGCGGCCGTCGCGCGGGTGGGGGGGAGTCGAGTGGCGAGCACCACTCGATCGTGTCGAGCAGCTCGGCTTCGGCGTCGGCGATCCGAGCGCCATCGAGCGCGCCGGCGGGCACCGGGTTGGCGGCCCTCAGGGCGTTCTCGGCTGTCGTGGCTCTCATAGCGCTTCCTCCATTCGGGCTTCGCAGGTGGGAGTGCCCGCGCCGCGCCGCGCCGGGCAGGGCGCGGCCTGCTCCGGGTCGGACAGCGCACGGCGCAGCCGGCGGCGGGCACGATGCAGGCGCACACGGGCGGCCACGGCGGAGATGCCGAGCACGGTCGCGGCCTGTGCCGGCGAGAGCTCCTCCCAGCCGACGAGCAGCAGCAGCTCGCGGTCCTCGGGCGCCAGCGTCTGCAGCGCCGCGAGCAGCGCCCTGGCCCGGTCGTCGGGCGAGGGCGGCGTCGCGAGCGTCCGCAGCTCGGTGCCGAGGCGTTCGGCGAGCCGGTTGCGCCGGCGCTCGGCGCGGTGCAGGTTGAGCATGACCCTGTGGGCGACCCCGTACAGCCAGAGGCGCGCCTGCGGCTCGGCCGGGACCTCGGAGAGGCGGCGCCAGGCGACGAGGAATGTCTCGGCGACGGCGTCGGCCGCGTCCTCGGGGCTCGGGGCACGCCGCAGCGCGTAGGCGAGGATGTCGTGTCCGTGCGTCCTGTAGAGCGCGGTCAGCCGGGCGCGCGCCGCCGGGTCGGGCTGGAGCGCTCCTCGGTCTGCTGTCTGGGGATGGCTGGTCTGTGTCATCACCACCCACATGTCCGCCAGCCCGTCTGCGTTACCGCCGGCTTTGCCCGGGCACCAGGGGAGCCGCCGGCTCTCCCGGGAGCCCTCGGACCGGCACCATCAGGTGTCGGCGGTCTCCGTCGGGGTGGGGGTATGCCGCTCAGACGTCGCTCGCTGCTGGCTCGGCTGCGCCTGTTCGGCGCCGGTCTTGGTCGTCAGCAGCGCCCCGCGACCGCCGCTGACGATGCGCCGCACGAGTCCCGGCGCCAGGATCCGCGCGCAGGCGAAGAGGGCATAGCCGCGCGGCACGTAGCGTTCGGGGCGCCGCCGCAGGCCGGCCTCGACGATCGCCTCGGCGGCGCGGTCGGGCGTCGAGACCATCCAGGCGGTCAGCCGCTTGGCGATCAGCTCGCTCGCGGGAAAGCCCTCGGTGGCGATAAAGCCGGGCAGCACCAGGCCGACGTGCACGCCGTGCTCGAGCTCCTCGGCGTAGAGCGCGTCGCTCCAGCCGGCGAGCGCGAACTTGCTCGCCGAGTAGGCCCCGCTGCGGGGGCGCGCCACCCGCCCGGCGACGCTGGACACGTTGACGCAGGCGCTCGGGGCGCTCGCCCGCAATAGCGGCAGCAGGGCCTCGGTGAGGCGCACGACCGCGTCGAAGTTGACGTCCATCGTGCGCCGCACGTTGGCGTAGCCGCCCTCGGCGAAGCTCCCCCGCCAGGAGGCGCCGGCGTTGTTGACGAGCAGACCCAGGCGACCCCCGCAGTGCTCCTGCAGGTGCGCCCGCACCCGCCGGGGGGCGTCGTCCTGGGTGAGGTCGAGCGCCAGGCAGCTGCAGGGCACCGGCAGCGTGTCGGCCACCCGCTGCAGACGCTCGCCGCGGCGGGCGACGAGCACGATGTGCATCGTCCGCTCACCCGTCGGCTCCACGGCGAGCCGCCGGACGGTGGCTTCGCCGATGCCGCTGGAGGCGCCGGTGACGAGGGCTACCAGAGGGGAGCCCACCGAGCCGCTCACGAGGCCCACTTCCCCTGCCCGTAGCGGGCGAGCTCCAGTCGCGCGATCACGCCACGGTGAACCTCGTCGGGCCCGTCGGCGAGTCGCAGCGCGCGCGCCACGGTCCAGGCCGCCCCGAGCGGGAGGTCGTCGCTGAGGCCGGCGCCGCCGTGCAGCTGGATCGCCATGTCGACGACCCGCTGGGCCATGTTCGGCACCGCGACCTTGATCTGGGAGACCGCACCCAGCATCTCAGGACGCCGCTCGTCGATCAGCCAGGCGGCGTGCAACACGTGCAGCCGCGCCTGGTCGATCGCGATGCGGGCGTCGGCGATCCGCTCGCGGTTGCCGCCGAGGTTGGCCAGCGGCTTGCCGAACGCGACGCGGTCGGTGGCGCGGCGGCAGGCGAGCTCCAGGGCGAGCTCGGCGAGCCCGACCAGGCGCATGCAGTGGTGCACGCGGCCCGGGCCCAGCCGGGCCTGGGCGATCGCGAACGCCTGGCCCGGCCCCCCGAGGATCGCGTCGGCGGGCAGCCGGACGTCGTCGAATGAGACCTCGCCGTGCCCGCCGGGGGCGTCGTCGAAGCCCATCGTGGCGAGCATCCGCTCGACCTTCACCCCGGGGGCATCCATCGGCACCACGACCATCGAGTGGCGGTGGTAGCGGTCGGCGTCGGGGTCGGTGAGGCCCATGAAGATCGCCACCCGGCAATGGGGGTGCCCGACGCCCGTCGACCACCACTTGCGGCCGTTGAGGACGACCTCCTCGCCATCCAGCGTCGCCGTGGCCTGCATGTTCGAGGCGTCCGAGGACGCCACCTCGGGCTCGGTCATGCAGAACGCCGAACGGATCTCGCCGGCGAGCAGCGGCACGAGCCAGCGCTCGTGCTGCTCGGGGGTGCCGAAGTGCAGCAGGATCTCCATGTTGCCGGTGTCCGGGGCGTTGCAATTGCAGACCTCGCTGGCCAGCAGCGAGCGACCCATGCGCTCCGCCAGCGGGGCGTACTCGACGTTTGAGAGGCCCGCGCCCTGGGGCTCGCCGCCGACCTCGGGTCTGCCGGGCAGGAAGAGGTTCCACAGGCCGGCCGCGCGCGCCTTGGCCTTCAGCTCATCGACGACCGGCAGCACGACCCAGGGGTCGCGCGCGGGGAGCAGCTCGCGATGGTAGGGCTCCTCGCGCGGGTGGATCTCCTGCGCGATGAACGCGTCCAGGCGCTCCATCAGCTCGCGGGCGCGGGGGGAGTGCTCGAAGTCCATGCGCGGCTAGCCTCGACCCCAGTCCTCTGCCGGGTGCCCTCTTAGCATCATCCGTCCTCCCGCACAATCAGCACAACCTTCCCGGTCGCCCGGCGCTCGTCGATCAGCGCCAGCGCCTCGGCGGCGCGCTCCAGCGGGAGGCGCTCGCCGACGATCGGGCGCACCGAGCCCCGCTCGATCAGCACCTGCAGCGCCTCGCCGATCTCACGGCAGACGGCGGGCTTGGCCAGGGCGTAGCCGCCCCAGCCGGCGCCGATGACCTCCGTGTTGGCCAGCAGCAGCCGGTTGACCCTGACCTCGGGGATCGCTCCGCCGGTGAAGCCGACGACAACGAGACGCCCATTCTCTGCCAGCGCCCTCAAGCTGTCCGTGAAGCGATCGCCGCCGACCGGGTCGAGCACGACATCCACACCGCGCCCCTCGGTGAGGGCGCGCGCCTCGTCCTTCCACGGGGCGTCGCTGCGCAGCACATGCTCGGCGCCGGCCTCGCGCGCCACCCGCTCCTTCTCGTCGCTGGAGACCACCGCGATCGTGCGCGCCCCGAGTCCCTGCGCGACCTGCAGCGCCGCCGTGCCGACGCCGCCGGCGGCGCCGTGGACGAGCACCGTCTCGCCGGCGGCCAGGCGGCCGCGCAGCCGCAGCGCGAAGTGGGCCGTGTGGTAGTTGAGGATCAGCCCCGCGCCCTGCGCGAAGTCGAGTTGCTCGGGGAGCGGGAAGGTCAGGAACGGGGGTGCCACCGCCTGCTCGGCGAAGCCGCCCAGGGCGCAGAACGCCGCCACCCGCTCGCCGACCTCCACGCCGGCCCCCGGCGAGGCGGCGAGCACGATTCCCGCGACCTCGCTGCCCGGGACGAACGGCAGCGGCGGTTTCAGCTGGTACTGGCCGCGCGTCTGCAGGACCTCGGGGAACGACACGCCGGCGGCATGGACCTCGATCAGCACGCCCTCGCCGGGCGTCAGCATGTGTGACGGGGGCCGCGCGGGTGGGGACGTCTCCACGAACGCCAGCGCGCTCGCCGGGCCGCTCAGGTCGACGATCTGGATCGCTCGCACGCCGCGCAGACTAACGCTGAGCACCATCCCGCGGCCTGCCGGTCGTGCCCGTAGTCCGACCGAGACGCGGCGAGCCGTCGCCGGCGAGCTGGCTTCAGCGACGGCGTCCGGCGCCTCGATGGACGCTGGGCGGGCAGGGCACGCTGGTGTTGGCGGCGGCGTGGGTTTCGTTCTGGAAAGTGAACCGGGCCGCGAAGCGAAAGCCGCCGTGGGGACATGTGCGCGGCAGGCGTATGCCCCGTGGGTGGTAGGGGATGGAGCGCCCGCGGGCGTATTCGTAGTAGGTCACGTGGCTGGGCCCGAGTGTCGTGTCGAAGGACACCAGCGACGCGTCCGGTGCTTC
Organism: Solirubrobacteraceae bacterium; assembly: GCA_035524055.1. Lineage (GTDB taxonomy): Bacteria > Actinomycetota > Thermoleophilia > Solirubrobacterales > Solirubrobacteraceae > Palsa-744. The sequence goes on from DATKPO010000057.1 coordinate 72,146, forward strand.
GGGAAGAGTCGGCAGGAGCGGGATTTCCGTCGCCAGGTTGCCGCCGAAGGGCGGCGCCGTGGGCAGCACCGTGCCCTGCAGCACCAGCTGGGCGGCCACCGGCTTTTCGCCGGCCGCATAGAAGAGCAGCGCCAGGTGTTCCTCGCGCAGAGGCGCCATGAACGTCACCACCCGTGCCGTCTCACGCAGCACCTGAGGACCGAACGGAACCTCGACGACGCCTGTGCCGAACCCCATCACCGAGTCCGCCGGGCAGCCGGACGGACCGTCGGCTTCGAGCCGAGGTTGATGGCAGGTCGCGAATCCCAGGCCGCTGTTCGCGATCCCGAGATTGGCCGGGTACAACAGGTCGACCTTGACCAGCGGAGGGGGAAGCTGCCCTTCGGTGTCGGCGATCGTGAAGCTGAAGTGGATCGTGGTGCCGCCGCCGAGATGCTCCGGCGTGAGCGCCGCGCTGAGCGTCGCCGACGGCTCGATCGGCGTCTGCGCTGTCGCTGCGGGGGGCGAGCACAGCAGCCCCAGCGGTGCCCCCACGAGAAATGCCAGGATGGTCGTTGCGGCGCGCTTCACTGTCAATGTGACAATACACCACAGCAACGCGGCCAATTGAATGTTTCTGACTCTTAGACGTTGACTGTGGTTGGCGCGGCGCATCGCGCGGGGGCAGCCCGGGGCGGCGCTGCCAGAGGCGGCGAGGTGCGCCGGACGGCCGACGGCGCTACTAAAGGCGGCGCGGCGCGCGCGCCCGCAGGCGCTGCACGCGGCGCAGCTCCTGGACGTCGTCGTCGAGCGGGGCAGGCGTCGCGGCGGCTCCCAGCAGCTCGGGCTCCAGCCGGCGGCGCACGAGCTCGCCGGCGATCGCGTCCACGCGCTGACCGCCGGCCCCAGGGCGCGAGCTGACGACGCGCGCCAGCCGCTCGCCCCGGAACAGCAGTCCCACTCCGTCGTCTAGCGCCCAGCCGCCCGGCAGCTCACCGGCCCGTACCGCCGCCAGCCACACCGGCAGTCGCTCCGGCTCTCCGTCGGCGTGCACCGTCAGCGAGCCTCGCAGCAGCCCCAACCCCGCGAGCGGCGCCGGCGCGCCGTCCGAGCGGGTCACCCCGCCCTGAAACCAGCACATCGCACCGGCGCTCAGACCGGCGAGCACCGTCCCATGCCGCCAGGCCCGCACGAGCAGCTCGTCGAGACCGTGCGCCCGCCACAGCGCGAGCAGGTTGCGCAGCGAGCCCCCGCCGGCGTAGACGACGTCCTGGTCGAGCACTGTCTCCGCCAGCGGCCGCCGCAGCTCGGCGAGCCGGAAGAGCGAGAGGTGCTGGGCCTCGCAGGGACGTCCCGCGAAGCGGGCGTAGAACGCGTTGATCTGGCCGGTCGTGTCGCCGGACGCCGTCGGCAGGAACAGCAGTCGCGGCCTCGGGGAGCGGGCGAGCGAGAGCACGTAGTCGTCGAGCAGTGGGTTCGCCGGCTCCATCGTGAAGCCGCCGCCGCCCATCGCGAAGATCGTGCGCCGCTCGGGCGGGACCTCGGCCGCGAGGCTCACGCCGCGGCGCGGGTCGCGGTCTGCCTCATCCCCGAGTGCTCCGCCGCCGCGCTGACCGGGCCGCCGGCGCTCAGACTGCGCTCGGCACCGACGCCCGCGCCGTCCCCGACGCTCTGGCCGTCCCGGACGCTCTGGCCGTCCCCTACGCCCAGGTCGTCCTCTACGCCCAGGTCGTCCCCGACGCTCCCGCTCTCCCCGAGATAGTGGACTTCCAGTGGCGTCTCGCAGGCCGTGCCGTCGCCGCCGGACTCCACGCGGTAGGCACGCGCGCCGGGCCGCGAGCTGACGGCGCGCTGCAGGCGGGTGCCGCGAAAGTGCAGCCCGACTCCGTCCTCGGCGGCGAAGCCCGGGCGCATGCCTTCCCCGACCAGGCGCCGGTACTGCTCGCGGCGCTGCGGCTCGGCGTCGTAGTGCACGCAGTTGGAGTAGGGCAGCAGCCCGAGCCCGCGCACCCGCCGGCCGGAGCCGTGGAAGGCGCTGAGCGCCTCGGCGAACCAGCACAGCGAGCCCGCCGACGGGCCGCAGAGCACGATCCCGCGCGCCCAGGCGCGCTGCAGGACGACGTCGAGCCCGTGCGCGCGCCAGGCACCGAGCATGCTCACGACGTTGCCGCCGCCGACGTAGATCACGTCCTGCGCGAGCAGGTGTTGGGCGATGTTCTCCTCGACGCCGCCCGTGCCCTGATCGCGGCGGAAGAGCGAGACGTGGCTGGCGGCGCAGGTCGCCGAGAAACGCCGGTAGAAGCGCACGACGTAGTGATCGGCGTCACCGGAGGCGGTCGGCAGGAAGCACACCCGCGGGCGCTCCCGGGACGCCAGCGCGAGCACGTAGTCGTCGAGCATCGGATTCTCCCGCTCCATCGAGAAGCCGCCGCCGCCGAGGGCGAGGATCTGGGGTTCGCTGGCAGGCATCTCTCAGGCGGGCTCCCTGCGCCCCGCGCCCGTCCCGATCCCGCCGGGCATAGGACGCGACAGCGCACCGCGATGATCGTCGCCCGCGCCGGCGGGCTCCATCGACCTCAGTCGGAGATTCGGATGCTCGGGCTGGACAGCCGACTCAAGCGCCGTCGAGCTCGTCCAGCAGCGCCCCGACGGCCTGCTCGTCGAGCTGCGCGCCCGCCACCCGCAGCAGCTCCGCGCGTGCCTGCGCCGTCGTGCGGGCGGGCCGGTAGGGGCGGTCGGTGACGATCGCGTCAAAGGTGTCGCAGGCCGCGATGATGCGGGCCGCGAGCGGGATCTCCTCGCCCGCGAGACCATCGGGGTAGCCACCGCCGTCCCAGCGCTCGTGGCTGGCGCGCACCGCCGGCGCGAGATGGGCGAATGCGTCGATGCGCCCCACCAGGTCGCCGCCGATCGCGGCATGGCTGCGCATGATCTCCCACTCCGGGTCCGTCAGCGGTCCGCGCTTGAGCAGGATCTCGCTGGGCACCGCGATCTTGCCGACGTCGTGCAGCATCGCCGCGTAACGCACGTCGCGGGCCTGCTCGCGTGTCAGCCCCAGCCTCCGCGCGACGCGCTCGGCGAGACCGGCGACGTCCTCGCCGTGCGCCGCCGTGTAGTCGTCCTTGGCCTCGACCGTGCTCGTCAGCGCCGCCAGCGTGTTGGTGAAGGTCCGCTCCATCTCGGCCAGCAGCTCGGCCCGGTGCAGAGCCGCGCCGAGGCTCGCGGCGATCGTCTCGACAAGCACCGCGTCGGTCTCGTCGAACGCGGCGGGCTCGACGGCCTCGATGTTGATCACACCCCACACGGTGCCGTCGACGAAGATCGGGGCGCTCAGCTCCGAGCGGGGATCGGTCTGGGGGTCGCGCGCGATGTAGTCCGGATCCAGACGGGTGTCGGCGACGACGGCGGTGTTGCCCGACCGCGCCACGCGTCCGTTGACGCCCTCGTGCAGCGGCTGCTCGAGCAGCAGGAACTCGGTCATCACCTCCGCCAGCGGGCCGGCACCGGCGATCAGCCGCAGCATGCCCTCGCCGTCCAGCCGCTGTACCGCGGCGAGGTAGAACGCGAATGTCCCGTGCAGCTCCTCGACGACGAGTCGCACCATCTCCTCGATCTCGTGCGTCCCGGCCAGCCGGGCAGTCAGCTCGGCGGCGACGCGCAGCTGGGCGCGCAGGTGCTCGAGCTCGCCGGTGTCCGCCAGCTCCTGCACGCGGGCGTCGGCGCGGTGGCGGCGCAGCGCCTCGGCGCGACGCTCGCGCTCGCGGTCGCCGGCGGCGCCGTTGGCGGAGCCCTGGTGCTCGCCGGTGGCGCCGGCGGGCGTGGCCAGGCGGGTACGCGAGGCGGTTCTGGCGGGAGGTTTGAGGGTCAGCTCGGGCATTCTCGGACGCATCGACGCATCCGATGGCGCCCTTGAGCGCCGCGCGCGACGCTTAGACGATCTGGGGCGTCGGCTTCCCGCGCTCGATCCGGCGGCGCTCGACGGCGGCGACGGCGTCGAAGTCGCGAATGCAGGAGCCCCGCCGCAGCCGGGCCGGCAGCAGCGGGCGGGCCGCGCGCGCCGCGGCGAGCAGCGTCGCGCAGCCGGCGGCATGGGCCGGCGTGTAGCGCAGCCCGTAGAGCTCGCGCACCCGCGGCGGCAGCGAGCCGAGCATGACCAGGTCGTGCATGCGCTTGGCAGGCTGACGCAGCGTAGCCATCGGGATCTGGAAAGCCGAGGCGTGGCCCATGTAGCGCGCCTCCTCCGTGAGGAACAGATCGGGGCCGGCAAGCTGGGCGGCATACCACTCGCGAAACTCAGCGTAGCTTGGAGGGATGGCGCTGCGCGGGGTGCCGAACAGCTCGGCGAAGCGGACGTAGTCACGCCACAGCGACTCGCGCTGCTCTTCGCTCAGAGGCCGGACCAGACGTTCGTAGAACCACTGTGCCGAGTCCGCGATCACGGCGACCGTCCATAGCATCAGCTCGGGGTCGAACGCCGAGTACGGCGTGCCGGCCGGGTGGTGCGGGCCGGCGTCGGCGAGCAGCTCGCCGCGCACCCGGTCGTGCATGCCGTGCACCCTGGCGAGCACCTCGTCCGCCTCGGCGCGACTCCCGAAGAAAACGATCTCGAACATCCGCGCCGTGTGCGTGATGCGCTTGAACGGCATCTGCTTATGCGCGGGGCGGGTGTGCTCGCTGGTGCCGACGTAGTTCAGCGGCTTGACTGCGCCGATGCACAGCGCCCGCTGCCCGTACATCAGGCCCACGGCCCGCTGTTCGTGGACGTGGCGCAGCAGCGAGCGCCCGCGCGGGAAGTGGCCCTCGTCTGTCATCTCCGGCCGGACTTTAGCTGGACGGCCCGATACCCGGAGGGGGGTCAGTCGCTCCGCTCGACCAGCAGCGCGAACGTCGGACAGGCCTGCGCCGCGCGGAGGGCGTGGGCGACCAGCCCGGGAGGGAGGGGGCGGCCGTCGAGCAGGGGATAGCCCCACTCGTCCAGCGCGATCCGCTCCGGCAGCAGCTCGGCGCACATCCCGTGGGCCTCGCAGGCGATCGGGTTCACGCGCAGGCGTTGACTCACGCCCGCCCCGCCATGCTCAATGCGCCAGCCGGGTCGCCGCCTTCTGCCGGAGCGCGGCGAGCGCCGCCCGCGGCTCTCGGCCGTGGCAGCTCGGAGGGCCGCTGGCAGGCGGCACAGGGGCCGTGCCGGGCGTGATCGGCGAGCTCCGACGCGAAGACCTCGACGGCGCTCGCCACGAGCCGGGCGGCGCCGTCGGGATGGCTGCAGGCGCCGCGGCCGCGCACCAGCGACGCCAGCTGCCGCAGCCGGGCGTGCGGGTCGCGCTCGGCGCTCCCGAGCGTGACCTGCTCAACCGTGTCGGCGATCGTCTGCAGGCCGAGCTCGCAGGGGCCGCACTGGCGTGCGCTCTGCGCCGCCAGCCAGCGGGTGAGGCGCGTCAACTCCGCCACCGGGCAGGCATCGCTGGAGAGGAGCGCCACGACACCGGCTCCGAGCGTCGCGCCGTGAGGCGCCAGGTGCTCGTCTGAGAGCGCCAGGCCGCGCAGGTGCTCGGCGCCGACGAACGCCCCCGCGTAGCCTCCGAGCAGGACCGCCCGGGCCTCCGTCTGCAGGCCGCCGGCGGCCGCCACGAGGTCGCCCAGCGGCGAGCCGTGCTCGATCTCGTAGACCCCCGGGTAGCGGACCGTGCCGGCGAGCGTCACCAGCGCCGAGCCGGGCTGCGCAGGCGTGCCGAGCTCGCGGAACCACTCCGGGCCGTGGCGCAGGATCAGCGCCATGTGGGCGACGGTCTCGGCGTTGCTCACCAGCGTCGGACGCCGCCGCACGCCGCGTTCAAACGGTCGTGGCGGCGCGAACGTCGGCAGCGCCGGGCCTCCGTTGAGGTGGTTGACGAGCGCCGTCTCCTGGCTTGCCACGTAGCGCCCCGGCACCGTGACCAGCCGGATGCCGGGCGCACCGCGTCGCGCCTGCCGCCGCCGTTCGGCAAGCGCATCGGTGAGGCTGCGCGAGACCGTTCCATCCGTCTCGCAGACCGCGAGCACGATCTCCTCGGCGCCGACAGCGCGCGCGGCGAGCTCGGCTCCGTCGAGCACGAGGTGGGGGAGGCCGCAGAGCAGGGTCCGATCCTTGGCGCTCGCCGGCTCGCTCTCGGCACCATTGACGACGACGACCGGACGTTGCAGGCGGGGCGGGCGGGCACTCGATACACGCCCGCCGGCCGCGGCGACCGCCCGCAGCTTGGCGCCGGCGGGAAAGCCGCCGCCGCCACGTCCGCGCAGTCCCGACCGCTCGACGTGCTCGATCAGCTCGATCTCGCCTCCGCGTCCGCGCCGAGTGGGAGCGGGCAGCTCGCCGTGCAGCTCCACGTGCCCGGCCAGCGTCAGCGCCCCGTGCGGAGGTATGCCCTCCAGCAGCCGCGGCAGGCCCTCTGCGCCAGCCCTCATCGCCGCCCTCCATGTGTCGCGGCGGCGGCGTGGCCGAGCAGCGCCGTGGGGGTACCCGCCCGGCGCGCCCATTCGCTGCCCAGCGGACCCCCCGGCAGCCACAGCAGCACCCCCAGCACGAATGCCGCCAGGCCGCCGACCGCGGCCAGACGTCCACCGGCGCTCTCCCGCGAGAAGCCGCCCAGCGCTCGCGTCAGCACCGCGGCGGCCACGAGCGCCAGGCAGAGCGCGACGAGCGCCAGCAGCCAGGTGCTTTTGACGTCGCTGCCGGTGCCCAGGGAGTGCAGCAGGGCAATCGGCCAGCAGGCGTAGACCAGCCAGTGCGTCGCCCGCCACGCGCGATGCCCGACGCGCTGGCGCAGCAGGCTCGTGAGGATCACCGCGAGCACCATGTCGAAGGAGACCGCGCCGAGCCCCAGCCACAGCGGGCGATAGCCGCTGGCGAACGGCACGAACGCCGCCAGCAGCGGAATCGGGGCGAAGCTGTCGAGCACCGAGGTCATGATGTGCAGCACCAGGAACACCAGCGCCAGCAGCGACACGTTGCGGTGCAGCGCGTCGAGCACGAAGCGCGGCCAGGCGGCCGTCGAGAAGCGGCGCACGTCGGCCACCCCGAGCGCGAGCGCGAGCGTCAACAGCAGCAGCGCGACCGAGCCCGTGGCGCGTGTCAGGTACCAGTCAAGCTGCGAGCCGCTCGCCGCCGCCAGCGGTGTGACGCTCAGCGCTCTCACGCCGCCGCCTGCGGCTCGCGGTGAGAGGCGTCGGCGTGCAACTGCTCGTCCTCGCCGTAGGGCCAGTCGCCGACGTGCAGCACCCGGCCGGCACGGTCGACGAGGCGCGCCGGCAGGCCCAGATCTGAGAGCCAGCCCGGCGCCCGGGCGCCGCGTACGAGCGCCGCCGTGCTCGCGATGTTCGCGTCTAGGCAGTCCGCGGCGGCGACGCTGACGGTCCGCCAGGTGCCGCGCACCGGCGCGCCGTCGGCGGGATCGATGATGTGGTGGGCCACCCGTCCGCCCCGTCGCCAGCGGCGCACCGCGATGCTCGACGTCGCCAGGCCGCCGTCGGAGATCGCGATCGTCTGCCCCGGCGCCTGGGGGCCGTCGCGGTGGTCGTCGGTCACGTGGATGCGCCAGCCGCCATGCGGCGCGCGCCCCGCCGTCGCGATGTCGCCGCCGATGCCGACCAGGACGCCTGCGCCGCAGCGCTCGTGCACGCTGCCCGCCGCACGGTCGGCGGCCCAGGCTTTGGCGCTGGCGCCAAGGTCGAGCGCGATCCCACGGGGGACCCGCACCGTGCCGCGCACCGGGTCGAGCTCGATTGCGCACCAGCCCCGGCGCAGCTCTGCGCGCAGCGGCCGAACAGGCGCGAGCACCGGCCCCGCGCCGGCGTCGTAGGGCGCCGGCTCCAGCAGCGAGAAGTCGCGGTCATAGCCAGCCAGCACCAGTGCGGCCCCGATCGTCGGGTCGACGTCGCCGTCGCTGCAGCGGGCCGCGTGCAGCGCCGCCTGCAGGGCCTGAGCCAGCAGGGACGAGATCCGGATCGGCCCGTGTCCCGCCCGGGCGTTGACGCGGCTGAGCTCGGAGTCGGCGCGGAAGCGGCTGCAGGCCAGGTCGAGCTCGTCGAGCTGCGAGGCGACGATCGATTGTGCCCGGGCGAGCTCGGCGGCGTCGGTGACCTGGAGCACGACGCTCGTGCCAAGCGCCTGCCAGTGAGCCGTCGCCGGGCCGGGACTGCTGCTGGCCGATGCGGATGTGGCGGCCATCGCGTACTCCTACGAGCCCCCCGACACGACGGGCGCCGATTCTTCGACGGGCGCGGATTCGGCGGGTGCCGATTCCGTGCTTTCGGCGGGCACCGATTCTGTGGTTTCGGCCGGTGCCGATTCTGTGGTTTCGCCGGTGCCGGTCTGCACGCTGGCGCGGGGAGCCTGGGCGGGGGCATGGAGCTGCGTCGAGGTCGTTCCGGTCCTGGTGCGCGGGTCGGCGGCACGGATGCGCGTGCCGTGCGCCGATCTCGTCGTCGTCCTGCGGCCCGGGAAGGCCGTAGCCGCCGCGGCTGTGAAGGCCGCCGTGAGCGCCGCGCTGCCGGCCAGCAGCCAGCGGTTGGCCTGGCTCAGGCGGCGCAGGGCGGCGTCACGGGTGCGGGTGGTGTGGCGGTTGCGGGGGGTGTGAGGACTCATGTTCTATGGCTGCGATGGGAGCGATCGTGAGATTCAGTGTGACCCGCCATCTCAAGCTGGGGTTAAAGCTCGTGTGAGAAATTCCATAGGAGCAGGCATCTCCTGGCGGCGCCCGCCGGCGCGTCAGTGGCCGACGAAGACTCGGTGGTAGTTCAGCCAGGGTTCGAACCGGGGCAGCAACAGCAGCGCGAGCACCAGCCCGGCGCCGAGCGCCGCAAGCAGCGACAGGCCGCGGCCTGGGCGGCCGCCGACGCGTTCGCGAGGCATCTGGGGCATCAGCTCTCGGGCCGGGGAGCCGTTTCGTCTCCCCGCCGTCTCGCCGTTGGCATGGGTGAGCACCGCGCTGCGCACGGTGCGTGCTCCCAGCAGGGTGCGCTGCAGATCGGGCAGGTGGCCGAGCACGTGCAGGGCGGTGAACACGATCCAGACGATGAAGCTCGCCTTGTGCGCCAGCAACAGCGTTCCCCGCGAGCTAGGCCCGAGCAGGAGCAGCGCGACTCCGGTCGCGAACACCGCGACCGTGCTGAGCACGACGATCGGCGCGAGCAGGCGCAGGTAGGGCTCGGGTGGCCCCTTGCCGCGGTATGCGCGGTTGTGCGTGTAGTAGCGCACGAAGCGGTAGCCCGTGCTCGCCATCTTCACGGCACCGGCGATTGATCCCCACCCGCCCCGCGCAGCTTGCGGCGCAGGTAGCCGATGTAGACGTCCACGATGTTCGTCGCCGGATCGTGTTCGTAGCCCCACACCGCGCACATGCTCGACCGCCTCACCGAGGCCTTTGCCGGCCAGCGGGCGTTCGTTGCCGACGCCTCGCACGAGCTGCGCACCCCGCTGACCGTGATCCGCGGCCAGCTCGAGCTGCTCGCTGCCCAGGCGCACCCGTCGGAGCAGGAGGTGCGCCGCGTCGAGCGCCGGGTGCAGGCCGAGATCGCCCGCATCACGCGCCTCGTCGACGATCTGCTGCTGCTGGCGCGCACCGAGCAGCGTCAGTTCCTGCGCATTGAGGAGATCTCGCTGCCTCGCTTCGTGCAGGAGCTGTGGGACGCGATCGGCCTGCTCGGCGCCGAGCGCCGCTTCGAGTTAGGGCCGGTCCCGGCCGGCGCGCTGAGCGCCGACCCGGATCGCCTGGCGCAGGCGCTGCGCAACCTGATCGGCAATGCGATCGAGCACACCGCGCCCGGCAGCGGACTGGTGCGCCTGGACGTCGAGCTCAAGCCAGCCGGCTGGGTCGGCTTCGTCGTACAGGACGACGGGCCAGGGATTCCGGCCGACCAGCGCGAGCGGGTCTTCGACCGCTTCCACCGCACCGACGCCGCGCGCGACCGCGCGTCCGGCGGCACTGGGCTGGGGCTGGCGATCGTGCGGGCGATCGCCGAGGCCCATGGCGGACGGGTCGCGGCGGGCGAGGCCCCCGGCGGCGGTGCACGAGTGGAGCTTACGCTGCCCGGTTTCACCGCGGCGCGCGAGGATGCCACGCCGGAGTCGCGGCGGCAGCATCGTCCGGCGCTGCGCGCCTGAGCGCCCGTTTGGTGCGCAGGCGCTCGACCGCCAGCGAGAGACCGCACAGTGCGAGCACGACGAGCGCCATCAGCGCGACCATCGCCATACCCGGCGCGAGCGCGATCGTCGCGAGCGCCAACAGCACGGCGAGCGCGATGTCGATGCGCAGCAGGCGCCTGCGCCGCGCCCGGGCCGCGGCGGTGCGCCGGCGGCGCGTGGCGGGAGTGAGCAGTGGCGCTTCGTCCCCGCCCTCGACGGAAACGAGCTCGGCGCGTCGTGGAGCCCGACCGCTCATCGGAGACCCTCGGTCTGCCTGCGCCGCGGTCTCACAACGGCAGCCTCCGGAAAAGCGGAGCGGGCAGCAGCGTGAGCACGGCCATGACCCAGCGCGTGACGCCCGGCACCCAGACGATCGACATCTCACGCTGCAAGCCACGCACGGTGACGCGCGCGACACTCGCCGCGTCGCAGGCCAACGGCGGGACGGGCAGGCCGCGTGTCATGCGCGTCCTGACGAACCCGGGGCGCACCACGGTGACGCGTACCCCGCTGTCGCGCAGCGCGTCGTCGAGGCCACGCGCGAGCGCGTCGATGCCGGCCTTGGCGGCGCAGTAGACGGCGTTCGACGCCCGCGGTCGCTGCGCGGCGACGGATGACAGCACCGCGATCCTTCCGTGGCCCTGCTCGTGCAGCTCGCGGGCGCTGTGCAGCAGCAGCGAGCCGGCGAGCACGACGTTGACCTCGAGCACCTCCACGGCGGCGTCCACGTCGGCCGGCAGTCCGCCGCGTTCGCCGAGCGCGCCGACGGCGACGATCACCAGATCGATGCCCCCGAGAAGCTCGCGCGCGCGACGCAGGAGCTGCGCGTGAGCGTCGGGGCCCCCAAATGCCAGCACGTGCGCCCGCGCGCAGCCGTCTTCGTGCAGCTCCCGTGCGATGCCGCGCAGCCGCTCGGGGTCACGCCCGGCGAGGACGACTTCGCGTGCGCCGCCGCGCGCCGCCAGCTCGCGCACGATTGCGAGGCCGATCTCCGAGGTGCCGCCCAACAGCACGACGCGCGCGGGGGCCATCATGCGCACAACCCCAGACGCCAGGCCATGTCCGAGCGCAGATGCTCCTGCGGGTCCACACGCGCGCGCAGCTGCAGCAGGCGCGGCAGCTCGGGGTACATGACGCGCAGCAGGTCCGCTCGCAGGCGGACATCCTTGGCCAGATAGACCCGTCCGCCGACGGCGGCCACGAGCTCATCGGCGGCGTCAAGCGCCGGCAGCAGGTCCGGGGCGTCGGCGGGCAGGTCGATCGCGACCGTCCAGCCCGGCAGGGGAAACGACAGGGGTCCCGCGGCTGCCTCACCGAAGCGCTTGAGCACCGCGAGGTACATCGGCGCCCGCCGAGCGCGCAGGCCGTGCAGCACGCGCAGCAGTGTTTCCTCGGCGCCATGGGGGACCGCGAACTGGTACTGCACGAGGCCCGCCGGCCCGTACAGCCGGTTCCAGGCGCCGAGCGCGTCCAGCGGAAAGAGCTGGGCGCTCATGCTCAGCTCGCGCCCACGCGTCCGGCGCGGAGCCGAGCGCCAGTGCAGGGCGTTGAACGCCCGTACGATCGCAGGCGAGAGCAGTCCGCGGGGCATGTCCGCCGGCACGCTGACGCGAGGCCGCGCGCGCAACGGGGCGCGCGACAAGCGGCGTGCCGATCCCTCCGGTGCGCCTTCCTCCGAGCGGGTGACGACCGCGCGACCGAAGCCCGCTCCGGAGCTCAGCAGGTCCAACCAGGCGATTGCGTAGCGGTGCGCGCCGGCGCCGTCCATCAGAGCCAGGGCGTCGGGCACGCTCGCGACGCGGTCGACGTCGGCCAGGGCCCGCGGCGCGCGCAGCGCCGTGACGCGCAGGGTGGCCTCGAGGATCACCCCAGTGAGGCCCATCCCGCCGATCGTCCCATGGAAGAGCTCGGGGTCGCACTCGCGCGAGACCGCCAGCGGCCCGTGCGCCGGCGTGCACAGGAGGATCGACTCCAGCTGGCGTGCCAGGCTGCCGTCGCGCGGGTGGTTCTTGCCGTGCGCGTCGGCGGCGATCGCCCCGCCGACCGTGACATGGCGGGTTCCGGGCACGACGGGCAGCGTCAGCCCGCGCGCGGCCAGCGCCAGCAGCAGCTGCGCGAACGTCGTCCCTGCGGCAGCCCGTATGAGCAGGCGCTCGGCGTCGAGCTCGGCGATCCCCCGCAGCGCGCGCATGTCGAGCACGGCGCCGCCGCCGTTCTGGGCGGCGTCGCCGTAGCTGCGGCCGGCGCCGCGCGCGATCAGCCCGCGCCCGTCCGGGCGCCGCTGGGCGACGGCCTGCGCGGCCTGCTCGATGCTGCGCGGCGCCAGCAGCAGTGCGCGGCTTGGAGCGGTGCGTCCCCAGCCGCTCAGCAGGGCCTGGTGAGCGGCGCTCGCATCGGGCGCCGGCTCGGGGGAGCTTGGAGCCGCGCTCCCCCGATCGGCGAGCGGCGGGTAGGCGACGTCCGTCCACGACGGGGCGATGTCAGCCCGCGACATAGACACCGCAGACGAACGTCGCCAGCCAGATGACGGTCATCACACGCAGGAAGCCGTCGTCGAGGATGACCTCCTCCGGGGAGTGTCCGTCGCCGCGGTCGAGCAGCAGCGCGTAGCGCAACAGCCAGAGCACGAAGGGGACGATCGTTAGCTCATACCAGGACAGCCTTGCGTGGTGTGCGCGCTGGAAGGCCCACAGGCAGTAGGCGGTCGTGGTGACGGTCGCGGCGAGCGCCACGACGAAGCGCAGGTACTGCGCGGAGTACTCGTGCAGCGACGCTCGCACCAGCTCGCCGGGCTGCCTGTGCGGCGACTCGCCATCGGCTTCCCGCTGGCAGAGCTCGGCGTAGCGCTTGCCGGCGACGACGAACAACGCGCCGAAGGAGGTCACGAGCATGAACCAGCGCGAGACCGCCACATCGGTCGCCGCGCCGCCGGCGGCCGCACGCAGTACGAAGCCGCCGGCGATCGCGACGATGTCGGCAACCGCGATACGGCGCAGCCAGAGGGTGTAGGAGCCTGTCAGCAGCAGATAGCCCGTCGCGACCGCGGCCAGCTCCCAGCGCAGGTACGCGGCGAGCGCGAGACCGCCCAGCGCGAGTACAAGCGCGGCCGTCGCCGCGAGCCGCACGCCGAGCGCGCCACTGGCGAGCGGGCGCTCGCGCCGGCGCGGGTTCAGGCGGTCCTCGGCGCGGTCGCGGAGGTCGTTGAAGAGGTAGGTGGCGCTGGAGATCATGCAGAAGCTCGCGAACGCCACCGCGAGCTTGCCCGGGATGTCGGGGCGGCCAAGAATCCCGGCGGCGCCCGGGGCGGCAAGCACGAGCAGGTTCTTGCTCCACTGGCGCGGGCGGCAGGCGCGCACCAGCGCCCACAGCTGTTGGTGGCCGCGCGCAGCTGGGTTTGTACCGTGGACGGCTTCGATGCTCATCGGCGAAGACCTCGCGGACGAACGCGACCGCGCTCGTCCCGGAGGGCATGAGAAAGCTCACCACATCTAACTGAGGGCACACTCTGTGGTGGGTGAAAATCCTCTCATTCTGTGGCGGCGGCGAATATATGTGGAGGTGAAAATCTTCTCACAATGCGGCCGAGTGGAGCTTGCGCCGAGGTGAAAATGCTCTCATTTTCGCCATGCGTTTAGCGGGCGTAAACGTGGGCGAGCTTAGGATTGCCGGGGATGCAGTCAAACGCCGTCGGAGTACGTGAGCCCCGCCTTGCCGCCGGACGCAATGTCCCCTCCGCGCCAGGTCCGCTGCGTCGGGTGCGGCGCGTGTTGGGCATCGCGGCGCTGGCTGCGCTCGTACCGGCGCTGGTCTCGTTTCTGGCCATGCTGGCCCGGCCATCGAACTCGAGCTTCGGCATCCGTGCGGTGGAGTGGGTGCGCGAAAACGGGGCAGCCGGTGTCGTGACGCACATCGAGTCGATCTACTATTCGCTGGAGGCGCCGAGCAAGGGGGGACCGGCGCTGCGGACGCTGCCGCGCGTCGGGGTCGCCTCCGCAGGCGGTGCCGGCCATGCCGTGTCGATCGATCGTCCGCCGCGCATCCGGCCGCTGACCCGCCCGGCGCTGCCCGGCGAGGGCGTCTGGCACCCGACGCGGGCGCACGAGAGCCGCAGCGACCCGCCGCTGCTCGTCACCACGTTCCGCAGCGACCCCGCCGAATACCCGCAGCTGGTCGCCGGGGTCGCCTGGATCAACACCTCGCGCACCTCGATCGTGCTCTACGCCGGGCTGCAGGAGCCCTCGGTGGAACTGCCCTCGCGCGGGCCGACGGAGGTGCCGCCGTCGGCCCGCGGACGGCTGCTGGCGACTTTCAACAGCGGTTTCAAGCTCGAAGACTCCCACGGCGGCTGGGCGCTGCACGGGCACGCCTATGCGCCGATGCGGGACGGCCAGGCGACGTTCGTGCGCTACGCCGACGGGCGCTACGACGTGATCGACTGGCACGGCGGGCCGCAGGTCCCGCCGGACGTGGTCTTCGCCCGCCAGAACCTGCCGCTGATCGTCGACGAGGGGCGCTTGAACCCCAACCTCAGCGACGGCCCCGAATGGGGTGCGACCCTCGGCAACGCGATCGAGGTGTGGCGCTCGGGCGTCGGCGTCGACCGCCACGGCAACCTGATCTACGCCGCCGCCGACTACCAGACGGTGCGCAGCCTCGCCGAAATCCTGCGCCGCGCCGGCGCGGTCCGGGCGATGGAGCTCGACATCAACTCCTACTGGATCAGCTTCAACACCTATGGCGCCCCCGGCGGGCGCGAGCCGGCGAAGCTGCTGCAGGAAACCGAACGGCCGGCGGAACGCTATTTGACGCCAGACGACCGCGACTTCTTCGCGGTCTACGCACGCTGAGCGGCGCCGTGTAGTGTCGCGGCGCGATGTCCTCTGCCCTCGCCGCGCTGCTGCTCGCCGTCTCCCTGGGTGTGACGCTCGGCGCCGCTCGCACCTTCGCCCGCCGTCTGGATGTGCTCGGCGTCGCGCTGGGGCTGCCCGAGGCGCTCGTCGGCCTGCTCACGGCGCTCGCCGCCGACGGGCCCGAGATCGCCTCGGCGCTGGTCGCGCTCGCGAAGGGGGAGCACGGCGTCGGCGTCGGCGTCGTCCTGGGCTCGAACGCGTTCAACCTCGCCGCCATGATCGGTCTCAGCGCGCTGCTCAGCGGGACCGTCGCGCTACGTCGCGGCGCTCTCGCGATCGAGGGCACGATGGGCCTCCTGGCAACGCTGCTCGCCGCCGGCGTCCTGCTCGGCAAGATCGGGCCGGCGCTCGGCGCCGTCCTGCTGGCGTGCGGCGGCGTGCCGTACGTGACGGTGCTGTTGCGCTCGCGGCCCCACGTCCCGCACAGCCGGTCTCGCGCCGTGCCCGACGGCGGGGTCGGCAGGCACACCGCGTCCCACGGCGAGGCCGGCACGCACGCCGAGTCCGACGGCGAGGCCGGCACGCACGCCGCGTCCCACGGCGGGGCCGGCACGCACTCGCACGCCCGCACGGCGCTGTGGATGAGCGGCGACGTCGTGCTGATCGTCGCCGGCAGCTTCGGCATGGTGCAGGCCGCCGGGACGCTCGGCGGACGCCTCGGGGTCTCGGGTGCGATCGTCGGGCTGCTCGTCCTCGGGCCGCTGACGAGCATCCCCAACGCCATGACCGGGGTGCGGCTCGGGCTCGCCGGCCGCGGCTCGGCGCTGGTCAGCGAGACGCTCAACAGCAACACCATCAATCTCGCCGCCGGGATCATGATTCCGGCGCTGCTGATCGACGTCAGCGCCTCCTCCAGCAGCGGCCGGCTCGGGCTCGCCTGGCTGCTCGGCATGACCGGCTTCGCGCTGCTCGCCCTCGCCCGCCGGGGCGGTGCGGGGCGCGGCGCCGGGGCGGTCCTGATCGCGCTCTACGCCGGTTTCATCGCCCTGCAGCTGGCGGCCTCCTGAGGCGCCTGGCGGGGCGGACGTACAAAATTAAGATTCGATTTAGCGCGCCTGCGGCGCTACAGACGGGCGGTAGCGTTGTTCTCCATACCTGAGGCATGCCCGAGAAGCCACCCGACATCGACAACCACAGCGATCGCCGGACCTTCATCAAGCAAGGACTGCTGGGCGCCGGCGCCCTGCTCCTCGGCGGCGGTGCCGGCGCCGCCGACGCCGAGGCGGCCCGCAATCGCGGGCGCCACGCGCGCGCCATCCGACACCGCGACGCGGGCGAACGACATCGGCCGCCAAACATCCTCGTGATCGTCGTCGACCAGTTACGGACCCCGGTCTGGATGCCCGCCGGGGTCACGCCCGCGACCGTCATGCCGAACCTCGCCTCGCTGCGCCAGGGCGCGGTGAACTTCGAATCCCACTACACCGCCTCCAACGACTGCTCGCCCGCCCGCGGGGCTCTCGTGACGGGCCTCTACTCCCATCAGAGCGGCTGCATGGTGACCGGTGCCAGCCGCCTCGACCCGGGATTCCCGACCTGGGGCACCCTGCTGCGCGAGCGCGGCTACCACACCAACTGGTGGGGCAAGTGGCATCTGAACCCCAACCGCAACGCCTCGCTGGAACCGTACGGCTTCGCCGGGGGCACCTATCCCTCGCCCAACGGCGCGCCGGGGCAGGGCACCGCGGTCGACCCGGAAATCGCGACGCAGTTCGCGCAGTGGTTCGCGCAGGCCGGGGGAGACGAACCCTGGTGCTCGACGGTCTCCTTCGTCAATCCCCACGACGTCGCCTGGTGGTATCGCTTCACGAGCAAAAACCCAGCCGAGTCCTCACCGCCGTTCCTCGCCGACGAGCTGCCCGCGAACTTCGAGACTCCGGAAATGCTCGAAGCCCAGCGCAAGCCCCGCCTGCAGCGCTCGCTGCAGGACACCGCGGCGCGCTCCTTCGGCGAGGTCCCCTTCAGCGGACCCGAAGCACTGCCGATGTGGAGCGGCCTGATGGACACCTACCTGATGCTGCAGGGCTACGTCGATCAACAGATCCGCGCGGTGCTGCGCACCCTGCTGACACAACCCGAGGGGAGGGCCAACACGGTCGTCGTCTTCACCTCCGACCACGGCGAGTACGGCGGCTCCCACGGCATGCGCGGCAAGGGCGCCTCGGCCTACGAGGAGGCGATCCGCGTGCCGCTCAGCGTGCGCGACCTCAGGCCCGCCGGCCGGGCGATCACGGCGGCGACGGGCGTGCCGCGAACCCAACTGACCTCATCGGTGGACGTCGTCGGGCTGCTGCTCACGCTCGGCACGGGCTCGAATGCGTGGCGCTCGGAAAAGCGCTACGAGCATCTCGCATCGCGCCACGACCTCGCCGCGATCTGCCGTCACCCGGGGGCGCCGGGTCGCGACTGGATCCTGCACGCCACCGACGAGGACATCACCGAGTTCGCCACCGAACCCTACGCCTCCGAAGCCCCCCGCCACGTCGTCGCGGTGCGCAGCAGGGCGGGCAAGCTCGTCGTCTACTCCAACTGGCGAGCGGAAACGACCGAACAGGAAACGGCGGGCCAGGAATACGAGCTCTACGACTACAGCGAACCCGGTGGACGCGTGGAGACCGTGAACAGCGCCGGCGCGCAGAGCCCACTGGAAGAGGAGCTGTGGAACATCCTCGAACGCGACGCCGTGCCGCGCGAACTGCAGGAGCCGCTGCCCTTCGCGCTGCGCGAAGCCCAGCAGAGCGGGGTGAGCGACTACGCCAACGTCGAGCAGCGGATGGACATCGAGCTCTACGTCAAGCACCAGGAGGAGAATCCCGGCACGATCGAAGAAACGCAGGTCGGCTAGAGCACAAACGCGAGCCGGGCCGGCACGCTCGGCGGCCGCCAACCGGCGTTCGACGACCGCGGCGAGGGAGCTATCCCGGCGAGATCCGCAGCAGCACGGTCGAGTCGGCGGGCACGCTGGCGCCGATCGCCGCGCCCGGGCCCACGTGCGTGACGGCGCCGGTCCACAGGTTGCGCACCGTGTAGCCGCTCGCCGCCGGCATTTCGATCGCGGCGGTGTTGGTGGAGATCTGCAGCGTGCCGCCGCCGCGGTTGAGCAGCGCCACCGCGCGGTCGCCGTCGGCCAGCGGCTTGACCCACACCTGCCCGTTCCCGGAGGATCCCAGCAGGCGGGCCTGCAGCCCCGCCGGGTCCTGGTCGATCGCGATCACCGCGCGGTCGCCGAGCGCGGCCTGGCTGGCGCTGGAGAGCGACACCATGTTGGCGCTCACCATCAGCGGCGCCGCCAGCATCGCCCACATGCTGAGCTGGGTGCGGAACTGGGCCTGGCTCATGCCCTGATCGGGACCGAGGTAGTCGGGGTCGTTCCAGTGCCCGGGGCCGGCGGCCTCGGGTTGGGCGGCGTCGGCGTCGAGGTTGCGCAGCACAGAGCCGAACTTCACGTTTCCCGGGACGCCGACATCTGTGTCTGTGCGCCAGCTGTTGCCGACGCTCGGACCGAACGTATAGGAGGCGAACGCCGAGCTCGCGTATGCCGGGTCGCCGCTTTCGCTTTCGAACTGACCGGGCTGCAGGTAGTTGCAGATCGAGAGCAGCATCGGCCGGTGGCTTGAGTTGTTCACGATCGCTTCGTGAAACTGGGTGTAGGCGCTGGCTGGATCAAGGCCCTGGCGGACGCCGCCGCAGAAGTCGACCTTGACCGCGTCGAACCCCCAGGCGGCGAAGGTGTTGACGTCCTGCTGGTAGTGTCCATAGCTGCCCTCGTGCGGCCCGCCGCAGCCCTGGGTGCCGGCGTCGGTGTACAGGCCGACCTTGAAGCCCGCGGCGTGCAGGGTGCTCGCCAGCCAGCTCATGCCATGGGGCCACTGGGTCGCGTTCACTTCGATTTCGCCGTCCGCGGAGCGCTGGCCCTTCCACCAGCCGACGTCCAGCCAGATGTAGCGGTAGCCGTCGCGCTCCAGGCCGCGCGTCTTGAGCTCGCTGGCCTGCTCGAGCACCGAGGCCTCGTCGTAGTTGGCGCCGAAGGTGAAATATGTGTCCCAGCCCATGTATGGGGTGGGGGCGAGCACGCTCACCGGGGTCGCCCCACCGGAGGCGGTCCGTGCGGAGGGGAGCGAGCCGCGCGCCGGGTGCGCCCGATGCCTGATCGGCCGCGTGCGTGCCGCGCCACGATCACGCACACCGCGGCCGCCGGAAGCCCTGGCGCGTCTCGCGCCGTGCGCTGCCCTATGTGCGTGGGCGGGCTTGCGGGAGGGTGGTGCCACCAGTGTCACGGTCGCGCTTTTCAGGGCGGCGCTGATCGCGCCGAGCACGGTGCCGCTGACCTGGAATCTGGCCTGCTGGCGGCGGCTGCGCGCGAGCAGCCGCAGCCCGGTCGCGTTGGGTGAGACCGTCACGGTCGCCCCCTGGCCGGGGCGGAGCCTGACCCCCCGCGATCCGATCGTGACGGTCGTGCGCCGGGTGCGCGCCGCGAGGGCGACGACCCGTTTGCCGTTCAACGTCTCCTGCACGGTGAGGCTCAGTTGCAGCCTGCAGCTCCCGTCGGCCTGCGCCGAGCACTTGACCGGCACGCTCACCCTGTCGCGCGAGACGCGCGGCGCGCCGACGAACGTCTCGGAGATCGTGCCCAGCCCGCCGGCGGGGACGGTCACAAACGCGCTCGTCGCTGTCAGGCTGCCTTCGGCGGTCGTCGCGATCACACGGCACTGCAGGGCGTTGGAGACGTCTTCCGGGCTCACCGTGTACGTGGATTCTTCGACGCCCGCGATGGGCTGGGTGTTGCGCAGCCAGACGTAGCTAAGCGTGACGTCCGACGTCGAGCCGACCCCCGGATCGCATGTCAGGCGCTGTCCCGGCGCGGGGATGCCCTTGATCGCTGGATGGGGTTCGACGATCACGGCGGGGATCGTCCTGAAAGACTCCGCGGTGCCCACCGAGACCCCGGCGGCGGTGGCCGCGACGAGCCGGTAGTAGTAGCTGGTGCCGGAGGCCAGACCGGTCAGCGGTGCGCTCACCGGTGCCTGGCCGCTCCCGGTCGGAGCGCTCGCGCAGGGAACCGTCGACCCGTAGTTGGTGCTCGTCCCATATTCGAAGCTGCACGTGCTCAGCGCCGCGTCCTGGGGATCGACGGTGCCCGTCAGCAATGCGGCTGTGTGCTGGACTTCGCTCGCCGGCGTCGTCGTCGCGCTCGGGGCGTGCGTCAGGGCGGTGACGATCCGGCCACCCGCGCCGACCGCCACGCACATGCCTTCCGCTACGCAGGAGACGCCCGCCAGTCCAGCCGGTGTCGCGGCGACCCCCGACCACGCCGGCGGCACGGCGGTCGCGTCGTCGCTGGCGAAGCTGCTGCCCGATCCGTCCACCGCGACGCACAGCGTGGCGGCGTCGCAGGAGATGCCCGTAGGGGAGGCCAGGGCGTTGACGGCGGTCGTGCTCCAGGTCGCGTAGGCGTTCGCTTCCGGGTCGACGCCGGCGACCGCTTCCCCGTTGCCGTCGATCGCGACGCACGCGCGCGGCGCGTCGTAGCAGGAGACCGCGGCGAGACTCGAGAAGGCGACCTCCCGCTTGTACCAGCCGGAGCTCGCCGGATCGGCGCTGACGATCGCCGCGCCGGTGCCGTCGACGGCCGCGCAGGGGCCGCTCGGGGCGCAGGAGACGCCCGTCAGCGGGGTGCCGCCGTCTTCGGTGGAGATCTGCCAGCCGCCCCCGCTGCCGACGGCGGGATTCTTGCTGACGAGCACCCTCCCTTCGTGGTCGACCGCCACGCAGAGGCTGGTAGAGGCGCACGAGATCCCGGTGAGCGGCGTGGTGCCGTCGATCGTGACCGGCACCCACGAGATCGCCGGGCTGGAGCTGACGAAGGCCTTGCCGGTCTTGTTCACGGCGACGCACAACCCGCCGGTGGGGCAGGAGACGCCGCTCAGTTCGCCGCCGCCGGGAATCGTCACCGTGCGCCAGGTCGCCCCCGCGCCCGCGGCGGGGTTGGTGCTGACGAGCGCCGTGCCGGCTTCGGTCACGGCGACGCACAGCGAGCGCGAGGCGCAGGAGACGCCGGTGAGGGTCTGCCCGCCGGCCGGCTGTACCGGCGTGGACCAGCCGAGCGCTGGCGAGGCGCCAGCCGGTGCCGCCAGGCTGGCGCCCGCGGTGCCGAGCAGGAGGCATAGCAGGGCCGAGAGCGCGCCGCGACGCCGAGAGCGCGAAGCGCAGATCCGAGCGAGGGGGGAGGGGGAGGGAAGGTAGCGCATGCTTTCCTGCAACACGGGCACTGCGCGACGGTTGCGCCGCCGGCGGCAGGAGCTTACGGACTGCGCGTCGGAACGATGACAACATCTCCGTCGTGCGCGTCCTCACGCTGCGCTAGCTTCCCGGGGCGTGGCCATAACCCAACTCTTGGAAGTTCAGCCGCGGCGCGCCCGCAGACGCTCGCGGACCTGGGTGATCGGCGCGACGTGCCTGCTCGCGCTGCTCGCGGCCCTGGCGCTGCGGGTGAGCACCGAGCACGTCCCGTCGCTGCGCATTCGGCGCACGCTGGCCGCGTACGTGCGTCTCGCCGGGACCCCGCCGGCCATCGCCTGGCCGGCCGAAGGCGAGGCCGCGATGGAAGTGCCCGGCGTCGGCGCCTTCGGCGGCAGCGGAGGCAGCCAGCCGGTGCCGATCGCGAGCGTGGCCAAGGTCATGACCGCCTACCTCACGCTGCGCCAGTACCCGCTGAGCGCGGGCCGGCGTGGCTTCGAGCTGACCGTGACGCCGGCGGAGGTCGCCGAAGAGCGCGAGCGCGTCGAGCTTGGCGAGTCAACCGTGCCGGTCAAGGCCGGCGAGCGGCTCAGCGAGCGCCAGGCGCTGCAGGCGCTGCTGCTGCCCTCGGCGAACAACGTCGCGGCGATGCTCGCGGTGCACGACGCCGGCGGCGTCCCCGCGTTCGTGGCGCGGATGAACGCCACGGCGCGCCAGCTCGGCATGAATGCCACGACCTACACCGACCCCAGCGGCTTCGAAGCGACGACAGTCTCCACCGCCGCCGACCAGCTCCTGCTGGCGCGTGCCGCGATGGCTGAGCCGGTGTTCGCGGCGATCGTCGCCGAGCCCTCCGCCCGGCTTCCCGTCGCCGGCCGCGTGCCGAACATCAACGGCCTCGTCGACGAGGAAGGCTACATCGGCGTCAAGACCGGCTCGGACAGCGCCGCCGGGGGTTGCCTGATGTTCGCCAAGCGCGTCGTCGTGAACCACCACCCGCTGACGATCCTCGGCGTGGTGCTCGGACAGCGCGACGGCGCGCTGGTGCCGGCGGCGCTCGCGAGTGCCCGCCGACTCGGCGACTCGGCGGCGGCAGCGCTGCGCCTGCGCACCGCCCTGCCCGCCGGCGCACATGTGCTGCACGTCAGCTCGCCCGCCGTCGGAGGCACCTCGGTGGTCACGGGAGCCAGCCTCCGCGAGATCGGCTGGGCGGGTCTCCGCGTGCCGGTGCAGGTCAGCGACACACGCGTACCCGGAGCGCTCAGCGCGGGCGAGCGGCTCGCCACGGTGATCGTGGGGGCGGGGAAGAGCACCGCGACACGGTCGGTGGCGGTTGCCGCCCACGGGCTCGGCGGACCGTCCCTGGGCTGGCGCCTGGCCCACATGCTTTGAGCGAGGCGGCATCTTCGCCGGACACACCGCCGATCGGCCGAATCGAGCCGGCAAGCGGTCCTCGGCGATCGCGGCAGCGAGAGCCTCGTCATCGCTCCCCGGGAACGGTGCTAGCCTTCCGACGATGCTGGGGTCTGCAGCCGGCGTCCTCACCCGCGGGAGTGTCGCAACAAGGCGGGGGTCGTCGCGACGGGTCGCGCGCACGGCGTCTCGCCTCGCCGTGATGGCCTCGGGCGCCGCGATGCTCTGGGTCGGCTCGCCCTTGGCACGGGCCGAAGGCGTATTCACGAATCTCTCGCTGCCGACCATCTCCGGCTCGGCCGTCGAAGGAGAAACCCTGCAGGAGCAGCCCGCCCGCTGGAGCAGCACGCCGACGGGCTACACCTACAGCTGGCAGCGATGCGACAGCTCCGGCGAGCATTGCGAAAGCATCAAGAAGGCCAACGCCGAGACCTACCTCCTGACCTCCGCCGACGTCGGCCACACACTGCGCGTCAGCGAAAGCGCCGCGGACGCGGCGGGCGCGGTCACACCGGCGGTATCCGAACCCACGGCGGTTGTGCAGGCGGGTAACGGCGGGCAGGGAGGCGGTGGCGGACAGAGCGGTGGCGGACAGAGCGGCGGCGGGCAGAATGGCGGCGGTCATGGTGGCGAGGAAACGTCGAAGACGAACACGCCGTCGCCGACGAGTCCGGCAAAGCTCCGCAAGCTGCTCGCGCACGAGCTGTCGCCGAGCGGCAGAGCCGACTCGCGCACGGCGCTGCTTGCGCACGGCAGCCTGGGCCTGCGCATCAGCCTGCCGGTGAGCGGCACGCTGATCGTGCGCTGGTACCTTCCGGTCTCGGGCGCCCACGGCGGACATGGACAGCGGCCAACCCTGGTCGCGAGCAGCATTCATGCGATGGTCAGGGCTGGGAAGGCCGGCACGCTCGAGCTCAGACTGACGGCCCGCGGCAAACAGCTGCTTCGCCACCCGGGCGACTCGCACCTGAAGGCCCAGGGCAGCCTCGTGGTGAAAGGCGGGAAGACCATCATCGCCTCCAGCAGCTTCTCTCTGCGCGGGTGAGCGGCGGTCGGACCGAGAGCCGAGCAACCGAGCAGAAATCGAGAAGCGACGCCGTCCCGCACTGACTACAGTCACGCCATCGACATCTCGGGTCGTTGGCGGCCCCCGACTTTCAGGAGTGAAGATGAGCGACTCTCCCACGCAGGGCGTCAAAACCATCCTGCACCCCGTGTCGGACCTGGCGGCGGCGAAGACGATGTACAGCGCCCTGCTCGGCGTCGCGCCCCAGGCCGACGCCGACTACTACGTCGGCTTCGACGCCGCGGGACAGCACATCGGGCTGGTCCCGGGCGGCGGACCGCAGGGCATGACCTCGCCGGTGGCCTTCTGGGAGGTGCCCGACATCGAGGCCAAGCTCGCCGAGGTCACCGCGGCCGGCGCCACCGTCAAGGAACCGGCACACGACGTCGGCGGCGGCCGTATGGTGGCCACGGTGACCGACCCCGACGGCAACGTGCTCGGGCTGCTCCAAGACCCGTGAGCAGGACGGCGAGCTCCTCCGTGCCGCGTTCCCCCGGCGGACGCCGGCCCGGCAAGGAGGCGGCGTCCCGGCACGCGGACGAGATCCGCGTGCACGGGGCGCGCGAGAACAACCTCAAAGACGTGAGCGTCGCGATCCCGAAGCGGCGGCTGACGGTCTTCACCGGCGTCTCGGGGTCGGGCAAGAGCTCGCTGGTGTTCGGCACGATCGCCGCCGAGTCCCAGCGGCTGATCAACGAGACCTACAGCGCCTTCGTGCAGGGGTTCATGCCGACGCTGGCCCGCCCCGACGTCGACGTGCTCGAAGGGCTGACGACGGCGATCGTCGTCGACCAGCAGCGCATGGGCGGCGACACGCGCTCAACGGTGGGCACCGCGACCGACACCGGGGCGATGCTGCGGATCCTCTTCAGCCGCCTCGGCAAGCCGCACATCGGCTCGCCGAGCGCGTTCGCCTTCAACGTGCCCTCCGTCAGCGCGAAGGGCGCGATCACCGTGCAGCGCGGGGAGGCGGCGAAGACCGTGAAGGCGAGCTTCAGCCGCACCGGCGGGATGTGCCCGCGCTGTGAAGGGCGCGGCACGGTCTCCGACATCGATCTCACCCAGCTCTACGACGACTCCAGGTCGCTCGCCGAGGGTGCCCTCACCGTGCCCGGGTACAAGGCGGGCGGCTGGAACTACCGGCTCTACGCGGCCTCGGGCTTCGTCGATCCCGAGAAGCCGATCCGCCGGTACAGCAGGGGGGAGCTGCGCGACTTCCTCCACCACGAGCCCGTGAGGATGAAGATCGCCGGGATCAACATGACCTACGAAGGGCTGATCCCGCGGGTGCAGAAATCGATGCTCGCCAAGGACAGGGAGGCCCTGCAGCCCCACATCCGGGCCTTCGTCGAGCGAGCCGTCACCTTCACGACGTGCCCCGAGTGCGAGGGAACGCGGCTCGCCGCGGGGGCGCGGGCGTCGAAGATCGCGGGGATCAACATCGCCGACGCCTGCGCCATGCAGATCAGCGATCTCGCGCAGTGGCTGCGCGGCCTGAAGCGGCCGTCGGTGGCGCCGCTGCTGGCCGCGCTGCAGCGGACGCTGGACTCCTTCTCGGAGATCGGGCTTGGCTACCTCTCGCTGGACCGCCCCTCGGGCACGCTCTCCGGCGGTGAGGCGCAGCGGGTGAAGATGGTCGGCCACCTCGGCTCCTCGCTGACAGACGTCACCTACGTCTTCGACGAGCCCACCGCCGGCCTGCACCCCCACGACATCCAGCGGATGAACGAGCTGCTGCTGCGGCTGCGCGACAAGGGCAACACGGTCCTCGTCGTCGAGCACGAGCCCGAGACGATCGAGATCGCCGACCACGTCGTCGACCTCGGTCCCGGCGCCGGGAGCGGCGGCGGGCGCATCTGCTTTCAGGGAACCGTCGCCGAGCTGCGCGCCGGCGACACCGTGACCGGCCGCCACCTCGCCGACCGGGGGACGCTGAAGGACACGACACGGACCGCCACCGGAGCGCTCGAGATCCGCGGCGCCGCAACGCACAACCTGCGCGACGTCGACGTCGACATCCCGCTCGGGGTGCTCGTCGTGGTGACCGGCGTGGCCGGGTCGGGCAAGAGCTCGCTGATCGCTGGCTCGGTGTCGCCGCGCGAGGGCGTGGTGTCGGTCGACCAGAGCCCGATCCGCGGCTCCCGGCGCAGCAACCCCGCGACGTACTCGGGGCTGCTCGACCCGATCCGGCAGGCATTCGCGAAGGCCAACGGAGTCAAGCCGGCGCTGTTCAGCTCCAACTCGCAGGGCGCCTGCCCCAACTGCAACGGCGCCGGCGTCATCTACACCGACTTGGCGATGATGGCCGGCGTCGCCACCACCTGCGAGGAGTGCGAAGGCCGCCGCTTCGACGCGTCGGTCCTCGAGCACAAGCTTGGCGGCCGCGACATCAGCGAGGTGCTCGCCATGTCCGTCGACGACGCCACGCGGCTCTTCGCCGCCGGCAAGGCCAGGACCCCAGGCGCACACGCCATCCTGCGGCGGCTCGCCGACGTCGGACTCGGCTACCTCACCCTCGGCCAGCCGCTGACGACGCTCTCCGGCGGCGAGCGCCAGCGACTCAAGCTGGCCGCCCACCTGGCGGAGAAGCGCTCCGGGCGCGCCGGCGACAACGATGTCGTCTACGTCCTGGACGAGCCCACCACCGGCCTGCACCTGGCCGACGTCGGGCAGCTGCTCGGACTGCTCGACGGGCTCGTGGACTCCGGCCGGTCGGTGATCTGCGTCGAGCACCACCAGGCGGTGATGGCGCACGCCGACTGGATCATCGACCTCGGTCCCGGCGCCGGCCACGACGGCGGGCGGATCGTCTTCCAGGGCACCCCGGCCGAGCTCGTGGCCGAGCGATCGACGCTCACCGGCCAGCACCTCGCGGCGTATGTCGGCGCCGAGCCGTGACCAGGCAGCCGAGGACGCTCGAGCGGATCGGGCGCCCCAGCCGCTCCTGCAAGCTCCGGTTCGCGCTCTCGATGGCCTCGCGCTGCTCCGGCGAGAGACGCGCCCAGAACGACATCGTGCCGAGGAGGGCGTTCAGCTCCGTGGCGCTGTGCTCCGTGCACGACGGCGCCACGGCGATCTGCGCGTCGTCGAAGAGATCGGCCGCGTAGTCCCGCGCCAGATCGTGTCCGCCGAGCCAGGCCCAGACCTCGGAGATGTTCGCCCGGCGCTCGCCGACGCCGGCGAGCGTGCTATCCAGGTCCCGATAGCGCGGCCAGTCAGCCGCGGGCTCGGGAGCGATCGCCCTGATCGCGCCCAGCAGCTCCCGCTGGTCCTCGGCGCTCGACGGGTCCTCCAGCCCGAAGTACTGGACGAGCGCGAGCGTCCCACCCGGAGAGAGCGCATCCGCCGCCCGCCGCCAGCCGACGTCCGGGTCGACCCAGTGGATCGCCGAGGCCGAGAAGACCGCGCGGAAGCGCTCGCCGGGGAGCGGCGCGTCCTCGAAGTGGGCGTTTACGATCTCCAGCTCGCCGGCGCCCCATAGACGCTCCCGGGCGAGCCCGGCCAGCCGGGCGCCCGGCTCGATCGCGGTGACGCGCAGGCCGCGAGCCAGCAGCGCGCCTGTCAGCTGGCCGCTGCCGCACCCGATCTCGAGCACCTCGTCGCCGTGCTCCAGGCCGGCAAGCTCGCAGGCGCGATCGATCAGCTCCTCGGGGTAGGTCGGCCGGTGGCGGTCGTACTCGGCCGCGATCTCGTCGAAGACCTTGCCGCAGCTGCGTTGCAGGGTTCCGTCGGGCAAGGACAGGAAAGGTAGGGGAGGGGGGCGACGGAGGTCCTCGTCCAGAGCAGCCACTCCCCATGCAATTCAGCTGCATCGCTGCTAAAATGCCTGCAATGAGCGTGGCGATCACGGTTCGCGATGTGCCCGACGACGTCCGCGACGAGCTCGCCGCACGCGCCGCACACGCCGGGATGTCTCTGCAGGAGTATCTCCGGGGACTTCTGCTCGAGACCGCCTCCCGTCCTTCCGTGGGCGATGTCATAGCTCGCGCGCGTACGCGGGTGCAGGCGACCGG
Organism: Solirubrobacteraceae bacterium; assembly: GCA_035524055.1. Lineage (GTDB taxonomy): Bacteria > Actinomycetota > Thermoleophilia > Solirubrobacterales > Solirubrobacteraceae > Palsa-744. Next base: position 99,923 of record DATKPO010000057.1, read on the forward strand.
GGTGACCGTCGACGCCGCGTCGATTCTCGCCGCGCTCGACCTCGATCGACGGTGAACGGCCACATAGTCTGCGATGCCTCGGCGCTCGTCGCTTTGCTCTTGGACAGCGGGCCGGACGGCCTGTGGGTCACCGCGACGGTCGCCGGATCCGGGCTTGCCGCCCCCAATCTCGTCCGATTCGAGACCGCCAACGTCATCCGCCGCCACGAGCTTGCCGGGATCGTCAGCGCCGATCAGGCCGCGCAGGCCCACACCGATCTGCTCGACCTCACGATCGAACAATGGCCGCACGAGCTGCTCGCGGCGAGAGCCTGGCAGCTGCGCCACAACCTGTCGATCTACGACGCCAGCTACGTCGCCCTAGCGGAGTTGCTCGACACGTCGCTGGTGACGCTGGACGGGCGCATCGACGGTGCAGCGGGCTTACGTTGCGAGGTCAAGAGGCCGCCGGCGCACGGTGCGTAGCGCCAGGTGCGCTGGGGCGCGGAGGCGAAGGCGCTTGCGGCCGATGGTGTCGTGATCCGGCATGGCGAGCTGTTGTGGGCGTCCCTGCCCTGTCGCGGCTGACCGAGCTGGAGTTGATCGCCGCCGTCTGAGGCGCTGGTACCCTCGAACTATGCCCGAACGCTCACGCAAACGGCCTCGCGACCCCAATCAGCTCGGGAAGCTGGTCGTAGATATTGCTACCGGCGAGGCATCTGAGGCCGCCCCTGACGCTGGCAAGGACCCCGCAGCGGTAGCGCTGGGCCGCAAAGGCGGCTTGAAAGGCGGTAAGGCGCGGGCCGAAAAGATGACGGCCGAACAGCGCAGCGAGAGCGCCCGCCGTGCAGCGCGGGCACGCTGGTCCAAGCGGTAAAGGATGGCCGAGACCCCCAGCAAGTTTGCGCCGCTCCCGGGCTTGAATCTATGCGTCTCTGGACGATGGGAGACATTGCTGGGTGTCGGGCCGTGCTCCCAAGCCGACAGCAGGTCGATGGTGTTCTACGGCGAATCCGAAAGGAATGGAACGTGCACGGACGCATCCGTGACCGCCGCGACGAGCCTGCGGAGAGCGGTTACCGCGCAGTTCATGTGATCGTGATCCGCGACGGGCGAATGATCGAGATACAGCTGCGCGACCCGGCTGAGCACGAATGGGCGGTCGTGGTTGAGCGCACTGGCGCCCGGCTGGGCTTCGGTCTCAAGGAGGGCGAAGGCCCGGATGACCTGAAGGAGTATTTTCGCCTAGCCAGCCTGGGTATGTACATGGAACGCATGAGCCAACAACCCGACCCTTCATTTGTCGAGGAGTTTGGCGCAGCCCGCGAGCGCGCGATACCCTACTTCACGAGGTCATGATGCGATGCCACTAGTCCACTTCCTTCTCGTCTACGACCGCAAGCAGCAGAAGTTGATCTTCGAGAAGTCGTACGCCGATCCAGCTGAGGCCCTCCATGCGTATGAGGAGATGGAGGAGGAACATCGTGACGAGCGCCACATGGAGATCGTGCTTGTAGGGGCGGACTCTATCGAGACCGTGATGCTCACCCACGGCAATTACTGGGCCGCCGATCCCGCAGCGGTCCCGGCGTCATCGCCTTATCTTGCCGGCGTTTGACGCCTAAAGCCGGCTCCGGTCGGTGGATCGGCCCCATACCGCGTTGCCTTGCGTCGGGTTGCTGCCCGGTGCCGGGCCGCTGGCTGTGGGATGCCGTGGGGCGTAGACCGTGCCGTGCCCGAGCGGACACGCTGCGGCGTCCCGCCGATCTGAAACGGCCCAGTCCCATTCATCCGAGACCGTTACGTCCCGTCCATGTGAGACCGAAGCGAGGACCTCAATGGGGGGTGGTCCCGCGAGACGACGACGTGCGAGGACGCTCACCGCGCTTCCGCCCGGGCGGGGCGCTCCTTATGCGAGCGATTCGAGCGTGAGGTCGGGTACGGCCTTGAAGATGGTGTCGTTGGAGACGAGCGGGATCTCGAGGCGGAGCGCGGTCGCGGCGATCCACCGGTCGGCGTTGTGCTCGCGCTGCGCCAGAGCGTGGCCGATCGCGGCGCAGTCGGCGCGCAGCTGGGCGCATATCGCCACGAGCTCGGGGCCGGTGTGAACGACCTCCGCGAGCTGGATCTTGCTGTCGAGCTTTAACATCCGCGCCTCGCCCCAGCCGCGGCGGATCGCCCCGTAGCGCAGCTCCGTGGCAGTCTGGAAGGAGATGAACGCTGGCCGGCCGGTGATGAGCGGCGCGTAGCGTTGAGCGAGCCGTGAGGTCGGGACGAGGTCGGCGCTGAAGACGTCGGTGTCGATCACGATCGCGCCGCGCGATCCGGGCACGGTCACGACTGGACGGCTGCGAGGAAGGCCTCGCCCTCCTCTTCGCTGAGACCCTCGATCACCATCTCATCGTAGTCAGGCAGCGGGTGCGCCCTACGCAACAGCTCCTCGACCGGGAGCTCCAAGTGCTCGGGTTCGCTCTGGTTCGCAGGATGCGTCGACATGGCCCTTGAAGTGTAGGGGCATCGCCTGCGGCGTCGTTCCAAACCAATCCGCTATCGGTTGCCCAGCGAATCCACTCCCGCGAAATCTGTGCCATAGCGCATCCGGGCCGAGAAGCCGCTCCAAGGGGTGCGTCCGCGCTCGCGCGCGGGCTCGATAAACACCGTCTCGAAGCTCCTGCTGGATGTAGGTGACGCCTGCGCAGCGTTCCAGGACCGAACGCTGCCAGACCTGCCGTGCAAGACGATCGAGGCGGACGAGATTTGGAGCTTCGTCTACTCGTAGGCGAAAAACGTGCCCAGGGACCACGAAGGCGAGCATCGTGGCGACGTCTGGACATGGGTCGCGCTGGACGCGGACTCAAAGCTCGCGTGCGGCGTCCCGCCGATCTGAGACAGCCCGATCTCGCTCATGTGAGACCGTGACGTCCCGTCCATGTGAGACTACGGCGCTTTCTTCGGCGCCGGGGCAAGCGCTGGTGCTGGCTGCAGCAGGAGGCCCCAATCGGCGGCGACGTGTTCGAGGGCCGGGGGAGGGGGTCTGTCAAAGGGATCGGCGGGTCGATGGCTTCGAGTCGGGCGCGACCCTCGAACAGGGCGTAGCAGGGCAGGCCGTCGAGTCGGGAGGGGAAGCGATCCCAGCGCAGCCGAGCTCCGTCGTAGGCGTCTGCGGCGAGCGCACGGGGTCACTGCGCGGCGCCTGACCGTGACCTGGGCGATGTCGAGGTGGACCATCCCGCTCGCGGCCAGCAGGGCGGCGTGGCGCTGCTCGGTCTGGTGGCGCACAGCGAGGTCGGTGAGGTCGAGGATCTCGCCGTCGCTGTCGATCCGGCAGGGTGCGAGCACGTTCTGGCCTCGCCAGTCGGCGGAGATTCCCTCGGCCGGCAGGTCGGCGCGGGCTTCCTCGCCGAATGTCTTCAGATAGCGCGCCAGCTCATTGGTGTTGCGGCGTAGGTCGGCGAGCACCTCGCGCAGGGCGGTCTCTGGGCGGATCGCGCAGTGGAGCGCGCGGAACCGCTGCTTGGAGTCGTCGAAGCGGTGGTTCCAGGAGCATCGCTCCCTGGGGATGAACCCGATCGGGTCGGAGATGTGGCCAACCCGCCAGCGGACCTCGCCCGGCGTCTCCAGGCAGGGGGTGTTCACACGTCTGCGCCGGCGAATTGGCGCGCGGCGCGGACCACGGCGACGAAGTCCTCGGGTACCTTGCCGCTGCGCAGCACCCCGATTGGTGCCTGGTCGTCGAGGCGGCTGTTGGTGCCGAACAGCCAGTTGCGGGTCGTGGCCTGGTCGTAGCAGTCGAGCAACATGCGCACGACCTTGTAGCCCTCGCGCAGTCGCAGTTCGACCTGCGGGGTGGGTGTAGGCCCGTCGGGCTTGCGGTAGCGGCCGATCTGCTTGACGTCGTTGAGCCCGGCGAGGTAGGCGGTCATCCGCTGCCCGAGGGTGTCCTGCAGAAAGCCGGCGACCGCCGCGGTTGGCTGTGCGGACGCGTCATGCTCGAGCTGCTCGGCGGTACTGAGAACGAGGGGCATCGTGATCCTCCTTGGTCACATCCACACTACCATATAACCTACCCTAAAACAACCCTCAAAACGCACGAGAGTACCTCTCTGGCCGGCGGGTGATTCAGATGTTGCTCTGGTCGGCGAACGGTCACGTCTGGGGCCATACCGCAGTCGGTTCAGGCGGCGGGGCTGTCGGCGACGAGAGCGTGGGTCGCCCAGTCCTGGTGCTCGTAGACGTGGAAGTACAGACTCTCCACTACATGTACTACAACTTCGCGCGCCAACACAAGACTCTCGCCACCCATACCCACGGACTCCGGCGATGGCGCAGGCGTCGCCGATCACGTCTGGGCCTGACAGAGATTGCGGAGCTGGCAGACTAGGATCGGGCGGTCAGCCGAGCCAGAAAGCTCCCAAAGCGCGCCAGCGTGTGATAGCCGCGCCGACGCCGACGTATAGCCGCCTCGCGCTCAGACCGGCGAGCGTGGCGCGACTCGCGCGACTCTCGACCGCCTGCGCCGGAAACCCACGCATTGCGTCCCGGCCAGAGGTTCCGATTGAGGCCCATACAAGCCTAATCGTACTCGCGCCCAATCAAACTGACCCACTACCCCACTACGCCCGATAATATATGTTATGTAAACCAACAAGTGCAGTCGCCCTCACCCTCGTTTTCGGTCTCTCGCTCCTTCTCAGCCGCTGTCCTCTAACGAACCCGGTGGGGCGATCCAGACGCTCCTGAAATTGAGCACCTCGGAAAGACGGTCGTAATGGCGGTCGTAGTGCAGGACGTCGACTGCGCCGTCCTGAGCCGCGGCGGCGATCAGGGCATCGGCGATTGGAACGCGATGCCGGCCGGCGCCGCCCTTTGCCAAATCGCGCAACGCCGCCATGGCGGCACGTTGGGCCGAGGCGGAGAGCGGTATCTCCCGTAGCAGCGCCTGCTCAGCCTCCAGCGTGGCCAACTCGCGGGAGTCGCGGGCCGAGTACATCAGCTCGAGCGTCACGATCGAACAGGTCGCGATTTGGCGATTGCGTACCGCCGATGCCCATATCTGGCGGACCAGGCGATGCGATGCGCGAGCCCACGCCGAGGTGTCGGCGATCAGAACGGAGCCCCCGAATGGAGGCGCCTCGCTCACGAGGTCATGCCCCAGGCGAGCTCGTCGATGCGCCGGGCGACGTCGGCGTCGAACCCGGGATCAGCGGATGTCGACCGCGCGATCAGGCGCTCGATCGACTGGGCCTGGCGCTCGTGCTCGCCGATGAGGGCTTCGGCACCTCGGATGGCAAGATCGTGAACCACCCTCGCGGCAGGCAGATCCGCACCCAGCAGCGGCGCCACGCGCTCCAGAGCCTCGCTGAGCTCACGATCGCGCGTAACCGGGATCCGTACAAAGCGAGTCGGCACGCATTTATGGTATCACCGCGGTGCTACACCGCGGTGCGAACCGGTGCTCGCGCCTGGCCGGCGGCGATGCCGGCGGCGGACACGCACGTGATTCGGGCTCCCGACCCGCGGCGAGACCCGCGACGGGAGTGCCGCCGGGCGGCCCTCCCCCTCCTCGCTCTTCTCTCAGCTGTCGCTCTTCGCCGTCGCGATCACGAGGCTCGGCGAGTTGCTGTGCACCGATTCGGCGACCGTTGCGCCCGGGTTTCCGCTGAGCTTGCTGCTGGTGACGGCAAACGAGCCCGGCCGGTCTTCGGCGGCGTTTTCGTCGGAGAGCCCCTGGGCCGCCCAATCGCTCATGCCCTTGATCGTGTCGCGGGCGCCGGTGCCCTTCGCGCCGTAGCTCTGGCCGGCGTACTGCAGCAGCTGGATGCCGACGTCGCCGTTTTCGATGGTGTCGCTGTTGACGGTCGCCCAGCCCTGGTCCAGCACGACGCCCTCGTAGCGATCGCCGGCGAAGGTGTCGTCGGTGATCGTCACCTGTGAGCCGCTGGGAGCGGTTGCCGAGGCGTCGTAGGCGTAGACGCCGATGTCGTTGCCGTCGATCGTCGAGTTGCTGACCTTCGACCCCGCGGCGGCGCCGAAGAAGAGAATGCCCGTCGCCTGGGTCTTGGCGAGCAGGTTTTCGCCGCAGGCCGCCGTCTCGTTGCACTCGTTGCCGCTGACCGTGACCTTGCTGATCGAGGCCGTCGCGCCGTTGCTGACCTGGATCCCGTTCTGCGCGGTTTCCGGGGTCGCTCCGGCGCCGGTGACGGTCGTGGCGAGGACGCTCGCCGTCGAGCCGGCGCCGTCGACGGTGATGCCGTTCTTCTGGTAGCCCTCGACCGTGTCGTCCTTCAGCGTGGCCCTGCCCACCTGCAGCGGTTCGGCCCAGGCCATGCCGACCTGCACCGCGACGCCGCCCTGGCAGCCGTTGATCGGGTCGGCGCCGGCGCCGTCGACGGTCGAGGAGCTCAGCTCGAGGTTGGCGCCCCCGCCGACGAGAATCCCATAGAGGCTGTCGTAGCAGGTACCGGCGGGCCAGTCGGCTTGCAACGTGAAGCCCTTCACGCTGATCGTCCCGGCGCCGCAGACCGCCAGCAGATCCTGGTCGGGCTGGCCCGACCCGGGCGACAGCGTTTCTTCACCCAGCAGCCCGGCCTCGTCGCAGGGGGTCGTCGAGGCGGCCGGGTGTGCCGGCAGTGCCAGGGTGACGCCGCCGTCCGCGACGAGGTTGACGGCGCGCTCGATCTGTACCTGTTCGACGTAGCTGCCGGCGCAGACGTCGATCGTGGCTTTCGCGTGCGCGGCGTTTACCGCCGCCTGGATCGCGTCGTAGCCTGGGTGCACGCAGCTCGTGCCATTGCCGCTGACGGCGTGCGCAGGCGCGACCCACAGGACGTTTGTCCTGGCGGGGCCGGTGGTCGTCTCGGTGAGCACCGCCGAGGTGGAGCTCGCGTAGTTGGCGTCGCCGGAGTACCGGGCGGTGATTTCCTGGCTGCCCGCCGCGGTCGGGTGCGTCGCGACGCAGGTCGCGGTGTCAGGCGCGCCTTCCCCGAGTGGCCGCCCACTACAGCCCGCGAGTGGTTCCGAGCCGCTGTAGAACGTCACCGTGCCACTCGGCGTGCCGGTGCCGGGTGATTCCGGGGCGACCGTGGCGGTGTACGTCACCGGCGTGCCGAGCACCCCGGAGCCTTCGTCGGAGGAGCTCACCGCGGTGCTCGTCAAGACGCCGGGCGAGGTGCTCGGCGTGAGGTGCATCGTCAAGATGTCGCGGTACAGTGCCGGGTCCGTGGCGCCGACGGTGTAGAGATCCGACGGGTTCGTGCCCAGCACCGTCCCGGCGGCGGTGACGGGTTTGGGGATGCGGTAGCCCGAGAAGACCATCGTCAGCGACCCGTTGGGGTTCTGCACGACCGCCGGGCCGTAGGCGCGCCCGGAGTAGTAGGCGCTGATGCCCAGCGGCGAGTCGATGCCGCTGGCCAGCGCTTCGTCCTGGGCGGCGGAGGCCGAGAAGCTGTAGTCGGTGCTCAGCACGACCGTGGGCACAGACCATTCCTTGCCATTGGTCGAGGTCGAGTAGAAGATCTGGTTGAACGCGTCGCTGTCGCCGTCGCTCTCCCAGGAGCCCGAGAGGAACAGGCCGTAGCTGCCGTCGGGGTTCACCACGATCGTCCCGCGCGAGCCGATGAAGCGCAGCTCGGTCGTGTCCGGGCTGCCCGGGGCGAGGTTGCTCGGGCTGGTGCTCGACGGCGTCGCCGTCTGGTCGGGGTTGGAGAGGTCGCTGTATTCGCCGCTGTCGTTGCCGGTGCCCGAGGTGGTGCCGCTGATCGGCCCGAGATCGGTGAAGTTCACGCCGTTGGTGGTGTACGCGGCGCGCAGGATCGTGAGGTCCTCGTTGTTGCCGAACAGCTTCTCCGGACCCTTGCTTTTGCCGTCGGTGCCCTCCCCTATCTGGCTCAGCACCGGATACGGGCTGACCGCGGCGTTCGGTCCGCCGATCCAGTTGCCTTCCGCGACCGGACCGCTGCCGCCGCTGCATTCTGTGAGGTTCCTGGCGCCGGCCGGCACGCCGCTCTGGGTCGCCGCGACGTCGCCCTTGCACGTCACTTCCTGAATCGGCTTTCCGACTTCGGTGCCGAGGTAGATTTTGAATTCACCACTGGAGGGCAGCGGCTCGCTTTCGGTCACCGACGGCGTGTATGTGATCGTGCTCGCCGGCAGCGTCACTTTGCCTGCCGTGAATTTGTTGCTCGAGCTGACCGAGCCGTCGATGGTGCCGACGATGAAGTAGGAGAGGATCTTCTCGGTGTAGAGCACCACCGTCGAGCCCTGCGGCGCGCCGGGATACTTGGGCAGCGTCCCCACGATGCCGTCGGGTGCCAGCAGCCCCGTCGTCATGCTCGCCGAGGGCGGGACGATCGGGTCGGCGGTGATCGCGTCGCCCTGGTGCACGATGAGCGGCGTGCCTCCGGTTGCGGTGCAGAACTCGAACTTGGTCGTCGGGTTGGCGTTGGCCTGGCTGCAGTAGATGGTGCGTCCGTCGATGTACATCCGGTTGGGGGCGTTGACGTTCATCAGATACGTCGTGATCGGCGACACCGTCGCGTTGCCGTTCAGGATTTTCAGCGTTTCCAGGCCGCCTTCGCCACTGGGGAGGTTGGGCCCGGCGGGAATCGTGTACGTCGCGCCGGGTTCCGTTTTGCTGGAGCCGAGCTTTTCCGGGTTGGCGGTGGCAATGACCTGCACCAGGTCGTCCTTGACGTTCACCGTCAGCGGGCTGCCGCCGGAGACCGTGCAGCCCGTGAGCTCGAGCGCTTCGCCGTCCACGCCCCTGCAGGTGAGGATCGAGCTCGATGGCGAGGCGGCGCTCGCGTCCTCGTAGGGGCCGGCCACGATCTGCTCGGGCGAGCCCGCGCTGCCGAGCGTGGAGACCGGGATCGCCACCCCTTCTCCAGTGTTGGGCACGCTGACTTCAGCCGTCGCGTACGTGTTCGGGTCCACGCCGACGGCTTCGTTGGCCGGCAGCCCCGCCAGTGGATCGGATGCGGTGGGGTCCACGTGGTGCACCAGCAGCCCGACGCCCGCGTTGTCGCCCGCGGGGCGCTGCAGCGTGTAGAGCTCGCTGCTCCCCCCCACCGAGGCCACGTATGGGTGCCCCTGGCCGTCGTCGCTGTCGTCTGCCGTCGGGCAGTATCCGGAGTTCTCGCCCAGCGCCTCGCCCTCGGTCGACCAGCTCCTTCCTTCGTCGGTGGACTTGGCGACGGTGATCGCCTCTTCGGTGTCCTTCGGCCGGTAGTCGAAGTAGCCCGTCAGCGAGCCGTCGGGGTTGCGCACGACGTCGGGGAAGTAGTACGGGGACATCGGCAGCGAGCTTTCCGTTGGCTGGGAGACCGGGGCGCCCGTCTCGGGGTTGGAGCCGAGGCTCGAGCAGTAGCCGTCGAGCGGGCCCGGCGTGCCGGCTACGCCGCTCGGGTAGGGCACCGCGCCCGACGCCGCCGGGTAGACCGCGAGGTTGGGCTCTTCCACGCCGCCCAGCGTCGTCAGGCTGCCGCCCGGCGTGAAGGTCGGGAGGAGGTCGGAGCTCGGGTAGGCACTGCCCGCCGAGGGATCGCCCTGCGAGGTGTTCCACGGCCCGCCCGAGACGCTGTCCAGGACGGGCGCGCTCGCGCTGTACGTGGTGCCGGCCGTGGCCGGCACGGCGCCGAGCATGAGGCCGAACAGGGCCGCGCCGTAGAGCAGCAGGCCGGCGAGCAGCGAAACGATGATGCGGCGCACGAAATCTCCCGTCCTCGAAGAGTTGAGGTGCGGCTTTTATCAGCGACCGTCACTGCCGTGAAGAGGGGTCACGAGATGTTCACGGTGGTGAAAGAGATGTTCTCGACCTGTATCGTGCCGCTGCCTTCCGGTGGCTGCAGCGCCTGGTTGGGCTGCGATGCCGAGGTCGCCGCGGTCGTCCAGGTGCGGGAGGAGGATGTGCTGCTGGCATCTCTCGCTCACGGCAGCGTCTTGCGGATGCTGCCCAGCGTGAGGCCGCCGCTGCTCAGCGCGGCGATGCTGACCAGCGTGCGTCCGCCGCCGGCGGGCAGGGCCAGTTCGGGCTTGGCTGTGCTCTCCGTCGTGGTCTTGCCGGCGCGGCTCAGCGCGACGGCGTAGCTGGCGGCGGTGCAGGCGGCCCGCCAGCGCAGGGTGCCGGCGTGCAGCTTCAGGTGCGAGGGCTTCTCGCTGCCGTTGCTGGCGGCGTCGGCGAAGGTGGCCAGCGTCGCGCTACCCTGGGGCTGCCTGCCACGCATGTAGTAGGCGATCAGCTTGCCCCGACCCTTGACCTGGGGAAGCAGCCCGAGCTTCAGCACGCCGGCGCCGGCGTGCAGCTGCCCGACATAGACGTGCCCGCTGCCCTGCTGGGCGTAGACGAGCACACGCTCCCCCGCGGTCGAGCGCACGCGGTAGCGCAGCTCGTCCAGGCAGCCGTGGCGCACGACGCGGGCGTGCACCCTCGGTGTGGGCTGGTGGTCGGCCTGCAGCACTCCGGCGATCGCCGAGCGGCCCAGCGCGCGCAGCGTCCAGCGTCCGGCGCGTGGGTGTAGGAGCCCGATGTAGGTGACGTGCCTGGTGGCATCGGCGAACACGATCGCGCCGTCCCGCCCGCGGGGCCGCGCGCTGGGGGTCGCGGTGATCGAGCCACCGGGCCGGCTCAGGCGCACGCTGGGCGCGCCGCTTGAGCCGCGCACCGCGAGCACCGTCGCCGCCAGCCCACGGCGCAGGCGCAGATGCACCACATGGTGGACCGCCGCCGAGGAGGCGCCGTTGGGGTGTTTGAAGGCGCCGAGGTTACAGCCCCACTTGGCTGGTTCTTCCAGCGCCGCGAGGTTCTCGGTGAAGCCGAGCAGCGGTTCGCCGTTGGCGCTCAGGCACACACCAAGCAGGTAGTTGTTGAGGACCGCGTCCAGCGTGCCGTAGCGGCCGAACGCCTTCACCGTCGCGGCGCCCTCCATCAGGAAGTTGGAGCCTTCGGCCTGACCGCTGACGTTCAACACGGCGCCGGTGCCGAGCACCGAGCCGCCAAGTTGCCCGGAGAAGTCGGTCTCCGGGCTGGTCGGGTTGGCGTGGAAGACGACCTTGGCCGACGCCAGCTGCAGCTCGGCCGGCGAAAGCCGCGCGAAGGTCAGCGCGCCGGCCATGCGGTAGGTCCAGTAGGTGATTTCGGGGCCGCTGGGCAGCAACGCGAATTCGAGGTCCCCGCGCAGCAGCGAAAGTTCGTTGCCTTTCAAATTCTTGCCGATCGCGATATTGATTTCCGGGCCGAAACTGATGCCCATCGTGCCCTTGATTTCTGACACCTTGCCGGTGTTCACGTCGTTGCTGAATTCGCCGCCGAGGCTTTGCAGGAAGAAGCCCTCTCCGATCGGGATCCCCGAGGAGCGCACCTCGCCGAGTTCTGGGAACTGGAAGGTTTCGGTGCGCAGGTGTTCGAACTGCAGCCCGAAGTTCTGCACCTTGTAGCCCAGGAATTGACCGTTTTCGCTGGGCTTCGCCTTCTGCATCGTCAGTTTGACGAAGATGTCCCCGACCGCCTTCGCGAGCGCGCTCGGCAGCTTGAACATGCCGGTTCCTTCCCACAGGCCCTGGGCGGAGAGGTAGCAGAAGGTCGCCCCGGAGATCTCGCCGTCGTCCCAACCGTTGCGGGGGAACGGGAACATGAACTCGGTGCTGATGTCGTTCAGCGAGACACAGAGCTTTCCGGTGAGGCCGAGCCGGTTGGTCAGGCTAAACGAGCCGCCGAAGCCGAGGCTGGGCACGGTGCCCTTCTCGTCGAGCACGCTCCCGCCGGTGAAAACTTCGCTCGGCGTGGCTTCCTTGAAGACGCCTGCCAGCGGGTCCCAGGTGGCGTGCGAGTTGAGCGGGATCTGGATGCCGCCGTTGATCGTCGTCTGCCCGCCGCCGGTTTCCGGCGAGCCGATCGACTCGCTGAACGGCAGGCCGTAGCCGGCGGAGGTCCCGGTGCCGAGGCTGATCGGCAGCCCGAAGAGGTTGACTCCCAGCCCCGCCGGCCCGGTGCTGGCGCCCTGGTCGCTGACCGACAGCTGGGAGCCGCCCTGGTAGTTGAGCGAGATGTCGACCGGCGGGACGATGCCGCCGACGAGCGGCCAGCCGTGGACGAGGACCTTGGCGGGCCCGTTACTGTTGACCGTGGGGCCGGCCGTATCGAGTTGCAGCGTGGTCCCGGGCAGTGGTTCGACGTCGACACCGTCCAGCCGCACAGGTTTGGTGCTGGTGTAGATCGTCGGTTCGCCGCCGCCGCTGGCGTTTTCGGGCTTCCAGCAGCCGACGGCTTCCAGCTGCCCGGCGGTCTTGGCGCCGGGGATCGGGTTGGGGGTGTCGGCGGGCAGCGCTTCGCCGTTGGGGTTCGGCACGACGCAGGTGGAGAATTCGACGCTGCGGTCTTCGTTGAGGTCGACTTCGCAGCTTTGGCGGGAGACCTTGCAGTCCTTGCTGGGGTCGGGGAAGAATTCGTTGCCTTCGAGCGATTTCACCGTGACCGTGACGGTGCCGGAGGGGAGTTGTTCGCTGAAGCGGCCTTCTGCGTTGGTGGTTGTGGTCGAGTTGTCGAGCTTGCCTTCGACCGTCTCCTGCAAGAGCGCGGTCGCCCCGGGCACGCCCTTTCCGTCGGATCCGACAACCCGTCCGGAGAGCGTGAGTTCGCTACGTGAGAAGTCGAGTTCGGATAGGTTCTGCTCGAGGTCGAATTCGCGTTTCTCGGGCTTCCAACCCGTGCCTTCGGGGGAAAGCTGGTAGCTGCCCTGGGGCAGCGTCATCGACCATTCTCCGGCTGCGTTGGATTCGGTCGTTTCCTTGACGGCTTCGTGGGCGTCGTCTTCGCCTTCGGCGGTGAGCTTGACTTTGGCGGCGCCGATGGTCTTGCAGTCGCCTTCGCTGCAGGCCTGCTGTGTCAGTCGCCCGGATGCTTCCCACCCGGTGACGACCGCTTCGGCCGACTCGCTGAGCAGTTCGGGTTCTTCTTCGACGCGCATTTTTTCGCACTGCTTGTACACTTCGGGATTGCCGCCGACGACGTCGTCGAACGCATAGATCTGCTGCATCCCGGGCGGCGGTTCCATCGACGAGCCCTTGAAATCGTCGAATGGCGGAGGTTCGAAGGTGTCCACTCTGTCTCCGTACTTGGGCCCCAGGCTGAAGCTGACGACGTAGTGTTCAGCACCGGGGTGCAGCGGGAAGCGCACGACGGCGACCATTTCACACCCGAGCTCGCCCGGGCCGCCGATGATACCCCAGACGACTTTGACCGGCAGCTTTACGTTTGTCGTGTTCGCGGCCGCCGGCGGCGGCGCGCACAGACAGGCGAGCAGCCCGAGCACGACGAGGCTCGCGCCTGCGATCCTGCAGCCGCGGCGCCTGCGCGCACGACCCCGCGACTCGGGCAGGAGGGCGCCGTCGCGACAACCGGCGGCGCCCATCGCGCGTCGCGCGGGACCTCTGGTGGGGTCAGTCATGTGCCTGCCTGCGCTCGTCCTGTCGGCTCGTCCTCGCCGTACCCGACCCGGGCGAGCGTGGAGCGCCGCTCGCGCCGGGCCATGGGTGCCTGGGGACCGTAGCCCGCGCCGAGCCTCACCGCCTCGGGCAAATGCCCTATTTTCATCTCAATGGCAGTGATGCCAGCCAGAAAAGGGGGACGGGAGCGACTGCTGGGCCGAGCGTCCGAGCGGGCGGCGCTTGCCGCGCTGGTGGCGGACGCCCGCGCGGGACGCAGCGGCGCGCTGCTACTGCGCGGGGAGCCCGGGATCGGCAAGACGACCCTGCTGCGGGAGACGATCGCGCAGGCCGCGGGGATGCGCGTGCTGTACACGCGCGGCGTCGAGTCCGAGGCCGAGCTCGCCTTCGCGGGCCTGGCGGAGCTGCTCGGCCCGATCCTGGAGCTGCGCGCGGAGATCCCGGGGCTGCAGGGGGCCAGCTTGGCGGGCGCGCTGGGCGTCGGCGACCTGGTGCCCTACGCGCGCTTTCCGCTGCTGGCGGGCACGCTCAGCCTGCTGGCGGCGGCGGCGGAGCGCGAGCCGCTGCTGGTCGTCGTCGACGACGCCCTGTGGCTGGACGCGCCCTCAGCGGAGGCGCTGATCTTCGTCGCCCGCCGGCTGCGCTTCGAGGGGATCGCGCTGCTGCTGGCCCAGCGCCCGGAGGATCTCCGGGGCTTCGTCGCCGCGGGGATCGCGACGCTCGACGTGCACGGCCTGGATGTGACCAGCGGCGGCGAGCTGGTCGGCGCGAGCCGCGGCGTAGCGGTGCCGATGGACGTCGCCCGGGAGCTGCGGGCGGCGACCGGTGGCAACCCGCTCGCGCTGCGGGCGGCGGCGGAGCTGCTGGACGAGGACCAGCTGCGCGGAGCCCGTCCCCTCCCCCAGCCGCTGCCGGTCGGCGAGCAGCTCTCCGAGGCGTTCCTGGCACGCGTGGCGCGGCTGCCGGAAGGAACCGTGAGCGCGCTGACGGTGCTCGCCGCCGCCGGCGCCGGCGAGGCCGTCCGGCTCGCCGGCGCGCTGGCAGCGCTCGGTCTGACGCTCGCCGACCTGCAGCCCGCCGAGGAGGCCGGGCTGGTCGACCTCGGGGCGGGCGCCCCGACGCTGGCGCACCCGCTGCTCCGCTCCGCGCTCTACCAGTCGGCGACGCCGGCGCGCCGCCGGGAGATCCACGCCGCACTGGCCGCGACGCTGAGGGACAATGACGAGCGCCGCGCCTGGCACCTGGCGGCTGCCGCCGCGGGTCCGGACGAGGAGCTCGCGGCCGAGCTCGAGCGGGCCGCCGGCGCGGCGGGTGGCCGAGGTGGTCACATGACGGCGGCGGCCCTGCTGGAGCGCGCCGCCGAGCTCAGCCCCGACGGCGACGCCCAGGCGCAACGCCTGCACCGGGCCGCCAACGAGGCGCACCTCGGCGGACGCCCGTCGTGGGCGATGCCGCGCATCGACCGCGCGCTGCAGCTCGTGCGCGAGCCGCGGCTGCGAGCCGAGCTCGCGCACATGCGCGGTTCGCTGGAGCAGTACTCGGGCTCCACGGCGCGCGCCCGCGAGCTCCTGGTCGCCGAGGCCGAGGCGATCCGCCAGGCCGACGGCTCGCCGCGGGGACAGCGTCTGGCGACCCTGATCCTGCTCGACGCGGCGGCGACGTCGATCCTCGCCGGCGACGTCGTCACGGCCCACGCGACGGCAACTGCCGCCGCGCAGGTAACGAGCGCGGTGCAGGGCACCGTAGGGCTGGCCCCGGCGGCGCTCGAGCAGACGCTGGCGATGATCCGCGGCGCGCCGCCCCCGGCGGGCCGTCTGGGGGCGATCTCAGAGCAGCTGCTGAGCGCGGCTGACCTCCCGATCGGCGCGTTCTGGCTGGCGCAGTTCGCGATTCAGGATCTCGTGTTCAGCGAGCAGTACGACGCCGCCCAGGCGGCGCTGGAGCGCATGGTCGGCGGGCTGCGCTCGGTCAGCGCCTTCGGGGTGCTGCCGCTGCCGCTGATCGCGCTGGCCGAGCTGCACTTCCGCACGGGTCGCTGGATCTCGGCCTACGGCGCGGCTCACGAAGCTGTCGAGATCGCCCTGCAGGCCGACGAGCTGAGCTTCGCGGCGATGGCGCTGGCGACGGCGGCGCGCATCGAGGCCGCGACGGGCCGCGCGCAGGAATGCGCGGCCCACTCCGAGCGGGCGCACGAGCTGGCCGCCGCCGTCGGCGTGCGTCCGGCCTCCGTGCACGCCTCCGCCGCGCAGGGACTCGCGGCGCTCGGGCAGGGCGCGGCCGAGGAGGCGATCCGCCACCTGACGCGCGTCTGCGAACAGGTTGCGCGCGACGGCGTCGAGCACCCGGCGGTCATCCAGTGGGCGCCCGACCTCGTCGAGGCCCACCTGCGCGCCGGCGAGCGTACGCCGGCCGAGCGTGCTCTGGCGGTACTCGAAGCACGGGCGCAGCGCTCGCGTCACACCTGGGCGCTGGCCGCTGCGGCCCGCTGCCGCGGCCTGCTGGAGGAGGACGGCGCGGCGAGCGACCGTGGCTTCGCCGAGGCCCTGGAGTGGCACGCGCACACGGCGACCCCCTTCGAGCGGGCCCGCACGCAGCTCTGCCTCGGCGAGCGCCTGCGCCGCGACGGCCGCCGGGCGCAGGCCCGCGAGCCGCTGGAGGCCGCGCTGGCGACGTTCGTCCAGCTCGGCGCCGAGCCCTGGAGTCGCCGCGCCCGCGAGGAGCTCGGCGCGACGACGCCGGCGCTGTCCTCGCAGGGCGACACGGCGGCGGCGCTGGCGCATCTGACGTCCCAGGAGCTGCGCGTGGCAACCGTAATCGCCGCCGGCGCGACCAACCGCGAGGCGGCGGCAGCGTTGTTCCTCAGCCCGAAGACCGTCAACGCGCACCTGGAAAGCATCTACCGCAAGCTCGCCATCAAGCGGCGCAGCCAGCTCGCGCGGATGCTCGCCCAGCCGGGCGAACCGGCGTCGGCGACGCAGGAGTAGCCGAGGAACACGTCCGCGATCGTGCCCGAGCCGCGAAGTTCGCGCCTCAGGAGAAGGGCTTGCCCTCTGGCAGCCGCTCCAACCCGTCGTCGGGAATCGCCTCCCAGGCGGCGGCATAGTCGACGAAGGCGCGAAAGCTCGGACGGACCCCGGGGTCACCGTCGAACGCCCCCAGGCGCACGCTCATCTGGGTGTGATCGTCGGGGTTGCGACTGAAGAGGTGGGCGCCGCAGTCGGCGCAGAACTGCTTCTCGAAGCCGCCGTCGGGGTGGCGCCAGCTCTTGAGCTGGTCCTCTCCCTGCAGCAGCCGCAGCGTGCTGCCGTCGATCCGCGCCTGCGGCGAGGCGGCCGCCCCGGTTCGCCGCTGGCAGCGCGTGCAATGGCAGTAGCCGGCGCTCGCCGGTGGCGCGGCCAGCTCGAAGCGGACCGCGCCGCAGAGGCAGCCGCCGGTCGACGAGCAAGGAGCGGACACCCGCTCATTCTCTCAGGCGGAGGTGCGACTCTGTGCGTAGCGCAGCGAGCCCGGCGTGGTGAGGTCCTCGTCGGTCTCCAGCAGCGTCTTGAGCCCCGAGAGGATCATCGGCCAGCCGCCGTAGATCTCGGGGTTGGCGTCCTCGGGCAACTGGTCGTGGGTGACCGTCAGCTGGCAGGAGTCTGCCCCGACGGGCGCGATCTCCCAGGTCACCCGCGAGGTCCCTTCGGCCTTGACGTCCTCGCTCCACAGCGCCCTGAAGCTCTGCACCAGCCGGCGGGGCGGCTCGACCTCGATGTTCTCACCCTCCAGGATCAAAG
Organism: Solirubrobacteraceae bacterium; assembly: GCA_035524055.1. Taxonomy (GTDB): domain Bacteria; phylum Actinomycetota; class Thermoleophilia; order Solirubrobacterales; family Solirubrobacteraceae; genus Palsa-744. The sequence continues at coordinate 117,115 of DATKPO010000057.1, forward strand.
GCTCGGCGCCGGATGAGACGCCGCGATAGGCGGAGCCCGGGGCCCAGTCGGACTCGACCCGCAGGCCGAAGGTGTAGCGGCTGCGCAGCCCGGGGTCGGTGATCGCCTCCCACAGCCGCTCGGGGGTCGTCTTGATGTAGATCTCGAACACCTTCTCCATGGCTCTGTCCTCCAGTCGTTGCTTGATGTCGCTGAGCGCGGCGGCCCAGGGCTCGGCGTACTTGCTGACCCAGCGGTCGTGGACGAGCCGGATCGGGACGGGGTTCAGGTAGTGCAGCTTCTCCCGCCCGCGACGGCGGGTCACGACGAGACCGGCGTCCTCGAGCACACGCAGGTGCTTCATGACGCCGAAGCGCGTCATCGCCACCCGAGCCTCCAGAGCGCCGAGCGTCTGCCCGTCCTCGCCGAACAGCTCGTCGAGCAGCCCGCGGCGGGTCGGGTCGGCGAGCGCCTTGAACACCTCGTCCATGCCGAGCATCATACGTGACCTTTTGGTCACCTGTCAAGCCGAGGGTTGGCTCACACCCGCACCAGCACCTTCCCGGTGTTCCCGCCGGTGAACAGCAGGTTGAGCGCCTCCGGGGCGTGCTCGAGCCCGTCGACGATGTGCTCGGTGGACTTCAGTCTGCCTTCGCCGAGCCAGCCGGCGAGCTCGGCCTGGGCGCCGGCGAGGCGGTCGAAGTAGTCGAGGACGATGAAGCCCTCCATGCGCCCACGGCGGATGATCAGCGCCGGGTAGTTGGTCGGCCCGAAGCTGCGCTCGCGGTCGTTGTATGAGGCGATCGCGCCGCACAGCACGATCCGCCCCCGCATGGCGAGATTCGCCAGGCAGGCGTTGAGGATCTCGCCGCCGACGTTGTCGAAGTACAGGTCGATCCCGTCCGGGCAGAGCTCGCGCAGGCGGGCGGAGACGTCCTCGCTCTTGTAGTCGATGGCGGCGTCGAAGCCGAGCTCGTCGACGATCCAGGCGCACTTCTCGGGACCGCCGGCGATCCCCACCACCTTGGCGGCGCCCTTGATCTTGGCTATCTGCCCGGCCGCGGAGCCGGTGGCGCCGGCGGCGCCGGAGACGACGACGACGTCGCCCTCCTTCAGGGCGCCGACGTCGAGCAGGCCGAAGTAGGCGGTGGTGCCGTTGAGTCCGAGCACCCCGAGGGCCGCCGTGGGGCTGACACCCGGAGGCAGCTTCTGCATGGCGCGCTGCCCGCCGTCGGCGATCACGTAGTCCTGCCAGCCGGTCAGCCCGAACAGCAGATCCCCCGGCTCATAGAGCTTGCAGTTGCTCGTGAGGACCTCGGCGACGCCGCCCCCGCGGACGACCTCGCCGATGCCGATCGGAGGCAGGTAGCCGGGGGCGTCGTCCATCCAGGTGCGGATGGTGGGGTCGATCGAGAGGTAGCGGACCCTGGCCAGCGCCTCCCCCTCCCCCGGCTCGGGAACGTCGCCCTCCTCCATGCGCACGGTGCTTTCGTCGACCATCGCGGTGGGGCGCTCGGCAAGGATCAGGCGGCGGGCACGGTCGGTCATCCTGGCCTCCTTGGTTGGGGTTGGGCTTCAGGCGGCGAAGCGTTGGGCGGCGCGGGCACGGGCCTTGGTGGCCTCGGCCTCACGGTCTTTGGGTGGAGCGTTGGTGACAAGCGCGTCGAGCAGCTCCGCGGAGACCGCGGCGACGGTGTCGACGGCGCGCTCGAATGCGGCGGCGTTGGCCTGCGAGGGCTTCGTGAAGCCGCTGATCTTGCGTACGTACTGCCGAGCCGCGGCGCGAACCTCGTTCTCGGTGGCAGGCGGCTCGAAGTTGTGGAGGGTGCGGATATTGCGACACACGTGCGCGATTCTACGCCTTAACTGGACGGTATTTGAACCACGAGGCGGTCGCGGCGATCGAGCGGCTGCATGGGGACTCTGCAGGGTTCGGTCAACGGCAGCTTGTCGCCGTGGCAAGCGCAGAGCACACCGCGGCCATCTTCTCCGGGCCAAGCGTTGTGATGCGCTCGGTCAGGAACGCCTTGTCGGCGGAGAGGGTGTTGTCGAGCGCAAGCACGCACTCGATCGGCATCCCATCGGCGGGTCCGATCTCGACCTCCGTCGCAAGACCGCGGACAGTGCCCGTCGCCGGGACTGCGATCACGTTGAAGACGCGATCGACCGCCTCGTCGCGGGTGAGGATCAGGACCGGCCGTCGCTTGCTGTCCGGCGGCTCATGCCACCAGACCTCACCGCGCCTCACGAGCTACGGTGCTGCTCCCAGGAGAAGCCGGCCGTCGCCTCCTCCTCGTCCAAGCGACGCAGTATCGCCGCAGAAGCGCGGGCGCTGAACTCATCGAGATCGCCCCATCCATCCACGGGGGCGTCTGCGTGCTCGCGCTGCACCGCACGCAGCGCCACCTCGGCATCGTGCTCGCTCCAGCTGGGCGCCTGCTGCAAAAGCTGCTCCTTTGCGGTCATAGGCCACCAATGGTAGCCGCCGCGCCACGTCGCAGCACTTACGGGCGATCGCTCGCAAACGTCCAGAGACGTGTAGGGCGGCCGCCGCAAACATCCTGCAAACGGTCGGCCCCAGAGTGGATTCAGACCCCGAGCGAGCGCCCGACGATCTCCTTCATGATCTCATTCGCCCCGCCGTAGATGCGGGTGACCCGAGCGTCGGCGTAGGCGCGCGCGATCGGGTACTCCAGCATGTAGCCGTACCCCCCGTGCAGCTGCACGCAGCGATCGACGACGCGCCCCTGCAGCTCGGTGCACCACCACTTGGCCATCGCGGCGTCCTCGGCGGAGAGCTGCCCGCGCCCCAGCGCGAGCACGGCCTGGTCGACGTACTGGGTGGCGAGCTCGACTTCGGTCTTGCACTCGGCGAGCGCGAAGCGCGCGGACTGGAAGGAGCCGATGGGCTGGCCGAAGGCGCTGCGCTGCTTGACGTACTCCAGCGTCCAGTCCAGGGCGGCGCGCGCCGCGGCGACGCCGGCGATCGCGATCGACAGGCGCTCCTGGGCGAGGTTGGCGACGAGGTAGCGAAAACCCAACCCCTCCTCCCCCAACAGATTCGCGAGGGGGACGTGGACGTCGGAGAAGAACAGCTCGGCCGTGTCCTGGGCGTGCATCCCGACCTTCTCCAGGTTGCGTCCCCGCTCGAAGCCCTCCATCCCCCGCTCGATGACCAGCAGCGAGATCCCGCCGTGGCGCTGGGCGGGGTCGGTCTTCAGCGCCACCACCACGAGATCGGCGTTGATGCCGTTGGTGATGAACGTCTTCGCCCCGCTGACCACGTAGTGCTCGCCCTCGCGCCTGGCGCTGGCTTTCATCGAAGCCAGGTCCGACCCGATCTCGGGCTCGGTCATCGCCAGGGCCGTGATCAGCGAGCCGTCGGCGATCCCCGGCAGCCAGCGCTCGCGCTGCTCCTCGTCGCAGTACGCCAGGAAGTAGGGCAGCACGATGTCGGTGTGCAGCGTCAGCCCGAGGCCGCTGCCGGCGAGGCCGGCGTGGGCGACCTCCTCGCCGAAGACCTGGTTGAAGCGGAAGTCCTCGACCCCGGCCCCGCCGTAGCGCTCGGGGACGGCCATCGCCAGGAGGCCCTTGGCGGCGGCCTTGGCGAAGAGCTCGCGCGGCACTATCTCGTCGCGTTCCCACCGCTCGTTGTGCGGCGCCACCTCCTCGGCGAGGAAGCGCCGCGCGGTCTCCCGGTAGGCGTCGTGCTCGGCCTCGAAGATGGTGCGCTTCACGAGGCCGGCGGCCGGTACACCGTGACGACGGCGGCGCCGCCGAGCCCGATGTTGTGCTGCAGCGCCCCCGTGGCATTCTCGACCTGCCGCTTCTCGGACTTTCCGCGCAGCTGCCAGGTGAGCTCCGAGCACTGGGCCAGGCCGGTGGCGCCGAGGGGGTGCCCCTTGGAGATGAGGCCGCCGGAGGGATTGACGACCCACCTGCCGCCGTAGGTGGTCGCCTCGTCCTCGACGAGCTTGTGCCCCTCGCCCTCCCCGCAGAGGCCGAGCGCTTCGTATGTGATGAGCTCGTTGGCGCTGAAGCAGTCGTGGAGCTCGATGACCTGGACGTCGTCGGGTCCCATCTGGGCTTCCTCGAACGCCTCGCGGGCTGCTTTGGCGGTCATGTCGGAGCCGACGATCTTGATGCAGTCGGCGGTGTCGTCGAAGGTCGATGAGAGGTCGGTGACCATCGACTGGCCGGCGATCTCGATCGCCTGATCCCAGAGGTCGTGCTCGTCGACGAAGCGCTCGCTTGCGACCACCACGGCGGCCGCCCCGTCGGAGGTCGGGGAGCACTGCAGCTTGGTCAGCGGCTCGTGGATCATGCGCGCCGCCTTGATGTCCTCCAGTGAGTACTCGTCCTGGAACTGGGCGTAGGGGTTGTTGACGGAGTGCTTGTGGTTCTTGTAGCCGATCCAGGCGTAGTGGTCGGCGGTGGAGCCGTATTTCTGCATGTGGTCGCGGCCGGCGTTGCCGAACATCTGCGGCGCGAACGGCGACTGCTCGGCGGCGCGCAGCTCGAACATGCGCAGCATGTGCTTGTCCAGGGCCGGCGTGCGGTCGGTGTACTTCATCCCCAACGAGCCCTTCTCCATCTTCTCGAAGCCGACCGCAAGAGCGCAGTCGACCATGCCGCCGCGCACGGCCTGGCGGGCGAGCCACAACGCGCTGGAGCCGGTGGAGCAGTTGTTGTTGACGTTGACCACCGGGATGCCTGTGAGCCCGAGGCCGTAGACCGCGCGCTGCCCGTAGGTGGAGTCCCCGTAGCAGTAGCCGGCGAAGGCCTGCTGGACCTCGTCGTAGGCGATCCCGGCGTCGGCGAGCGCCTTCTCCCCCGCCTCGCGGGCCCAATCGGGGTAGTCGCCCTCCTTGCTCCCTGGCTTGTCGAACTTGGTCATCCCGACCCCGATCACGTAGGTCTTCTGGCTCATCGCTGGCTCCCCGTCGTCGTTTGCATGCGGGCGCGATTCTAATCGAGCCCGGCGAGACTTTGGCTGGCCAGCCGATTTTTCGGTTTTTGGTGCGCATCCGCGCGGCGGGTGGCTTCGTCCAGGCACGAGGGCGCGAGGCATCCATACCTCGCGACGAGGCTCAGGAGGGTTGATGCCAGCGGACCCCGGAGAAGCGCGCGAAATCTCCGTCGTAGGAAGCGATTTCGGCATCGTGCTCGACGGCGAGCGCCGCGAGGTGGGCGTCATTGACGAGGTTGCCCGCTGTACCGGCCTCGCGCAGGAATCCGCTCAACAGAGCGAGATGGCGACGGCCTGTCCGCAGCACGATCGCACCAGGTGACTGCAGCCACTGCTTTGCCACGTCGCTGGCCGCCGATGGTTCGAGCGGCCGCGGAAAGACAGCGGCGTGGGTGCTGAGACGGAGGAAGGCGAGAAGCGCCACCCATGCAAAGCCCACGGTCTCGCCGCCGCTCAGTGAGCGATCCAACCACGCCCGCGCCGGCCTATGATGGACAGAGCGCTCGTTGACCGCGTAGAGCAGGACGTTGGCGTCGACGATCTGCATGTCCTACTTCCGCAAAGCCAGTCGACGCCGCAGCTCCTCGTCCTCGAGCTCGCCGGCGAGGCTGAGAGCCTTCTCCAGCGGAACCAGCGGCTCGCCCAAGTCGAACGTCGGCGTACTGAATGGCGTCTGTGGCTCGCCGCCGGTCAAGCCGCTCCGCAGTGCCTCGTTGACGACCTCCTTGAGGCTCTGACCGCGCTCGCCCATGCGTCGTTCGAGCAGTAGCCGGACGTCGGGGTCGATCGTCAGCGTGGTACGCATAAGAACATCATAGCAGCTGATGCCATGATGTCGGACAAGACGATGCAGTGACCACCGTACGGGAGCCAATTCAGCTTTCCTTCAGCTTCCTACGCCACCATCTCGCCCATGCGTCTGCTGGTCGTCGACGACGACCCGTCCGTGCGCGAAGCGCTCGCGCTGGTGCTCGACCTCGGCGGCTTTCAGGTCTCCACCGCCAGGGATGGACACGAGGCGATCCGCACGCTCGCGGTGTCGCCCCAGGACGCTGTGATCCTCGACGTCCTGATGCCCGGGCTCGACGGGCTGGAGGTGTGCCGGCGCATCCGCGCCACCGGCGACCGCACCCCGGTGCTGATGCTGACGGCGCGCTCGGAGGTCAGCGAGCGGGTGGCGGGCCTGGAGGCCGGCGCCGACGACTACCTCGCCAAGCCCTTTGCGCGCGAGGAGCTGATCGCACGGCTGCGGGCCCTGTTGCGCCGCACCGGCTGGGAGGGCGAGGAGCGGCCGCTGCGCTTCGATGACCTCGAGCTCGACCCGCTCGCCCACGAGGTCCGCCGCGGGCGGCGGGCGATCGAGCTGACGCGCACCGAGTTCCTGCTGCTGGAGCTGTTGCTGCGCCACCCCCGGCAGGTGTTGACGCGCGCCGCCATCTCCGATCACGTCTGGGGCTATGACTTCGGGCCCGCCTCGAACTCGCTGGAGGTCTACGTCGGCTACCTGCGCCGCAAGACCGAGGCCGGCGGCGAGCCGCGCCTGGTGCACACCGTACGCGGTGTCGGCTACGTGTTGCGCTCGCCGCGACGAGCGGCTGGACGGGCACGATGAGCTTCCGTCGCCGCATGGTGCTGCTGGCCGCGGGCGCCGTCGCGTCGGCGATCATCATCGCCTCGGCGGTCGTGTACGTCGTCACGCGCCACGAGCTGCGTGGGCAGATCGACGCCAGCCTGCGCGAGAAGGTGACCCCCGGGCAGCCGCTGGCGGTGCAGATCCTCACGCGCGTCA
>DATKPO010000058.1:0-36546 GCA_035524055.1 Solirubrobacteraceae bacterium
GCGGAGGTCTTGCCCACCACGGTGGTCGCGGAGACGCACCTGCCCTTGAGCTTGACGTGTCCGTGCTTGCACCGCTTGGACTTCGCCTCCACCGCCGCCGATTGGGCGAGCGTGGTCGTCGAGATCGTCACTTCCAGGGTCGCCTCGCCGGGCTGCTCGACGACGATCGTGATCGTGATCGTGCCGTTGGAGTTGGTGACGATCGCTTCGACTTTGAATTCGCTCGTGGGGGTGCTGACGGTGGCGGCCGGCGTCACCGTCAGCACCTCCGAGCCGCAGGCGCTGGTGGCGGGCTGATGGATCGAGTCGCCGGTATATGCGACCGTCCAGTAGTAGGTGCCGGGAGCAAGCGCGGCGGTGACGGGGCCCGAGGACCCCGCTACGCCGCCCGTGACAGGGGTGCCCGCGGGCGAGGTGTACACCGGGGCGCCGCTGCAGGTGGGCGACGAGTAGAGGATGTACTCCACCGACCCCGTCGCGCTGGTGGCGTTGGGGCCGCTGAACATCGCTTTGTCGCTCTCGCCGACGGTACCCGCGGGGATCGCGATGTCGGCGCCACTGGTGGAGCCGGAGGTTTGTGTGGTCGTGAGCGCGAGGGGGTACTGGGCGGCATACAGGTTGTCGTAGCTCACCGGTTCCAGGAACACCTGGGTGCCGGTGCCGGGATTGCTTTCGTAGGCGATCTCGGCCTTGCCACCGCCGACGCCGGCGATAACCTGGTTGGACTGCTCGCCGCTCGCCGGGGCCGGGACGACGACCGGACCGGCCCAGAAACCGCCGCCGTTGTGGCTGTAGTCGAGCACGAGCCCCTGATCGTCTGTCCAGGTGGCGTACACGCCCTGGCCGGCGTCGTCGGAGAGGTCGAGGCTGTCGACCCCGCCAAGGCTTTGTTCGGTCACGTCGGCCAGCTCGGTGGGAGAACCGAAGGTGCCGCCGCCGGCGCTCGCCACGAACGGGCGGTAGTCCAGCGTGTAGTCCGAGCCGGCTCCCGAGATGCCGGATCCTTCCTGCTCGATCACGCCGATCCCGTCTTCGCCGCCCTGGGCCAGCACCGGCATTTCCGCCGAGCAGGCGAGCAGCTGATAGGCAGGGATGCCTTTGCCGTTGAGTGTCCCCGCCGCCGCCGAGGTCCCGTCGACCGTGCCAACCGAGACCCCGTAGCCGGTGGCGGCATCGTTGATGCAGCCGGGCGGGGTGGTCTGTAGCGAGCTGTTGTTCGCGCCGACGCCGACGACGATGTCACTGCCGGCCGGCGCGGGTGCCGGCGCCGGCTCGGCGGCGATCTCGGGTCCGTCGGTTAGGAGAGCCTTGCGGGTGAACTGTTCGCCTGGGTTGCTGTTGGACGTGGGGATCGCGGGCGACTCGGCGGTCAACGGCGAGTCGCTGAAGTAATTGCCGTAGTCGTCGAGGAGCGCGACGTCACTGCCGTTCAGCGCGACGGCGTTGCCGGTCGCGTAGAAGAGCGAGACGGGGCTGATGAACTTGCCTCCGTTCTGCAATCCCTGACCGCTGGAGAGGAAGGCGGCACCGCCGGCGGGCGACGCCCAGGCGACGCTGCCTGTCCTGACGGGCGTGCCGATGACGACGGTCTCGCCGCCTGGCAGCACGACAAGCCCGCCAAGCCCGGGGGCGTTGTCGGGTTCGTATTCGGGGTATTTGCTGTCGAGCAGCAGCACCGGGGCGCCGCCCTCACAGCCGGTGGCAGTGGGGGGCAGAACACAGAGGTCAACGCCGGGCGCCTGGGGATCGGTCCACGCGACATATGTCGTGCCGGTCTTGGGGTCGTAGGCGATCTGCGGCGCCGCACCGTTGTCTGGGGCGTCCAGCGCGATCGGCGCGGCCCACGACCTCGATGCGGCGAAAGTCGCGGCCAGCGATAGGAGGATCGCGGTGAGCGTGAGGACCAAGCTGCCGAGAGCCGCGCCGCGTGCATGCGCCCAGCGCGTCGTCTCGCCAGGATCCGCGGACTGCCGCAAGCCGGTGCGCGAGGTCACTGCGAGCATGTGCTTCCCCCTATCGGTTGTGGACGCCCAGCACGGCCGACGTCTGCGCGCCGCGGGACTCGCCGAGCAACACATTACCGCCGCCGCCGGCGGCCCGCCAGCTGCCTATTCGGCCTGGGTCGCGCCGCCGTACCGGACCGGGCGCAGCACCCGCGCCGGCGCCCCGGCGGCGATCGAGAACGGCTCTATGTCATGGGTCACGACGCTGTTGGCGCCGATCACGCAGCGCTCGCCGATGCTGACGCCGCTGGTCACCGCCACGTTGGTCCCCAGCCAGCAGTTGTCCCCGATCCGCGTCGGCCCCTTGCTCGTGAACCCCTGCCACGGCACCGGCTTATGGGGATCGTCGAAGCGGTGGGCGGCGTCGGAGACGAAGCAGCCGTTGGCGAGCATGCAGTGGGCGCCGATCTCCACCAGCTCCTGAGCGGCGACCATCACGCCCCGGTTGAGAAACGTCCCCTGCCCGATCCGCACCCGGGCTCTGTCGGGCGCGGTGATCCAGACGCCGGGCTCCAGCAGCACCCCCTCCCCCACCTCCAGACGCCCTTCGCGCAGCGCCTCCAGGACGTTGCCCTCCAGCGGCCAGCGGGCGAAGGCGCCGCGGCGCATCAGCTCCCAGTGGATCCGGGCGCGATTCCAGGGCAGCGCGTTTCGCTCATACCAGCGCCACTTCTGGGTCCACAGCCGCGCGCGGGCCGTCAAGCCGCGACCTTTGCGCGCGGCTTGCGCTTGGGCTTGGGCTTGGCCGCCGCCTTCGCCTTGGCCGCGGGCGCCCTGCCGTTGCGCGAGGCCACCGCCGGCAGCAGCTCGAGGAGGAACTGTCCGGTGTGCGACGCCGGCTCCGCCGCGACCTCCTCGGGGGTGCCGGCGGCGACGACCATGCCGCCCTCCTCGCCCCCCTCCGGCCCCATGTCGATCAGGCGGTCGGCGCACTTGATGACGTCGAGGTTGTGCTCGATCACGACCACGCTGTTGCCGGCGTCCACGAGCCGCTGCAGCACCTCCAGCAGCCGCTGGACGTCGGCGAAGTGCAGCCCCGTGGTCGGCTCGTCGAGGATGTACAGCGTGCGGCCCGTCGCGACCTTCGAGAGCTCCGTCGCGAGCTTCACCCGCTGCGCCTCGCCCCCGGAGAGCGTCGTCGCCGGCTGGCCGAGGCGCACGTAGCCCAGGCCGACCGCCTCAAGGGTCTCCAGCCGCCGGCGGACCTTGGGGATGTGCTCGAAGAACTTCAGCGCCTCCTCCACGGGCATGTCCAGGACGTCGGCGATCGAGCGGCCCTTGAAGCGGACCTCCAGGGTCTCGCGGTTGTAGCGCTTGCCGTGGCACTGCTCGCAGGGGACGTAGACGTCGGGCAGGAAGTGCATCTCGATCTTGATCTGCCCGTCGCCCTTGCAGACCTCGCAGCGCCCGCCCTTGACGTTGAAGGAGAACCGGCCCGGCTTGTAGCCGCGGGCGCGGGCCTCCTGGGTCTTTGAGAAGAGGTCGCGGATGACGTCGAACAGGCCCGTGTAGGTGGCGGGATTCGAGCGCGGGGTGCGCCCGATCGGGGACTGGTCGACGGCGATGATCTTGTCCAGCTGATCAAGGCCCTCGATCGCCCGGTGCGCCCCCGAGCGCACCCGGACGCGGTTGAGCCGGTTGGCGAGCGCCTTGTAGAGGATCTCGTTGACCAGCGTCGACTTGCCCGAGCCCGACACCCCGGTCACGCACGTCAGGGTGCCCAGCGCGAAGCTCGCATCCACGTCGCGCAGGTTGTGCTGGCTGGCGCCGAGCACCTTCACGTAGCCCGTCGGGGTGCGCCGCTTCTTCGGCACCTCGATCGTGCGGGTCCCGGCGAGAAACTGGCCCGTCAGCGAGTCCTTGACCCGCTGCACCTGGCGCGCCGTGCCCTGCGCCACGATCCGCCCGCCGTGCTCCCCGGCTCCCGGGCCAAGGTCGACGAGGTGGTCGGCGGCCCGCATCGTCTGCTCGTCGTGCTCGACCACGATCACCGTGTTGCCCAGGTCCCGCAGCCGCTCCAGGGTGCCGATCAGCTTGGAGTTGTCGCGCTGGTGCAACCCGATCGAGGGCTCGTCGAGGATGTACAGGACGCCGACCAGCGAGGAACCGATCTGGGTCGCCAGGCGGATCCGCTGGGCCTCGCCGCCGGACAGCGTCGCCGAGGCCCGGTCCATCGAGAGATAGCCGATGCCGACGTTCTCCAGGAACCGCAGGCGCTCCTCGATCTCGCGCAGGATCAGGCGCGCGATGTGGCGGTCGGTGTCGGAGAGCTCGACGTCCGCCAGCCACTGCAGCGCCCGGCGCGCCGACAGCGCGCAGAAGTCCTCGATGCGGGTCCCGCCGACGAGCACAGCACGGGACTCCGGGCGCAGCCGCGCCCCGCCGCACTCCGGGCAGGGCCGCAGCGACATGTACTCCGCGATCCGCTCCTTGACATTCTCGGAGTCCGTCTCCCGGTAGCGGCGTTCCAGGTTGGCCAGGATGCCGGGGAACCGCGTCGAGTAGGACCGCCGCCGGCCGAAGCGGTTGCGGTAGGAGATCGGCAGCGGCTCGTCGGTGCCGTGCAGGAAGAGATCCCGCTCCTCCTGCGACAGGTCCTCCCAGGGCGCGTCGAGATCGACGCCGTAGCGCTCGGCGATCGCCAGCGCGACCTGCTCGTAGTAGTTGGACGCCGACACCGCGTTGCTCCACGGCGCGATCGCGTGCTCGGAGATCGACAGCGTCGGGTCCGGGACGAGCAGCTCCGGGTCGACCTCCATCTGGGCGCCCAGGCCGTGGCAGCGCTCGCAGGCGCCGTGGGGCGAGTTGAACGAGAAGATCCTGGGCTCCAGCTCCACCAGCGACGGGCCGTGCTCGGGGCAGGCGAACTTCTCGGAGAACGTCAGCACCGTGCCCCGCTCCTCGGCGTCGTCGCGGGCCTCGCCAACCCCTCCAGCGGAGGCCGCCAGGCCGGAGCCCCCCAAAATCTCCACCTCGACCAGCCCGTCGGCCAGTTTGACCGCCGTCTCGATCGAGTCCGCCAGGCGCTTGCGGATGTCGTGGCGCATGATCAGCCGGTCCACCACGACCGAGATGTCGTGCTTGTAGCGCTTGTCGAGCACGATCGACTCCTCCAGCAGGCGGACGCGGTCGTCGATCCGCACCCGCGTGAAGCCGTCGGCGCGCAGCTCCTCCAGCAGCTTCCCGTACTCGCCCTTGCGACCCCGGACGACTGGCGCCATCACCATGAAGCGGGTCTTATCCGGGAGCTCCATCACCTGGTCGATGATCTGCTCCGCCGACTGCCCCACGATCGGCCGTCCGCAGATCGGGCAGTGGGGCTTGCCGACCCGCGCCCACAGCAGCCGCAGGTAGTCGTAGATCTCGGTCACCGTCCCCACCGTCGAGCGGGGGTTTCGCGACGTCGTCTTCTGGTCGATCGAGATCGCCGGCGACAGACCCTCGATCGAGTCCACGTCGGGCTTGTCCATCTGCCCCAGGAACTGCCGGGCGTAGGCCGACAGCGACTCCACGTAGCGCCGCTGCCCCTCCGCGTAGATCGTGTCGAACGCCAGGCTCGACTTGCCCGAGCCCGACAGGCCCGTGATCACGACCAGGGCGTCCCGGGGCAGCGTCAGGGAGATGTCTTTGAGGTTGTGCTCCCGGGCGCCGCTGACGACGATCTCGTTGCTGGAGGGCATGCTGGAGACACATCATAGGAGGGGGAACAGATGTTCGTTTTGCCGAGGTGTGCGCGCGGGGGCGCGGGCGCGCGCGGGGGCGCGAGCGCGGGCGGCGGCGCTCAGGCGGCGTCGTCGAACAGCCAGGCCACGTCGAGTTCGGCCACGCCCTCGGCGGGCGAGGGAACCGAGTCGCCCACGCGGTAGGTCGCACAGCGCTCATAGCCGCGCGGGCCGGGCTCGGTGCGGACCTCGACGGTTCGCCGGGGCACGTCGACCACCCAGTAGGTCGGAACGCCCGCTTCGGCGTAGAGACGGCTCTTGCGATTGCGATCCTTGCTCTGCGACGTCACCGCGACCTCCACCGTAAGCAGCAGCGTGCGAGGGTGGTGAGAACTCGACTGTGGCCCATGACGCAACGCCAGATCGGGCTCGGGCTCGGAGCGCGGCGGGACCTCGAGCGGGAGCTGGACCCGCAGCCAGGCGCGGGCCGTCCCCAAGTGTCTCGTGAGGCGCTCGATCGCATCGGAGTGCGGCACTCCCTGGCGGGTCACTTCGACCAGCAGCCCGTCGAGCAGCTCGAGCGGTAGTTCGTCGAGCTCGCCGGTGTCGACCATCCGGTTGTAGATGCCGAGGTCGAGCAGATGGATCGCATCCGTGCCGTGGGCGTGCCTGTCCACGAGCAGCCCTTCGCGCAACTCCACGTCGATACCCTCCAGCGCTCCCGCCGCGACCAGCCGCTCGTAGACCCCGCGGTCGAGGCGGTAGAGGACGAAGTCGGGGTCGATCGCGGGCTGTCTCGTAGCGGGCGTGGCCATGAGCACATTCTTGCAGACGAAGGTACTCACGCCTTGCGATGGTTCTCTCGCGCCGGAGCCGCGCCGAGCGACACGCCCGGCGCCCGCCCTCAGAGCGCCAGCTGCTGATACGCCAGCGACTGAAACGACAGCCGGTGCAGCGGCGAGACCCCGCGCGCTTCGATCGCCTCGCGGTGCGCCGGGGTGGAGTAGCCGACGTGCTCGGCGAAGGCCCACCCCGGGTGCAGGACGTCGGCGTGGCGCATGTAGCGGTCCCGGGTGACCTTGGCCACGATCGACGCCGCCGCGATCGCGGCGCTCGTCGCGTCGCCGTCGACGATCGCCCGCTGCGGCCGGCCGATGTCGGGCACCGTGAAGCCGTCCACAAGGCACGCGACCTCGCCGCGCACCTCGCGGGTGACCCCGATCAGCGCATCCCGCAGGGCGGCGAGGTTCGTCTTGTGCAGGCCCCGGGCGTCGATCCCGCGCACGCAGCGCGAGACGACCACGACCCGGGCCGCGCTGCGCATGACCAGTGGGTAGAGCTCCTCGCGGGCCTCCGCCGTGTGCTGCTTGGAGTCGTTCAGCGCCCGCAGAGCCCGCAGATCCCCGGAACCGAGGGCCTCGTGGTCGAAGAGGACCGCCGCCGCCACCAGCGGCCCCGCGAGGCAGCCGCGCCCGGCCTCGTCGGCGCCGGCCACCAGCCGCACCCCGAGGTCGCGGTCGAAGGCGAACAGCCGCCGCCCGCTGGAGCGCCGCCGCCGCGCCCGGCGACGGGCGCGGCTGGAGCTAGAGGGTGCCGATCCGGTCGGGGGGCCAGTAGGTGAGGAAGGCCCCGCCGATGATCCAGCTTCTTGGCACCGGTCCCCAGAACCTGCTGTCGTCGGAGTCGCCACGGTTGTCCCCCATCATGAACCAGTGTCCGGCGGGAATCGTGATCGGCGTCGGGAAGTTGCACTCCTGGACGCCGCCGCAGGGTTTGATGTAGGGGTCGTGCTCGCGCACGAAGCGGCTGTGACCGGGGGTCTTCAGGTAGACGTGGCCTTCCCTGATGTAGATCGTGTCCCCCGGGCCGGCGACGACGCGCTTGATGAAGTTTTCGCTGGACTCGTGCGGGTTGGTCTCGTCGCAGGCGGCACCGCCGTAGTCGATCGTGCTGCGCGGCGTCGCCCCGCACTGCTCTTCCCTGGTGCCTTCCGGCGGATGGAAGACGGCGATCTCGCCGATGTGGGGCTCGCTGAAGTTGGTTGAGATGCGATTGACGAGCACCCGCTGGCCGACCTTCAGCGTCGGTTCCATCGAGCCGCTCGGGATCTTGTAGGGCTTGACGATGAAGTCCTGGATGCCGAACGCCAGCAGGACGGCGATGCCGACGATCGCGACCAGCTCGACCAGCCAGGCCGTCGTCGATTTCGCCTGCTTCTGCCTGCCCGAGCCGTTGCTCGCGGCCGGCCCGGCGCCCTTCGCGCCACGGCCGCCCTTCAGGAAGCCGCCGGCGGACTGCCCGGGGCCGGAGGCGCCCTGCTGTGTCCCGCCGCCGGCGGTGGTGCTCTGGTTGGCGGCGGCGCCTGCGCGTTTGGACCTCACGCCCATGGCCGGCCTTCCCGACCGGCCGCCGACGCGCGGGCGGCGCTCACGGCTCGGGGTCGCCGGCGTCAGCGCCGCCGGCGTCGCTGGGGGTCTCGGCCTGCGCACCGGCGGCCTCGGCGGCGGACGGCTCCGCCTGCTCGGCCACCTCGCTCGCGGGCTCCCCCCCGGCGGATGCCTCCGCCGCTGTGTCCTGCGTCTCGTGCAGCAGACCGGGCTCGACGATCTCCTCGGGGCCGGTGTAGCGACGCTCGCGCACGCGGGCGCGCTTGCCGACGCGGTCGCGCAGGTAGTAGAGCTTGGCCCGCCGCACGTCGCCGCGGGCGGCGAGCTCGATGCGCTCGATCTTGGGCGAGTGGACGGGGAACATCCGCTCGACGCCAACGCCGAAGGACTGCTTGCGCACCGTGAAGGTCTCCCGGACGCCGTGTCCCTGGCGCTTGATGACAACCCCCTCGAAGACCTGGACGCGGCGGCGGGTGCCCTCGATGACCTGGAAGTGGACCTTGACGCGGTCGCCCGGGGCGAAGTCCGGCACGCGTCGCAGCTGGGCGCGTTCGAGGCTGTCGATGACGGTGCTCATGGCGAAGTCGCGCGGCGCCCTCTCCACCGGGGCGTGGCGCGAGGCAGCAATGGTAGCGGACCGCGTGCCTCGCTAGCGGCGGTCCTCCAGCGCGCGTTCCCGACTTCGCTCGCGGCGCCACCGGCGAATGTTCTCGTGGTGGCCGGAGAGCAGGACCTCGGGGACCCGCCAGCCGCGGTACTCGGCGGGCCGGGTGTAGTGGGGGTACTCGGGGTCGCCGCCGAGCTCCTCGCTGAAGGACTCCTCCCGGGCCGAGCGCTCGTCGCCCAGTGCCCCCGGGAGCTTGCGCAGGACGGCGTCGCAGAGCACCATCGCGGCGAGCTCGCCGCCGGCCAGGACGTAGCGGCCGATCGAGAGGCTCTCCGAGGCGAAGTGCTCGACGATGCGCTCGTCCAGCCCCTCGTAGCGCCCGCAGAGCAGCGTCAGGGCGGGCTCGGCGGCCAGCTCGCGGGCGTAGGCCTCGTCGAGCAGGCGACCGCCGGGGGCAAGCGCGATGACCCGCCGGGTGCGTGTCAGCTCGACGGGGTCGCGCCCGTAGTGGGCACGCAGGGCGCTGTCCATGACGTCGACCCGCAGCACCATGCCGGCCCCCCCGCCGAAGGGGGTGTCGTCGACCTGGCCGCCGCTCAGCGGTGTCTCGGCGCGGATGTCCACGCACTCCAGGCGGCTGCCCGCGGCGAGCGCGTTGCGGACGTGGCGCTGCTCGGCGAACCATCCGAACCAGTCGGGAAAGAGGGTGAAGATGTCGATCTCCACGGGCTCCTCAATCCCGGCCGCGGCGGCCGATGTGAATGTCCCGGGCGCCGTCCACGGATCTCGTCACTCCTCGCCGAGGAAGTCGAGGTCGACGTCTATGCGGCTCGCCTGGACGTCGACCTCGCGGACGGCGTCTTTGACCAGGGGAACCAGCAGCTCGCGGCCGTCCGGCCGGGCGACCTGGAGGACCTCGCAGGAGGGCAGCTCGAGCAGCGCCGTCACGGTCCCGACCGGGCGCTCGCCGTCGAGCACCGCGCAGTCGCGCAGTTCGTGCTCCCACCACTCGCCGGCGGGCAGCTGCGGAGCGTCGGCCGAGGCCACCGTCAGGGCACGGCCGCGCAGCTGTTCGACCGCGGTGCGGTCGGCGACGTCCTCCAGGCGCACGATCGGCCGCCGCTCGGTGCCGGCGCGGCGAACGATCGCATGGCTCTGCCCGTCGAGCTGCACCGACGTCCCGAGCTCGAGCAGCCGCGGCCGGGGGGCGGTGACGTAGAAGCTGCCGTCGAGGCCGTGCGGGCGCCCGACGCGGCCAGCCTGGAGCTCGGCCACGGCGACGCTAGTCGACGATGTCGACGACGACGCGGCGCTGATGGCCGTTGGCCGAGCGCTCACCGGCGGCGGCGGCGCGAATGACCGTGCGCAGCGCGTGGGCGGTGCGTCCGCCGCGACCGATGACCTTGCCGTAGTCCTCGGGACCCACGGCCAGCTCGAGCACGACGACGCCGCCGTCCTCCTCGAAGGTCTCCACGCTGACCTCGTCGGGCTCGTCGACGAGCCCCTGGACGAGGTACGTAAGGAGATCCGTCGCGCGCTGCATGGCCGCCATCGCGACCCTCCCCGCGCTAGCCGGCCTCGCCGACCGTGGCTGCGCCGACCGCCTCGGCGTCGCCCCCCGCCGCGTCGGCGCCGCTGGCCGTCTCGCTGTCGCCGGGCACCTCGGCCTCGCCGGGCACCTCGGCGTCGCTCGTCCCGGCGCCTGCTCCCGCGCCGCCCGCGAGGATGCCCTGTGTCAACAGCAGCTTGCGGACCGTCGCCGACGGCTGGGCGCCGCGGGCGAGCCAGTCGCGGGCGCGGTCGGCGTCGATCGCGATCGTCGAGGGGTTGGTCTGGGCGTTGTACTGACCGATGGTCTCGATCACACGCCCGTCGCGCGGGGAGCGCTGGTCGGCGACCACCACGCGCCAGATGGGGTCCTTCCTGCCGCCCACCCGGGTGAGCCTGAGCCTTACCGACACTTTCTGCTTCCTCTCATCGTCATCTCTTCGCTTTCCGGAAGTTCGATGGAGAGCTTAGCCGCAATCTCCTCACCGCGCCTGGCGCATGAGGGCGCCGATGTCGGGCATCTTGCCGCGGCCGACCTGGCGCATCACCTTGCGCATCTGCCCGAACTGCTTGACGAGCTGGCTGACCTGCTGGACGTTGGTGCCCGATCCCCGCGCGATCCGCAGCCGGCGGGAGCCCTTGATGAGCTCGGGGCGACGGCGCTCCTCGGGGGTCATCGCGAGGATGATCGCCTGCAGCCGGTCGAACTCGCGCTCGTCGACTTTGAGGTTGCGCAGCTGTGCGCCCCCGAGCCCGGGGATCATCCCGAGGAGGTTGCTCAACGGCCCCATCTTGCGAATCGTCTGGAGCTGGTCGAGGAAGTCGTCGAGACCGAACTCGTTGCGGCGCAGCTTGCGCTGGAGCTCGACCGCCTCGCGCTCGTCGAACTGGCGCTCGGCGTGCTCGATGAAGCTGAGGACGTCGCCCATCCCGAGGATCCGCTGGGCCATGCGGTCGGGGTGGAAGCGCTCGAACTGCTCCAGGTGCTCGCCGGTGGAGGCGTACAGGATCGGCCGGCCCGTGACGGCTTTGACGGACAGGGCCGCCCCGCCGCGGGCGTCGCCGTCGAGCTTGCTCATCAGGACCCCGTCGAAGTCCACCGCCTCGGCGAACTGCTCGGCGACGTTGACCGCGTCCTGGCCCGTCATGGCGTCGACCACGAGCAGCGTGCTCTGCGGTTTGACGGCGTCCCGGATGCGGACGAGCTCCGCCATCAGGTCGGCGTCGACGTGCAGGCGCCCGGAGGTGTCGACGATGAGGACGTCCTTGCCGTCCTCGCGGGCCCGCCCCAGCGCCCAGGCGGCGATCTCGACGGGGTTGGGCTCGGTGCCCTGCTCGTAGACCGTCGCGCCGGCGCGGGCGCCCATCTTCACGAGCTGGTCCACCGCGGCCGGCCGGTAGGTGTCGCAGGCGGCCAGCGCGACCGCCGAGCCGTGCTCGGCGTGGAGGTGGCGGGCGAGCTTGGCGGCGGCCGTCGTCTTGCCCGAGCCCTGCAGGCCGGCCATCAGGATCACCGTCGGCGGGCTCGGCGCGAAGCGCAGCGCAGCCGGGTCGTCGGCTTCTCCGCCCATCAGGGCGGTGAGCTCCTCGGCGACGATCTTGACGACCTGCTGGCCGGGGTTGAGCTTGCCGACGATCTCGGCGTCCGCACAGCGCTCCTTGACGTCGGCGGTGAACTGGCGGACGACCTTGAAGTTGACGTCTGCCTCGAGCAGGGCGAGACGGATCTCGCGCATCGCCCGGTCGATGTCCCGCTCGGTCAGGGTGCCGCGCTGGCGTACCTCGGAAAGGGTCGCCTGGAGCTTCTCGGCGAGGGAGTCGAACACGGCTGCGGGTCTACTGGTGGGCCGAGCCGTCGTCCGCGGAGGACTTGGCGATGCCGCGGCCCAACGCCTCCCCGATGCCTCCGAAGGCCTCGGCGAACTCGGAGGGGACGACGAAGACCTTGTTGGCGTCGCCTTCGGCGAGCTGGGGCAGCATCTTGAGGTATTCGTAGCTCAGCAGATCGCGGGTGGGTTGACCCGCGTGGATGGCTTTGAAGACGGTGTCGATCGCCTTGGCTTCGCCCTCGGCGCGCAGGACGGCCGCTTCGCGCTCGCCCTCGGCCTGCAGCACGGCGGCCTGCTTTTCGCCTTCGGCGGTGAGGATCTGAGACTGGCGGGAACCTTCGGCAGTGAGGATCGCGGCGCGGCGGTCGCGCTCGGCGCGCATCTGCTTCTCCATCGCGGTACGGATGTCCGCCGGCGGATCCACCGACTTGATCTCGACGCGGTTGATGCGGATGCCCCACTTGCCGGTGGCCTCGTCGAGCACGGTGCGCAGCTCGGCGTTGACGTTCTCGCGCGCCGTCAGCGTCGCCTCGAGCGTCAGCCCACCGATGACGTTGCGCAGCGTGGTCACCGTGAGCTGCTCGATCGCCTGCAGCGGGTTGGCTACTTCGTAAGTCGCCGAGCGGGGGTCGGTGATCGTGAAGTAGAGGACGGTTTCGATCGCGACGACGACGTTGTCTTCGGTGATGACGGACTGGGGCGAGAAGTTGACGACCTGCTCGCGCAGGTCGACGAGCGGCCGGACGCGGTCGACGAAGGGGGTGACGATCGCCAGGCCCGGCTCCAGGGTGCGGCTGTAGCGACCGAGTCGCTCCACGACGCCGGCACGGGCCTGCGGGATGACCCTGATCGTTCGCGCGGCGAGCACCAGGGCGAAGATGACGATGACGACGGCGACGATCGCGAGAGCCATTTGTTCGTACAGCGTATCTCAGTGCATCACGAGCGCCGTGGCGCCGCGGATTTCGATCACCTGGACGTGCTCGCCGGCGTCGATGACCTCGTCGTCGTCGAAGCTGCGGGCGGTCCAGACCTCGCCGCCGATGCGCACGCAGCCGACGCCCTCGTCGTTGGCGATCCGCTCGAGCACGAGCGCGTCGCTGCCGACGAGCGCGGCGGCGCCGGTGCGGATCGGCGGCGGCAGGCGGCGGTGGCGCACGGCGAGCGGGCGCAGGGCGAGCAGGACGAGCAGGGAGACCACGAGGAACACCGCGACCGCCACCACCGCGCCGGCACCGGCGAGGCTGAGGATCGCGGCAAGGAGGGCGCCGGCCGCAAAGGGCGCGAGGAAGAAGCCCCCGGTGTGCATCTCGCCGATGCCCAGCACACAGGCGGCGGCGAGCCATATGACCGATGCGTCCATTTGCTCGATTATCGCAGCGCACGGGGCGATGGCCGTCGCGGCCGCGTCGGCGTCGGCGTCCGCCGCCCCGCTCCTCCAGTTGCCGCCGGCGCGCCGGGCGCATGAGCGACTCAGACGGCGACGAGCGCGCGGGCGAAGTCCTCGGCGTCGAACGGCCGTAGGTCCTCCAGCGACTCCCCCACCCCGATCAGCTTCACCGGCAGCGCGAGCTCCTTGGCGATCGCCAGCGCGATCCCTCCGCGGGCGGTGCCGTCGAGCTTCGTCAGCACTATCCCGCTGACCGGCACGGCCTCGGCGAACAGCCGCGCCTGCCGCAGCCCGTTCTGCCCGGTGGTGGCGTCGACGGTGAGCAGCGTCTCGTGCGGCGCGCCCTCCAGCTGGCGTGAGATCACGCGGCCGACCTTGCCGAGCTCGGCCATCAGGTCGTCCTGGGTGTGCAGGCGCCCGGCGGTGTCGACGATGACGACGTCCAGCCCGCGGCTGTTGGCCTGGGCGACGGCCTCGAAGGCGACCGCGCCGGGGTCCGAGCCCTCGGGCCCGGTGACGATCTCGCAGCCCGCCCGCTGCGCCCAGCCTTCCAGCTGCTCGGTGGCGGCGGCGCGGAAGGTGTCGGCGGCGCCGAGCAGCACGCTGCGGCCGAGCTCGCGCTGCAGGTGCCAGGCGAGCTTGCCGATCGTCGTCGTCTTGCCCGTCCCGTTGACGCCGACCGCGAGGATCACGGTCGGGCGGGGGCGGATGTCGATCTGTCCGTCACCCGTGCGGGCGGTCTGCGCGAGCAGCTGTATCAGCCGCTCCGTCAGCGCCTCGCCGCCCTGCAGGCCGCCCTCGGTGGCTTCGGCTTCCAGCGTCTGGACGACCGAGGCGGTTGTGCTGGCCCCGACGTCGGCCATGATGAGCGCCTCCTCCAGGCGTTCCCAGGTGTGCTCGTCGAGCGTCTGGAAGAGGGTCGCCTGGATCTCGCCGCCGAGCGCCTGGCGGGTCTTGGAGAGGTTCTCGCGCAGCCGCCGGAAGATCCCGCGGCGGCGCTCGCCGCGCTCCCGCGCGGCCTCGCCGCTGCCGGCGTCCTCGCCGGTGATGAAGAGATCGCTCCAGTCGCGGGGCACGGGGGGCGGCGAGGATACCAGCGGCCGCTAGGCCGCCTCTGAGACCTCGGCCATCTCGCCGGCCGGTGCCGGCAGCTTGCGCGAGAGGACCTTCGAGACCCCGTTGCCGGCCATCGACACCCCGTAGAGCCAGTCG
The DNA here is from genome assembly GCA_035524055.1 of Solirubrobacteraceae bacterium. Lineage (GTDB taxonomy): Bacteria > Actinomycetota > Thermoleophilia > Solirubrobacterales > Solirubrobacteraceae > Palsa-744. The sequence goes on from DATKPO010000058.1 coordinate 14,639, forward strand.
GCGGCCTCCATCGTGCGCTTCTGGTGGGTGATCACGATGAACTGCGCCCTGTCGGCGTAGCGGCGCAGCAGGCGCAGGAAGCGATCGAGGTTGAGGTCGTCCAGCGCCGCCTCGACCTCGTCCATGATGTAGAAGGGGCACGGCCGGGCCAGGAAGACCGCAAAGAGGAAGGCCAGAGCCGTCATCGACTTCTCGCCGCCCGAGAGCAGCGACAGGCGCTTCGTCGACTTGCCGGCCGGGGTGATCTCGATCTCGACACCGAGCAGCTCCTCCTCCCCCTGCTCCCGCTCCTGTTCCTGGGCCTGCGCCTCGGCGTCCGCCGCCTGCTCCGCCGCCTCGGCGTCCGCGGGGTCGGCTTCCCCCTCCCGCTCTGCCGGCGCCGGCTCGCCGCCCAGCACCGACCGCGGGGCGAGGAGATCCTTGACCAGCACCAGCCGGCCGCTCCCACCCGGGAAGACGTCGCCCGCGAGCTCTTCGAAGTTGCGCGCCGCCGCTGTGAAGGTCGCCTGGAACGTCTCCTGGATCTGGCGGTCGGTTTCGCGGATCACCGCCCGCAGCTCGCGTAACGCCGTCTCCAGGTCGACCCGGCGCTCCTCGAGCTCCTCGACGTGCGCCAGCGCCTGCGCGTACTCCTGCTGGGCGAGCGGATTGACCGGGCCCAGCTGCTCGCGGCGGCGGCGCAGGCGCTCGACGCGCGCCGCGAGCGACCCTATCTCCTCCTGCGAGAGCGGCTCGGCGTCGGGCTCGATCTCCTGCGCCTCGACCCGGCGTTCCTCTGCCGCTTGCTCCTCCGCGGCCTCGCGCTCACCGGGCTTCGGGTCCTCCGGGTCCTCCGCGGCCTCCTGTACCGGCCGCTGGAGCCGCTCGCGCACCGTGCGCAGCTCGAGCTCGGCCTCCGCGGCCTGGTCGCGCAGGCGCTGGGCGGCGACCTCGGCGGCGGTGACGGCCTCGCCCTCGGCGCGCAGCCGCGCCTGCAGCTCGGCCTCCCGCGCGGCACAGGCCCGCAGCTCGCCGGCCATCTGCTCGCCGGCGGCGCTGTGGCGGGCCAGCTCGGCGTCGAGCTCGGCGACCCTCTTGGCCACCGCTTCGGCGGCTTGCTGGAGCGCGTCGGCGAGACGCCGTGCGACGGGAGCAAGCGCGGTGTCGGCGCCGTGCTGGGCCCGCAGACGATCCAGGCGCCGCACCCGCTCCTCGTGCTCGCGGCGCAGGCGCTCTGCCTGACGGCGCTCGGCGGCCAGCTCGCCCTGAAGCTCGGCTCGCCGCACCGCCAGGGCGCCCTGCTCGGGGGCGGCGCGGCGCTGCTCCATCAACCACTCCGCCTGGCGCTCGCGCTCCAGCGCGCGGGCATGCTCGCGGTTGGCCTCGCGCAGCCGGCCCTCGGCCTGCTCGCGCATCGCCTCCGCGGCCTGTGCACGCTCCGCGGCCCCGCTCGCCGCCGCCCTGGCGGCGTGCTCGGCGGCCGCGCAGGTCTCGGTCGCGGCGAGCAGCTCGTCGCGTTCGTTGCGGCGTGCCAGCACCCGCTCGGCGCCGCCTTCGGCGACCTGGCGCACTTCGCCGGCGGACGCGAACCAGACGCGCCCGGCGGCCGTGACGCCGATCCCGGCGAAGTCCGCGGGCAGATCCTCGAGGCGCTCCACGACCCAGGCACCGGCGAGCAGTCCCGAGGCCAGGCCGAGGAGGCGCGCCGGGACCTGTACGAGCGTCGCGAGCGCCCGCGCGCCCGCCGCCGGCGGTGCCTCTCGGGCGGCCGGAATGGCGACGAGCTCGCCGCCCTCGGCGGACCTGTCGGCACCGGCGAGGAGCGCCGTGGCCCCGTCGTGCCCCGCATCGTCGAGAAGGATGCCGGCCGCGCCGAGGTCCGCGACCAGGGCCGCGTCCAGGCGCGGACCCAGCACGGCCGCCAGGGCGAGCTCGTAGCCGGGTTGGACCTTGAGCAGCTCGTTCAGCGCCACGGGCGCCTGCCCGGGCTGCTTCTCCTCACCGGCCCGGCCACCCTGTCTGGATCGACCGCCGGCGAGACGAGGACGGCTGTGGCTGCGCAGGAACTGGTTGGCCGCCGCCAGCTCCGCCCCGACGCGGGCGGCCTCGCGCCGCGCCGCCTCGACGTCGCGCTCGGCAGCGCGCAGCTCCGCCCGCGCGGCCTCGGCCTCGGCGTCGGCCTCTGCGCGGACGCGCTGGGTGTCCGCCAGCGCCTGCGCCCGCGCGCCGACCTCGGCCGCGGCCTTCTCCCTGCTTCTCTCCAGCTCGGCCAGCTCGCGCTCGAGCTCGTCTCGGCGCTCGCGCTCGAGCTCCTCCAGCTGCTGCTCCAGGGCGGCGATGCGCTCGTGCGTCCCGCCCGTCCCACCGGCGGCGGCGGCGCCGAGCGCCTCCCGCAGCTCGACCATCTCCCGCTCCGCACGGGCGCGGCGCCCGGCGAGCGTCTCGGCCATGGCGAGGGCCTGCTCGCGGCGCAGCTGCAGACGCTCCCCGGCCGAGCGCGCCTGCAGCACCCGGCCGGCCAGCCGGTCGTGGCGCTCCGAGCGCTCTGTCAGCGCCCGCTCGGCGACCCCGCGACGCTCGACGACCGTGGCGAGCTCGCCTTCGACCGCCTCGCGTGCCTCCCGCGCCGCCTGGGCGCGGGCCTCGGCCTCGCCCAGCTCCGCTCGCCGTCGGCGCAGCGCGTCACCGACGAGCGCCAGCCTGGCCTCGAGCATCTGGCGTTCCAGACGCTCGTGCAGCTCGGCGGCTTCGGCCTGGCGCTTGAGCGGGCGCAGACGGCTGCGCGCCTCGCGCTCGACGTCGAGGGCACGGTCGAGGTTCTCCTGGGTGCGCCCCAGCTTCAGCTGGGCGCGGCGGCGGCGCTTGCGGTGCTTGCCCAGTCCGGCGGCCTCCTCGATCAGCATCCGCCGGTCGCGGGGCTTGGACGTCACGATCGCCTCGACCCTGCCCTGGGAGATCACCGAATGGGTCTCCTTGCCGAGGCCCGTGTCGGAGAGCACCTCGATCACGTCGCCCAGACGGCAGCGGGCGCCGTTGAGGCGGTATTCGCCCTCGCCCGAGCGGTCCAGGCGGCGCAGGATCGATATCTCGCCGACCGGCAGCGCGACGCTGCCGTCGGAGTTGTCGAGCACGATCTCGACCTCGGCCGAGCTGCGGGCCTGCACGCCGCGGCCGCCGCCGAAGATGACGTCCTGCATCGACTGCCCACGGACCGCCAGCGGCGACTGCTCGCCCATCGCCCACAGGACGGCGTCTGTCACGTTGGACTTGCCCGAGCCGTTGGGCCCGACGACGACGCTGACGCCCGGACCGAAGTCCAGCCGTGTGCGGTCGGGGAACGACTTGAAGCCCTTCAGGGTGAGCGACTTCAGGTGCATCCGCATCCCCCTTCGCGCGCGTGCACGCGCATACCCGCACGCGCGCCCGCGCGCACACCTCGCAAAAAATGCATTCGGACCCCATCGCCGACCGCCGGGCGCCGACCCTCCATCACTGCGCCTGCAGCTTTTCCACGGCCTGCCGCGCTGCTCGCTGCTCGGCGTGCTTCTTGCTGCGTCCCACGCCGCTGCCCAGCACCCGCCCGTCGACCCCGGCGTCGACCTCGAAGGTGCGCTCGTGCGGTGGACCGTGCTCGGCGGTGACGCGGTAGGTCACTGTCGCCCCTCGCTGGGCGAGCAGCTCCTGCAGCGTGGACTTGAAGTCCACCGGGTTCTCCAGGGCGTGTTCGATCTCGGGCTCGAAGGCCTGCACCACCGCCTCCGCTGTGCGCTCGTAGCCGGCGTGCAGATAGCAGGCCCCGATCACGGCCTCGATCACCGACGCCAGGACACGCTCCGTCTCGCCCAGGGCGACGGCGCTCTCGCGCTCGCCGGCCGGGGCCGCCGCGTGAAGCCGCTCGGGCACGCGCAGCCGTTCCGCCACCGCCCGGCAGGAGGGTCCCGAGACTGCCTGCGCCCGGATCTTCGTCAGCCGCCCCGCGCCGAAGCGCTCGGCCTCCAGCCGCGGGTAGAGATGGGTGGTCACCGCCAGCGCCAGCACGCTGTCCCCGAGGAACGCCAGGCGCGCGTAGGAGTCGCTGCGACGCTCGCTCCAGGAGGCGTGCGTGAAGACCTGCCGGGCGAGATCGTCGGGCAGCTCCCCGAGCAGGGTGTCCAGCAGCAGCGTCGTGCTCATCGAAGTGCATCACATCGCGCTCGCGGGATGCGCGAGCACGAAGTCCACGGCCTGCCCGACCGTGAGGATCTCGGCGGCCTGCTCGTCGGGAATGCGCACGCCGCAGCTGTCCTGCAGCTCCTGCACCAAGGTGTACAGGTCCAGTGAGTCCGCGGCGAGATCCTCCTTGAAGCGCGTCTCCATCGCGATGCTCCGCGGATCGACTTCCAGCTCGTCGGCGAGATGGTCGCGGATCAGCTCGTAGATCTGCTCGCGAGTCATATGTTGGGCAGGCTAGCGTCCTGCGCGGATGGCGGGCCGGCGGGCGCCTGCCGCAGCGCGCCGGCGCCACGCAGCGCGGCGTCGGTCGCGCCGACGACGTCCTCGAGCACCCCCTGGCGCGCCCGCAGGATCGCCTCGGCGAAGCCGCGGCGGGTGAAGCGCCCGTGCGGCACCACGCCGAGCCGGCGCAGCCCGAGCAGGTAGGCGCCGCCCTGGGCTTCGGGGTCGATCTCGGCGCGGAAGGAGCGCAGCGCCGGCCGCAGCAGCAGGCCGCCGAGCCGCGCCCGCGGCGAGGCCATCGCGGTGGAGCGGATCGCGGCGAGGATCGTCTGCGAGACGCCCTCGACCAGCTTCAGGGCGACGTTGCCGGTGAAGCCATCGGTGACGACCACGTCGGCGACGCCGGCCGTGAGGTCCGTGCCCTCGACGTTGCCCAGGAAATCGAAGGTTGACGCCTCCCCTCGCTGCGCCTGTGCCGCGATCAGGGCGCTGAGCTCGGCGTTGGCCTGGACGACGAGCTCGCCGCCGCGCTCGCTCTCGCGACCGTTTGAGAGGAGCCCGACGCGGGGACGCTCGACGCCGAGCACGGCCCGGGCGAAGGCGGCGCCCATGAAGGCGAACTGGACGAGGTGCTCGGGGCGGGCCTGGGCGCTGGCGCCGACGTCCAGGAGGGTCACGGTGGCGCCGTGAGCGCCGTCGCTGGTCGGCACCGGCAGCGGCAGGGCCAGCGCCGGCCGGTGGACTCCGCGGGCGCGCCTGATGTTGAACAGGCCGGCGGCGAGCGCCGCGCCGGTTCCTCCGGCGCAGACGAGCGCCTGGGCGCGTCCCTCGCCGACGGCGCGGGCGGCCTGCACGATCGACGCCTCCGGGGTCGCCCGCGCGGCGCGCGCCGGGTCGGGGCTCTTGGCTATCGAGACGGGGGCGTCGAGCACCTCGACGCCTGCCGGCAGCGGCCCCGCCTCGGCGATCTCGGCGGCGGGCCCGAACAGCAGCACCCGCGCCCCGCGCCGCGCGGCGTGCGCCGCTCCGGCCGCGACCTCGGCCGGACCGAGGTCGGCGCCGTTGGCATCGACCGCGACGACCACCTGACCCCCGGCGACGGCGGCCTCTGCGCCGTCGCTACTCGTGATCGTGATCGTGTCCGTGTGCCCCCGGCGTCACAACCTCGCGCCCCGCGTAGGTGCCGCAGACGGGGCAGACGCGATGCGGCCGGTGGGGACTGTGGCAGCGCGGGCACTCGCTGACGGCGGGCGCCACGATGCGATGCTGGGCGCGGCGCTTGGCGGTGCGGCTGTGCGACTGCTTCTGCTTGGGGACGGCCATATCGACGGGGAAGGCTACCAGGCCGGCCCGCGACGCCGCGGACCGGAGACCGGCCGAGCTAGTCCAGGCGCAGCTCTCTCAGCTTCGCCCAGCGAGGATCGGGCGGGCTCTCGTGATGGTGGCCGGGGCCGGCCTCGTTGAGGTCCGCTGCGCACACCGGGCACAGGCCGGCACAATCGGGCCGGCAGAGCACCTGGACCGGAGCGGCGAGGGCGAGCGCGTCGTGCGTCCACGCCTGGAGGTCGAGCGTGTCGTGCTGCACGTAGGGGCTGCTGAGCTCCTCCCCCCCACCGGGGACGGCGACCTCGCGCACGTCGACGCCGACCGCCGGTGAGGCATCCTGCAGGCAGCGCATGCAGGGTCCGGTGAGCGCGGCGCGGAACGTCAGCCGCAGCGCGTAGCCGCTGCCCACCATGCGCGAGACTTCCAGGCGGACTGGCACCGGCTGGGGATCGCAGCCGTAGCGTTCGCCGCCGAGCAGCAGCGGCTCGACGTCGACGTCGAGCTCGAAGCGGCGCCCCTCGCCGGACGCGAGCCGCAGGCTGGCGAGGTCGAGTGTCTGCGTGCGCGGCATCCGACCACCCAGGCTAGCCTGTGCACCCGTGGAGCTTCTTCCCGACGAGCCTCCCCGCCACGGACGTCGGCTGGCCGTGCGCTTCGCGCTCGGCGCGCTCGGGCTGTTGCTGGTCTCGGGGGCGGCGAGCGCGGCGCTGGCGCTGAACGAGGTCGGCAAGCTCGTCGACGCGCTCGGTCAGAGCCATGCCGTCAAGCTCGCGCCGACGATCCTCGCGCCGAGCGGCCGCGGCACGCCCGAGACGCTGCTGCTGGTCGGCAACGACGAACGCCCGCCGCCGAAGGACAACCCCGGCGGCGCGGTGCTGCCGCACTCCAACGAGATGCTGCTGGTGCGGATCGACCCGAGCAAGCCGACGATCTCGATGCTCTCGATCCCGCGCGAGCTGTGGGTGCCGATCCACAAGCCCGACGGCGAAGTCGAATCCAACCGGATCAACTCGGCCTACACGTTCGGCTACCTGGCGGGCGGCACGACGGGCGGCGTGAAGCTGATGCTGCAGACGATCAAGGAAGTCATGGGCATCACCGTCAACCACGTCTTCGTCACGAACTTCAAGAAATTCAAGCACGCGGTCGACGAAATGGGCTGCGTATACATGTCGGTTGACAAGCGCTACCACCATGTCAACGAACCGGGCGGGGAACAGTACTTCGAAATCAACCTCCAGCCCGGCTATCAGCGGCTGTGCGGCCAGGAAGCGCTGGAATTCGTAGCCAACCGCCACGAAAGCACGTCGTTGATCCGCGACTCCCGCGACCAGCGCTTCCTGCTGGAAGTCAAGGCGCAGTACGGCGGCGCGCTGCTCGGCGACCGCGAAAAGTTCGAGCACATCGTCGGCAGGGCGGTCGAAACCGACCTGCACAGCGAAGAACAGATCCTCTCCCTGCTGGAGCTGCTGGTGGAATCGGCCGGCAAGCCCGTTCGCCAGGTCTCGTTTCCGGTGACGTTGCACAGCGTCTACGACACGGCGACGCCGCGGCAGATCGGAGAAGCGGTGCACTCCTTCATGAGCGGCACCGCGGCGATCGACCGGCGCCGGCTGAGCCGGGCGGTGCACTCGGTGCACGCGGCCGACCACCACCACACGACGCCGCCACCGGCGCTGGGCCTCTCGCCGACGCCGGCCTCGACACTTGAAGAAGCACGCGTGCTGACGGCATACCTGCCGTTCGCGATCGACGCGCCCCGCGCGCAGGCTACAAGCGCGGAAGCCGAACCGGACGTCCTGCGCTGGTATGACATCCGCGGCCCCAACCGGGTGCTGCATCCGGCCTATGACATCGTCGTCGACGAGGGCGAGCTGGGACAGTACTACGACATCCAGGGCACGACCTGGACCGACCCGCCGCTGCTCGGCACCGCCAGCCAGGAGCTGCCGCTGGGCCAGCGGATCTACAACCTCTACTACGACGGTGAACATCTCAAGACGGTGGCCTGGCGGGAAGGCAATGCGGCGTACTGGATCGAGAACACGCTGACCGACGCGCTCTCGCCCCAGCAGATGGTGGCGATCGCCCAGCAGACGACGCCGCTGGGCGCCGATGCCGCGCGGCGCGCCGCCGCGCACGTCGCGGTCTCGCCGCGCCAGCTGAGATTGCCGACGCCGTCGACGCCGGCCCCGGGCACAGCGACCAAGGTGGGCGCGCTGCTCGGCTTCGCCAGCCTGATCGTCGTCGGGCTGATGGCGGTGCTCGTCCTCATCCGCCGGCGCGAGCTGCGGGCGCTGCGGGCGCAGGTGGCGGACGCGATGGCGATCGAGCTGCGGCGCGGATCGCCGCACCGCTGAGCCGACCGGGCCGGCCTGGGCCGATCTGGCCGCCCAGGACCCGCGTCGGGGTCAGGCCGAGGCGGCGCCTTCGGCGCAGGAGCTGAGCTCGCGCTTGAGGACCTTGCCGGTGGCGTTGCGCGGAAGCTCGTCGAGAAAGACCACCTCGCGCGGCACCTTGTAGCGGGCGAGGTTGTGCTTGACGTGCTGCTTGATCTCCTCCTCGTCGAGGGTGGCGCCCTCGCGCGGCACGACGAACGCCTTCAGGCGCTGGCCGAACTCCTTGTCCTCCACGCCGATGACCGCTGCCTCCTCGACGTCGGGGTGGTCGGCGAGCAGGTCCTCGACCTCGCGGGGAAAGACGTTCTCGCCGCCGGAGACGATCATCTCGTCGTCGCGGCCGTCGACGAAGAGGCGCCCGGCGGCGTCGAAGTGGCCGGTGTCGCCGGTGCTCATGAGGCCGCGCACCATCTCCTTGCCGCCGCCGCCGGTGTAGCCGTCGAAGACCATCTCGTTGGCGGCGAAGATCCGTCCTCGCTCACCCATCGGGACCTCGCGGCCGTCGCCGTCGAGCAGCTTCACGACGGTGCCCAGCGGCGGGCGTCCGGCGGTGCCGGGCGCGGCGCGCAGGTCGGCGGGCGTGGCGATCGTCGCCCAGGCGACCTCGGTCGAGCCGTAGAGGTTGTAGAGGACATCGCCAAAGACATCCATGACGCGCGTCGCGAGCTCCCCGGGCAGTGCCGAGCCCGAGGCCGCGATGATCCGCAGGCAGCTGACGTCGTAGCGCTCGATGACCTCGTCGGGCAGCTCGAGGATGCGCTGCAGCATGACGGGGACGACGGCGAGCGCGCTGGCGCGGTGCTGGGCGATCGCGCGCAGCGTTCCCTCGGGGTCGAAGCGGCGCGGCAGCACCAGCGTCGAGGCGAGCGGCATGGCCAGCGTGAAGTGGGCATAGCCCCAGGAGTGGAACATCGGCGCGGCGATCACCGTGGTCTCGTGGGCGCGCAGGGGGATCTTGGAGAGCATCGCCGCCAGCGGCTCCAGCGAGTCGGGCTGTTTGCGTTTGGCGCCCTTCGGCGTCCCGGTGGTGCCGGAGGTGAGGATCACGACCTTGCCGTGCTCCGCCGGGGGAGTCAACGGCGCGGGGTCGCCGGCGCGGATCAGCTCCTCCAGGCGCGGGTCCTCGCCCGGGGCGGCGGGGGTGTCGCTGAAGGAGACGAAGCGGCTCAGGCCCTCCGATCCGCCGGAGACGAGGTCGGCGAACTCCTCGTCGTAGATCAGCGCCGCCGGCGCCTCGCGCCGCAGGACGTCGGCGATCTGGGGGCCGGCGAAGGCGGTGTTGAGGTAGAGCTGGCTCGCCCCGAGCTTCGCGCAGGCGATCGTCGCCTCGACGAAGCCGCGATGGTTGCGGCACATGATCGCGACACCGTCCTGTGCCGTCACGCCCGCGGCGGCGAGGGTGTTCGCGAGCACGTTGGTGCGCCGCTCGACTTCCGCGAACGTCAGGGTGCCGCGCTCGTCGACGAGCGCGATGCGATCGGGACAGCGGATCGCGGAGACGGTGTAGGCGGCGGCGGCGTTGCGGCCCCAGCGTCGCAGCGTGCCGACGGCACGCACCGCCTTGTCCGGCCGCTCCGGTTTGATCATCCCCGTGCCGAGAAGGACGCGGGCGATCTCGGCGCGATGGCGGAGCTGCGACATCTGCGGGCTGCTCATGGCGCCCAAATTATCCCACCAAGCGTGTTTGTAGTCCCGACGCTGCAAAATCGCGGCGGTGGCTACGCGACTTCGGCCGGCTCGTCCTTGCCCTGCAGACGCTCGCGCCCGCGCTGGACGGCGGCGATGAACTTGGAGAGGTTGACCTCGAGCGTTCCCAGGATCTCGTCGGCGTAGTCCTCGGCGCCGAGCCTTATCTCCCGCTCGCGGGCGCGGGCGTCCTCGATGATGTCCTCGGCGGCGCGCTCGGCCTGCTTGGTGACCTCCTCCTCGCCGAGCAGCTGGTCCTGGCGCTCGCGGGCCTCCTTGACGACGCGCTCGGCCTCGCGCTTGGCCTCGGCGAGCATCTCCTGGCGCTCCTTGACGATCCAGCGCGCCTGCTTGATCTCCTCGGGGATCGTGGCGCGCATCTGGTCGAGGATGTCGTAGATCTCCTCCTTGTCGACGCGCACCTGATCGGTCAGGGGAACGGGCTTGGCGTTGTGCACCAAGTCGTCGAGCTTGTCGATCAATACCAGGACATCCATCTATGGGTCACCTCGAATCAACGAATTCGTCAGCGCGCGAGCTCTTCCTGCAAGCGGCGCGCGACCTGCGGGGGCACGAGATCCTCGATCTTGCCCCCGAACGTGGCGAGCTCCTTTACACCACTCGATGAAAGGAAACTGTACTGCGGACTGGACATGAGGTACACGGACTCGATCTCGGGGTCCTGGCGGCGGTTGAGCTGGTGCATCTCCAGCTCGTACTCGAAGTCGGAGATGGCGCGCAGACCCTTGACGATGGCCTTGGCGCCGACGCTGCGGGCGAACTCGACGACGAGATTGCTGAAGGGGGCGACGCGGACCCCGGGCAGCTCGGCGGTGGCCTCCCGGATGAAGCCGACGCGCTCCTCGATGCCGAAGAGCGTGGCGCTCTTGCGCACGGAGCGGTTGACGACGGCGACGACGACCTCCTCGTAGAGCGCGGCGGTGCGCTTGATGACGTCGAGGTGGCCGTTGGTGAGGGGGTCGTAGGAGCCCGGGCAGACGGCGACGCCGCGCCGCAACGCCGGTTGGCGGCCCGAGCTGGCGGCTTGATCGCTTTGGCTTTGGGTCATGGCTGACGCAAGATTGTTACCGAAGTATCGCCGTAGCGCCGCCGCGCCTGCACCTCGAGGGGCAGCGCGGAGAGCTCGTCGCGGCGGGCGTCGCCCTCGACCACGACACGGGCCCCGGGCGCCAGCAGCGGCGGCAGGGCCTCCGCGAGCTCGCGTTCCAGCTCACCCGTCTGGCCGTAGGGCGGATCGATGAACACGAGATCGTATTTCTCGCCGCGCTCGCGTGCTTTGCGCAGAGCGCGCCGCGCCTCCTCGTGACGGACCTCGACCTCCGCCTGACCGAGCCGCAGCTCCCGCAGGTTGCGCCGCAGGGCGTCCAGGGCATGGCGGTCGCGCTCGACCAGGACGGCCCGGGCGGCGCCGCGGGAGAGCGCCTCGATCGCGAGGGCGCCGGTGCCGGCGAAGAGGTCGAGGACGATCTCAGCGTCGAGCGGCCCGAGCATCGAGAACAGCGCCTCGCGCACCCGCTCGGCGGTCGGCCGCGTGGCTCGCCCGCGGGGCGCGTGAAGCCGCCGTCCGCCGAGTCTTCCCGCGATCACCCGCATCGGGGCATCATCGCTCAGCGCCCGCGCCGGCCTCTCCGACGTCGCCCGCGTCAGGCGGAGATCGGCTCGGCGGCCTGCTCGCCGAACGCCCGGCGCAGCGCCCCGTCGAGCAGGGAGTGCTCGGGTGCGGCCAGGTTGGGGTCGGCATCGGCGAGTCGCAGCGCCCAGTCGCGGGCGCGGTCGAGGATCGGAGCGTCCTGAGGCAGCCGTGCCACCCGTGGCTCGGCCTGCCCGTGCTGGCGCAATCCGGCGATCTCCCCCTCGCCGCGCAGCTGGAGGTCGATCTCGGCGAGGCGGAAGCCGTCGCCATGCCGGGCGAGCGCCTGCAGGCGGCGGGAGCCGCGGGGTCCGAAGAGGATGCACAGGGAGTCATGGGCGCCGCGGCCGATGCGCCCCCGCAGCTGGTGCAGCTGGGAGATCCCGTAGCGCTCGGCGTCCTCGACGAGCATGACGGTGGCGTTGGGGACGTCGATGCCGACCTCGATCACGGTCGTCGCCACGAGGACCTGGGCCTCGCCCGCGGCGAAGCGGGCCATCGCCTGCTGCTTGGCGCGGGGGCGCAGCTGGCCGTGCATGAGCTCGACGGCGAATCCCCGCAGCTCGCCCGTACGGAGCCGCTGGAACTCGGCCTCGGCGGCGCGGGCCTGCAGCGTCTCGGACTCGGCGACGAGGGCGCAGACGACGTAGCCCTGGCGTCCGGCGCGCAGCTCCTCGCGCAGCCGCTCATAGGCGCGGGCGCGCTCGGCGTCGCTGTCGGCGACGTGGGTGGCGATCGGCCGCCTTCCACGGGGCAGGCCGCGCAGGCGGGTGACGTCGAGGTCGCCGTAGGCGGTGAGGGCGAGCGTCCGCGGGATCGGGGTGGCGGTCATGTGCAGGACGTGCGGCGAGTCGGCGCCGGGGCCCTTGCGGTCCAGGGCGGCGCGCTGGCGCACGCCGAAGCGGTGCTGCTCGTCGACGACCGCGACGGCGAGGCGGGCGAACCGCACGTCGCCCTCGATGAGGGCGTGGGTGCCGACGACGAGCGGGAGCTCGCCCGATCCCAGCCGGCCGAGCACCTCGGCGCGGCGCCGGGCGGGCGTCGAGCCGGTGAGCAGCGCGGCCGGGAGCAGCGCCTCCGGGACGAGTGTCTGGAGCGTCGCGAAGTGCTGCTCGGCGAGCGTCTCTGTCGGCGCCATCAAGGCCCCCTGCATCCCGTGCTCGACGGCGCGCAACAGCGCGTAGAGCGCGACCACGGTCTTGCCCGAGCCGACCTCGCCCATCAGCAGGCGCTGCATCGGGTGCGCCCGGGCGAGGTCGCCGTCGAGCTCGGCGAAGGCGGCGAGCTGGTCCTCGGTGGGCGCGAACGGCAGCATCTCGCCCAGCCAGCGCGCGGTGAGGGCGCGTGGCTCCTCCAGCGCCGGCGCCGAGCCGGCGCCGCGCAGCGCCCGGCGACGCAGAAGGGCGAGCTGCATCAGCAGGAGCTCCTCGAAGGCGAGGCGCTCGCGCGCCCGCTCGGCCTGGGCGTCGTCGCGCGGGAAGTGCATCGCGGCGAGCGCCGCCGCGCGATCGGGCAGCCGCTCGCCGGCTCGCAGGGCCGCGGGAAGCGGCTCGCAGACGTCGTCCAGGGCCGGCCGGTGCTCGCGTACGAGCTGGACGATCTGGGTCGAGCTGACGCCCTCGGCGGCGGCGTAGTGGGCGACGCTGTCAGCCTGGACCGGGGCCGTCCCGTTCGCGGCGCCGGCGGCGAGCGCGTGGTGGGCGACGCTGAAGTCCCCGGCGCGGCCGGCCTTGCCATGGAGCAGCAGGCGGGTGCCGGCGGGGTAGCGGTCGACGAGCCAGGGCTGGTTGAAGAACGTCGCCCGCATCGCCCCGGTGGCGTCTCGCACCCGCGCCTGGACGAGCGGCGCCATCTTGCGGCTGCGCACGGGACGCCGCTCGATCGCGACGACCTCGACGGCGACCGTGGCCTGCTCGCCGGGCGTCAGGGCGGAGACTGTGCGCGCCTCGCGGCGGTCCCGTGGGAGGTGTTCGATGAGCTCGCCGACGGTGGCGATGCCGAGGCTGCGCAGGCCGTCGAGGAGCTTCCCCGACCGGCCCTGAGCGGAGGGCGCCGCGAGCGGCTGCGCCAGCCTGGAGGGCCGCGGCCAGCGCAGGGGCGCGGCGAGCAGCTCCCGCGCCGTGAGCGGCTCCGTCGAGGCGAAGGCGCGCACCACTGCGCCGTCTACTCGGCCGAGAGCAGCCACCAGTAGGCCGGCTGGCCGCCTTGGCGCAGCTCGAGCTCGGCGTCGCCGAGCTCGCCGTCGAGCAGCCCGGCGATGGCGTCCTCGCCGAACGGGGCGTCTCTGCCCGAGATGACGCTGAGCAGCTCGGCGCCGTCGGCGAGCGCGACGAGCACCTCGCGCAGCGTCGCGGCGGGCTCGCCCCAGGCGATGACCTCGTCCTCGAGGAAGCCGACGGCGTCGCCACGGCGGAAGCGCCCGTTGGCGTCCTCGCGGGCGGCCGGGGCGACGGCGCCGGTGCGCAGGCGGGCGAGCGCCTCGTGCAGCGCCTGGGCGTTCTGCTCGACGGCACGCTCCGGCGCCAGGGCGAGCGCGGCGGCGAGGCCGGCCTGCTGGCTGGCGGCGGGCACGACCAGCACCTGCTTGTCGGAGAGCTCGGCGGCGCGCTCGGCGGCCATGATGACGTTGGCGCTGTTGGGCAGGACCACGACCTCCTCGGCGGGCACCTCGTGGATGGCCGCCAGCAGCTCGTACGTCGAGGGGTTCATGGTGGGGCCGCCGTCGAGGGTGTGGACGCCGAGCTCTGTGAACAGCGCCCTCAGTCCCTCGCCGCTGACGACCGCCAGGGCGCCGCAACGCACCCGCGCCGGCGGCGCTGCGCCGGCGCCGTCGTGGTGCCCCGAGCCGCTGGCCGGCTGGGCGTCCGCGTCGGCGTCCCCCCCGCCGTCGCGCGGACCGAGGTCGGCGGCGTCGTCGTCGGCGGCGAGCCGGCCGTGGCGCTCGGCGACCTGGGCGCGCATGTCGGCGACGTCCAGACGAGAGACCTCGCCGGCGCCGGCGAAGACGGCGGTGGCGCGCTCGGGCTGGTCGGTGTGGACGTGGACCTTCAGGGTGGTCTCGTCGCCGACGACGAGGACCGAGTCTCCGAGCTCTTCCAGGGCGGCGACGAAGCGCTCGGGCGCCAGCTCGCTGCCGGTGACGGCGAAATTGGTGCAGTAGCGGTAGGTGCCGGAGCTGTGCTCGGGGTGGTGGATGCGAGCCGGCTCGTAGTGGTCCAGCGGCGGCGGGTCCTCGCCGCGCAGGGCGGCGACGACCCCGGCGAAGAGGATCGTCAGGCCGTAGCCGCCGGCGTCGACGACGCCGGCGTCGCGCAGCGCGGCGAGCAGCTCGGGCCCGCGCTTGACGGAGTCCTGGCCGGCGGCGACGGCGCGCTCGAGCGCCTGGGCGATCGCGCGGTCCTGGGTCTCGGGGACGGCGTCGGGCGCCAGGCGGGCGCCCTCTCCGGCGCGCTGGACGTCCTCGGCGATGCGCCGGGCCATCTCGCGGGCGACGGTCAGGATGGTGCCCTCGGCGGGGTTGCGGACCGAGCTGTAGGCGCGCTGGGCGGCGTTCTCCAGGGCGGCGGCGACGACGCTGGCGTCGACGAGCTCGCCGGGGCGCGCGACCAGCTCCTCGGCGGCGCCGCGGATGAGCTGGGAGAGGATCACGCCGGAGTTTCCGCGCGCCCCGAGCAGGGCCGCGCGGGCGACCGACTGGACGATCTCCTCGCGCCCGATCTCGTCGATGGTGCGGCGGGCGTCGGCTCCCTGGAGGCGGTCGAGCTCGGCGAGGACGGCGCGCAGGGTGAGCACCATGTTGTCGCCGGTGTCGCCGTCGGCGACGGGGAAGACGTTGAGGTCGTTGACCTCCTGACGGCGCGACTCGAGGTGCGCGAGCGCTCCGGCGACGGCGGCGCGGAAGCGCAGCAGGTTGGTGTCGGTCACGGCGGTCTGCGTCATCCGTGTCTCCGCGGCGAGGGCGCGGGCAGACGGTGAAGCCTGCGGAGGTGCGGGCTCAAACTCTAGATCTAGCTACTGACGGCACCGGAGAAGGTTACGCGCTGCCTCCGACGACAGCGGCCGAGCATCGGCGGCGACCCGCGCGAGAGCGGGCGTCGCGGCGGCCTGACGGCGTCGTCAGAGCGCCTTGACGACCTTGCCGGCTTTGAGGCAGCGGGTGCAGACGTAGACGCGCCGCGGCGCCTTGCCGACGACGATGCGGACGCGCTGGAGGTTGGGCTCGAAGCGTCGCTTGGTGGCGACCATGGAGTGGCTGCGGCTCTGCCCGAAGGCGGGGGCCTTGCCGCAGCTGTGACATACCTTGGCCATAGCGGCAAGCAGTCTAGGCGATTTCAACCGAAGCCGCGACTCGGGACGCCGGAGATGGGCGTCGGATGCAAATTTTTGGAGGTGTGTGCGCGCGCACGCGCGCGCACACACCTCGCCAAAGTCGATGCCGACGCAAAGTCGATGCCGACGCCCCCGGTCCCGCTCGGCCCCTCCGCGGGCCTCAGAGCGCCCAGGCGTCTTCGCCGGCGAGCAGCTCGTCGCGCAGTGCGGCGAGGCGCAGGACGGCCTGCGCGGCGTGGCGGCCCTGGTCGCGCTTGCCGCCGCCGGCGCGGGCGAGCGCCTGCTCCATGGTGTCGCAGGTGAGCACCCCGAACGCGCAGGGGACGCCGCTGCGCAGCTGGACCTGCATGATGCCGCGGGCGGTCTCGGCGCAGACGAAGTCGTAGTGGTCGGTCTCGCCGCGGATGACGGCGCCGAGGCAGGCGACGCCCGCGTATCGCCCCGAGCGCGCGGCGTAGGAGGCGGCGAGCGGGAGCTCGAAGGCGCCGGGGACCTCGTGGACGTCGACGTCGAGGAATCCGGCCTCTGCGAACGCCGCCTGGGCGCCCTGGAGGAGGCGCTCGGCGAGCTCCTCGTAGAAGCGGGCGACGGCGATCGCGTACGTGCGCGGCTCGGGCGCCTCTCCGACGGACTCCAGCTCGTCGCTCATCGACTCCAGCTCCTCGCCCATCGGCTCGATCGGCTCGCTCACCGCCGCGGCTCCCCGCTCACGGGCTCTCGCGCCCCAGCTCGCGGTCGTGCTCGCGCTCGGCGTGCAGGAGCTCGGCGTCGAGGTTGAGCCCCTGGTGGTGCAGGATGTGCCCCATGCGCTGGGCCTTGGTGCGCAGGTAGTCGGCGTTGTGCTCGTTGGGGACGGCCTCGATCGGCACCTGGGCGGTGACGGACAGGCCATACCCCTCCAGGCCGCGGATCTTCTTGGGGTTGTTGGTGAGGATGCGGATCGAGGAGAGGCCGAGGTCGGCGAGGATCTGGGCGCCGATGCCGTAGTCGCGCAGGTCGGCGGGCAGGCCGAGGCGCTCGTTGGCCTCGACGGTGTCCAGGCCCTGCTCCTGCAGGCGGTAGGCGCGCAGCTTGTTGAGCAGCCCGATGCCGCGGCCCTCCTGGGCGAGGTAGAGCAGGACGCCGGTGCCCTCGCGCTCGATCATGGAGAGGGCGGCGGCGAGCTGCTCGCCGCAGTCGCAGCGCAGGGAGTGGAAGACGTCGCCGGTGAGGCACTCGGAGTGCACGCGGACGAGCACGTCGGGCTGCCCGGCGACGTCGCCCTTGACGAGGGCGACGTGGTGCTTGTCGTCGAGCAGCGAGCGGTAGCCGACGGCCTCGAAGTCGCCGAAGGTGGTCGGCAGGCGGGTGGAGACGACGCGCTCGACGAGGCGGTCGTTGCGCCGCCGGTAGGCGATGAGGTCGGCGATCGTGACCATCTTCAGCCCGTGCCGCTGGCAGTAGGCGGCGAGGTCGGGGACGCGGGCCATGGAGCCGTCCTCGTTCATGATCTCGCAGATCACGCCGGAGGGGATGAGGCCGGCGAGGCGGGCGAGGTCGACGCTGGCCTCGGTGTGCCCGGTGCGCTCCAGCACGCCGCCGGCCTTGGCCTTCAACGGGTTGACGTGCCCGGGCTGGACGAGGTCGCCGGGCCTGGTCTTGGGGTCGACGGCGACCTGCATGGTGTGGGCGCGGTCGTGGGCGGAGACGCCGGTGGTGACGCCCTCGCGGGCCTCGATGGTGACGGTGAAGGGCGTCTGCAGGGCGGACTCGTTCTTGGCTGTCATCAGCTCCAGGCCGAGCTCGTCGCAGCGCTCGGGGGTGAGCGCGAGGCAGATCCAGCCGCGGGCCTCCTTGGCCATGAAGTTGATCGCCTCGGGGGTGACGAACTGGGTGGCCATGACGAGGTCGCCCTCGTTCTCGCGGTCCTCGTCGTCGCAGACGACGACCATGCGCCCGGCGCGGATCTCCTCGATGGCCTCCTCGATCGAGGCGAAGGGGGTGGCGGTCGGGGTCTGCGGCGCGGTGGGCTCGGCGGCTGCCATCTGGCGCCCCATTTTACTTCCTCGGGTTCCCGGGCCGGGCGCGAGGAGGTTGCCGACGGGCGCGGGCGCCGGCGTGCCGGTTCGCGATTCGCGAACCGCCGGGTTCACGTCCTGCGCCCCGGCGGCAGACGCCGAAGCGGTGACACAGCGGTGGTACACAGCGGTGGTACACCGCGGTGTACCACCGCGGTGCGTGGCGACGTCGTATGCGCGCATCCAGGTGACCGAGGACCCCGAGCTCAGATGGGGGCTGGCGCCGCCGGGCTCGATCCCGTAACGGGCTCGACCCCGTACCGCGAGCCGGCGCGCCCGTCGACGGCCTCGACGAGCTGGGCGCCGCGGGCGGTCAGCGCCCAGCGGTTGGCCTCGCCCTTGAAGCGGGCGCCCTCACGCCGGGCGGGCTCGCCGTTCTCGATCAGCCCGAGCCCCTGCAGCCGGGCGAGCAGCTTGGAGGTCTGGCCCTGGTCGGAGATCCCGGCGCGCTCGGCGACGGCCCGGTTGCTGGCGCCGGGCAGCTCGCCGATGGCGCCCAGGACACGCAGGGTGCGGTAGGTGACGCGCATGTTGAGCCCGTGCAGGGGGTTCGGGTGCGATGGTCCACGGCCGCCGGGCTGGGGCTGGGCTTCAGCCCGCCGCAGCTCGCGCTCGGCGGCGGCGGGGCCGAGGTAGGGCATGACGACGATGCTCATGAGGGGCCCGAGCAGGGCGCTGAGCGGCTGCCGGGGAGCGGCGAGGATGCGTTCGTGGAGCACGGCGAGCACGGCGCCGACGGCCGCCTCGGCGGCGAGCGGCCCAACCACGCGCGCGCCGGGCGCCTGCTCGCGCCCGGCGTCGACGGCGCGGGCGAGCGCGCGCACGACCTCGGCCCTGCGTCCAAGGGCGGCCGGGCCAGCGGCGAGCGTCTCCACGACGAGCAGCCGCGCGATGTCGGGATGCTCGTCAAGAGCACCCAGCAGGGCCGCGAGCGCGACCCTGATCCGCCCGGGCCAAGCCTGTCGGGAGCCGTGGGCGGCGAGCACCGGCGCGCCGACGCGGGCGAGCGCGACATCGAAGGCCGCCAGAAAGCACTGCTCGCGGTCGGCGAAGAGCTCGTAGAAGGTGCGCCGGGAGACACCGGTGCGGCTGACGATCTCAGCGACCGTCAGCCCCTCATAGCCGAAGTCTCCCGCGACCTCGGTGGCGCCGGCAAGGATGCGCATGCGCTGCACCTCCGCCAGCTCCTCGCGCGGGTCAGGCGAGGAGCTGGCGCGGCCGGTCCTCGGCGCTCGCGACGCGATGCGACTCCGGCCGGCCACGCCGATCCACTCCTAGCCCTTTCTCGGCTTGCCCTGCTTGCGCCTGCTCTGCTTGCGCCTGCTCTGCTTGTGCCTGCCCTGCTTGTGCCTGGGGTGCTTGTGCTTCTTGTGCTTCCGCGTCGCGTTGCTTGCCTTGGGGCAGCCGGTGGCGGCGATCTTGGTGGTCGTCTTGATCAGCGCCCCGTTCTGCCCGACGAATTCGGTGGGCATCTTCAGCTTGCCGCCGTGCTCGGCCTTGCACAGGCTGGTGTTCGCCGTCAGCGCCGAGTAGGGCCCTTGGGGCAGGGTCAGCTCGAAGGTCCCGACGGGCACGTCGGGCACGGTCTTGAAGGTGCTGCTGGTGATCCCGCTGTTGCTGATGAATGTGGTGCCCACGAGGTGGACGGTGACACCGTAGCCCTGGAGGACGATGACGAGGCTGGGGAAGGCTTCGTTGCCGTGGGAGACGAAATACGCCGGCCCTTCAAGCGGCACCGGCAGCACCGGTGTCGTCGCGGTGGCGTGCCCGACGATCGACGCCGCCGGGCATGCCGCCGGGTTGGCATCGAAGACTTCCGCCGTGCACGCCTTCTGCAGCGTCGTCAGCCGCGAGGGCAGCTGCTTGGGCAGTTCGACTTTGACGCGACTGATATTGGCGTCGTACGGGCCCGCGGGGTAGCTGAGCTTGACGTGCAGGCTCGCCCCATTCGCGCGCGAGGTCCTACCCGAGGTGGAGGCTTCCAGCTTGGGCTTGAACGCCAGCACGGCGCAGTTGGTGACCTGGAAGGGAATCGAGAGGCTCGCGCTCGCGCCTTCGCTGCTCTTCAGGCTCCCGGTGACGGCCAGCGGACTGCAGTTAGTCGGGTTGAACGTGAAGTTCGGCCGGTTGATGTCAACGTTGATGTGCTTGATCTCGAGCGGTATGCCGTCGAGGATCGTGGGGATCTTGTAGGGGCCGCTTTCGTCGGTAGTGATCGTCAGCTGCGCGGTTTCGGGGTCGACTTCGATCTTCGCGCGCACGATCACTTTGCCGAGGTCGAACGGCCCGGCGACGGCGGGGTTGACGATCGACAGGCCGTACGGAGCGCCCTCGTATGGGCCGGTGATGTAGACCTTGCCACCCGTGACGGTGTAGGGGTCGCCGCCGACGCCGACGCTGACGATCGTTTCCCCGATCTGCGATTCCGACCCGCAAGTCCCTTCGTCGGCCTGCTGTTCGCCGCACAGCTTCACCGTGGAGAGGGTGCCGAGCATCCCTGGCGGCATTCGCAATTTCACCGACTGCAGGCTCTGTTCGCCGTCTTCGCGGCTCATCGTCATCACGAACGGGCTGAACCCGCCCGCCTGGATGCTGCTCGTGCCCGTCGTCAACGTCGGATGGAACAGCAAAGGGTTCTCACACGGCGATTTGTTGGGGCCGCTGACCACGTCGAACGTCGAGCTCGATTCGGTCGTTTCATTTTCCGACCACGGCGTGAATGTGCCGGTCGTCGTGTATGCCCCGCAGCGCGCCGGCGTCGTCAGCGGCGCGCGATCGCCGCCGAAGAAGTGGACTTCGATGTCTTCGAACGGCAGCTCGGGCAAGAACTGCGCAGCGACCTCACCGGCGTAGCGCGGGTCGTGCTGGAACAGGGGGTCGGCTTCGAAGTGAGCGGTGAGCTGCCCGGTTACGGGGTCCTCGACGACTTCGCCGGCCGCCTTGGCGCTGACGCCGGAGACGGGGTCGGCCGCGTAGATGTACATCGCGACCAGTGATCCGAACGGGTTTGCGTCCTGGGTCGCGAGGTAGGCGGCGCCTTCGAGCGGGTTGCGCAGCAGCGGTGTCTTAATCTCGACGGTGGCGATCTTCGCGGCTTCCGGACAGGTGGGCGCCGCGGCGCTCTGCAGCGCGATCTGTTCGAGCGAGCACGCCTGTAGCCCATCGGCGGCCGATGGGTTAAGCGCGACGCCATCGGGCAACGTGACCGACAGACCCTTTACGTCAGACTCCGCGAGACCTTTCGGGTTGAGGCTCGTTTCCTGCGGCACGTGCTCATCAACGGTCAACCCGGTCGGCGTGCTGCCTGCCTGGCCGTCTGGCGTCACCCTGATGCTCGGCGAGAACGGAAGCTGGTTACAGCCGTCCATGCCCAACAGGCGCCCGAGCCTGTCCTGGAATGTATAGGCCAGCGGCGAGGTGAACGCTTCCTCTTCCTCCCATGAGTCAGCTTCGACGCTGGTGTGAACCGGGCCGTCGCAAGCGGTCGGGAGCGTCAGCAACGGCGGCGGCGCTTCCTGGTCCGTGGCGGCGCAGGGCGGAGAGTAGCCGTAGACAGGCCTGAGGCAGTTCCATCCGCGCGCGGCGTCGTGACGCGGATCGCCAGGAACTCCCCAGAACGTGACGTGTGCGGACTCGAAACCAACGAGCTCGGTGATGTTGGGAACGGTGACGGTCACACCGTTGTCGCCGCCGGTGCGAATAGCGGTGTCGAGATACACGGGATCGGCGGAGACAAAAAAGCCGAAGCGAGCCGGTTCGCCGACCGATGGCGTGAGGTTAAACAGAGGGACTTCGTAGGTCACCTGCGCGCCCGAGCCGAACAGTCCGAGGTCGATAGTGACAGAGGCGACGCCGACCGCCGTTTCATTGGGACACAGGTTCTGCGTTTCTTCCCCGTCGTAGGTGAACTGAGCGAGGGTGCATTGGGGGAAGGGAACGGGATCTCCGACGAGTCCCGGCGGCAGGTTGAAACGCAGGTCCTTGACCGCCGCCGGCGGGTGGATTCCGCTGATGCCTTGATTGAGCGCGATCTCGGTGGTGAGCTGA
>DATKPO010000059.1:0-31855 GCA_035524055.1 Solirubrobacteraceae bacterium
GTCGCGGCGTCATCGCCGCGGCAGCCCTCGGGTCGCACGACCGCGCCCGCCGGACGCTCGCGCCAGCGGCCGTAGCGCGCCGCATGGGCCAGTGCGCGGGCGGCGTCCTCGGGGAACTCGAAGCGCGGCGCCCGCGGCGTAACGGCCGGGCGGCCATCGAGGCCGGCGCTGCCGTCGGTGCTCGCGACCTGGCGCGTGCCGTCCGCGGCGTCGATCGCATCGTTCCCGCCCTCCGCCGTCGCCGCCTGCCGGCCGTCCATGAACACGCTGGCCAGCGTCACGCCGTGCGCACGCGCCATGGCGGCGACCGCGTGCAGCTCGCGCTCGACGTCCCGTCCCCGCGTGACCAGCGGCGGCACGAAGATCGCGACGATCGCGTCGCACGCGCCCTCCTGGAGGAGCACCTCGATCGTCTCGCGGTAGTCCACGGCGGAGGCCGTCGCGATCATGTCGATCGGGTTGCCCAGCGAGGACTCCGGCGCGAGTCGCTGCGCCAGGCGCGCGCGGACCTCGGCCGGCATCTCCACGACGTCCAGGCCGCCGGCCTGGCAGGCGTCGGCGCACATTATCCCGGGGCCGCCCGCGTTGGTCACGATCGCCACGCGGCTCCCGCGCGGCGCCGGCTGGGCGCAGAGCAGGGCGGCGACGTCGAACAGCTCGTGCAGGGTGTCGGTGCGGATCACCCCGGCCTGCGCGAAGAGGGCGTCGACGGTGACGTCCGAGGCCGACACCAGCGCGCCCGTGTGCGAGGAGGTGGCCCGGGCGCCGGCCGGCGAGCGCCCGCTCTTGACGGCGACGATCGGCTTGGTCGCGCCCACCCGTCGCGCGATCCGCGCGAAGCGGCGCGGGTTGCCGAACGACTCCAGGTAGAGCAGCAGCACGTCGGTGCCGGGATCGTGCTCCCAGTACTCGAGCAGGTCGTTGCCGGAGATGTCGGCCTTGTTGCCGACCGAGACGAACGAGGACAGACCCAGCCCCAGGCGTCCGGCGGCCTGCAGGATCGCGATGCCCAGACCGCCGCTCTGCGATAGGAAGCCGACGCGGCCCGCCGGCGGCTCGGATTCGGCGAACGTCGCGTTCAGCCGGACCTGCGGCGCGGTGTTCAAGACGCCGAAGCAGTTCGGGCCGATCACGCGCATCCCCCGCTCGCGGCAGATCCGCAGCAGCTCGCGCTGGCGCTCGACGCCGTCGGCGCCGGTCTCGGCGAAGCCGGCTGAGATCACCAGCAGCGCGCGCACCCCGGCCTCACCGCATTCGCGCGCCACCGTGTTCACCCGTGCGGCGGGGACGGCGATCACGGCGAGCTCGACCGGACCCGGCAGCTCGCCGACCGAGGCGAAGGAACGCTGGCCCTGAATCGTGCGGGCGTTGGGGTTGACAGGGTAGACGGCGCCCGTGAAGCCGCCCGCGAGCAGGTTGTGCAGGATCTGCCCGCCGATCGTCCGCCGGTGGCGCGAGGCGCCGATCACAGCCACCGCACGGGGCTCCAGGAAGCTGCGCAGCGCCGCGATCGCCGCCGTCTGCTCGCGCTGCTCCAACCGTTCCAGGACTTCTGGGGAGAGCGAGGTCGGCAGCTCGATCTCCACGACGTCGCCGGCTCGGCGTTCGTTCACCGGGAAGCCGCTGTCGCGGAAGACGTCGATCATGCGCCGGTTGTGGGGCAGCACCTCGGCGGTGAAGATCGCGATGCCGTGGCGCTCGGCGACCGCCGCCAGGTGGGCGAGCATGATCGTCGCGATGCCGTGCCCCTGCCAGCGCTCGGAGACGAGGAAGGCCACTTCGGCGCGCTCTGGCCCGGTGCGCACGTAGGCGGCGTGCGCCACGATCTCCTGCTCGGCGCCGCTGGTCGCGACCAGCGCGTAGCGGTCGGCGTAGTCGACGTCGACCGCCCAGTCAGCCGCCCACTGGAGATCGACCGCGCCGAAGAAGCGAAAGCCGATCGACTCGGGGGAGAGGGCCTGCAGGAAGGCGTCCACCGCGGGGCGATCGCCGGAGGCGACCGGTCGGATGTGCAGCGAGGAGCCGTCGCGCAGCGCGACGTCGACCTCGCTCGCGGCGGGGTAGGCGCGGGCGGGGGAGACGCTCATTGGCGAATCCTCCTGCGGCCCGGTTGCGCCGGCATCGGTGACCCGCCGCGCCGTTGCTGCGGGGTCCCCGCACGCGGGAGAGCCGCGGGTCCTCAGCGCCCCGGACGCTCCGAGGCAGCCGGCGGGCGCCGGTAGCGGTAGCCGAAGCCTCGCACTGTCTCGATCGGGGTCGCCTCGGGGTGGTCGGGGTCGAGCTTGCGGCGCAGGTAGCCGACATAGAGCTTCACCTGGCCGGGGGCGACGCCGTCGGAGTCGCCCCAGACGAGCTCCAGCAGCTGATCGCGGCTGAGCACCTGGTTCGGGTGGCGCACGAAGACCGCGAGGAGTTTGAGCTCCAGCGGCGTCAGCCGCGGCTCGCGCTCGCCGCAGCGGACCTCGCGGCGGGCGAAGTCGATCGCGATCAGCGCGTCCGAATAGGTTTGCGCCTCGGTCTCGGCGTCGCCCGCACGCCGCAGCAGCGCCTGGACACGCGCTGCCAGCTCCATCCGCCCGAACGGCTTGACGACGTAGTCGTCGGCCCCGCCGCGCAGCCCCCGCACCCGCTCCAGCTCGCCGCCGCGCGCCGTCAGCATCAACACCGGGACCGCCGAGAGCTCGCGGATGCGCTCCAGCGTGCCCCAGCCGTCGAGCTCGGGCATCTCGACGTCGAGGATCACCAGGTCGGGACGGAAGCCGTAGAGCTCGCGCAGGCCCGCCCGCCCGTCGGGCGCCTCGCGCACGTCGTGGCCGGCGCCCTCCAGGACGCCGCGCACGAGGTCGCGCACCACGGCGTCGTCGTCGATCACCAGCACCTTCGCCCGGCTCATGTCGGCGCCCGTCTCATGTGACGCCCGCCGATCCGCCGGGCCCCGGTCCGGCCCGCGCCGCACTGGGCTCGGTTCTGCTGGCGCTCGGCTCGGCTCGTGCGGTGCTCGGTCCGGCCCGTGCGGCGCTCGGCTCGGCTCGTGCGGCGCTCGGCTCGGCTCATACGCCGCTCATACCGCGCGCATCCGCCGATCCATCCGGCACGGCCGATGCTATTCGGCATGGCGCGCATCCTGATCAACGAGTCCGACGAGAGAATGCGGCGTCTGCTGGTGCGCATGGTCGCCCGCCTGCGTCACCGGCCGGTGACGCTCGCCTCGCCGGAGCCCGGGTACCTCGACGGGGTCGACCTGTTGATCGTCGAGCCCGCCGCCGCCTCGGGAGCGCTGTTCGCCAAGGCCGCGCACGCGAGCGATCCCGCGCTGCCCGTCGTATGCGCAAGCGTCGCCGCGCCGCCCGAGATCGACGTTCCCTTCGCGGCGCGGCTCGTCAAGCCCTTCACGCTCGACGAGCTGCGCGAAGCGATCGACTGGGGGCTGGCCTGGGGCGTTGCCTGCCGGCATCGCGGCGGGGACGGCGACGAGGACGATGGCGCGGGCGCGGCCACCGAGGCTGACGATGGCTGCACCCCGTGATCTCCTCTGCATCCTTGCCGGGCGACGCCTTCGGCGCTCTGCTCAGGGCCGATGTTGCCGGCGGATCGAGTCGAGCTCGGACTGCTGCGCGAAGAACGTCTCCAGCAGCTCCGGCTGGAAGTGGCTGCCGTTCTCCGCGTGCATCAGCTCGACGGCCGAGGTGACCGGGAATGCCGAGCGATAGACCCGATCCGAGGTCAGCGCGTCGAAGACGTCGGCGACCGCGGCTATGCGCCCCTCGATCGGGATGTCCTCGCCGGCGAGCCCGCGGGGATAGCCGCTGCCGTCCCAGCGCTCGTGATGTGTGCGGGCGATCAGCGCCCCCATCTGCACCACCTCCGAGGCCGACCCGGCGAGCATCATGTAGCCGGTCTCGGCGTGGGACTTGATGATCTCGAACTCCTCCGGCGTCAGCTTGCCGTGCTTGAGCAGGATGCTGTCGGGAACGGCGACCTTGCCGACGTCGTGCAGCTGGCTCGCCAGGCGGATCAGCTCGCAGCGCTCGTCGCCCAGCCCGACCTGGCGCGCCAGCAGCTCGCAGTAGGCGCTCATCCGCTGCAGGTGGTGGCCGGTCTCCTCGTCGCGGAACTCGACCAGGCGCGCCAGCCGCAGGATCGTCTCGGCCTGAGAGACCCAGACCCTGGTCTCCGAGAGCTGCAGATCCTGCAGCGTCTCTTCCAGTCGCTGGCTGCGCTGGTCCACCGTGGCGCGCAGTTGCTCCAGCACGCGCTCGCTCTCCAGCTCCCGGCGCCGGCGGTGCAGGGCGTTGGCGACGTTGATCAGGAGCTCGCCGGAGCGCACCGGCTTGACCATGTAGCCGTAGGCGCCGAGCTCGATCGCGCTCATCGCCAGCTGCGGATCGTCCTCGCCGGTGAGCATCACGACCGCCGACTGGGGATAGGAGGCGCGTATGTGGGAGAGCAGCCCCATGCCTGACTCGCCAGGGATGTGCACGTCCAGGAGCACCAGCTCGTAGGTGTTTTCGCGCAGACGCATCCGTGCTTCCCGCGCGTTGTCGGTGCCCTCGCAGGAGTAGCCGCGCTCGCTGGTGACCCGTTCGGCCCAGCGGCGCAGGGCCTGGTCGTCGTCGACGAGCAGCAGCTCGGTCACCGTGGAGCGCCCGCTTCGAGGACGTCACCGACGCGCGCCAGCAGGGTCGGGGCCGAGAATGGCTTCTCGATCAGCGTCATCCCGTCCTGCAGGTGCCCGCCCGTGTCGAGGATCGGCTGGGCGAAGCCCGACATGAACATCACGCGGGTCTCGGGGTATTCGGCGCGGACCAGCTCCGCCAGCTGCGGCCCCGCCATCTGGGGCATGATCACGTCTGTCAACAGCAGGTCGAACGGCTCGCTGTGCTCCCTGCTCACCGTCAGCGCCTCCGGCCCATTCGCCGCGCTCAGCACCCGATAGCCGGCCTGGCTGAGGATGCGCGCCGTCACCTCGCGCAGCGCGTGCTCGTCCTCGACGAGCAGGATCGTCCGCGACGCGGCAGAGCGCGTGACCGTCGGCTCGGCGCGCTCGCGCGCCGGCTCGCGCTCGGTCGCCGGCAGCAGCGCCGTGAAGGTCGTCCCGACGCCGGGCTCGGAGTAGATCTGCGCGCGACCCCCGGCCTGCTGGACGATCCCGTACACCGTCGCCAGGCCCAGGCCGGTGCCCTGGCCGGGCGGCTTGGTCGTGAAGAACGGGTCGAACGCGCGCTCCAGCGTCGCCTGCGACATGCCCTCGCCGCTGTCGCTCACGCGCAGGCGCACGTATGACCCCGTGCTCAACCCGGGACGTGAGGAGGCGTAGCACTCGTCGATGTCGACGTTGGCCGTGTCGATCCGCAGCACCCCGCCGTCGGGCATCGCGTCGCGGGCGTTGACCGCGAGATTGATCAGGATCTGCTCGAGCTGGCCCGGGTCGATCAGTATCCGATCGAGGTCGGGTGCGAGGGCGCTCTGCAGCTCGACGTGCTCCCCCAGCGTGCGGCGCAGCAGCTGCTCGACGTCGCCGACGACGTCGTTGACGTCGACGATCGCCGGCTGCACCACGTCGCGCCGCGCGAACGCCAGCAGCTGGTGGGTGAGGTTCGCCGCGCGCTCGCTCGCCAGGCGAATCTGCTCGACGTCCTCGCGCGTCGCCCGCCAGCGCTCGGCGCCGTCCTGCACCGCGGCGTCGAGGTCACCGGCGACGAACGCCGCGTAGTTGATGATGACCGCCAGCAGGTTGTTGAAGTCATGCGCGATGCCACCCGCCAGCTGGCCGAGGCTCTCCAGCCGCTGCGCCTGGTTGAGCTGGTTCTGCAGGCGCTCGCGCTCGGCCTCGGCCTTCAGTCGCTCGCGCTCGCGCGCCTGCGCCACCCGCTCGCTGATGTCGCGGATCGCCGCGATCGCCAGCGGGCCGTTCTCGGTGCCGATGCTCGACAGGCTGATCTCCGCCGGGAACTCGCTGCCGTCGTGGCGGCGGGCGAAGAGCTCCAGGCCCGCGCCCATCGGACGGGTGCGCGGGTCGGCGAAGTAGCCGGCGCGGTGCCCGGCGTGCGTCGCACGGAACCGCTCGGGCACCAGCGCCTCGACGGGAAGGCCGAGCAGCTCGTCGCGGGCGTAGCCGAACAGGATCTCCGTCTGGGCGTTGGCGAGCGCGATCTTCCCGTCGCCGTCGACTCCGAGGATCGCGTCGGGCGCGACCTCCAGCAGCGCGGTCTGCGTCGCCAGCCAGCGCGAGCTCTCCATCGGCTCGGACTGTGGGCTCCGTCGGGCGATCATGCCAGGTCAGCGATCATGCGGGGCTCAGAGCTTCCTTGATCTAAGTTCCAACCGTCGGGCTTATCTGGAAAGGGAGTCTACCGCGTCTTTGCGGTTTTTGCCACAGAAATTTTTGCCTGTACGTAGTTTTCCCATGGAATTTTCCAATGATCAATTCGTTTGAATTAATGCATTCGTGGTTTTCCGGCGCCTGTGATGTGGGTTTTCCGTCTTTCCATCGGCGGCCGCGGCGACGATCTGAATCTCGGTTCGATGCGCGATTCAGTCACCCCAGCCGGCCGCTCCCGCCCGCCGCGGACTCCGCGGCGCGGCGCGCCACGGGCCGACCCCTACACCAAGGGCCTTCTGGGCGCCGTCTGGGAGCGTCAGCGCGGGCGCATCGGCGAGCGCCTGGCCTCGATCGAGCGCGCCGTGCGGGCGCTGGCCCGGGACGAGCTCGACGCCGAGACCCGCCGTGTGGCCGAGCGGGCCGCGCATATGCTGGCCGGCTCGCTCGGCACCTTCGGGTTCGCCGGCGCGTCGGATGCCGCCCGCGAGCTCGAGCGTGAGCTCGCCGCCGGCGCCGTGACGCCGGGGCGCTCGGCCTACTGGCAGGATTTGCTGGACGTCGTCACCGACGCTGTGGCCGACGGTGCGGTCCACGAGTCCAACACGGCGCTCACCCGGTAGTAGTAGGTGGTCGAGTAGCCCAGCGAGGCGCCGTCGGTGTACGAGCGCTGCGTCGCCTGCACCGTGGCGAGCGTCGTGAATGGCCCGCTTTTCGCCGCGGCGCGTTCGACGGCATAGGAGGACACGTATTCCGAGCCGCTCGCCGACCATTTCAGGGCGACTTCGGGCGATTTGCTCTTGTGGCATTCGAGCTGGCTCGCGGAGAGGCCGGTGGCCGGCGCGAGGGTCGAGCTGGCCAGCGTCTGGGGTCCACCCGTGGCGGTGGCGCTGAAGAGCGCCTGCGCGAGCTGCGGGCCCGCCAGCCAGGTCGCCGCGCTGGCCATCAGTGCCGCGACCACCGCCGTCGCGAGCCTGTGCCGGTGGAGCCTCATCTCACATCCCCGAGTAGCGCGGGCCCGGGCTTGGGCTCGCGGCGTGTCGCGCCTCCCAGGCCCCAGATCTCGGCGAGGACCAGCGCCGCCAGCAGCGCCGGCGCAAGCAGGATCGCGGCGAGACGCAGCGTGGGACCGCGCAGGACGTTGACGACGTAGCCGAGGTGGGGGATCACGGCGCGCATCCGCCAGGCGGTGTCGCCTTCGAGCTTCGCCGTCCAGGGGTCGTGGTAGTTGTTGGCGTCGCCCTGCGTCTGGATCGTGGGGTGTGCCCCGCCCTGCAGGATGCTCACCACGCGGTGCGTCTCGACCTGGTGGATGCCGACCGGCACCTGGTAGGAGATGACCTGCCCGACCCGCACCGCGCTGACCGGCTCGGGGGTGTCGATCACCATGTCACCCGGGGAGAACGTCGGGCGCATGCTGCCCGAGAGCACCGTCACCGGCCGGTAGAGGCCGAGGCGGGGCAGCACGCCGAGTCCGAGGAACAGCACCACGGCCAGCGTGAGCAGCGCGCGCTGAGCCCAGACCCAGCAGGCGCGGACGACCGTTCCGGCCGTCCGCGCCCGTTTGCCTGTCCCTCTGGATACAACGCCATGACCCGCCGTGCCGGTCTGCGCCGGGGTGGTCTCCCAGGCGTGCTCGGCGGCGATTCTCAGCGTGGCCATGGCCCTGACGCTCCTCTCTTACTTCGAGCCGGCGACCCGCTGGGTGCCGACGAAGTTGTAGGAGATCGTCGAGGTCTGGCCCTGCAGCGTGTTCGGCGCCGCCGCCGGCAGCGTCAGCGTCAGGCGCAGGTGGTCGGTCGCGCCGGTGGTCAGCGACGCGAGGCCCGACAGCGCCATGCTCGAGCCGATCACCGGCCGCGAGCTGAGCACGGTGGAGGTCGTGCCGCTGCAGGTGTAGGTGTACGCTGGCGCCGTCCCGGCCTCCGTCCACGGGACCGAGCATTTTTCGATCGCCATCTGCAGGCCGTTGGTCGTTTCGGTGTCCAGCAGCGAGCTCGGCGAGGCCGTCGTCGTGAGTGTGATGCCCGACAGGTTGTCGGCGCCGGCGCCGCCGTTGTTGACGAGATCCACGCTGCGCTGGATCGTGTCGCCCGGGACCACGTTCGACGCGCCGACCGTCAGCCGGTTTGTCGAGGCCCCGGTCGCGCCGAGCGCGATCGAGACCGTGCCCGAGGAGATCGTGTGGCTCGCCGACGTCGAGCTCGTGAACGTCGCGAACGTGCCCAGGCCGGCCATCGCCGCGGCGCCGCCGATCACGGCGAACGAGCCGAGCAGTCGCTTGAGTGTCCTGTGTTGCATGGTGTCTGCCTTTCCGTTGTGCGAGGGATTGCTGTGAAAGCAAGATCCCCCGCCCAGGTCGGCATTCGGGCGGCGCGCGGTATGAGATCGGTATGAGCGCCCCCGGGGCCGCATGGCTGTTCATGCCCTGCGCGACGGCGCAGCCGCGAGTGTCCCCGGCGCCGGGCCAGAGGCGCTCCTCGACGCTCGTCCCGCCCGGGTCAGCGGCCGAGCAGCTCTCTCACCTGGCGTGCGATCTCGCGGTCCTCGCGGGCTCCCACCACGAAAGTGTGCGCCGCCGCGCCGGGGGCCCCGATCTCCGCGTCGCCATCCGCCGCCCGATTGCGAGCGTCGTCGAGCGCCACGCCGAGGAACGCCAGGCCCTCCGCGGCCAGCGAGCGCACCTCCGCCGATCGCTCCCCGACGCCGCCCGTGAAGGCCAGCGCGTCGAGGCCGCCCAACGCCGCCGCCATCGCCGCGATGCCGGCACGCAGGCGGTGCACGTAAACGTCGAGCGCCAGCCGCGCCGGGCGCTCCTCCCCAGCGGCCCGCGGGCTTGCAGCCCCGCTGGCCTGCCCGCCCTCGTCTGCTTGGGCCCGTGCGCGCTCCACCACCTCGCGCATGTCGGCGCTGCCGGCAAGCCCAAGCAGACCGGAGTCGTGCTCGAGCGCCTCGGCCATCTCCCGCACCGAGAGCCGCTCGCGCTCCAGCAGCCACAGCAGCAGCCCCGGGTCGACCGACCCCGAGCGCGTCGCCATCACAAGGCCCTCCAGCGGCGTGAAGCCCATCGTCGTGTCAACCGAGCGGCCGCCCTCGATCGCGCACAGCGATGCGCCCGCCCCGAGGTGGCAGCTCACGATGCGCAGGCCCCCGGGGCGCTCGGGGGGCCGCTCACGTGTCGGCGTCCCGCGGCCCGCGGGCCTGGAGTCCACGTCCGGTCCGTCGCCGGCGCTCAGCAGCTCGGCCACGCGCCGCGCCACCCAGGCGTGCGAGAGGCCGTGAAAGCCGTAGCGGCGCAGTCCCCAGCGCTCGCGCCACGGCGCCGGCAGCGCGTACGTCGCCGCAGCGGGCGAGAGCGTCGCGTGAAAGGCCGTGTCGAAGCAGGCCACCGCCGGCAGCCGGGGCAACTCCGCGCTGACCGCGTCCAATGCCGCCAGCGACTTCGGCTGGTGCAGGGGGGCGAGATCGACCAGCTCCTCCAGGGCGGCGCGCACCTCGCCGTCGACGCGCACCGCCTCGCGGTAGCGCTCGCCGCCGTGCACGATCCGATGGCCGACCGCGTCGGCCGCGCCGAGCGTGCCCGCGAGCGCGGCGCGCAACTCCTCGGAGTCGGCCCGTGCCTGGGGCGCGGCCAGCTCCCGGTGAGCGAGCACCGTGTCCTCCTCGTCGAGCACACTCAGCTTCAGCGTGCTCGAACCCGCGTTGACTACGAGCACGCGCACTGCGCGCTAGCCAACCTCGCCCGTCCGGCCCTCCGCGTCCGCGCCAGGCGCCGCGCGACGCGAACCACCCAAATCCCCATCAAAAAAAACCTCCGGCCACCGCCACCCGCTCACGTCTTCAGGATCCTCGCCGTGTTCGCGGGTGTACGCCCGGTGACGCAGACGCTGGTCGGCCATCGCCTGGCGCAGGCCCGCCGCGCGCTCCCCGAGACCCGGCACGCGGTCGATCACGTCCATCACCAGGTGGAAGCGGTCGAGGTCGTTGAGCATCACCATGTCGAACGGCGTCGTCGTCGTGCCCTCCTCCTTATAGCCCCGCACGTGGATGTTGTCGTGGTTGGTGCGACGGTACGTCAGGCGGTGGATCAGCCACGGGTAGCCGTGGTAGGCGAAGATCACCGGCTGCGTCCGCGTGAACAGCGCGTCGAACTCCACGTCGGGCAGGCCGTGGGGATGCTCGCTGTCGGGCTCCAGCCGCATCAGGTCTATGACGTTGACGACCCTGACACGCAGCTCCGGCAGGTGCTCCCGCAGGATCGCCGCCGCCGCCACCGTCTCCAGCGTCGGCACGTCGCCCGCGCAGGCCAGCACCACGTCGGGCTCCGTCCCGCCGGCATTCGACGCCCACTCCCAGATGCCCAGGCCCCGCGTGCAGTGCGCGACCGCCTCCTCCATCGCCAGGTAGTTCAGCGAGGGCTGCTTGCCGGCGACGATCACGTTGACGTAGTCCCGGCTGCGCAGGCAGTGGTCGGCGACCGACAGCAGGCAGTTCGCGTCCGGTGGAAGGTAGACCCGCACGATCTCTGCCTTCTTGTTGACCACGTGGTCGATGAAGCCGGGGTCCTGGTGGGAGAACCCGTTGTGGTCCTGGCGCCAGACGTGGGAGGAGAGCAGATAATTGAGGGAGGAGATGGGTGCGCGCCAGGCGATGTCGCGCGTCACCTTCAGCCACTTCGCGTGCTGGTTGAACATCGCGTCCACGATGTGGATGAACGCCTCGTAGCTGTTGAACAGGCCGTGGCGGCCCGTCAGCAGGTAGCCCTCCAGCCAGCCCTGGCAGAGGTGCTCGGAGAGGACCTCCATCACCCGTCCGGCGGGTGCCAGATGGTCGTCGCCCGGCAGCCGCCGCGCGTCCCACGCCCTGTCCGTCGCCTCGAACACCGCCCCCAGGCGGTTGGAGGCCGTCTCGTCCGGGCCCACCATGCGGAAGCGGTCCGGGTTTGACCGGATCACGTCGCGCAGCCACGTGCCCAGCACCCGCGTCGGCTCGCTCGTGGTCGCCGTCGCCCGCGGCACCTCCACCGCGTAGTTGCGGAAGTCCGGCAGCTCCAGCTCGCGGCGCAGCAGCCCGCCGTTGGCGTGCGGGTTGGCGCCCATCCGCCGCCGGCCACGCGGCGCCAGCGCCGCCAGGTCCGCGCGCAGAGCGCCGCGCTCGTCGAACAGCTCCTGCGGGCGGTACGAGCGCAGCCACTCCTCGAGCTGCGCCAAATGCTCCGGGTTGCCCGCCAGGTCGCTCAGCGGCACCTGGTGGGAGCGGAACGAGCCCTCCGCCGGCAGCCCGTCGACCACCTTCGGGCCCGTCCACCCCTTCGGGGTGCGCAGCACGATCAGCGGCCACCGCGGGCGCTCCGGGGTGTCCGCGCCGGCGCTCGACGTGCCCGTCGTGTTGTCTTTTTGCGAGGCGTGCGCGCGCGCGTACGTGCGCGCGTGCGCGGGCGCGCGGGCACCTCGCTGAATCTGCTTTATCTCCATCAACGCCTCATCGAGCGCCGCCGCCATCAGCTGGTGCATCCGCGCCGGATCGTCGCCCTCCACGAAGCGTGGCGCGTAGCCGTAGCCTTCCAGCAGCGCCCGCAGCTCCTCCTCGGGGATGCGGGCCAGCACCGTCGGGCTCGCGATCTTGTAGCCGTTGAGGTGCAGAATCGGAAGCACCGCCCCGTCGCTGGCCGGGTCGAGGAACTTGTTGGAGTGCCAGCTCGCCGCCAGCGGGCCGGTCTCGGCCTCGCCGTCGCCGACCACGCAGCACACCAGCAGGTCGGGGTTGTCGAACGCCGCCCCGTAGGCGTGGGCCAGCGAGTAGCCCAGCTCGCCGCCCTCGTTGATCGAGCCCGGCGTCTCCGGCGCCACGTGGCTCGGCACCCCGCCCGGGAAGGAGAACTGGCGAAACAGCCGGCGCAGGCCCTCCGTGTCGCGGCCGACGTGGGGGTAGACCTCGGTGTAGGTCCCCTCGAGGTACACGTTCGCCAGCAGCCCCGGGCCGCCGTGGCCGGGGCCGGTGACGTAGATCGCGTCGAGGTCGTGCTCCCGGATCGCCCGGCTCATGTGGACGTAGACGAAGTTCAGGCCCGGCGTCGTCCCCCAGTGGCCGAGCAGGCGCGGCTTGACGTGCTCCAGGCGCAGCGGCTCCCGCAGCAGCGGGTTCGCCAGCAGGTAGATCTGGCCAACGGAGAGGTAGTTCGCCGCCCGCCAGTAGGCGTCGATCGCGGCCAGCTCCCGGGGTGAGAGCGGGCCGGGCTCCCCGACGCCGCCGGCCGTGGCCTGTGCATCGCCTGCTCTGGCCTCGGGCGAGCCGCTCACCGTTGGATTGTGGGGCATCGGAGCCCGCCCCGCCTACGTATAAAGCCGCAGGCCCCTCTGGGCCGGGCACGGAGGCCACGCCGGGGCGGATGGGCATACCATCACCGTGAAAGGCGACAGCGAAGGGAAAGGAGACCACGATGTTCAAGAACGTGCTCGTCGGAGTCGACGGCCGGCCCGGCGGGCGGGACGCCGTGGCGCTCGCCGCGCGTCTCCTGGCCCCCGCCGGAGGGCTCACGCTCGCCCACGTCCACAGCGGCGAGCTGCGGCCGGCTCATGCCGCCACTCCCCGCATGGTCGGCGAGGAGCGCGACGCCTCGCGTGAGCTGCTCGAACGCGAACGCGACGCCGCCGGGGTCGACGCCGAGCTCGTCAGCGTCGTCTCCTTCACCCCCGGTCGCGGCCTGCACGAGCAGGCCGAGCAGCGCGACGCCGACCTCCTCGTCGTCGGTTCCTGCGGACGCGGACTGCTCGGCCGGGCGATGGCCGGCGACGACACCCGCGCCGCGCTCAACGGTGCGCCCTGCGCGGTCGCCATCGCCGCCCGGGGCTACGCCGAGAGCCAGGCGCCGCTCGCCAGGATCGGCGTCGGCTACGACGGCTCGCCGGAGAGCGAGGCCGCTCTGGCCACCGCCGAGGCGCTCGCCGCGCCGACCCACGCCGCCGTCCATGCCCTGCAGGTCGTCTCGATCCCGACCTACTCCTACACCGGCATCATGCCGCCCGCCATCGGCGAGAGCATCGACATCCTCCTCCACGACGCCGAAGAGCGCATGCGGAAGCTGCAGGGCGCCCACGGCCGCGCCGTCTACGGCCTCACCGGCGAGGAGCTCGCCGCGTTCGGCGACGAGCTCGATCTGCTCGTCGTCGGCTCCCGCAGCTATGGCCCCGTGAAGCGGCTCGTGCTCGGCAGCACCTCCCACTATCTTCAGCGTCACGCCCGCTGCTCGCTGCTGGTGCTGCCCCGGCCCGAGACGCCGGCCGGCGAAGCGGCCGCTGTCCAGGCCGACGACGCGACCCATGTCACCCACTGATCTCGCCCGATTCGCAACTGGCGCGAGTCGTCGATAGCCGGTAGATTCCCAAGCGATGACGGAGAATCGAGTTATGTCTGAGGGGGACGTCACAACGGCCGACGAGGCGGCGGCGGAGTCCTCCGCGCCGGAGTCGATCCGCATCGTCCTCGCCGACGACCACGGCGTCGTACGCAGCGGGCTGCGGATGCTGCTCGACAGCGAGGACGGCTTCGAGGTCGTCGCCGAGGCCAGCGACGTCGAAAGCGCCCGGCGCTTCGTCCGCGG
The DNA here is from genome assembly GCA_035524055.1 of Solirubrobacteraceae bacterium. Lineage (GTDB taxonomy): Bacteria > Actinomycetota > Thermoleophilia > Solirubrobacterales > Solirubrobacteraceae > Palsa-744. Next base: position 13,920 of record DATKPO010000059.1, read on the forward strand.
CCACCACCCCAAGGTGCTCGTCCTCGACCTCAACATGCCCGGCGGCTCCAGCCTCGAAGCGATCCCCCTCATCCGCCAGGAGTCGCCCGCCACCCAGATCGTCGTCCTCACCATGCAGCAGGAGCCCGCCTTCGCCCGCGAGGCCCTGGCCGCCGGGGCGCTGGGCTACGTGCTCAAGGAGGCCGCCGACGACGAGCTCGTCGAAGCCGTCCGCCGCGCAGCCGCCGGCGAGAGCTACCTCAACCCCCGCCTCGGCGCCCGCATCGCCTCCGAGCCGCCCCCGGGGCCGCCCGACGACCTCTCCGAGCGCGAGGTCGACGTCCTGCGCCTCATCGCCCTCGGGCACACCAACGCCGAGATCGCCGAGCAGCTCTACCTCTCGGTCCGCACCGTCGAGACCCACCGCTCGCACATCCAGCAGAAGCTGCGCCTCTCCAGCCGCGCCGAGCTCGTCGGCTACGCCCTCGACCGGGGATTGATCGGCGGGGACAGCGGGGGCGGCAGCTAGCCTGAGTCGCCGTGCGGCGGGCCGCCCGCGGCGCCCGCTTCGCGCTCGGCACGGTAGTGCTCGCGCCAGATCAGCCGGTACAGCGGCACCCGGCGCGGGATCTCGCGGATGCCGGGCAGCAGCGGGATGCAGACGAAGGCCAGGCTGAGCACCGCCATCACCAGCATCACCAGCAGGTCGGCGTTGGCCGAGGCCTTGAACGGTTCGATCTGGTACCAGAAGGTGTAAAGCCACAGCCACACCTGCCCGGGGAAGCTGCCGGTCTCGTTCATCATGCCCCACTGCTCGCCCAGCAGGTGTTGGGCTTCGGCGCGTTTTTCCAGCAGGCCGCCGTCGGCCATGAACAGCAGCGGCTTGGTGTAGTCGGTCTGGTAGAAGTGGCTGCTCGTCAGCAGGTCGCCGTCCAGGCCGCCGCTCTGCGCGACCGCGAGCAGGGCGCCCATCATCTTCGGCACCGGACCGTATTCGCCCGGGGGCACCGTCACCGTGCCGTTCGCGTTCGCGCTGGCCTTTTCCAGCGCCGTCGCGTAGGCGGCCGTCCACTTCGCCCGCTGGGCGGCCGGCGCCGCGCGGTACGCCGCGACCGCCGCGTGCAGTTCGGGGTCGTCCGGGACGCTCGATAGCGGCCCGAGCACGTAGTCCTCGGAGGTGTCGATCGGATGGCTCACCCCCAGCCATTCCTGCAGGTGGATGAACGCCGCGTGCTGCACCGAGCCCGTCGAGTGGTTGTAGGGCGGCCCGTATTCCGCCGTGCCGCTCGTCCCGTCGAGCTCGGCCGTCGCCGTCGTCACGAAGTCGACCGGCAGTTCGCGCGACCACTGCTTGATCGTGCTCGACTTCAGGTCGGGCGAGGAGAAGAGCACCGTCAACAGCACCGCCAGCAGCGCGATCGCCCCGACCGCGATGCACAGCTCTTTGACAAGGTCGTACGGCGCGTACGTGCCCGTCCACGGGCGCGTGTCGTCGCGCGAGTAAAGCCTCATGATCCGGCTCCGCCGTCTGGGAAGGGCAACGCCGGGTCGGGTGCCGGGGAGGCCGCGGCGGCGGACGCGGGAGTCTCGGCGGAAGCCCGGGCGGCGTGGGCGGAAGCCCGCTCGGCGTGCTCGACCTCAAACGGCGGCACCACGCCGTGGCGGCGCACCAGCAGCACGTGGGCGACGACCAGCGCCACCACCGCCAGCGGCAGCAGCAGGATGTGGTAGCTGTACATCTGCCCGAAGTTCGTCAGGTTGAAGAACGCCCCGATCCCGACCGAGTTCATCGCGTCCTTGGCCTGCGTCGAGATCCACTGGGCGTCGAAGTTCTGCTGGGACACGTAGCCCGTCAGCGCCGTCGGGACCGCGACGAGGAAGACGATCGCGCCCGTCACCCACACCCGGGTGCGCCCGCCGCGCCAGGCCGCCATCCAGTACTTCCCCCAGAGGTGCACCACCATCGCGAAGAAGAACAGCTCCACCGCCCACAGGTGGATGCTGTTGAAAAAGTGGCCGACCCCGGTGTCATGCCACCACGCCGGGCCCTTCAGCGCGAGGATCATGCCCGAGGCCACCGTCACGATCAGCGACGCCAGGCTGGCGACGCCGAAGACGTAGATCCAGGAGGCCACATATGTCGGCTGGCCGTCGGGCAGCAGCTTCTCCGGGGGCAGCGCCTGCACGGCCCGTTCGCGGGTGCGCACCGTCCACGAGCGGCTGTGGCCCTCGCCTGAGGGCCGGGAGGCACGGGGGGCTGGCGCCACGCTCACGACGCGCCTCCCGGTGCGCCCGAGGCGCCTCCCGGCGCGCCCTCGGCGCCTTCGCCGCGGCGCGCCGCGCGACGGCCCGCCGCGCCCGGAAACGGCAGCGCGATCGCCAGCGCGAACACCACCAGCATCAGCCCGATCACGACCACGTTCGCCACCGACAGGTCGATGAAGTGCCAGTGCACGACATGTGCGGGGTGATTCAGGTTGAACACGGCGCCCAGCGGGCTCATCTCAAGACCTCTCCGAATGCGACGAACGTGCACAAACCTAAATCCAAGGTCGGCCTCCGCGCCTCCGTAGAAACCCGTCCCCGCACGAGTGCTTTCTCACATATCCGGCGCCGTCCGGCTCAGAGCGGCCAGTAGTGACCGATCTGCGCCGCCGCCCGCGACGTCAACAGCGCCTCCGGCGCCGCCGAGACCGCGGGCCCCTCGTCTCCGAGCGCCGCCAGCGTCGCCACGACGGACTCGGCCAGCGCCGCCGGTTCGTAGCCGCCCTCGAGCACCAGGCCCAGCGGCGCCGACACCGCCTGCGCCAGCTCGCGCACGTGCCGGGCGATCTGCGCGAAGGACTCCGCCTCCAGGCGGCAGCCGGCGAGTGGGTCGGCGCGGTGGGCGTCGAAGCCCGCCGACACCAGGATCAGCTCGGGCGCGAAGGACTGGGCGGCGGGCAGCACGACGTGCTCGAGCAGCGACAGCCACAGCTCCTCCTCCGAGCCCGCCGGCACCGGCAGGTTGATCGTGTAGCCCTCGCCCTCGCCCGAGCCGACGTCCCCGAGCGCGCCTGTGCCCGGGTAGATGCCGGCCTGATGGATGCTCGCGAACAGCACGTCCGAGCGCCGGCGGAAGGCCTCGGCCGTGCCGTTGCCGTGGTGGACGTCCCAGTCGAGGATGAAGACCCGCTGCACGCCGAGCCCGCGGATCGCCAGCTCGGCGGCGACGGCGACGTTGTCGAACAGGCAGAAGCCCATCGCCCGGTCCGGCTCGGCGTGGTGGCCGGAGGGCCGCACGCAGCTGAAACCCAGCCGCGCCTCCCCGGCGAGCAGGGCGCGCGCCATCTCGCAGGCCCCGCCCGCGGCGTGCAGCGCCGCCCGGAACGACGGCTCCCCGACGAACGTGTCCGGGTCGATCGCGCCGCCGCCCCCCAGCGACATCTCCGCGATCTGGCGCACCAGTCGCGGGCTGTGAATCAGCTCGAGCTGATCCTCTGAGGCCGGCGGCGCCTCCCGCCGCTCCCAGCCGAGCCAGTGCCGGGCGGCCAGCGCCCGCTCGATCGCCAGCAGCCGATCGGGCGTGTCGGGGTGCTCGGGCATGTGCACCCGCGGGTCGTGCTCCAGGCAGGCCGGATGGCTGAAGTAGAGACCCGGGGGCGCGTCATGGTTGGAGATCCCCCGATCGGGTAGAGGCGCAATGCCGTACCCCCGATCGGGTGCGCGCGCGGCGCCGCACCCCGCCCCGCCAGGACATCCAGACCGATAGGAAGGATCGTGCAGATGCATAGCTCCGAGGAGAAGATTGTGCAGTATCTCGAGGAGGCCCATGCCGCCGAGCGGGGCCTGACGCGGGATCTGCAGGCCCAGATCATGATGACCCCCCGCGGTGCCTACCGCGACGCGCTCGAAGCCCACCTGCGCGAGACGCGCGAGCACGCCGGGCGTGTGCAAACCCGGATCCAGGAGCTCGGCCGCCACCGCGATCCGCTGGCGATGCTCGTCGGAGTTGCCGAGAGCGCCGCCGGCCAGGCCCTCGCCCTCGGCAAGGCGCCGCTGAACGTCCTGCGCGGCGGCGGGGGAGAGGAGAAGGTCCTCAAGAACGCCAAGGACGCCGCCGCCGCCGAGGCTCTGGAGATCGCAACCTACACGGCGCTCGAGCAGCTCGCGGCGCGTGCCGGCGACGAAGACACCGAGAAGCTTGCCGTCGCGATCCGCCGCGAGGAGGAGCGCATGCTCGAGCGGATCCTGCGCGAGATCCCCAAGCTCACCGATGCTGTCCTGCGCGCCGAGGTGAAGGGCGACTCGACCTACGACCTCGGCGAGATCGGCGCCGCCGACGCCGTCCGCGACGCCGGCACGACCGCCAAACGCGCCGCCCGCAAGGCCGGCGCCCGCGCGCGCCGCACGGCTCGAAATGCCCGTCGCGTGCCCGGCGTCGCCAGCGCCGAGGGGCAGCTCAAGGGCGCCGTCGCCTCCGCCGACGACCTCGCGATCGCCGATTACGAGCAGCTCACCGCCAGCGAGATCGTGGAACGCCTGCCCGGGCTCTCCCAGATCGAGCTCGCCAAGATCGACTCCTACGAGCGCCGGCACCAGGACCGCGCCACCGTGCTCGGCAAGCTCGGCTCGCTGCGCGCCGACGAGCCCTGGCCCGGCTACGACGAGCTCACCGTGGAACAGGTCCGCGAGGTCCTCGATCGCGGCGACGACGAGGGGCTCGCCAAGGAAGTGCTCGCCTACGAGCGCGCCCACAAGGACCGCGCCGGGGTCGTCGCGGACGCCGAACGCGAGCTCGCCCGGGCCTGAGCGATGACGAGACGTCGTCGGGCCCGCCCGCGCGCCGGCGGCGCCGGAGCTTGAGACGGTGAGGCGCGGGCCGGTCTGCGCCAGAATGGCGGAAACTCATTCCCGGCACCAAGGAGGCCCCACCATGAGCACCACCGTCGCCCCGATCGTCACCGGCGTCGACTTCGCCGCCGTCCCCACCCATGACCTCCAGGCCGCCGTGGAGTTCTATGGCACCACGCTGGGCCTGCCACGCTCGGTCTACATGCCCGACCGCAACTTCGCCGAGTTCGAGACCGGCAACCTCACCCTGTCCGTCATCGACGCCGAGAAAATGGGCATCCCGCACAACCCCCAGAACGGCCTCTCGCTGCACGTCCAGGACGTCGCCGAGGCTCGCCGGACGCTGGAAGCGCGCGGGGTGGAGTTCCAGGGCGACACCTTCGACACCGGCGTCTGCCACATGGCCTTCTTCGCCGACCCCGACGGCAACCAGCTGATGCTCCACCACCGCTACGCGCCGCGCAAGACCGAGCTGTAAGGGAGGGCCGCCACGGCGGGGGTACCGCTACGACGGGGAGCCGCTACGGCGGAGGTACCGAGACGGGGAGCCGCTACGCGGGCAGCGTCTCGGTGGCGTGGCCGGCCTCCCGCTGGAAGCCCTCGAGCACCCCGCGCATCGTCTCCGGGTCGCAGTCGACCTTCGACGGCCAGGGCTTGGAGGGGTGCTCGTAGAGGGTCTTCAGGCCGTTGCCGGTGATCATCGCGACGATCGTCTCGTCGGGGTCCAGGCGCCCTTCGGCGGCGAGCTTCTCGAGGACCGCGACCGTCGTGCCACCGGCGGGCTCCGTGAGGAGGCCCTCCGTGCAGGCCAGCAGGTCGATGCCGGCGAAGATGTCGCGGTCGCTGACGGCGGCGGCGGTGCCGCCCCGTCCGCGGACGGCCTCGATCACGAAGACCCCGTCGCCGGGCGCCCCTATGCCGAGCGAGTGGGCAAGCGTCGTCGGCTCCTGGGGGTCGATCTCCGACGCCCCGCTGAGGATCGCCTGGGCGATCGGCGAGCAGCCCTCGGGCTGGGCGATGTCGATCTTGGTCTGCTCGGTCTGCACCAGTCCGACCCTCTGCAGCTCGTTCAGCCCCTTGTGGATGCGCGAGGACAGCGTGCCGCCGGCGGCCGGGGAGACGATGCGGTCGGGGGCGCGCCAGCCGAGCTGCTCGCAGATCTCGTACGCCACCGTCTTGGCGCCCTCCGCGTAGAACGGACGCAGGGTGATGTTCGTGAACTCCAGGCCCGTCGCTTCGGCGAGCGCCCGGCAGGCTTTGTTGGCTTCGTCGTAATTGCCCTCCACCTGGCACACCCGCGCTCCCAGCGCCCGGCAGGCGTGGGCCTTCGTGCTCTCCAGGCGGTTGGGGTAGAAGACGTAGGCCGCCACCCCCGCCTTGGCGGCCAGCGCGGCGACGGCGGTGCCGACGTTGCCCGTCGAGACGCAGCCGATCTCGTGCTCGCCGAGCTCCAGCAGCCGGGCGATGGCCATCGAGACGACGCGGTCCTTGTAGGAGAGGCTGGGGCGCGAGGTGCTGTCGTCCTTGATGTAGAGGTTGCGCAGCCCCACCGCCGCGCCGAGCCGGTCGGCGCGGATCAGCGGGGTGAAGCCGGAGTGCTCGCCGACGCGGATCTCGCCGACGGCGTCGACGATCGGCAGCAGCTCCTCCAGGTACCAGATGTTGCGAGGCCGCTGCGCCAGCGGCACCTCCTCGATGCGCCGCGCGGCGAGCTCGTAGTCGTATTCCACGTCGAGGCTCTTGTTGCAGCGTGGGCAGTACGCCCCGCGCTCTGACAGCGGCAGCTTGTAGTCGCATTTGCGGCAGACCAGCTCGGTGGCGCACGAGCGGGTGCCGGCTGAGGAGCGCGCCATGTCAGGCATCGTAGGGGAGTATGCCGACGGCGTCGATGGCGCTCATGGGGTTGTTTCCGATCTTCACGTCTCGGCCAGGGCGATCGCGCTCGGCCCATCCGTCGCGGCGCCGGGCTCGCCAGCCCGGCTCGGCGCGCTCGCGGCGGCGCGCTCGTCCGCGCCCGCCGGGCTCGGCCACGGCGGTGTGACCCCCGCCTCGCCGCGGCCCGCGGCGATCCACAGCTCCTGCGCGAAGTGCGGGGCGAAGGGCGCCAGCACCTGCGCCATCAGGGCCAGTGCGTCGATGAGCGCCGCCAGATCCTCACGGCCGAGGGCGCCGCTGCGCTGGATGACCTTTTTCTCGAAGTCCTTGATGCGGTCGAGCAGGCGGATGACGTCGCGGACCGCCTTGTGCATCTCCAGCTCAGCCAGCTCCCCGGTGATCTTCTGCACCCCCGTCTCACACCATTTCTCCAGCCGCCGGCGCAGATGCTCGGTGGCTGCCGGGTCGAGCTCGGGCGCGTCCTCGCGCATCGCCAGGCGGGCGTGGCAGTAGCGCCAGAGGCTGTGCAGGAAGCGCCCGCAGTACTGGACGGAGCTGTCGTCCCAGTTCAGCGACTTCTGCGGCCGTGCCGCCCACAGCACCGCCAGGCGCACCGTGTCGGCGCCGAAGCGCTCCACGAGCTCGTCGGGATCGACGACGTTGCCGAGGTGCTTGCTCATCTTGCGCCCGTCGCGGATCACCATCTCGTGCATCAGCGCGCCCGCGAACGGCTCGCCGTCGGCGAGGAAGGCGAGTGGGCCGATGTCGCGCAGCGCCTTCGTCGTGATGCGCTGGTCGAACATGAAGTTGCCGCTGTCCGAGCCCGCCACCAGCCGCTCCGAGGGCAGCCAGGCGCGCAGGTCGGGCAGGGCGAAAATCTCCTCCAGCGGGCGCTCGCGCTGCTCCGCGGGCACGCACGCCGGGACCCACAGCCAGAGGGCGTCGAAGTGGCAGTCCAGCGTGTCCGTCTCCCGCCGCGCTGGGCCGCCGCAGGCGGGGCAGGCGGTCTGGACGAAGTCCTCGCGCTCGGCCAGGGGGTTGCCCTCGCCGGTCGGTTTCAGGTCGAGGGGCAGCTCGATCGGGATCTGCTCCGGCGGCGCCGGGACGACGCCGCAGTCCTCGCAGTAGACGATCGGGATCGGCGTGCCCCACGCGCGCTGGCGGGAGATCGAGAAGTCGTCGGCGCGGTAGCGCACCGCGGGACGGATGGCCGGCGATGTCTGCGGCGATGTCTGTTTTGGCTGGGTGTGTGCGCGCGCGTGTGCGCCCGCGCGCGCGGGCGCACACACCTCGCCGAATTGCGACACGGCGTCCCCGTCCGCCGGCGCCGAGCCGGCCTCCGCGCTCCCGTCCTCCTCCACGGCCAGCCCGAGCCGTCTGGCGATGACCGCGTCGGTGCGGTCGCGGGCCGGCACGCCGAGCACGGCGGTGGGGCCGAAGCGCTCGTCGACGGCAGGCGAGATCGCCAGTGGCACCTCGCGCAGGCCGCCGGCCGGGTCGGGCAGCGACACGGTGCATCCGGTGTCGACGAGGGCCATCGCCTCGGCGGCGCGTGAGCTGCGCTCCAAGCCGCCCAGCCGCAGCTCCTCGAGCTGTGCCTGGGCCGCGTCGCCCCGCGTGAAGCGCTCGACGTCGGGGTGCTTGGGGGAGATCAGGGCAAAGCTGGCCAGGGCGGCGCCGTCGGCGTGGGGGGTGAAAAGCGTCAGCTCGACGCCGTCGCCGTCGACCTCGGCCTCGAGCTCGAAGCCGTCGCTGCGGCCCAGGACGTCGGCCTGGCTGGCGAGCGAGGTCTCGTCCCATTTGCGCAGCCTCGCGGCCTGGCGGTCGTTCTCGGCGACGTAGGCGCTGATGCGCAGGTACCACTGGGGGCGCTGGATCAGGCGCACCGGGTTGTGGCAGCGCCAGCACGTCCCGTTCTCGACCTGGATCGTGGCGAGCGTCGTCTGGCAGGTGTCGCACCAGTCCACGGTGCCCGTCCCGTGGTAGATCAGGCCGGCGTCGAGCAGCACCAGGAAGAGCCACTGCGACCAGCGGTACATGATCGGGTCGGAGCTCATGAAGGTCCGCTCCCAGTTGAACGAGAAGCCCAGTCGCTTCAGCTGGCCCGTCATGTGCTGCGCGCAGCGCGTGACCCACTCGTGTGGCGACTCGCCGTTGGCGATCGCGCCCAGCTCGGCGGGCAGGCCGAAGGCATCGAAGCCGAAGGCGAACAGCACGGACTCGCCGCGGGCGCGCTGGAAGCGGGCGTAGGCGTCGCCGATGGCGTAGCTGCGGACGTGGCCGATGTGGACGTTCCCGGAGGTGAACGGGGCGGAGGCCTTGATGTAGATCCCCGCGCCGTCGGCGAGCCCGTCGATGGAGGGCGCGCGGAAGGCGTCGCGCTCCATCCAGGCCGCCTGCTGGCGCTCCTCGACGGCGCGCGCGTCGTACTCGGGAATCGCGGTCTCGCCCACGCCGCCGAGGATATCCGAGACCTCCGCCCCGGTTGCTACGCTCCGACACCCCCGAGTGCAAGGATTCAGTGATGGAGATAGAGATCGGCCGCGGTAAGAAGGCCCGTCGGGCCTACGGATTCGACGACATCGCGATCGTGCCCTCGCGGCGCACCCGCGACCCCGACGACATCGACATCTCCTGGAAGCTGGGGCCCTACCAGTTCGAGCTGCCGATGATGGCCTCCGCGATGGACGGCGTCGTCTCGCCGAGCACCGCCGGGATCATCGGCCACCTCGGCGGCCTGGCGGTGCTCAACCTCGAGGGGATCTTCACCCGCTACGAGGACGCCGACGAGCAGCTGGAGCGGATCGCGAAGCTGCCCAAGGAGCAGGCGACGCGCGAGATGCAGCGCATCTACCAGGAGCCGGTGAAGCCAGAGCTCATCACCCAGCGGGTGCAGGAAATCAAGCAGCAGAAGGTCGTCGTCGCGGCCTCCCTGACGCCCCAACGGGTGCTGCGCTACCACGAGCTCGCGATGGAGGCCGGCCTCGACGTGCTCGTGATCCAGGGCACGGTGGTCTCCGGCGAACACGTCTCGACCGTCTCCGAGCCGTTGAACCTCAAGGAGTTCATCCCCTCGCTCGACGTGCCCGTCGTCGTCGGCGGCTGCGCCTCCTACCACACGGGCCTTCACCTGATGCGCACCGGCGCCGCCGGCGTCCTCGTCGGCGTGGGGCCGGGCGCCGCCTGCACGACGCGTGGGGTGCTTGGCATCGGGGTGCCCCAGGCGACGGCGATCGCGGACGTCGCGCACGCCCGCTCGACGCACATGCTGGAGACCGGGGACTATGCGATGGTGATCGCCGACGGCGGGATGCGCAACGGCGGCGACGTCTCCAAGGCGATCGCCCTCGGCGCCGACGCGGTCATGATCGGCTCGCCCCTGGCCCGCGCCTACGAAGCCCCGGGTCGCGGCTTTCACTGGGGCATGGCGACCTTCCATCCGACGCTGCCGCGCGGGACGCGGGTGGCGACGACCCGCAACGGGACGCTCGAGGAGATTCTCGTCGGCCCGGCCCACGAGAACGACGGTACGTTCAACCTCTTCGGCGGGCTGCGCACCTCGATGGCGACGTGCGGCCACAAGGACCTCGCCGAGTTCAACCGCGCCGAGGTCGTGATCGCGCCGGCGCTGCAGACCGAGGGCAAGGCGCTGCAGCGCGACCAGGGCGTCGGGATGGGGGCGGTGAACGGCAGGGCCGCGGTGCCGGACAAGAGCGAAGACCCCGCGTCGACCGAAGAGCCTGTCGCGGTACATGACTGAGACGCTCGCTCCGGGTCAGCGCGACCTAGGCCATCTCGACGAGCATGGCAAGGACGCACCGAGCGAAGTGTGCTCGGCACATGAGCGAGGGAGGACGCAGCCAGGCGAAGTCGAGATGGCCTCGGACGAGGTCGTCGTGCTTGATTACGGGGGTCAGTACTCGCAGCTGATCGCCCGCCGGGTACGCGAGTGCGGGGTCTTCTCGGAGCTCATACCGCACCACGTGGCCCTGGAGCGGCTCGCGCAGCGCCGCCCGCGCGGCCTGATCCTCTCGGGTGGCCCGGCGTCGGTGTACTCGCCCGACGCCCCGCGTCTGGAGCCGGGTCTGCTGGAGCTCGGGATCCCGGTGCTGGGCATCTGCTACGGGATGCAGCTGCTGATGCACGAGCTCGGCGGCCGCGTCGAGCAGGCCGACGTGGGCCAGTTCGGGCGCGCCGACCTGACTGTCAACGAGCCCGGCCGGCTGCTGGCGGGCCTGCCGCGGGAACAGACGTGCTGGATGTCTCACCGCGACACGGTTTACGAGCCCCCGGCGGGGTTCACGGCGCTGGCCTCCTCGGGGGCATCCCCGGTCGCGGCGGTGGAGAGCGTGGAGCGCGGGATCTACGGCATCCAGTTCCACCCCGAGGTGGTGCACACGCCCTACGGGCAGGAGATCCTGACGCGCTTCCTGACGGAGATCTGCGAATGCGAGGCGACGTGGTCGGCGGCGTCGATCGTCGAGGACCAGGTCGCGCGCATCCGCCGCCAGGTGGGCAGCGGGCGCGTCATCTGCGGTCTCTCCGGCGGCGTCGACTCCTCGGTCGCGGCGCTGCTCGTCCACCGCGCCGTCGGCGACCAGCTGACGTGCGTGTTCGTCGATCACGGCCTGATGCGCAAGGACGAGGGGGAGCAGGTCATCGGGGCCTTCCGCGACACCTTCAAGGTCCCGCTCGTCGCGGTCGACGCCGAGCGGCGCTTCCTGGAGAAGCTCAAAGGGGTCACCGACCCGGAGGCCAAGCGCAAGGCGATCGGGGCGGAGTTCATCCGGGTCTTCGAGGAGGAGGCCGCCAAGCTCGGCGGCGCCGAAGACGTTCGCTACCTCGTCCAGGGCACCCTCTACTCCGACGTCATCGAGTCCGGCGGCGGCACCGGGGCGGCGACGATCAAGTCCCACCACAACGTCGGCGGCCTGCCCGAGGATCTGCAGTTCGAGCTCGTCGAGCCGCTGCGGGCGCTGTTCAAGGACGAGGTCCGGGCGGTCGGCAGCGAGCTCGGCCTGCCCGAGCGCCTGGTCTGGCGCCAGCCGTTCCCCGGGCCCGGTCTGGCGATCCGGGTGGTCGGGGGGGAGGCGACCAAGGAGCGCCTGGACGTGCTGCGCGAGGCCGACCACATCCTGCAGGAGGAGATCCGCAGGGCCGGCCTCTACCGCGAGCTGTGGCAGTCGTTCTGCGTGCTGCCCGACATCCGCACCGTCGGGGTCCAGGGCGACGAGCGCACCTACGGGTACGTCGTGGTGATCCGGGCGGTGACCTCGGACGACGCCATGACCGCCGACTGGGCGCGCCTGCCCTATGACCTGCTGGAGACGATCGCGTCGCGCATGATCGGTGAGCTGCGCGAGGTCAACCGGGTGGTTCTCGACATAACTTCAAAGCCGCCGGGAACAATCGAGTGGGAGTAGCCCTGGCGGCGGCTCGACGCGGCTGGCGGCGTCCTCCCTCGCTCATGTGCTGGCGCACACTTCGCTCGGTGCGTCCTGGCCGGCCACCCCGAGCCGCTCGCCAGGGCGCGGCCGGCTATTATGTCGGTCTCGCCGCGCGCGACCGGATGCGTGCGGCCTTTTTCACGCCATGAAGACCTACGTCGCCAAGCCCACCGATCGCGAGCGCAACTGGCTGCTCGTCGACGCCAACGGCAAGACCCTGGGCCGGCTCGCCACCCAGCTCGCCGACGCGCTGCGGGGCAAGCGCAAGCCGCAGTACACGCCGCACATCGACACCGGCGACTTCGTGGTGGTCGTCAACGCGGAGAAGATCGCGGTGACGGGCAAGAAGCGGACAGACAAGCGCTACTACCGCCACTCCGGCTACCCCGGTGGGCTGCGCTCGCGGACCTTCGAGGAGCAGCTGGCGCGACGGCCGGAGGAGATCATCCGGATGGCCGTGAAGGGAATGATGCCCCGCAACCGGCTTGCCCGCAAGCAGCTGACGAAGCTCAAGGTCTACGCCGGCCCCGAGCATCCCCATGCCGCGCAGAAGCCCGAGCCGCTGGAGATAGAGGCCTGATGGCCGACGAGAGCCAGACGCCAGAGGAGGAGCCGGTGGCTGAGGGCGCGCAGCCCGTCGAGGAGACGCAGCCCGTCGAGGAGACGCAGGCCGTCGAGGAGACGCAGCCCGTCGAGGAGGACCGGGCCGTCGACGCGACACAGCCGGCCGCGGACGCGGAGGCTCCCCAGGCCGCGGAGCGCTCGCCGGAGGAAGTGGAGGCCATGGCCGAGCATCGGGCGGTCCCGACGGAGGAGGCGACTGAGATCGCGGGCTCGGTTGAGGACGCGGCGCTGGAGGCTTACGAGGAGGCGCACCCGCCAGCGGCGGAGGCGGCGGCCGGGGAGCCGGCTGCGCAGGCGCCCACAGCGGAGCAGGGCGCCGGCGAGGATGCGACGGCTGTGCCGGAGTCTGCTGCCGAGGAGTCCGAGGAGGAGCTCGAGGAGGAAGAGGAGGAGCCGGCGCCGCGCGTCAAGCCCGCCGTTCCCGGCGCCCACCTCGAGGTCGACATCGTGCCGGAGGGCGTCGATCCGCTGGGCCGTGACGTCGTCCTCGATCCCTATGCGGTCGAGGAGGAGGAGACGGAGACGGTCGAGGAGGTTGAGGAGGAGGTTCTCGCGGAGCCGATCTCGACGGCCGCGATCGACCTGGCCGCCGGCGCCCGCTACCGGGCGACGGGGAAGCGCAAGACGGCGATCGCCCGCGTGATACTGCGACCCGGGAGCGGCGAGTACAAGATCAACGGGCGCACGCTGGACGAGTACTTCCCGCGGGCGACGCTGCAGCGCAACATCCGCCAGCCGCTGGAGACGGTGGGCTACCAGGAGCGGATGGACGTAATCGCCCGGCTGCACGGCGGCGGCGTCTCGGCCCAGGCCGGCGCTCTGCGCCACGGGGTGTCCCGGGCGCTGCTCGAGGCAGATCCGAACCTGCGCGGCGAGCTCAAGCGCCGCGGCTTCCTGACGCGCGACTCGCGCGCCAAGGAGCGCAAGAAGGCCGGGTTGAAGAAGGCGCGCAAGCGTCCGCAGTTCTCCAAGCGCTGAGCGGCGGCGGGCGCGGCGGGCGCTGTAGGCTTCGTCCAATGGCGGCGGTGCGGGTCAAGTCGCGGGCGTCAGGCGCCGAGTCTGCGCATGTGCATTCTCGGTGGCGGCTAACGGGGATCAGATGACACGGCATCTATTCGGAACCGACGGCGTCCGGGGGGTCGCCGGGGAGTTGCTGAGCGCCGACCTCGCGCTGGGCTTGGGCCGGGCGGCGACCTGGGTCGTCGCACACGGCGCCGGCCGGGCGCAGGACGCCGTCGCGGCGCGCAACGGCAACTCGGCCGCTGGGAGCCATGACGCTGAGGCATCCGCGAGCCGGATCGCCGAGGGTGCCGGCCGTCCTCAGGTGCTGATCATCCGCGACACCCGCGAGTCCGGCGAGATGCTGCAGGCGGCGCTCGCGGCGGGCGTCAGCGCGGCGGGGGGCGACGCGCTCCTCGGCGGCGTGCTGCCGACGCCGGCGGCGCCGCTGCTGATCGGCCGCTACGGCTTCGACCTGGCGGCGGTGATCTCGGCGTCGCACAACCCATACAGGGACAACGGGATCAAGTTTTTCGGCGCCGACGGTTTCAAGCTCTCCGACGGCACCGAGGCCGAGATCGAGCGTGAGCTGGAGCGGGCCGAGCACGAGGCGCCCACCGAGATCGGCCGGGTGCGGGAGCTGCGGGGCACCGGCGAGGACTACCTGCGTGAGCTGCACTCCCGCTTCCAGGGCCTCGACCTCGCCGGCGTCGACGTGCTGCTCGACTGCGCCAACGGCGCGGCCTACCGGGTGGCCCCGGAGATCTTCCGGCGCCTGGGTGCCCGGGTCACGGTGCTCGCCGATGCGCCGGACGGACGCAACATCAACGACGGCTGCGGCTCGACCCACGTCGAGGCCCTCGCCGAGCGGGTCCGCACAGGAGGCCACGCGATCGGGTTCGCCTTCGACGGCGACGGCGACCGGGTGCTGGCCGTCGATGGCGACGGGGTGGTCGTCGACGGTGACGAGCTGATGGCCCTCGCCGCCCTGCATCTCAAGGGCGCCGGCCGCCTGACCGGCGGCGGGGTCGCGGTGACCGTGATGACCAACTACGGCTTTCACGCCGCGATGCGCGACGCCGGGGTGGAGGTCGCCACCACACAGGTTGGCGACCGCTACGTCCTGGAGGAGCTGCGCGCCCGCGGCTGGGCGCTCGGAGGGGAGCAGTCGGGTCACATCATCGAGCTCGACTTCAACCGCTCCGGCGACGGCATCGCGAGCGCCCTGCTCGTGCTCGAGGCGCTCGCCGGCCGGCCGCTCGCCGAGCGCGACGCCATGGCCAAGCTCCCCCAGCGGCTGGTCAACGTGCGGGTGCGCGACCGCGGGGCCTTAGCGGCGGCGAACGCCGTCATGGATGCCGTCCAAGCCGAGGACGCGGCGCTCGCCGGGCGGGGACGGGTGCTGGTGCGCCCCAGCGGCACCGAGCCGCTGGTGCGCGTCATGGTCGAGGCGCCGAGCGAGGATGAGGCCGAAAGCGTCTGCGGGCGACTGGTGGAGCTGGTGCAGCGCGAGCTGGGGTGAGGCAGAGGATGCTGCGGTCAGGCGTCAGCCGGGAGCAGTCGGAATGGGACCCCGGCCTGGCTCGTGACCGTGCGGAAGTGCCGCTGGTCGAAGGTCGCGATGGCATCCGTTGCCCATCGTTCGGCTAACACGACCATCGAGGCGTCGGCGAGCCCCAGCTCGAGGTCACGGTAGCGCGCGCAGATCTCGCGGGCCGTTTTCAGCTCGCGAGCGTCGAGCGCCTGTACGATGTACGTGAGCGCTAGGTCGTCCAGCAGCGCCAACTCGGCGTCCACGCCGAGCCGGCTCAGGATGAGGTGGTCGGCCTCGGCGGCCGTGAACGCCGAAACGACGAGCTCGCCGGCCCAGCCCTCGAGCAGCGGGAGCACCGCGGAGTGCTCGGGATCGGCGGCGTCGGCCGCCCCGTAGAGCACGCCGGCGTCGACGATCAGGGCCTCGATCGTCCGAGCTCCCGGCGCAGGATCTCATCCGCGTTGCGCGCGACCGGCGCGCCGCTGCCACGTCTGATTCCTGCCGAACGAAGTCGCCGCGGCGCGGCTGCTCGTGTGGCGCGCCCCACTGCTTCCCGGATGATCTCGGCCTGAGAGAGCCCCGACTCGAGCGACATACGGCGCAGTGCCGCCGCGTCACGCTCATCGAGGTAGACGGTCGTCTTTACCATGCCATATATGGTACCACCGGTTGGCGCTTTGGACACTTCGTCCCTGGTTCGTCTGGGAACGGTCTGCCGTGAAGCTGTGCTACTGTGCATCACAGTGCCCAACATCACGGTATCGGTTCCCGACGACGTCTATCGCGCCGCCCGCATCCGGGCCGCTGAGCGTGACACCTCGGTTAGTGCGCTCGTCGCCGAGTACCTGCGCTCGCTGTCTGGCAGAGAGGGTGAGTTCGAGCGGCTCGAGGCGCAGCGTAAGCGCCTCATCGAAGGAATCGAGGGCTTCCGCGCCGGCGACCGCCTGAGCCGCGACGAAGTCCACGGACGTGCGGTTCGTTGACACCAACGTTCTGCTCTACGCGGTCTCCCGGGAGCCCGACGAGCAGCTGAAGGCGCGGCGGGCGAACGAGATCCTCGACAGCCGAGATGTCGCGCTCTCCGTCCAGGTCCTCCAGGAGTTCTACGTCCAGGCGACGCGGGACAGCCGGATCGGTCGCCTGACCCACGAGCAGGCGCTCGGCATCGTCGAGTCCCTCGGGCTGTTCCCGACACAGGAGGCGACCCATGCCCTGGTGCTCGATGCGATGAAGACCCGGCAGCGCTTTCAGATCTCCTACTGGGACGCCGCGATCATCGAGGCAGCTCGTGAGCTCGGCTGCGACGTCGTGCTCTCCGAGGACCTGAACGACGGTCAGGAATACGGTGGTGTGCGAGTGGAGAACCCGTTCGGCGATTGCTGACCAGGAAGGGAACGCTGACCAGGGAAGGGAACGAGCGCCGCTTCGGCAGCCTCACCCTCGCGCCAGCCCCAGCCGATGCGTCCGCGCGATCTGCTCGGCCAGCTCCTCGTCGACCCCGACCTCGGCCGCCAGCCCGCGCCACCCGGCGACCACGTCGCCAACCTCGCCGACGATCCGCTTGGCGCGCCCCCGCGGCAGCCCGGCGACCTCGCCGACGGCGCGCAGGTCCGCCAGGGTGAACCCGTCGCGCTTGCCGTTGATCGACATCTGGTGGCTGTCGAGCCAGGGGTTGCCGGGCCTCCAGGCCCAGGTGACGTCGTAGGCGGGGGCCAGTGACCAGGCCCCGTCGCGGCCCATGAGGAAGGCGACGTTCTTGACGTGGTCGTCCTGGTTGCGGGCGATGACGTTGAAGGCCATCCGCCGGAACTGCTGCTCGGCGACCGGCGTCGGCAGCCCGAGCCGGCGGATGAGCAGCATGAGCTGCTCGTAGCTGTAGGTGCCGGGCTCGTTGTAGCTGACGTGCTCGAGCGCCGCGACGGTCTGCATGTGCAGCTTGCCGCCGTCCTCGGGCCGATCGAAGCGGCGCGTCATGAAGTGCCGGCGGCCGTTCTCCGCCAGCAGCCGGCACTCGGTCATCTCCACGCCGGCGGCCACCGCCATCAGGGCGTAGGCGTACTCCACGGCGCCCCACCCCCGGGGGTCGGTGAGGCCGTGGTCGCCGGCCTGGGCGACGCCGTCGAACTTCAGCAGCCACTGGCGAAAGCCCTCGCCGGCGGCGACCTGACCGGAGCGGACCTGGCCGGTGGACTCGTTGTAGGCGATGAACGCCTTCGGGCGGGCGCCGCCGGCGGAGCTGCCGACGGCGAGGATCGCCTTCATGGCCTCCTCGTCGGGGTTTTCGCTGAGCTCGGTCTCGAACTCCCGGCGCTCGGACAGCACCTCGTTGGCGAGGCGGACGAGCTCGCGCACCTGCAGGTCGGCTCCGCCCGGGACCGCCGCGGGCTCGTGGGCCGGCTGGAACTCGAGGGCGCCGATCCCCCGGGTGCCGACGTAGCAGAGGCGCTGCACGACGTCGAAGCTCGACTCCTCGCGTCCCTGGGAGGCCAGCCAGGCATTCACAAGCGCCGTGCCCCAGCGGTCGGGCAGGGAGTCGGCCAGCAGCCCCGGCAGCCCGCGGAAGGCGTCGTTTGGCAGGCTCGGGAAGCTGTAGGGGGTCGTGCGCAGCGGCATCAGCGTGGGGGAGACCTCGATGCCGCTGCGCA
>DATKPO010000060.1:0-58171 GCA_035524055.1 Solirubrobacteraceae bacterium
TCGCTCCCCTGCTCGGTAGCGAGCCGTTGACTGACCAGTAAATCACGAGTGGGTGGCGCAGGCGGCCGCAGGCCGGCGAGCCGCGCCGGGCCCCTTCAAAATCAATGGGAGAGCACTGAGTAGACATGGTTGATTTCACGCTCACCGACGAGCAGAAGAACTTGCGCGAGCTGGCCCACGACTTCGCGGAGAAGGAGATCCGTCCGGTGGCGTGGGAGTACGACAAGGACGGGACGTGGCCCGAGGAGATCCTGCAGAAGGCGTGGGAGGTGGGCCTGATGAACACCCACATCCCAGAGGAGTACGGCGGCCCCGGCCTGGGCTACCTCGACGGGTGCCTGATCGAGGAGGAGCTGTCGTGGGGCTGCTCGGGCATCCAGACGTCGCTGGGCTGCAATGGCCTGGCGACGGCGCCGATCGTGCTGGGCGGCTCGGACGAGACGAAGAAAAAGTACCTGACGCCGCTCACGGAGGAGCTGAAGCTGGCCTCGTTCTGCCTGACGGAGCCCGACGCGGGGTCTGACGTGTCGGGGATGCGGACGACGGCGGTGAAGCAGGGCGACAGGTACGTGTTGAACGGCTCGAAGTGCTTTATCACCAACGGCGGCCACGCGGACTACTACACGGTCTACGCGAAGACCGACAAGGAGGCCGGCCACCGAGGGATCTCGGCTTTCGTGGTGGAGCGGGAGTGGGGGGTGCAGGTCGACAAGAAGGAGGACAAGCTCGGCCAGCGGGCGTCGAACACGGCGACGATCAGCTTCAACGACGTGGAGGTCCCGGCGGAGAACCTGCTGGGCGAGGAAAACAAGGGCTTCAAGCTGGCGATGATGACGCTCGACCGGACCCGCCCCGGGGTGGCGGCGATGGCGACGGGGATCGCGCGGGCGGCGTTCGAGTTCGCCACGGAGTACTCCAAGGAACGCGTCCAGTTCGGGGTCCCGATCGCGATGCACCAGGCGATCCAGTTCATGATCGCGGACATGGCGACGGAGATCGAAGCGGCTCGCCTGTTGACGTGGAAGTCGGCGGTGATGCTGGACAACGGCGAACGCAACACGCTGGTCTCCTCGCACGCGAAGCGCTTCGCGGCGGACACGGCGATGAAGGTCGCGACGGATGCGGTCCAGGTCTACGGCGGCTACGGCTTCATCAAGGAGTACCCCGTGGAGAAGCTGTTCCGGGACGCCAAGATCATGCAGCTGTACGAGGGGACCTCGCAGATCCAGCGCCTGGTGATCGCCCGGGAAACGCTGCTGCCGCGGCGCGTGGAGGAGCCGGCGGCGGCCGTCGCGTAGGGGCTTCTTTTTGGGATCGTCCGCGCGGCGCCCGGCGTGGGCGTCGCGTGGGGGGGCGGGCATCCGTGCCCGCCCACTGGGCGTCTCAGGGCAAGTCGGGGGAGCCGAGCTCGTGAACCTACGCCAACATAACTTACGCTGGCGTATGTTAGATGCGGATCTTCAGCGGATGAACAGCGGCGAGCTGTAGTTGGAGACCTGGGCGCCGTTGGTCACCCGCACCAGCACGCGGTACAGCGCGTGCTTATGCACCCGGATGGTGCGGCTGAAGCGCGAGGTCGTGGCGCTGCCGTGACGTAGGACGGTTCCCGAGACGAGGACGTTGCGCCCGCCGATGACTCGCATGATGCCGACTTCCATGCCGTCGACGGCCGGCGTGACGGTGCCGTAGATGCGGGCGTGGTGGCGACGGCGGGTGCGACCGACGTGGGCGCTGACGCGCACCGCGACGCCCTCGATCGCGACGGGGCTGACGACGGGCGGGTTGGTGGTGGTGACGACGCGGAACTGCGTGGCCTGTGTCAGGCCGGGGGCGAGGAAGGAGAAGCTGCCGGTGGCGGTCGTGAGCTCGGGGTTGCCGACGTCGACGAAGCCCGCGGTGTAGGGGAAGGGGTTCTCCTGCATCACGACGGCGCGTCCGGCGTTGCCGGTGCCCGAGAGGGTCCCCTGGACCGTTGCCGTCGACCCGTAGAGGGTCGGATTGGGCGAGACCAGGACCTGCAGCGAGAGCGGGACTCGACCGGTCTTGAAGGCCCTGCTGACGCCGGTCGCGGCGCCGGCGGCGTTGACGGCGATCAGCCGGTAGTGGTAGACGGTGAGCGGGGCGAGGCCGCTGATGGCGACGCTCACTTTGACGGCGCCTCTGACCGCCCCGACGTCGCCGACGGCGGTCTGCGAGCCGTAGGCGGCGGTCGGTCCGTATTGGAAGTAGTAGGTAGTGGCGCTTCCCCGCGGGGCTATCGCTCCCCGCAGCGTCGCCGAGCCGTAGCTGACCGCGACGGCGGCGCCGGTGTACGCGCCGGGCTTGGCGACCGGGACGGCGCCGGCGGCCGGAGCCGAGCACAGCATCGACGTCGCCAGCAGCAAAACCAGTGGAAACCGTTTCATACCGTCCATATACCCGCAATGCGCCAAAGGAAGCGGTGCCGCCGGGACGACATCTGGAAGCGCTGCCGCCCGGACGACATCAGTAGGCTCCCGCTGCGCCGTCAAGGACCCCCACAGCGAGGAGACGAGAAGAAGATGTTCGTGTTCAAGGCAGCCGTCGTCGGAGCCGGGACGATGGGCGGCCAGATCGCCCAGACGATCGCCGCGGCGGGCATCCCGGTGGAGCTCAAGGACATCTCCGACGAGCTGGTGCAGGCCGGCCTGGACGAGGCCCGCAACGTCACCGCCGGCCAGGTCCAGAAACTCGTCAAGCGGGGCAAGCTCAGCGAGGAGCAGGCCCAGGCGCAGGTCGAGGAGATCGTCGGCCGCATCCACGGCAGCACCTCCTATGAGGGCTTCGGCGACGTCGACTTCGTGATCGAGGCCGTCCCGGAGCGGATGGAGATCAAGCAGGCGGTCTTCGCCGAGCTAGACGCCGCCACCCCCGGCCACGCCATCCTCGCCTCGAATACCTCCTCGCTGTCGATCACCGAGATCGGCGAAGCGACGTTACGTCCGGAGAAGGTCGTCGGCTTCCACTACTTCTACCCCGCCTCGATCATGCCGCTGATCGAGATCGTCGAAGGTGACGAGACCGACCCCGAGACGGTCAGCGCGGCGATCACCTTCGCCCAGGCGATCCGCAAGCAGCCGATCACCTGCGCCGAGGTGCCGGGCTTCGTGGTCAACCGGATCCTCAACTCCGGGACCTCGGAGATCTGGCGCGAGCAGGAGCAGAAGGGGCTGTCGATCAAAGCCATCGACGAGGGCGTCGGGGCGGCCAACGTCGCGCCGATGGGGCCCTACTTCCTGGTCAACCTGCTGGGCCTCGACACCGTGCTGCACGTCGCCGAACACCTCGCGGAGTCCTACGGGGAGGAGCGCTTCTACGTGCCCAAGGGCATGCAGAAGCTGGTCTCCGAAAAGAAGCTCGGCGCCAAGACCGGCGGCGAGGGCTTCTACAGCGCCGCCGGCGAGCCCAACCTGCCGGGCGACGCCGAGCCCGACGTCCAGGAGCTGGTGGAGCTGATGACGCTGAAGACCTTCGTCGAGGCCTGCCTGGTGCTGGAGGAGGGCGTCGCGACCCACCGCGACATCGACTTCGGGTTGATGGCCGGCGCCGGCCTGGATCCCCGGCGGGGCCTGCTGCCGCCGTTCATGAAGGCCGACGTCGAAGGGCTCGACACGATCCTGGAGCGCCTGGAGAACGCCCAGGAGCGCCACGGCGAGCGCTTCGCCCCGCCGACGATCCTGCGCCGCCTCGTCGCCCAGGGGCGCCTCGGGCAGAAGGCCGGCCAGGGCTTCTACGCCTACCCCCAGCCCGACGCCGAGCAGCCCGCCGAGGTCATCAAGCTCGAGACCCGTGAGCACGGGGTCGCGATCGCCTGGCTCGCCAACGGCCAGATGAACTCGATCGCGCCGCAGGTCATCGAGGATCTGCGCAAGGTCTGGGAGCAGGTCAAGGCTTCCGCCGCGGGGTCGGGCGGCGCTGGGGCGGACGGGGCCGGGCAGCCGATCCGGGCGCTGGTGATCGCCTCCTCCAACCCCTTCCTGTACAGCGCCGGCGCCGACATCAAGGCCTTCACCTCGATGGACGAGGCCGGCGGGGAGAAGCTGATCCACGAGGCCCACGCCCTTTTCCGCGAGCTCGGGCAGGAGGGCATCGCCACGATCGCCGCCGTCAACGGCCTCGCCTTCGGCGGCGGCTGCGAGCTGGCGATGTCCTGCGACGTCCGCGTCGCCGCCCGCTCGGCTCTGTTCGGCCAGCCCGAGATCAAGCTCGGCATCATCCCCGGCTTCGGCGGCACCCAGCGCCTCCCGCGGCTCGTCGGCCAGAGCAAGGCGCTGGAGATGAACCTCGTCGGCGACCCGGTCCAGGCGGAGGAGGCCCACGAGTATGGGCTGGTGGCGGCCGTGGTCGACGACCACGAACTGCTCGACACGGCGCTGGCCTGGGCGCGCAAGCTCGCCGGCCAGGCGCCGCTGGCGCTGGAGCAGATCAAGCGGGTCTCGGCCGCCGGGGACCTCGACGAGGGCATCGAGGCCGAGAAGCGGGCCTTCGCCTCGGTCTTCCAGAGCGCCGACGCGAAGGAGGGGATCGCGGCGTTCCTCGGGAAACGGGCGCCGCGGTTCGAGGGGAAGTAGGTCGGGCGGCTACCGCGTCGCCAACGCCCCGGACGTGGCCAACGCTTCGGACGGGGCCAACGCATCGGACGTCGCCAACGCCTCGGGCTGGTGCTGCACTGGTGCTACACTTGCGCCGATGCCGACCACTCATCCACGCCACACCATCACCGAGACTCCGCCCGTGCACGAGGCGCTCGATGAGCTCCGCGGCGAGCTGGGGGGCGCGCGCATCGACTTCGGCGAGCTCGTGATCTTGGGAGCGCGGGCGAAGGCGCGGGCGCTGCGGGAGGAGAGCGTCGAGGCCCGCGAAGCTCGCGAGCGGCTGATACACGACGTCCTTTACGGCACCGACCCCGTCGATGTCGAGGCCGCCGACGAAGTCAAGCGGCTCGGGCTGATCGCCAACTACGAGTAGCGTGCTGCTGCTCGACAACTCGGCCTGGGCGCGACGCCGGCATCCAGCTGCGCGGGAGCGGATGGCCGCGCTCTTGCGAGACCGTCGGTTGGGGACCTGCATGCCGTTCCTCCTGGAGGCCGGGTATTCCGCGAGGTCCGGGCGCGAGCACGAAGCCCTTGTCAAGGATCTGGGGCGTCTCTGGCGCGTCGAGATCACCGCCGACGTCGAACGACTGGCGTTGGAGGCGCAGAGCGAGCTGGCCCGCATCGGTCACCACCGTCTTCCCCCGACGGATGTCGTGATCGCGGCATGCGCCCACGTCGCCGGCGGGGGCGTACTGCACTACGACGGCGACTACGACGTCCTGGCCGAGCGCACCAAGCTCGACTTCGTCAGCGAGTGGCTGGCGCCGGCCGGCTCGCTGTAGCGCGGGCTTCCGCGGCGCGGCCCCGGGGCGACGCAGCTCCTGGGCGCAACGCAGCTCCGGCTTCGCCGTCCCCGGCTGGCCAGGGCCTCCTGGGTAGGGGTCAGGCGCGCTCAGGCGCCTTGGACGAGGTCGCTTGCCGGCTCGATCCGCCAGCGGGTCGCCAGCGCGGCGAGCTCGTCGTCGAGTACCCAACGGTCGGGCTGGGGGGCACCCTCGTACTGCGGGTTGGCTCCCTTCAGCGCCATGCAGTTGCTGTTGTCGCCGATCGCCCGCAGCTCGGCCACCTCGGTCTCGCCGAGCGCCGCCCCGGGCTGGGTGCGCAGCGCGGGCAGCGCGGCCAGCTCGGCCCGCTTGTCCTCAACCGGCCGGGCGCCGGGCCCGCTCTCCTGGATCAGGGTCGGCACCACGCAGCGCACCCCCGGCTGGGCCAGGTTCCACTGGCAGGCCAGCTGCAGCGGCGTCAGGCCGTGGCGCTCGGCGTAGGGGCGCATCCGCTCCAGCTTCTCCCGGCCGGCCGTGACCCAGCCCTCGGGGCGGAAGCGGCGGTGGTCGTAGCGGGCGAATTCGTGTCCCGGCAGGACGTCGTCGTGGAAGAGACCCCCGTAGTCGACGACCCGGGTGATGACGCCGACGTCGTGGGCGACGGCGGCGTCGAGCACCAGCTCGCCCGGCCAGGGCTCCAGCGGACCGAGGATGATCATCGCCCAGTCGATGACCTCGCCGAAGCGCTCCAGGCAGTCGATGAGGTCGAGCGTGAAGCCGTTGGCCGGCCCCGGGGCGACGCCGAGCAGCCGCGTCAGGCCGGCCTCGCGCACGGCCTCCATGCCCTCCCAGACGACGGGGCTGGTGTAGCCGGTGCGGTCGGGGTTGTGCAGCAGCAGCAGGTCGAAGCGCTCCGCGTCGATCCGCTGCAGGCTGCGCTCGGTGGCCATCCGGATGTAGTCGAGGTAGCCGTCCTCGGCGCGCAGGCGGGCGTCGGTGAAGCGGGGAAATCCCTTCGCCCCGTCGCGCTCCCCGGCGTAGAAGTCGTGGCCGATCGCTCCGACCAGGCAGTAGCTCTCGCGCGGCACCCCCCGCAGTGCCTCGCCCAGCACCCGGTCGGCCTCGCCCTCGCCGTAGACGTCGGCGGAGATGACCGTGTCGATGCCATCCCCCGGGCGCAGCAGGGCGCGCAGGCGCTCGTCCGCCAGGGGCTCGCCGAAGTGCATGAAGCGGCCCCCGCTCCAGGTGCCGATCGCGGTGGTCGTGGGGTCCATGGTCATGCACTCTACTGTGAAGCTGTCTCCCCGGCGCACGCATGGGGTGGTCCACGCTATCGCGAACCACCCCATCGGCTATATGTCGAGGTTGGCTTCGGGCTTGCCGTTTAGCCCTAGCCTAGGAGACTGAGAATTCGTCGCCGTTTTCCAGTTCCAGTTCGAATTCGCCGCAGAGTTCTGCGCCTTTTTCGCCGCCGATCGTCAGCCCTTCGGCTGAGTGGGAAGTGCGGGGTTCACCTTCGTAGTAGGTTTTTGCCTTTGCGCATCCACCGGTTTCGACAGACGTAAAGGTCTTTTTCGGCTGTTCGGTGGTCGGCATCTTCAGCTTTGCCAGTAGTTGGCCGTTCAATGGATGCATACCCAGTAGGAGGGATGGACACGTTTTGCCCGAGATGGATTTGATTTTGATCGTAGCCCAGAGTCCGTTGGAGGTTTCCCATTTGCCGCCATGAAAGGCGCGATTGAAGTAGACGTACCGTTCTGATCCGGTTGCTTCGATCCAGACGACGTTAGCGCCCAATTCGTTGAAATTGATCGTCTTGCCTTCGACTTCACACGCTTCGGGTTCTTCTTTTTCTTCGAGGTTCACCACCTTGTTGCATTCTTCGGCGGAGAAGGTGCCGACGTAGAGGGCAGGTAGGGATTCGCTTAAAATCGCCGCTTCGGTTGGGTCTTTGAGTTTTTCACAAACAACTTCAAAGCCTTCGGGCAGTCGAATCGTGACTTTCTTCGAAGGCTTGCTGATCAGCTTGGCTCCGAGGATAAGGGGCAAACCGTTCACCATCCACCCCGGTCCCAATGGTGCCAGTGCATATGCCGAGCTCGCGCTGGCACCGCTCGCGACCGCAATCACCGCGATCATCAAAGGCAACCGTCTCCATCCGCGTGACATTTGATCTCCTTTCGTGTTCCCGGCCTATGGGCGACGACAGGTAGGTCTCGTTCGCCCGGCTCGTGCAATCGTCGAAGCTTATGTGTGCCGGCGTTCGTCGGTGGGCTCGGCCCGCTGGCGCACCTATTTCCTGGTATTGGGCCTCGCGGGTTGTTTCTCGCGGGGTCGGGCGCGCAGGTCAGGCGCGTGCTTACGCTGATCGCTCAGTCGCCGACGCCGGCCGCCGTCCGCGCCCGCAATGCCGCCTCCAGCCGCCGCAGGGCGTGGCCGATCGGCTCCTCGTCGAGGTCCTTCCGCGGCTCGCCGCCTTCGAGGCCGGCGGGGCTGGTCGCGTCCCGTGCCGCCACGCCGTCCGCGGCTTGCGTCAGCGCTGCCTGCGCGGCCTGCTGCACGCCGCCCTGCAGCTCGGCGAGCTCGGCGAGGCGCCCGTCGAGGTCGACGCGAGGCTCGCGGGGCAGCTCGGCGAGGGCGGCCGCGTAGGCCCGCTCGAGCTGCAGGGCGGCGTGCGCCGGGCGTCCTTCGTCGAGATCCAGGCGGGCACGCAGGGTGAGCTCCTCGCACAGCAGTGGCGCTTCGCGCGCGGCCAGCAGCACCGCCAGGCGCTCCTGGGGGCGCAGCGCCGCCGAGCGCCGGACGCGCGGTTTGCCCCGGCGCAGCTCGCGGGCGTGCAGCCAGCGGCCGTAGGCGACCTGCTCGCCCTCGCCCCAGCCGGCGCGGATGAGAAGCGCCTGGGCGGGGGAGACCTCGTGCAGGTAGGGGTCGGCCGTCGCGATCCGCTGGGCCAGCAGGACACGGTTGAGCGCGGTGGCGGCGGCCTGCGGCTCGGCGGCGGCATCGAGGCCGTTTAGCCAGGCCTGGGCCTGGCTCTCGGCGGACACCGACGCCGGGTCGATGACGGTCGCCCGCGCCGTCGCCACCGGCTCCGGCGGCGGCTCTGGCGGGACCTGGGGGCGGCGCCTGCCGGCGAGGCGGCCGGCGCGCTTGGCGGCGCCGAGGGTTTCCAGGATGATCACCCGCTCGGGCTCGCCGTCGGCGGGGCGTCGCAGCAGGTAGCGGCCGTCGGCCGGGCCGAGCTCCCAGGGGAACTCGAGCTGGATGAAAAGGAAGAGACGCTCGGCCACGACAGCACCGTATCCTGCCCCGTGCCGGCAGGGGCGCCGTATTGGTTCGGCGGCAGACCGGCAGGGGCGCGTATTCTTCGCAAGATCACCGCCGACCCCGGCGCAAGGCGAGCCACGCAAGGAGCAACCGAAGATGACCGACGGCAGTTCGAACAAGGGCCTACGCGACCGGATCGCGAGCGGCACCGAGGATCGCCTCGGCCGCGCGCTGGGCGACCTGCTCGACAATCCCCTGCTCACCGGCGCCATCGGCCGCGCCTCGGATGCCCGTGAGAAGGCGACCCAGGCCCAGGAGCTGGCGATGGGCGCCCTCAACCTGCCCTCGGCCGCCGACATGGAACGGCTCACCCGACGCCTGCGCTCGGTGTCGCTGCGCCTGGAGGGCATCGAGGACGGCGTCCACCGCATCGGCCGCGCCCTGCCCGGCCAGACCCTCGACGCCCGCCTGGCGGCGATCGAGGACCAGCTCGGCGCGCTCTCCCGCGCCATCGGCGACGTGCGCGAGGGCCTCGCGGCCAAACGGAAGGACGCCGCCGCGTCGGCGGACGCATCGGGAGCCGCGAAACGCCCCGCCTCCAAACGCTCTTCGGCCAAAGTGGGTGAGGCGGCCAAAGCGGGTCGGGCGGCCAAAGCGGGTCGGGCGGCCAAAGCAGGCCAGCCGGTCAAAGCGAGCCGAGCCTCCAAAGCCACGACGCGCCGGCGTCCGGCGGCCAAAGGCTGACGCGGACTCAGCTGAGGGCCGCGATCGCGGCCTCTCCCATCCGTTGCGCCGCGCTCTCCAGCCGCTCGTCGTCGATCCGCACCCGGCCCTCGCCGAGGAGGTCCGAGACGGCCAGCACGCAGGCTACCTGAACCTGGCTGCGCGCCCCGAGCGCGAAGAGCGTCGCGGCCTCCATCTCGACCGCCACCGCGCCGGCCGCCAGCCAGTCCTGCTCGCGCCGTCCCCGGGGGTCGTAGAAGAGGTCGGTGCTGACCACCGTGGCCGCTGCATCCGCCACCCCTGTCCGCGTCAGGGAGGCCGTGAGCTCGTCGTCGGCGGCCACCCTGGCGTCGGTCCCCGGCGCGCGGCTCGCGATCCCAAGCGCCTGGCTGGTGCCGTCGGCGGCGATGGCCTCCCCGGCGACCACCAGATCGCCCAGTGCGAGGCTGGCGTCGAGCCCGCCGCAGGTCCCCACACGAATCGCGCGGCGCACCCCGAGGGCGATCAGCTCGTGCAGCACGATCGCCGCCGACGGGCCGCCCATGCCGGTGCTCTGGATCGTCAACGGCTCGCCGTCGGCGGCCATCCCGGTGTAGCCCCAGAGGCCGCGGTGGTGGTTGAACATCAGCGGCTTCTCCAGCAGCGCCTGGGCCAGCGCCAGCGCTCGTCCCGGGTCGCCCGGCAGCAGCGCCCGCTCCGCCAGCTCGGCCGTCGGGCGCAGGTGGATCGGGGTGCCACCGTTCGCCGGCGGCGACTCCGGGATCGGAGGATGCTCGCTCACCGCCGACGACTCTAGACTGCCCGCCATGGGAACGTCCGGGGCGGGCACGCTCACGCTCGGACAGGTCGCCGCACGCGCCGGTGTGTCGTCGGCGACCGTCAGGCGCTGGGTCAAGGAGGGGCTGATACCGCAGCACGACGGCCGCTGGTCGCCGGCCGCGGCCACCCAGGCGCGGATCATCGCCCGGCTGCGGGAGCGCGGCTACAGCCTCGAGCAGATCCGCGAGGCAAGCGAAAGCGGTCGGCTGGCGCTGGGCGACGTCGAGGAGTACCTCTCCTCGGGCGCCGGCGGGCGGCACACGCTGCGCCAGACCGCACGCGCCACCGGCCTCGCGCCGGAGCTGATCGAGCGATTGGTCGTCAACCTCGGGCTCAGCGCGCTCTCGGTGGACGCCCTGACCGACGAAGACGTCGAGATGCTCAAGTACGTGGCGACCATGCTGAACGCCGGTCTGCCCGAGGAGGCGTTCACGCAGATCGCCCGCGTCTGGGGTCAGGCGCTGGCGCAGATCGCGGAAACCGAGGTCCGGCTGTTCCACATGTACATCCACGAGCCCCTCATGCGCGAAGGTGTGCCAGAGCGCCAGCTCGCCGAGCAGATGGACGGCATGGCGCGGGAGATGGTGCCGTTCATCGCTCCGCTGATGACCTGGATGCACGGCCGGTTCCTCGCCTACTTCGTCGAGCAGGACGTCATCGGGCACATGGAGGCCGACCTCGGGATGCAGCCCCAGCTCGGCCGCCTGCGCGTCACGATCGCCTTCGCCGATCTCGCCGGCTACACCCGTCTCACCGAGGAAGAGGGCGACGAGCACGCCGTCAACGCCGTCGAGCGCTTCGTCGAAGAGGTCGAGCGGACCCTCCCGATCGACGCCCGCGTCCTGAAGACCCTCGGCGACGAGGTCATGGTCGTCGGCCCCGACCCCGTCGCGCTGACGCAGTGGGCCGTCGGCTTCCAGTCGCACGCCCCCGCCGGGGTGCCGCCGCCGCGGATCGGGATCTCCCATGGCGAAGCCATCTACCGCGACGGCGACTACTACGGGCGCGAGGTCAACCAGGCCGCCCGCGTCGTCGCCCGCGCCGCCGGCGGCGAGGTGATGGTGACCCGCGCCGTCGTCGACCACGCCGAGGGCGTCGACGGGCTCGCCTTCAAGCTCATCGGCGAGGTCGGGCTGAAGGGCTTCTCCGAGCCCACCGAGCTGTTCCTCGCCTCGGCCCGGGGATGACGCCCGCGTCGACGCCCGAGGAGGTTCGCGAGCGGGTCCGCGCCGGCGGCCTCCCGCCAGACCCGGGGCCGCTCGTCGTGATGCTCTCCGGCGGGCGCGACTCGGTCTGCCTGCTCGACGTCGCCGTCGCCCTCCGCGCGCCGGGCTCGGTGCACGCCCTGCATGTCAACTACGGGCTCCGCCCCGAGGCCGACGGGGACGAGCGTCACTGCCGCGAGCTCTGCCGGCAGCTCGGCGTCGAGCTGGCCGTGGTCCATCCCGACCGGCACGAGCCGCGGGACGGCAACGTCCAGGCATGGGCGCGCGAGGTCCGCTACCGCGAGGCCGACCGGCTCGCCGACAAGCTCGGGTCCACCGCGGCCGCCGAGGCCGCGATCGCCGCCGGCCACACCGCCAGCGATCAGGTCGAGACGATTCTCTACCGCCTCGCCGCCTCCCCCGGGCGGCGGGCCCTGCTGGGGATGGCGGCACGGGAGGGACGGTTGGTGCGCCCGCTGCTGGAGCTGACTCGCGAGGAGACCGCCGACTACTGCCGTGCACGGGGTCTGCCGTGGCGCGAGGATGCGAGCAACGACGACGAGCGCTACGCCCGGGCGCGTGTCCGCAACCGGGTCGTGCCGGCGCTGCGCGCTGTGCATCCCGCCGCGGAGGCCAACGTGCTGCGCACCGCGGCGCTGCTGCGCGCCGAGGGCGAACTGCTCGACGAGCTGGTTCAGGCAGAGCTGGGCGGCGCCGGTGAGCTGGGCGGCGCCGGTGAGCTGGGCGTCAGCGCCGGTGAGCTGGGCGTCAGCGCCGGTGAGCGCTCTATCGCCGTCGAGCGCCTGCAGTCGCTCCCCGGCGCGTTGCAGCGCCTGATCGTGGTGCGCCTCGCGGAGGACGCCGCCGGCACCTTCGTGCCCCAGGCCGGCGCGCGTCTGCAAGAGATCCTCGTTCTCGCTCGCCGCGGTGGGCGGGCCGAGCTGCACGTCGGGGGGCTCGTCGGGGCCGTCATCGAGGGCGGCCGCCTGCGGATGGTCAAGCTGCCGCCGCGGGTGTGAGCGCCTACACTCCTGCCGTGCTCCTGGACAGCCCGTCTGAGGTCGGCGAGGTGCTCGTCGACGCCGACGACCTGCGCCGCCGGGTCGCCGAGCTGGCGCAGGAGATCTCGCGCGACTACGCCGGCCGCTCGCTGCTGCTCGTCGGTGTCCTGAAGGGCGCGATGTTCTTCCTCTCCGACCTCATGCGCCTCATCGACATCCCCGTCGAGGTCGACTTCATGGCCGTCGCCTCCTACGGCTCGGCGACGGACTCCTCGGGCGTGGTGCGCATCCTCAAGGATCTCGACGCCGCGATCGATGACAGGGATGTGCTGATCGTCGAGGACATCGTCGACTCCGGGCTGACGCTGCAGTACCTGCTGCGCAATCTCGGCTCGCGCAACCCCCGGACGCTCGAGGTCTGCGCGCTGCTGACCAAGCCCGAACGGCGCAAGGTGGACCTCCCGACCCGCTACGTCGGCTTCGAGATTCCCGACCGTTTCGTCATCGGCTACGGCCTCGACTACGCCGAGCGCTACCGCAACCTTCCCTTCGTCGCGGCGTTGGAAACCAAGGACCCCGTGGTACGCTGAGCTGCTGGTAGGCGGATTTTCCGACCGGCCCGAGGACCCAAACCGATATCGCCATGAGCCGTTTCTTCAAGAGCGCCGCGTTTCCGATCCTGATCGTCGTCGTGCTGGCGTTCTTCGCCGCCAAACTGATCAATCCCGGGGCCAGCAGCGGCCCGGAACGCAGCTACTCGACGCTGATCACCAAGGAAATTCCCAACGGCGAAGTCAAATCCGTCGAGCTCAAGAACAAGGGCAACGCGCTCGAAGTCACGCCCAAGCACGGCTCTAAGTACGAAACCGGCTTCATCCCGAACTCGGTGCCCGAACTCGAAAAACAGCTGCGCGCCGCCGACATCCCGTACAACGTCGAATCGAGCAAGAGCAGCGTGATCCTGTCGCTGCTGACGTACATCCTGCCCTTCCTGATCTTCATCGGGATCTGGATCTTCCTGCTCAACCAGATCCAGGGCGGCGGCTCGAAGGTGATGTCCTTCGGCAAGTCCCGCGCCAAACGCCTCTCGGCGGACTCCCCCAAGATCACCTTCCGCGACGTCGCGGGCGTCGACGAGGCCGTCGAGGAGCTCCACGAGATCAAGGAGTTCCTCGAGAACCCCAAGAAGTTCCAGGCGCTGGGCGCCCGCATCCCGACCGGCGTCCTGCTCTACGGGCCGCCCGGCACGGGCAAGACCCTGCTCGCCCGCGCCGTCGCCGGCGAGGCCGGGGTGCCGTTCTTCTCGATCTCCGGCTCGGACTTCGTCGAGATGTTCGTCGGCGTCGGCGCCTCCCGCGTCCGGGACCTCTTCGAGCAGGCCAAGCAGAACAGCCCCTGCATCATCTTCATGGACGAGATCGACGCCGTCGGGCGCCACCGCGGCGCCGGCCTCGGCGGCGGCCACGACGAGCGCGAGCAGACCCTCAACCAGCTGCTCGTCGAGATGGACGGCTTCGAAGCCAAGGACAACATCATCATGATCGCCGCCACCAACCGGCCCGACATCCTCGACCCCGCCCTGCTGCGCCCCGGCCGCTTCGACCGCCAGATCGCCGTCGACCGCCCCGACCGCAAGGGTCGGGCGAAGATCCTCGAAGTCCACACCCGCGGCAAGCCCCTGGCGAAGGTCATCGACATCGACGCCCTCGCCGGCCAGACGACGGGCTTCACCGGCGCCGACCTCTCCAACCTCATCAACGAGGCCGCCCTGCTCTCGGCCCGCACCGGCAAGCGCGAAATCGGCCAGGAGGAGCTCGAGGAGGGGATCATGCGCGTCATCGCCGGCCCCGAGAAGAAGACCCGGGTGATGAGCGAGAAAGAGCGCCTCGTCACCGCCTACCACGAGATGGGCCACGCCATCGTCGGCCACTACCTCGAGCACGCCGACCCGGTGCACAAGATCTCCGTCATCTCCCGCGGCCAGGCCCTGGGCTACACGATCTCGATGCCCCAGGAGGACCGCTTCCTGACGACCCGGGCCGAGCTCAACGACACCATGGCCATGACCCTCGGCGGGCGCGCCGCCGAGGAAATCGTCTTCGGCGAGATCACCACCGGCGCCTCCAACGACATCGAGAAGGTCACCGCGACCGCCAAGCAGATGGTGATGCGCTTCGGGATGAGCGAGAAGCTAGGCCCCCGCGTCTTCGGCCACGACCACGGCCAGCCCTTCCTCGGCCGCGAGTTCTCCACCGAGCCCGACTACTCCGACGAGATCGCCCGCGAGATCGACGACGAGGTCCGCCGCATCGTCGAGGCCGCCCACCAGCGGGCGCGCGACATCCTCGCCACCCACCGCGAGCGCCTCACCACGATCTCCGAGATCCTCGTCAAGCGCGAGACGATCGAGAAGGAGGAGTTCGCGGCGCTGCTCGCCGGCAAGAGCGAAGAGGAGGTCTTCGGCGTCGACGAAGGCCGCGCCGCGCCCGAGCTGCCCGCACCCCCGCCCGCGCCCGCCGATGTTCCCGGCCGCCAGGCGCCGCGGCCGCTGCCCCGGCCGGGTCTGGCCACCGACAACTAAGCGGCGAGCCCGATGACCTGCCTCGGGGGGCGGCCCTTCCAGGTGATGGGCATCGTCAACGTCACGCCCGACTCCTTCTCCGACGGCGGGCTCTTTCTCGACGCCGACGCCGCCATCGCCCACGGGTGTGAGCTGGTCGCGCAGGGCGCCGACATCCTCGACGTCGGCGGCGAGTCCACCCGACCCGGGGCCGAGCCGGTGGGGGAGGCGCAGGAGCTGCGCCGGGTGCTGCCCGTCGTCGAGGGTCTCGCGGCCTGCGGCGTACCGATCTCGATCGACACCTCCAAGGCAAATGTCGCCCGCGCCGCTCTCGCCGCCGGGGCGAGGTTCGTCAACGACGTCACCGCGCTGCGCGGCGACCCCGCGATGGCGCGGGTCGTCGCCGAGGGCGGCGCCGAATGCTGTCTGATGCACATGCGCGGCGAGCCCCGGACGATGCAGCGCGGGGACGGCGGCGACTGGTACCGGGACGTCGTCGACGACGTCGGGGCCTTCCTCGAGGAGCGCCTGCGCTTCGCCGTCGCCGCCGGCATCCCCGCGGAGCGCGTCGTGCTCGACCCCGGGATCGGCTTCGGCAAGACCGCCGCCCACAACCTCGAGCTGCTGCGGCGGCTGGAGGAGCTCGCCGCCATCGGTCCTCCGCTGCTGGTCGGGACCTCGCGCAAGAGCTTCCTCGGACGCATCCTCGCCGCCGACGGCGCCGCACGGAGCGGCTCCCTCGAACGAGGTCGCGGCGCGGGCTCGCCCGACGCCGTCGAGGACCCCCCCGGGCGAGCTGGCGGTTCGGACTTGCCTGAGGCCGTCGAGGTCGCCTCTCGCCTGCCCGCCACGATCGCGACATGCGTCCTCGCCTTCGAGCGAGGGGCACGCCTGCTGCGCGTCCACGACGTCGCCCCCGTCCGTGCCGCGCTCGTGGCGACGGCTGCTACGTTGGGCGCGCCATGGACGACGACGACGAGCTGACACCCGACGAGCCCCAGTCTGACGAGCCCCAGGCTGAGGAGCCCGACGAGGACTACGAGGGGCTCGGTGACGACGAGGAGGAGGCCGAAGAGGGCCTGGAGGCCGTCACCATCGAGATCACCGGGCTCTCTCTCTACACCCATCACGGCGTCAGCGCCGCCGAGCGCGAGGTCGGGCAGCGGCTGATGCTCGACCTCCGGCTCGAGGTCGGCGAGACCGACGCCACCGCCACCGACCGCATCGAGGACACCGTCGACTACGCCGAGGTCTGCCAGCTCGTCGCCCTCGTCGCCCAGCAGCGCTCCCACAAGACGCTCGAGCGCCTCTGCGCCACCATCGCCGAGCGCCTCCTCGCCGACTACGAGCTCGAAGGGGTCTGGGTCAAGGCCACCAAGCCCGAGCCCCCCATCGCCCTCCCCGTCGACGAAGTCTCCGTCGAGGTCTGGCGCGAGGCCGACGACTAGCGCGGCCCTCGAGAGGTCCTGAGGGCGATCGAACGGGCCCCCGGCCAGTCGGCCAAGCTAACTTGACGCCGTCCGGAGCATCTGATTTCGTTTTCGCCGAGTGTGCGCGCCCGCGCGCGCCCGCGCGCACACCTCGCCAAATAACATCCGACGGCATCCATCCGACCGGGAGGGCATCGAGCGCATGAGCGCCCATGAGGCAAATCGCATCGTCCGCGCCGCACACCGGCTGCGGCACACCCGGGGCGTCTTCAAGGTCGCCCTCCCCACCGCCGCCGCCCTCGGCGCCGGCGCCGCCGTCGCCGTCGGGTCGATCCCGGGCAGCGGGGGGACCATCACCGGGTGCTACGCCGGGACCACCGGGGCCTACATCGGCGGCGACGCCTACGACCCCCCCGGAGCCCTCCGCGTGATCGATCCCAGCCTGCCCACGCAGACCGTGGGCGCCGAGACCGAGACCGATCCCTACGGCAACGCCGACCGCGAATGCCAGCCCGAAGAGACCCAGATCACGTGGAGCCAGAGCGGCCCCGCCGGTCCGACAGGCCCTTCGGGCCCCACAGGCCCGCAGGGCCCGGCCGGCGGCAAGGGCGACTCCGGCGGCCCGGGCGGCGCCGGCGAAAAGGGCGCGCCCGGCTCACCCCTGATCGGCGGCACCTCCTTCGGCCTCACCAACGACTCCGGCCACACCTTCCTCAAGCTCGACGGAATCGCCGCCCCAACGGCGATCAAGGGCGAGTCGATCGACAAGGTCGGGGCGGGCAACGGGGCAGGCGACATCGCCATCCAGTCCTTCTCGCTCGGCGCCCAGGGCGCCGGCGACATCGGCTCGGGCGCCGGCGGCGCCGGAGCCGGCAAGGTCTCGATCGAGTCCTTCACGATCACCAAGGCCATCGACAAGACCTCGCCGCTGCTGCTCCAGGACGCCGTCCACGGGACCCACATCAAGGAAGGCGAGCTCCTCTTCGAGCACAAGGTCGCCGGCAAGGAAGAGGCGTACCTCAAGTTCGACTTCCAGGATCTCGCCATCGCCAGCATCTCCGACGGCCAGTCGGCGGACGGCGGGCGGCCCGTCGAGCAGGTCACCTTCGACTTCGCCAGGCTCCAGGAGACCTACCTGGGCTCCACCGGCAAGCACGGCCAGCCGCCCGCCAACGTCGGCTGGAACGTCAGCGTCCAAACCAAGAACTGAGCGCTCCAGACTCCTACGAGCGCTTCGCCTACCCCGGCTTCGCGCACCCCGCGACCCATCCCGCCCGGCTGGAGGTCGTGGCCGGCCTCTTCGGGCTGAGCGCCGCCCCGGCCGCCGCCTGCCGGGTGCTCGAGCTGGGCTGCGGCGACGGCGGCAACCTCCTCTCCCTCGCCCAGGCCCTCCCCGGGGCGCGCTTCCTCGGGGTCGACGCCTCCCCCGGCGCCATCGCCCGCGGCAACGAGCTCGCCGCCGCGGCGGGCCTGGAGAACGTCGAGCTGCGCCACGGCGACATCGAGCGTCTGCCCGAGCGGCTCGGCGGCTTCGACTCCGGCCCGGTCGGCGGCCAGTCGGCGGTCGGTCGCGGCCAGACCGCCGGCGGCTTCGACTACGTCATCGCCCACGGCGTCTACTCCTGGATCCCGCCCGCCGCCCGCGGCGCCCTGCTGCGCTGCTGCCGGCGGCTGCTGAACCCCGCCGGGGTCGCCTATGTGAGCTACAACGCCTACCCCGGGAGCTACCTCCGGGACATGACCCGCGACATCCTCCTCTACCACCTCCGCGGCGTCGAGGACCCCCACGACCGGCTCGCCCGGGCGCAGGAGCTGATGCGGACGATCGTGGCCATCGAGACCCCCTCGCCCCACGCCCAGGCGCTGCGGGAACAGCTCCAGCGGATGCTCGGCTTCAGCGACGCCCTGCTCCTCCACGACGACCTCGCCACGATCTCCACGCCCTTCTATCTCCACGAGTTCGTCGAGCACGCCGCCGGCCACGGCCTGCGCTTCCTCTCCGAGGCCGAGCTCGCCGACAGCCAGATCCGCGACGTCCCGCCCAGCGCCGCCGCCCTCATGGCCTCCCTCCCCGACGACGCCGTCGTCCGCGAGCAGTACCTCGACTTCTTCCGCAACCGCATGTTCCGCCAGACCCTGCTCTGCCACGCCGAGGTCGCCGTGCGGCGCCAGCTCGACGAGGGGCTCCTGGAGCGCCTCGCCATCTCCTCCTCCGCTCGGCCCGTGGCGGGGGAGGACGGCGGGGGCGGGGGCGAGGCCGTGGGGCGGAGCGAGCCGGACGGGCGGGGCGAGGCCGTCGGGCGCGGCGAGCCGGCCGAGCCTCAGGAGACCGCGGAGTCCGGCGAGACCTTCGCCACCCCCGAGGGCTACTCCCTGAGCACCTCCGAGCCGCACGTCGCCGCCGCGATGAACGCCCTCGCCCGGGCCTGGCCGCGGGCGCTCGACTTCCAGACCGTGCTCGACGCCGCGCGTCGCGCGGCCGGGCCCGGGGTGGCCGCCGAGGCCGTCGCGACACGGGTGCGGGACGTCCTGCTGCAGGCCCATCTCGCGCGGATCGTTCAGCTCCACAGCTGCCCGCCGCCGGTGGTTGCCCAACCCGGAGAGCGGCCGCGGGCGAGCCCCCTGGCACGGGCCCAGCAGGCCGCCGGACGGCCCGTCGTGAGCTCGCTGCTGCACGCCAACGTCCGCCTCGATGGCGACCTCGAGCGCCGGCTGCTCGGGCTGCTCGACGGCACCCGCGACCGGGCCGAGCTGCTGGCGGCGCTCGAGGGCCGGGCCGCGTCGGGCGCCGACCCCTCCGGAGAAGCGACACCGGGCGCGGCGGCGCCGGGAGCGACGGCGACGGCATCCGAACTGGACGACGCCCTCGCCCACCTGGTCACCGTCGGCCTCCTGGCGGCCTGAGCTCCTCTCGCCCCGAGGTCCCGCCGGCCCGGTCCGAGGTCCTGTCGCCCCGACGTCCCCCCGGCCCGGTCCGAGGTCGTGTCGCCCCGATCCCGGGTAGCCTGCGCCCCGTGTCCGCCCGCATCGGCTACCTCGGCCTCGGCTCCAACGTCGGCGATCGGCGGGCGCAGCTGCAGGGCGCCGTCGACGCCCTGCCGGGCGCCGGCGTGCGGGTGCTGGCGTCCTCGGCGGTCTACGACACCGATCCCGTCGGGGAGATCCTCGACCAGCCGAGCTTCCTCAACGCCTGCCTGCGGGTCCGCACCGAGCACGAGCCGCTGGAGCTGCTCGACGCCGCCAAGGCGCTCGAGCGCGACCTCGGCCGCGCCGCCGGCGGACCCCGCCACGGGCCGCGGGCGATCGACATCGACATTCTCCTGCTCGGCGACCTCCAGTTGCGCGACGAGCGCATGACGCTGCCCCACGCCCAGGTGTTGGCGCGGCGGTTCGTCCTGATCCCGCTGCTTGAGCTCGACTTCGATCTGCGCACGCCCGCCGGCGGCTCGCTCGCCGAGGCCCTCGCGGCGCTGCCCACCGAGGAGGGCGTGCGCTGGGCCGGGGGGCCGCTGGCGCTCGGCTGAGTTACTTCGCGAGTAGCTCCAGCGCCTCGCGGTTGCGCTCCACGGCGCGCCTCAACCGCTCCTGGAAATCCTGGTCTGCCCGTCGCTTCTCGACACGTTCGGCGATGGCGGATCGGATCACCTCCGAGACGGACGTCTCATCGGCCATCGCTACTGCATCCAGGGCACGAGCCTGGTCGTCTGGTAGGCGCAAGCTTATGGCCTTCATGTTCAAACCTTCTTCTGGAAGAAACGAATGCTTTTAGATCGAACCCTATTCTTGCACGTGTTGATGATCTCATCAAGACTTATTAGAGAACGCAGCTATCTATACTACAAATACTGATCTTGTAATCTTTCTGATATCTGTAGGACGCGCTACAGTACGGGAATGCTCGCCTTGGAGGATTTCCTGCTCGCCGCCGAGGCGGTCCTTGGCATCGACGCGGACCGGCTGGCGCGTGTCGCGAAGATTCCGCTCGCGGAGTCCGCTCTAGCGGCTCCATTCGCGAGCTTCGGGGACCACGACTTCTACGAGCACCCCATCCAGCGGGCTGCGGTCCTCGCGTCGAGGATCATGGCCAATCATCCGCTGCCCGACGGGAACAAGCGCGTTGCGCTTCTCCTCATGGATCTCTATCTCGAGCAGGAGGGCGTCCGACTCGCCGCCGCGCCTGTCGAACTAGACCAGACGCTACGCGCGGTGGCCGCGAAAGAGATGGATGAGGACCACTTCATCTTGTGGTTGCAGGCCCACACCGAATGGCCTGGACAGCAGTCGTAGCGGCGTGCGCCGCATCGCCGCTGGCGCTCGGCCGATAGTCGGAGCGTCTCAGCCGGCGGGCCGCGGCGCCCGCCGGCCGGGTCCTCGGCTAGGCGTTCGCCGGGGCCGGCATCCACTCCGCCGGCAGCGTCCCGGCGGGTATCTCGCCGACCATCGCCGGGAAGTAGCGCGTCAAGGTCGCCGCCGGGCGGCCTTCGATCAGCGGGCGGACGTCGGCCAGCGTCTCCAGCAGGCGGATCGTGGAGCCGATCTGCAGGTCCGCGGCGTTGGGCTGCTCGCCGCCGAGCAGGCCCTCGGCGATCCAGGCGTCGATCTTGTCGAAGTGACGCGGCAGCGCCTGCAGGTCGGCGCGGGCGGTGTCGTCGCGGGCCTTGTTTTTCATCGCCATCAGCCGCGCCGTCGCCGGCAGCGCCGGGCGCAGCACCGCCCGGGGGAGTGGCAGTGGAGCGTCGCCGGCGTAGCTCTCCATCGCGCCCGGGTCGCGCAGGAAGCCGACGTCGAGGATCCGCCGCGGGAGGTCCTGCAGCACCTCGTCGCCCCAGCGCTCGGCATCGAGCACCTGCGCCCGCGCGGGATCGCCCGGCGGCGGCAGCAGCGCCGGCTCGGGCCGCAGCTCGTCCAGGCGCCGCATGATCGTGCGCGACCCGACCAGCTTCTCGCCGTCGATGCGCATCCCCGGCACCGTCGAGCCCCCGTAGCGCAGCGGGCCGACGAGCACCTGCATCAGCGGCAGCAGGACCACCTTCTTGTGGGGCAGCCGCTTGAGGTCCAAAGCGACTTCGACCGCCGCGCAGGGATGCGATGCCGGCAGGACGTACAGCTTGATGTTGCTCATCTGGATCGAGCCCCCTCTGGTCGTTGCGCGAAGGATACCCCGGGCGGCGTTCCGGATAGGCTCCCCGTTCATGCTGCTCGCCGTCGACGTCGGCAACACCCAGACCCATTTCGGGACGTTCGCAGACGGCGGCGAGCTGCTCGAGCACTGGCGCTTCGCCACCGTCCGCCAGTCCACCTCCGACCAGCTCGGCGCCGCCCTGCGCAACCTGCTCGAGCTGCGGCGGGTCGCGATGGAGGAGATCGACGCCTCCATCGTCTCCTCCACCGTCCCCGCCCTCGGTCCCGAATGGTGCGAGATGGCCAAGCGCTACCTCGGGCACGAGATGCTCGTCGTCGAGCCCGGGGTGCGCACGGGGATGCCGATCCGCTACGACAACCCCCGCGAGATCGGCCCCGACCGGCTCGTCAACGCCGTCGCCGCTCACGCCCGCCTCGGGGGGCCGTGCATCGTCGTCGACTTCGGCACCGCCATCACCTACGACCCCGTCTCCGCCGCCGGGGAGTACCTCGGCGGGATCATCCTGCCCGGCGTCGAGATCTCGCTGGAGGCGCTCACCGAGCGGGCGGCGGCGCTGCCCAAGGTCGACATCACCGTGCCGCCGCGCTCGCTGATCGGCAAGACCACGATCGACGCCATCCGCTCCGGCATCCTCTACGGGACCGCCGGCCAGGTCGACGCGCTGGTCGGGCGGCTGCGCGCCGAGCTCGGGGCGGGGGCCAAGACGATCGCCACCGGCGGCCTCGCCGGCGCCATCGTGCCCTACACCAGCTCGATCGAAGCCGTCGACGACCTCCTCACCCTGACCGGGCTGCGGCTGATCTACGAGCGCAATCGCTGAGCTCCCCGCGCCTGTGCGCGCCGACGGTCTGGTGTGCGCACACGTACGACCCGCCCGATCGGGCGTCGCCCGGCGAGCTGCCTTGCGAGCGCGATCGGAGGGGCTTGACATTTTTACGTGGCGCAAGTATGTTTGTCTGGTCCCGGGTTGCGATTAGGGCTTGGGGCGGTTCATATCTGACATATCGCCGGGTTGGTGTCGAGAGGTCTCTGGGCCTGGGTGGCGCAACGTTGGCAGGGTTTCTTGGGAGAGGGGCTCGGATCGTGACTTTTGAGGGAGAAGGTTTTCGCGTGGGTTCATTTTCGACAGGCGTGTCGGGTGTCGTTGTCCTACCGGCGGGTGGGATAGCTAGATGCGTCGGCATCGCCGACTCATCTCTCTCTCTCTCTCTCTCTCTGGTCCTGGGGTCGGCTAACAGGGTTTAGCCGCCGGCGGCGGTCGGGTCCCGCGGCGCGCGCGGGGTGGGGCGCACGCGGCCCGGGTCGCGGTGGGGCGGCTCGCGGCGGCTCAGCGTGGTCCCTGACGCGGGCCTTGGGCGTGGCTCTCGGCGGGCCTGGTGCGCGGGGGGCGGTGTAGATGCCCGCAGATGCGGTTCGGCGGTTGAGCTCGACCGCGACGCCCTTGGCTGCCCGGGAGGGTGTGGGTATAGGCGCCTGCCGGGCCGGGACGGCGCGCGCGACGGCGCATGCGCAGGTGGTGGCGATTCAGCGCTCGCGGCTGCTGGTGGCTGCGGTGGGCGTGGCCGACGAGCTCGGCTATGCGCACACCACGGTTGGGCGCATCACGCGTCGCGCGCGGGTTTCGCGGCGGACTTTCTACGAACTGTTTACCGACCGCGAAGACTGTCTGCTGGCGGTCTTCGACGACGCGCTCGCGCGGGTCGCCTGGGAGCTCGCGGATGCGGGGCTTGCCGGTTGTAACTGGCGTGAGCGGGTGCGGTTCGGGCTGGAGGTGATACTCGCGTTCTTCGACCGCGAGCCGGCGCTGGCGCGGGTATGCGTCGTTCATTCGCTACAGGGCGGGTCGCGGCTTTTGGAGCGGAGGGCGGAGGCTCTCGGTGTGCTTGCCGGGATGGTCGACGAGGGTGAGGGCGCCGCGCCGCGCGGCGTCTACCGGGGGCGCCTGGTCGCGGAGGGGCTGGTCGGCGCGGCGGCTGCGATCGTCCACAACCGGTTGCTGGAGGACCCGGGCACGCCGCTGTTGGGGCTCGCGGGTGATCTTGCCGGGTTGATGGTGCTCCCCTATCTCGGGTCGGCCGCGGCCCGGCGCGAGCAGCAACGCCGCGACCTCGGGGCTTCCCCCGCCCGCCGGCCGACCGATACACGGCTCTTACCCGGCGCCACGGGTGA
Organism: Solirubrobacteraceae bacterium; assembly: GCA_035524055.1. Taxonomy (GTDB): domain Bacteria; phylum Actinomycetota; class Thermoleophilia; order Solirubrobacterales; family Solirubrobacteraceae; genus Palsa-744. The sequence continues at coordinate 23,695 of DATKPO010000060.1, forward strand.
CGCTGCGCGGGCGACCCACGGCTCAAAGCGGGGCCAGGTGCAGGCCGACGGCGCGGAGCCCGATCTGCTCGAGGACCTGCCGATGCGGATCACCTACCGCACGGCGCGGGTGCTCGAGGATCTGGCGGCGAGCCCGGGCGCAAGCAACCGCCAGGTCGCGGCGCACGCTGAGATCGCCGACCAGGGGCAGGTCTCAAAGCTGCTCGCGCGGCTACAGCGCCTCGGGCTGCTCGTCAACACTGCCGAGGAGCACGGCCGCGGGCTGCCCAATGCCTGGGCGCTGACGCCGCGCGGCGAGCAGATGGCGCACAGCATCGCCGCTTACCGGCGCAAGCCCGAGCCTGCGGGAGGACGTGAAGAGCGAGGGGCCATCCCCTCGGACATAGACATCGAGAGAGAGAGGGATGGTGCAGATGAACGTTCGTAGCGTGGTCCTGGCGGCGGTGACCGCTCTGTGTGCGTCGGCGGGCGGGCCGCTCGCGCTCGGGAGCGCGCCGGCGTGGGCGGCGGCGCCGGCGATCAGGGGCGAGTCCTCCTCGAGCCCCGGCTCTTCGAGTGTGACGCTGAGCGCGCAGGTCGATCCCGAAGGATCGCCTGGAAGCTACTTCTTCGAATACGGTCCGAGTGAAGCCTACGGGTCGGTCACGCCGGCGGAAAGCCTCGGCGGCGGCTCGGAAGCGGTGGGCGCGCAGACGGTCGTAAGCGGCCTGCAGCCCGGCACGCTCTACCACTATCGCGTCGTCGCGACCAACGAAAACGGCGAAACGGCCAGGGGGACCGATGAGACGTTCACGACCTATCCGGCCAGCATCTCGGGCCTGCCCGACGGGCGCGTGTATGAACTGGTCACGCCCGAATCCCCAGGGGACCTCATAGCGTTGGAACCGCACGAATATTACGCTGGAGGCGGCATAGCTAAGTACAGCGAAGACTTTGGTGAGATGAGCACCAAGTACGCCTTTCGTGCGGCGGCCGACGGCGGCGCGCTGGCGTATCTCGGCACCGCCTCGGCGGAAGGTGGCTACGGCACCGACGGGGAGGACGGGGACGCGTATCTCGCGAGGCGAAGCGCGACCGGGTGGACGAGTTCGCTGATCCAACCGAAGACGGGTCGCGAGGCGTCATACGAGTTCCTCTCGAGCGACCTGTCAGAGGGCGTCTTCACCGAACACTCCGTCGGAAAAAAATACGCAAATCTGTTTATGAGCGATCTGAGCACGGGCGAGGATGAACCGATATTCGACGGTGCGGCGCTCGGCCGCGAAGCGGATGAATTCGGAACGTATGGCGACGCGATCGCAGATGCCGGGGAAACTGCAGGCCTGCTCTTTGCGGGAGCGTCCGCCGACATGTCGCAGAAGTTGTTCGAGGCCAACGGGGCGCTGGATGGGCAGGCCGAGGAAGCTCCGCCCAGCGAGGAGCAGAACGACCTCTACGACTCCTATGGCGGCCAGCTGTACCTGGTCAACGTGCTGCCCAACGGCAGGGTCGACCCGGGAGCGACGTTCGGCGGCATGCTGACCAAACTCGGAGAAGGCACCGGCAACGGGTCGTTTGATTTCAGGAACGTGATCTCCTCGGACGGCTCGCGCATCTTCTGGTCGGCGGTGGAAGTCACGGGCGTCACGTACGGACGGCCGATTTTCAAGACGACCGCGCTGTACATGCGTGTGAACGACACGCAGCCGCAGAGTCCGCTGAACGGCGAAGGTCGGTGCATCGTGGCGGCCGATGGCTGCACGGTGCAGATCGACGCCTCGCAGGGTCCCGGCGCAAGCGGCGGCGGGCAGTTCTGGGACGCCACCGCGGACGGGTCGCGGGTGTTCTTCACCGACTGCAACCATCTGACGGGGCAGTATTCGACCGAACCGGAAGGGTGCGGCGACGGTGATCTGTACGAATATGACGTCGAAAGCGGCCGGCTGACCGATCTGACGGTCGACGCGAACGCGTCCGACGCGCACGGCGCGAACGTGCAGGGGGTGGTCGGGATCAGCGAAGACGGGAGCTATGTCTACTTCGTGGCGACCGGCGTGCTGGCGAGCGGGGCGACGGCGGGGCAGGACAATCTGTACGCGCTCCACGTGGGGGAACCGGTCAGGTTCGTCGCGACTCTCTCCGAAGAAGCCGACGCCCTCGGCGAAGACGGAGGGCCGCCCGGGGATTGGCGGCCGGCGGTCGGCGAAGATGCGGCGCAAGTGACCCCGGACGGCCGCCATCTCGTTTACACGGCGACGGCGGGGACCGAACAGGAAGAAATCAGACAGATCTACATGTACGATTTCGGTCGCGAAAAGCCGTACTGCATCTCGTGCAGCCCGGTCAGCGCGCGGGAAGACCACGAACGCACGATGTTGCCTGTGAGCTACAGCGCGACGTACGCGTCGCGGGTGATGTCCAACGACGGCGACAGGGTGTTCTTCGAGACGGGCCTGCCGCTCGTGCCGCAGGACACGAGCGGGCGGATGAACGTGTATGAGTGGGAGCGGGACGGCAGCGGCAGCTGCGCCGTTGAAAAGGGCTGTGTCTACCTGCTCTCGGGCGGCTCGGGCGACACTGATTCGCGTTTTGTGGAAGCGAGCGAAGACGGCGATGACGTGTTCATGGTCACCCGCTCTGAGCTCGGTCCGCAGCCGCAGGGGGAAGCGCCGCACATCGTCGATGCGCACGTGGGCATGTCGCTCGCGCCGCCGGAATGTACGGGCGCCGGGTGTCAGGGTGTGCCGGAGGCGCCGCCAATCTTCGCGACGCCGTCGAGCGTGACCTTCGAAGGCGTCGGCAACTTCACCGCCGGGTCGCAGCGGACCACGACGGTGGCGCCGAAAACCAAGAGGAAGACCAAGACCAGGCGCAGAGGCAGGAGGAAGAGCAAGACGAAGCGCAGGGGCGGGAGGAAGGCAGGCAAGAGGGCGAAGGCGAAGGTCGGGGGCAGGGCGAAGAGGGCCGGCGCGCGACGAGCTGCGCGGGCGGGGATGCTTGGAAAGGCGGAACGATGACGACGCGCGTTGGCAACAGGTGGTCGTGCTGGTTGGTCTCCCGCGTGGCGCGTCTGGCGCTCGGGTGCGGTGTCGCGCTGTGCGGCCTGCTCGCGTTGAGCGCGACGGCGTGGGCGGGGGGCGCAGGCTGGGAGCTGACCTCGACGACCTACCCGAGCGACCTCCCCCCCGGCGGCGAAGGGAAAATCGTGATCTCGGTATACAACATCGGCGAAGCGCCTAGCAGCGGCGAGGTCACGGTGACCGACGTGCTGCCGCATGGCGTGACGGCCATCGAAGCAGGCTCCCTGGATAATGGCGAATCCACTTTCACCGAAATCAACGAAGAAGGCCACGCCTGGAATTGCACTGGCAGCGAAGTGGTGACCTGCGAGCTGGACCTGGCGGAAATACCGTCCTGGCCGGCGCAAAGAGCGAACGGCCATTATACCGGCTACGTGGCGGAAATCGGGATCGTGGTGCGGGTCGCCTCAGGTGTCGCGGGGGCGTTCGCGAACCAGGTCACCGTGGCGGGAGGAGGCGCGGCGTCAGCGGCGAGCGTCACCTCGCCGGTCACGGTGAGTGCGACGCCGGCGTCGAGCTTCGGCTTCGAACAGTTCAGCGGCTGGTTCGGCGACTCCGAAGGCTCGCTCGACACGCAGGCGGGGTCACACCCTTACGATCTCACAGTCGCGTTCTCGTTGAACACCCACGAAGCCGGCGGCGGCAGGGTGTCCGGCGGTGAAATACGGAACATCACCGCCAACACGCCGCCGGGCGTCATCGGCAATCCCACGGCCGTGCCCGAGTGTTCCAAAGCGCTGTTCCTCGAGGAAGCCGACTGTCCGGCTGACACGCAGATCGGCTACGACACCGTCACCGGCATATTCGCGTCTGAAAGCGCCAGCGAATTCAGCGGCCGATTCAAGTTTCCCGTCTACAACCTCGTGCCGCCGCCGGGCATCCCGGCGCAGTTCGGCTTCAACATTGGCGGTCGCCTCAACTATCTCGACGCGAGCGTGCGCAGCGGCGGAGACTACGGCATCAGCGAGAACGACGACGCGATCGTGCAGGAGTCGATCGTGAGCAACGCGCTGACGCTGTGGGGCGAACCCTCGGCGCCGGCCCACGACGCGGAACGCTTCGCGAACCAGGGGTGCCAAGAAGGGTGCTCCTCGAGCGCGCCGCGCGTGCCGTTCCTGACGCTGCCGACGTCGTGCGGCGCGCCGGGCGAGCTGGCGATCGAAGGCGACACGTGGGAGAACTCCGAAGTGGGCGAAGCATCGTCGCTGTTGCCTGGCGGCGGCGGCCGGCCGCAGGGCTTCACGGGCTGCGACAAACTGCAGTTCAGCCCATCGATCTCGGTGTCGCCGGACACGAGCGCCGCGGACACCCCCGCGGGGTTGACGGTCGACGTGAAGATCCCGCAGGAAGGCATCGTCACGCCCGGGGAGCTGTCGATGTCGAACATCAAGGACACGACGGTGACGTTGCCGAAGGGCGTGGCGATCAACCCGGGGCAGGCCGCGGGCCTGCAGGCCTGCCTGCCCGGAGACGTGCCCGGCGGGGACGATCTGCCGCTGCCGGGCGAAAACGGCGAAGAAGACCGCTTCGCGGGCCCGCCGTCGTGCCCGAGCGCCGCGAAAGTCGGGACCGTGCAGATCGCCACGCCTGTGCTGACGCACGACCTGGAAGGCAACATATACGTTCTTCAGTCCACGCCGCCGAACCTCGAACTGCTGGTTGCGGCCTCCGGGGAAGGCGTTAACGTCAAGGTGATCGGGCACGTGCACCTGGACGAAGAGACCGGACAGTTGACGACGACCTTCACGAATACCCCGGAGCTCCCGTTCACCGAGTTCAAACTCTCCTTCTCCGGCGGCGCGCAGGCGGCGTTGACGACCCCGATGCAGTGCGGGACCTACGACACCACGTCGGACTTCACGCCGTGGAGCACCCCTTACGTTGGCGACGCGTTCCCGGAAAGCAACTTCGCGATCGACACGGGCACCGGTGGGGCGTCCTGCCCGCCGAGCCCGTTGCCGTTCACGCCGAGCATGATCGCGGGCTCCACGACCGACCAGGCAGGGGGCTTCACCGACTTCTCGATGCTGCTGACCCGTCCCGATGACCAGCAGCGGGTCTCGAGCCTGCAGTTCCATGTGCCGGAGGGCCTGCTGGGGATGATCAGCAAGGTCCCGCTGTGCGAAGAACCGGGGGCGGCGAAAGGGGAATGCCCGGAAGCCTCGCAGATCGGGCATACGGTCGTGGAGGCCGGCCCCGGCCCCTACCCGCTGGTGGTCCCGCAGCCGGGGCAGCCGCCGGCGCCGATCTACCTGACGGGCCCGTACAGGGGCGCCCCGTATGGGTTGGCGATTGTGGTGCCGTTGAAGGTGGGTCCGTTTACGTTGCCGACGCAGGTGGTGCGGGCACGCATCGAAGTGAACCCGCTGACGACGGAATTGACGGTCACGACCGATGAGCTGCCGCAGACGATCGCGGGGGTGCCGGCGGATCTGCGCTCCATCGACGCGGTGATCGACAGGCCCGGCTTCATGTTCAACCCGACCGGGTGCGAACCGGAGCAGTTCAGCGGTACGGCGTACGGCGCCGAAGGCGCCGCGGCGCCGATCGCAAGCCACTTCCAGATGGGCTCCTGCCGCTCCTTGACGTTCAAGCCGAACTTCAAAGTCTCGACCTCGGCGCGCACCTCCCGAGCGGATGGGGCGAGCCTGACGGCGAAGATTCTCTACCCGGCAGGGGAGCTGGGGGCCAACCAGGCCAGCTCGCAGTCGAACATCGCCAGGGTCAAAGTGGAACTGCCCAAGCAGTTGCCGTCGCGGTTGACGACGTTGCAGAAGGCATGCACGGCGGCGCAGTTTGACGCCGACCCTGCCGGGTGTCCGGCGGCGTCGGTCGTCGGAGAGGCGCGGGCGGTGACGCCGGTGCTGCCGGTCCCCTTGACAGGCCCGGCGTACTTTGTCAGTCATGGCGGGGAAGCGTTCCCCAGCCTGATCGTGGTGCTGCAGGGCTACGGCACGACGGTGGATCTGGCCGGTTCGACGTTCATCAGCAAGGCGGGGATCACGAGCACCACATTCAAGAGCGTCCCCGATGTCCCGGTGTATGAATTCGAATTGAGCCTGCCCGAGGGGCCGTTCTCGGCGCTGACCGCCAACGGCAACCTCTGCAAGGCGAAGAAGCTCGTGATGCCGACCGAATTCACGGGGCACAACGGCGCCGAAATCGTGCAAGACACAAAGATCGAAGTGCACGGTTGTCCGAAGCCCAAGAGCGCGAGGAAGCATCGCGGCCATCAGAAGAAGAAGGGGAAGAAGAAGAAGGGGAAGCGGTCCAGGCGTCGTGGGCGCCCGTAGCGTCGCGGCCTCGGGCTTGCTGGGATGTCTCCCCTTTTTGCTCGATCGTCCGCAAGGCGACGTCCACCAGCCGAAAAGGACATGCACCGCGGCTAAAAGGACATGCGCTGCGGCTGCAAGCCGCGCCATAATGGGCCCGTGGCCCGCGCCCCCCAACTCACCGACCCCTGGCGCCTGGGCCCGCTGGAGATCCCCAACCGCGTTCTGCTCGCCCCCCTGGCCGGCATCGGCAACTGGTTCGTGCGCCTGCAGGCCAAGCGCTACGGCGCCGGCATGGCGGTCTCCGAGATGGTCTCCAGCCACGCCATCCACTACCGCAACGAGCGCACCCTGCGCGAGCTGCTGCGCATCCACCCCGACGAGCGCCGCGCCGGCCCCCACGGATATCGCGCCCCGACCGCGATCCAGCTCTTCGGCCAGGAGCCCGAGATCATGCGCCTCGCCGCCGCCTGCGCCGTCGCGGCGGGCGCCGAGGCGATCGACATCAACATGGGCTGCCCCGTGCCCAAGGTCTGCAGGACGGGCTCCGGCGCCGCCCTCCTCGGCGACCCCGCCCGTGCGGTCGCCGTCGCCCGCGCCGCCCGCGAAGGCGCCGCCGAGGCACGGGCGGGCGAGGCAGGGGGCAGCGCGGCCGGCGGAACGAGCGGGGGCGCGGCGGGCGGGGTTCCGATAACCGTCAAGCTCCGCTCCGGCCAGCGCCCCGGCGACACCTCGGGCTTCGAGCTCGCCCAGCGCCTCGTCCACGACGCCGGCGTCGCCGCGATCGGCTTTCACCCCCGCTCCGCCGCCGTCCACCACAAGGGCACCCCCGACTACGCCCTGGCGGCCCGCCTGGTCGAGGTCCTGCCGGCGCCCGTCATCCTCACCGGCGGCCTGCACGACGCCGAGGCGGTCCGCGCCGCCTTCGCCCAGACCGGGGCCGCCGCCGTGATGCTCGCCCGCGGCGCCCTCGGCAACCCCTGGCTCTTCGAGCAGGTCCTCGGCGCCCGCGAGGACGGCCCCACCCCGGCGGAGGTTCGGGCCGAGCTGCGCTGGGTCATGGACCGCGCCGCCGAGCACCTCGGCCCCGAGCGCGCCGCGCGCTACCTACGCAAGTTCTACCCCTGGTACGTCGCCCGCCTCGGCCTCGATCGGACACACGCCACGGCCCTGCAACAGTCCCTGCACGCCGCCCCCGACCTCGCCCGGGCGCGGCGGCTGCTGGAGGAGCTCGACCCCGCCGGCCGGCCCGTAGCCCTGGCCGCCTGAGCGCGTCCGGGGCCGGCGGCCGCGCCGCTATACTGTCGCGCTCGCTGTCGCCGGCCGAGCCCGGAACTCCCCGCTAAAGGCGGGTTTTGTTCTGTCTTGGCGCAATTCAACTCCGCGAGCGAAGGTCACATGCCGAAGGACGTCATCCTCACCCCCGAAGGACTCGAGAAACTCAAAGACGAGCTCGAGCTGCTCTCCACCGCGCGTCGCCGCGAGGTGGCCGAGCGCATCAAGGAGGCCCGCGAGTTCGGAGACATCTCCGAGAACTCCGAGTACGACGACGCCAAGAACGAGCAGGCCATGCTCGAGAGTCGCATCGCCCAGCTCCAGGAGAAGCTGCGCCTGGCGACCGTCATCGACTCCGCCGAGCTCTCCACCGACGTCGTCCAGGTCGGCTCCGTGGTGCACGTCAAAGACGAGAAGACCGGCAAGTCGGTCAAGTACACCATCGTCGGCTCCGCCGAGGCCAACCCCGAAGAAAGCAAGCTCTCCAACGAGTCCCCCGTCGGTCGCGCCCTGCTCGGGCACAGGCGCGGGGACACGGTCGCCGTCCAGGTCCCCCGCGGTCCCGCCCGCAAGCTGAAGATCACCAAGATCGACGTCGGCCTCAAATAGGCTTGCGCCCATGAGCCCGACGGACGAGCCCGACGCCGCCTCCGGGCCGGCCGGCGAGGCCGCGCCCGGCCGGCCGACGCCGGAGGGCTCGGGGCCAAGGCACGGACTCGACGAGCTGATCGGAGAACGGCGCGCCAAGGCCCAGCGGCTGCGCGAGAGCGCCCGCGAGGGCGACTTCCCCTACTCCTACCCCGGCGCCGAGCCGATCGCGGCGGTGCGCGCCGCCTACGAGCACCTCGCCGTCGGGGAGGAGACCGAGGACGTGCACCGCGTCGCCGGTCGGATCTCCGGACGGCGCGGACAGGGCCGGGCGGCCTTCCTCGACCTCGTCGACCGCAGCGGCAAGATCCAGCTCCACGCCCGCCTCGACGTGCTCGGCGGGGAGGACTTCGAGCGCCTGCGCTCGCTCGACCTCGGCGACCTCCTCGGCGTCGACGGCGCCGTCCTGCGCAGCCGCCACGGCGAGCTGACGTTGCGCGTGGAGCGCTTCGCCGTCCTCGGCAAGGCCCTGCGACCGCCGCCGGACAAGCACCACGGCCTCAGCGACGTCGAGACCCGCCACCGCCAGCGCGAGCTCGACCTGATCGCAAGCGAGGAGGTCCGCCGGCGCTTCCGCGACCGCGCGAGGATCATCGCGGCGGTCCGCGCCCAGCTCGACGGCGAGGGCTTCGTGGAGGTCGAGACGCCCGTCCTGCAGCCGATCTACGGCGGCGCCCTGGCGCGCCCCTTCACGACCCACCACAACGCCCTGGACCGCACCCTCTACCTGCGGATCGCGACCGAGCTGTATCTCAAGCGCTGCATCGTCGGCGGGCTGGAGCGGGTCTACGAGCTCGGCAAGGACTTCCGCAACGAGGGCATCTCGACCAAGCACAACCCCGAGTTCACGATGGTCGAGTGGTACGAGGCCTACGCGGACTACAACGACGCCGCGGCGCGCCTGGAAGCCGTCGTGCGGGCCGCCGCCGCCGCCGTTGAGGGGGGAGGGGAGGGTGTTGATCTTTCCGGCGGTGTGCGCGCGGGCGCGCGCGCGGGCGCACATACGCGCGCGCACACCTCACTGAAAATGGACCTCGCCTCCCCGTGGCGCCGGCTGAGCTTCGTCGAGGCCATCCGGGAGGCGACGGGCGTCGACGTCATGGCCCACCCCGACGCGGCGTCGCTGGCCGCCGCGATCGCCGCCGCCGGCCTGCCGGCTCCGGGTCTCCCGGCGCCGTCCAGCCACACCTCCGTCGCCCCGACCTCCGTCGCCCCCCACGCGACCTGGCCCCAGCTCGCCGACGAGCTGCTCTCGCGCTACGTCGAGCCGACGCTGACCGAGCCGACGTTCGTCTTCGACTACCCCGTCGCCCTGTCGCCGTTCGCCCGCGAGCACCGCTCGCTGCCGGGCCTCACGGAGCGCTGGGAGGCGTTCGTCGGCGGGATGGAGATCGCCAACGCCTTCAGCGAGCTCGTCGATCCCGACGTCCAGCGCGAGCGCTTCGCCGCCCAGCGGCGCCTGGCGGCGCAGGGCGACGAGGAGACCCAGCCCCACGACGAGCTGTTCCTGACGGCGCTGGAGCATGGCATGCCGCCGACGGCCGGCGTGGGGGTCGGCATCGACCGGCTCGTCATGGCCCTGACCGGCCAGGGCTCGATCCGCGAGGTCGTGCTCTTCCCGGCGATGCGCTGAGCGGCGCGGCCGCGGAGAGTCCGCGGATCGACCGCGAAGATCTCGCGGTCGCGACCCGCGAAGCCCCCGGGGGCCCGTTGGTAGACTGTCCCTAGCGGTGGCCGGACCCCGGAGCTCATCTTTCGCGACGATCGCGACGAAGAGGTGGGTGACGGAGTAGTTCGGGGCGAGCGACACGTCTTCGGAGAGAGGCCGAATCAGCACTATGTTCGAGCGATTCACAGAACGGGCCCGGCAGGTCGTCGTTCTCGCGCAGGAAGAGGCGCGGACGCTCAAGCACAACTACATCGGCACCGAGCACATCCTGCTCGGGCTGCTGCGTGAGGAGGAGGGCCTGGCGGCCCGGGTGCTGGAGAGCCTCGACATCACCGTCGAGCGCGTCCGCGCCCAGGTGGTGCGCATCGTGGGCTCCGGCGAGGAGGTCACCTCGGGCCAGATCCCGTTCACGCCGCGCGCCAAGAAGGTGCTCGAGCTGGCGCTGCGGGAGGCGCTGAGCCTGGGCCACAACTACATCGGCACCGAGCACATCCTGCTCGGCCTGGTGCGCGAGAACGAGGGCGTGGCGGCGCGCATCCTGCTCGACTTCGACGCCGACTCGGAGAAGATCCGCAACGAGGTCATCCGCATGCTCTCCGGCCCCGGCGGCCGCCGCCAGGGGCAGGGCCAGCCCGGGGCGGGCGCCGGCGCGGGCTCGGGCGGGCCGGCGGAAGGCAAGAAGAGCTCCAAGCTGCTCGACCAGTTCGGGCGCAACCTCACGAAGCTCGCCGCCGAAGGCAAGCTCGACCCCGTCGTCGGACGCGAGACCGAGATCGAGCGGATCATGCAGATCCTCTCGCGGCGGACCAAGAACAACCCCGTCCTGATCGGCGAGCCCGGCGTCGGCAAGACCGCCGTCGTCGAGGGCCTGGCGCAGCGGATCACCAACGCCGACGTCCCGGAGCTGCTGAAGAACAAGCAGATCTACACCCTCGACCTGGCGGCGCTCGTCGCCGGCTCCAAGTACCGGGGCGAGTTCGAGGAGCGGCTGAAGAAGGTGATGAAGGAGATCACCCAGCGCGGCGACATCATCCTCTTCATCGACGAGCTCCACAACCTCGTCGGCGCCGGCGCCGCCGAGGGCGCGATCGACGCCGCCTCGATCCTCAAGCCCGCGCTGGCCCGCGGCGAGCTGCAGACGATCGGCGCGACCACCCTCGACGAGTACCGCAAGTACCTGGAGCGCGACTCCGCCCTGGAGCGCCGCTTCCAGCAGATCCGCGTCGAGGAGCCCTCGATCGACCAGAGCGTGGAGATCCTGCGCGGCCTGCGCGACCGCTACGAGCAGCACCACAAGGTCCAGATCACCGACGACGCCCTGCGCGCCGCGGCGGAACTCGCCGACCGCTACATCTCCGACCGCTTCCTGCCGGACAAGGCGATCGACCTGATCGACGAGGCGGCCTCGCGGATGCGCATCAAGTCGCTGACGTCCCCGCCCGCCAACCGCGAGCTGGAGGAGGAAATCGAGAGCACCCGGCGCGAGAAGGAGTCGGCGATCGAGGCCCAGGAGTTCGAGAAGGCCGCGGCGCTGCGCGACAAGGAGCGCAAGCTGACCCACCGCAAGCGCGAGCTCGAGGAAGAGTGGGAAGCCGGCGAGACCGCCGACCGCCCCGCGATCGGCGAAGAGGAGATCGCGGAAATCGTCTCCATGTGGACCGGGATCCCCGTCTTCAAGCTCACCGAGGCCGAGACCCAGAAGCTGATGCGGATGGAGGAGGAGCTCCACAAGCGCGTCATCGGCCAGCACCCCGCCGTCGAGGTCATCTCCAAGGCGATCCGCCGCTCCCGGGCGGGTCTGAAGGACCCCAAGCGCCCGACGGGCTCGTTCATCTTCCTCGGCCCCTCCGGCGTCGGCAAGACCGAGCTGGCGCGGACGCTCGCCGAGTTCCTCTTCGGCGACGAGGACGCGATGGTCAGGATCGACATGTCGGAGTACATGGAGAAGCACGCCGTCTCGCGACTGGTCGGCTCGCCCCCGGGCTACATCGGCTACGACGAGGGCGGCCAGCTGACGGAGGCGGTGCGCCGCAAGCCCTACTGCGTGCTGCTGCTCGACGAGATCGAGAAGGCCCACCCCGACGTCTTCAACATCCTGCTGCAGATCCTCGAGGACGGCCGCCTGACGGACGCCCAGGGGCGCACCGTGGACTTCCGCCACGCGATCGTGATCATGACGTCGAACATCGGGGCCCAGGAGATCGCGCGCAACACGCCGCTGGGCTTCGCGGTCTCCGACGACGAGACCGGGATCACCTACGACGACATGAAGAACCGCATCATGGGCGAGCTCAAGAAGGCCTTCCGGCCCGAGTTCCTGAACCGGATCGACGACGTCATCGTCTTCCACAAGCTCGGCAAGGACGAAATCAAGCAGATCGTCGAGCTCCTGCTGCTGCGGATCCGGGAGTCGATGGCCGAACGCGAGCTGCAGCTCGAGCTGTCCGACCCGGCGAAGGAAATGCTCGTCGAGAAGGGCTGGGACCCGGCGATGGGCGCCCGGCCGCTGCGCCGCGCGATCCAGCGCTACATCGAGGACCCGCTCGCCGACTTCGTCCTGCGCGAGCAGGTCGTGCCCGGGGCGACCGTCGTCGTCGACCCCGCCAAGGAGGGCGAGGAGGGCGAGGTGCACCTCACGATCGTCCAGCCCAAGAAGCAGAAGACGCCGGTCGGCGTCGGCGCCGCTGCCGAGGGCGGCTCCGGCGATGACGGGCTTTCCGGCGGCGGCGAGGGCCTGCCCGCGGGCGAGGACGGCGCCGGTGAGGAAGCCCACGTAGGCGACGAGCCGGCCGAGCCGGCCGACGCCGAGTAGCGGCCGGCGGCGGATCCGGGGTCGGCCCGGCGGCGAGTCCAGGGTCGGTCTGGAGGCGAGTCCGGGGTCGGCTCGGCGGTGAGTCCGGAATCGGCCCGGCCGCGGATCCCGGGTCGCGGGCGCAGCGTCGTCCGCGTCGGCCCGTAGCCTGGGCGGATGGTCTCTCGCGCCGCCGCTCACGTCTGCTCGGAGTGTGGGCTGGGGTCGGCCCAGTGGCACGGGCGCTGCCCCGGCTGCGGGGCGTGGAACACGCTCGTCGAGGAGCGCGCCGCGCGGCCGTCGGCGGGGGGCGCCGCCGGGCGCAGGGGCGGCGCCGCCAGGGCGACGGCGGGCGCCTCGCGGCGGGCGCCGGCGGACACCCCCGTGCCGGTGGCGCTGTCAGACGTCGGGGCGACGCCGGTGGCGCGGCTGTCGACGGGCATCGGCGAGCTCGACCGGGTGCTCGGCGGCGGGCTGGTGCCCGGCTCGCTGGTGCTGCTCGGCGGCGCCCCAGGCATCGGCAAGTCGACGCTGACGAACATGGTGCTCGGGCATCTCGCCGGGGCGGGCCGGCGCACGCTGTACGTGAGCGCCGAGGAGTCCGCCGAGCAGGTCCGGCTGCGGGCCGAGCGGATCGACCTCGATCCCACCCGGCCCGCGCTGCGGGTGCCGATCGTGGCGGAGACCGAGCTGGAGACGGTGCTCGACGTGCTCGCCGCCGAGCAGCCCGAGGCCTGCGTGATCGACTCGGTGCAGACGTTGCGCAGCGCCGACCTCGGCGGGGCGCCGGGGTCGGTCGGCCAGGTGCGCGAGGTGGCGGCCCAGGTGATGGAGCTGGCCAAGGCGCGCGGCATCGCGGTGATCCTCGTCGGCCACGTCACCAAGGAGGGCGCCCTCGCGGGGCCCCGGGTGCTCGAGCACCTGGTGGATTGCGTGCTGCAGTTCGAGGGCGAGCGCGAGCGGCCCTACCGGGAGCTGCGGGCGCTGAAGAATCGTTTCGGCTCGACCAACGAGACGGGCCTCTTCGAGATGCGCCAGGGCGGTCTCGTCGAGGTCCTGGACGCCTCGGCGCGGTTCGTGGCGGAGGCGACGCGGGCGCCGGGCAGCGTGATGCTGGCGGCGATGGAGGGCTCGCGGCCGCTGCTGGTCGAGGTCCAGGCGCTGGTGGCGCCCTCCGAGCTCGAGCAGCCCCGGCGGGTGGCGTCGGGCATCGACCGCAACCGTCTGGCGCTGGTGCTTGCGATTCTCGGGCGTCACGGCCGCATGGGGATGGGAACCCGCCCACCCGCCGACGTCTTCGTCAACGTCGTCGGCGGGGTGCGGGTGGACGAGCCCGGGGTGGACCTGGCGGTGGCGCTGGCCGTGGCGAGCGCCAGCGCCGGGCTGCCGCTGCGGGGCGCCCCGCGGGCGTGCTTCGGCGAGCTCGGCCTGACGGGCGAGCTGCGCTGGGTGGGGCATCCCGAGCGGCGCCTGCAGGAGGCGGCGCGGCACGGCCTCGGCGAGGTGCTCGCACCGGCCGGCAGCGGCTCGGGGGCGTGCGAGGTGCGCACGCTGCGCGAGGCGCTGGCCCAGGCCCTGCCCGACGCCGCCGCGACGCCCCGCGCCCGCCGCGCGAAGCCCGCCCGCGTCGCGGCATGACGGCCCGCGCCCGCCGCGCGAGGCCCGCCCGCGTCGCCGCATGACGCCTACGTCGCCGCTCGCCGCATGGCGCCTAACGGTGCGGGGTCTGAGGTGGCGCTAAACGGCGGCTAAATGCCGTAAAATCCCCTCTGGTGCCATCAAGATCCGGGGAAGACTTAGACACTGCAGGACGCCCGGAGCCGGGATTGGTCAAGGCACTGGAGATGGTGGCGCCGGGGACGGCGCTGCGGGAAGGGATGGAGAACATCCTCCACGCCCACACGGGCGGGCTGATCGTGATCGGCGAACCCGACGACCTCAGCTTCCTGTTCTCGGGGGGGATCAAGCTGGACATCGACTACAGCCCGGCCTTCCTCTACCAGGTGGCGAAGATGGACGGCGCGATCGTGCTCAACGCCAACGCGACGAAGATCGCGATGGCCAACGTCCAGCTGATGCCGGACCCGACGATCCTGACCCACGAGACGGGCACCCGCCATCGCACGGCGGAGCGCTTCTCCAAGCAGACCGAGGCGCTGGTGATCGCGATCTCCCAGCGCCGCGAGGTGGTCTCGCTGTACGTGGACGGCAACAAGTGCATCCTCGAGGACATCCCGATCGTCCTGGCCAAGGCCAACCAGGCGCTGGCGACGCTCGAGAAATACCGGACCCGCCTGGACCAGGTCTCGACGCGTCTGACGGCCCTGGAGTTCGAGGGAGGTGTGACGCTCCACGACGTCCTCACGGTCCTCCAGCGCTCGGAGCTGGTGACGCGGATGGCGGTCGAGATCGAGCGCTACATCGTGGAGCTGGGCACCGAGGGGCGGCTGATCGAGATGCAGCTCGAGGAGACGATGATCGGCACGGCGGCGGAAAAGGCGGCGCTCGTCCAGGACTACCTGGCGGGGTACTCCGACGAGGCCTTCGCCTCGGCGCTGGAGCAGGTGGGTCGCCTGCCCCACCAGGACCTGCTGGACTTCGGGCGTCTGGCCGAGCTGCTGGGCTACGACCGCAAGCTGAACACCCTGGACTATCCCGTCGCGCCACGGGGCTACCGCATCCTGGCGCGCATCCCGCGGCTGCCGAAGCTGGTCGTGGGCGAGGTGGTCAAGGAGTTCGGCGGCCTCGACGAGCTGCTGGCCGCGACCGACGCCGACCTCGAGGCGGTCGAGGGCGTCGGCGAGATCCGGGCGAAGGACATCCGCGAGGGCCTTCGCCGCCTACAGGAGATCAACCTCGTGGACCGCTACCTGCAGACATGACGTGGGCCGGGCCCCCAGGCCGGCCTCTTTCCCCGACAAAGGAGGATCATCATTTCCCCCCAGACAATCGAAGCGGAGCTGATCGAAGACGACCTCGACGTCGTCGCCGAAGTGGAGTGCATCGAGTTCGAGCTCGGCGATCACGTGGTCTACCCCCACCACGGCGCGGGCAAGATCCTCTGCAAGGAAGAGATGGAGGTCCTCGGCGAGTGCCGCGAGTACCTGACGATCAAGATCCTTCACAACGACATGACCGTGAAGGTCCCCACCGAAAACGCGGGCATCGCCGGATTGCGCCGCGTGATCGACGAGGAAACCGTCAAGAAGGTGCTGGCGGTGCTCGAAGACGAGGTCTCCGAGATGCCCAAGAACTGGAACCGCCGGTTCAAGCACAACCGCGACAAGATCAAGACGGGAGACATCTACGAGCTCGCCGAGGTGGTGCGCAACCTGGCGCTGCGGGAGACCGAAAAGGGCCTCTCGACGGGCGAGAAGCAGATGTTCACCCGGGCCAAGAAGATCCTCGCCTCGGAGCTGATGTACGCGCTGGACAAGGACGAGGAAGAGGCCGAGACGTATCTCGACGAGCTGCTCGCCACCTCGGCCTCCAGCCAGCTCGCGGCAGCCAAGTAGCGCGGTTGGCGGTTGCCCTGATCGTCGCGGCGGGCCGCGGCGAGCGCCTTGGGTCAGGCGGCCCCAAGGCGCTCGTCGAGCTCGCCGGCCGTCCGCTGCTGGCGTGGAGCCTGGACACGATCCTCGCGACGCCGGCGATCGAGCGCGTCGTGGTGGCGCTGCCGGCCAGCGACGGCGAGCCGCCCGGCACCGTGGTTGGGCTGCCCGGTGAGGTCTGGGCGCCTTCCGATGAGGCCGTCGCATCACTCGGTGGGCTCGCCGCCGCGGATCGCCTGCTCGGCGTCGTCGGTGGCGCGGTCCGCTCGGAGTCGGTGCGCCTCGCGCTCGCCGCGAGCGGCCGGGGGCCGGCGTCGGAGCTCGTCCTCGTCCACGACGCGGCCCGGCCGCTGGTCAGCCGGGAGCTGATCGAGGCGGTGCTGGACGCCGCAGGCCCCGGCGGGGTCGATGACGCCGACGTGGCAGGCGGGGCCGACTTGACAGGCGGTGCCGCCGCGGCCGGCGAGGCACCCGCGGGCGGCGGGGTCGCCGGGGCGATCGCAGCGGCCCCGGTCACGGATACCGTCAAGCGGGTCGACGCCGATCGGCTGGTGCGGGAGACCCTCGACCGCTCCCAGCTGTGGGCGGTGCAGACGCCGCAGGTCTTCCGCCGCGACGCCCTGACGCGCGCGCTGGACGTCCCCGAGGAGGTGCTGGCCGAGGCGACCGACGACGCCTGGCTCGTGGAGCGCATCGGGGGCCGGGTGCGGGTGGTGCCGGCGCCGCGCGAGAACCTCAAGGTGACGACGGAGCTCGACCTGCACGTCGCCGAGATGCTGCTCGGACGTCGCCCCGTCTGAGCGCTCCCGGGTGGAGCACCGGCTACGCTCCTTGTGCGCCGGCCTGCTTGAATCCTGCGCGATGCTCAGCGACTACCACCTGCACCTGCGCCCCGACGAGCTCGGGGCGACGCCCGAGAAGCACTTCACGCAGGCAAACGTCGAGCGCTTCCGGGAGGCGGCCGAGGAGCGCGGCATCGAGGAGCTCGGCGTCTCCGAGCACGTCTACCGCTTCCGGGACGCCCTGAACGTCTGGCGGCACCCGCTGTGGCAGGAATTCGCCCGCGACGACCTCGAGGCCTACTGCGCCTTCGTGCGCGAGCAGACCGACCTGCGGCTGGGCATCGAGGCCGACTTCGTGCCGGGCACCGAGGACCGGATGGCGAACCTGCTGGAGGCCCACGACTTCGACTACGTCGTGGGCTCCGTCCACTTCCTGCGCGACGAGGCGCTCGACATGGAGTCGTGGGGGATCTGGAAGTCCGGCCGCAGCGCCCACGAGATCTGGGGGCGGTACTTCCAGACGCTCGCCGAGGCGGCCCGCAGCGGCCTCTTCGACATCCTCGCCCACCCCGACCTGGTCAAGATTTGGGGAGCCGACCGCCCTCGACCCGAGGGCGACCTGCGCCGCTACTACGAGCCCGCGATCGAGGCGATCGCCGAGTCGGGCATCGCCGTCGAGGTCTCCACGGCTGGGCTGCGCAAGCCCGCCCAGGAGATCTATCCGGCGCCGGCGTTCCTGCAGATGTGCGTCGAGGTCGGCGCGCCGATAGCCCTCTCCAGCGACGCCCACCGGCCGGAGGACGTCGGCGCCGACTACGACCGGGCGCTGGAGCTGCTCGACGGCCTCGGGATCGGCGAGCTCTGCGTCTTCGAGCGCCGCCGGCGCCGGCTGGAGCCGATCGGGGCCGCGGTGCGATGAGCCCGGCCGCGGAAACCGGGAGGGCGCTCGCCGGGAACCGTCTGCTCGGGTTCGGCGGACGCCGGCGATGAGCCGCGGGGGCATCGGCTACGACAGCCACCGCTTCGCCGAGGGCCGCCGTCTGGTGCTCGGCGGCGTCGAGATCGCGCACGACCGGGGTCTCGAGGGACACTCCGACGCCGACGTCCTGACACACGCCGTCATCGACGCCCTCCTCGGCGCCGCCGGGCTGGGGGACATCGGCGAGCACTTCCCCGACGACGACGAGCGCTACCGCGACGCCGACTCCCTGGCGCTGCTCGGCACGGTCGTCACCCTCGTGATCGCGGCGGGCCTGGAGATCGAGAACGTGGACTGCACGATCGTCATGGAGGCCCCCCGCGTCGGCCCCCATCGCGACGAGATCCGCCAGCGCCTGGCACAGGCCCTGGAACTGCCGGTGAGCCACGTCAACGTCAAGGCCACCACCGGCGAGGGGATGGGCTTCGTCGGACGCGGCGAGGGGGCGGCGGCGCTGGCGGTGGCGAGCCTGCGCGAGCGGTAGTACGAGTTACTCTCCACGGCGATGCGCGAGATACGTCTGCATGACACGCGCAGCGGCGAGGTGATGCCGCTGGACCCGCGCGACCCCGGGAAGGTCGGCATCTACGCCTGCGGTCCAACGGTCTACAGCCGCATCCACATCGGCAACGCCCGGCCGTTCGTGGTGTTCAGCCTGCTCAAGCGCTTCCTCGAGCACGAGGGGCTGGAGACGACGCTGGTGATCAACGTCACCGACGTCAACGACAAGATCTACGCGGCCGCGCTCGACGCGGGGATGACAAGCGTGGACCTCGCGGCTGAAAAGACCGGCGACTACATCCGGGACACCAGCCTGCTCGGGCTCGGCCGCCCTGACCACGAGCCGCTGGCGTCGGCGACGATGGGCCCGATCGTCGAGTACATCGAGCGCCTGGTCGAGGCCGACCACGCCTATTCGCGCGAGGGCGACGTCTTCTTTCGGGTGCGCTCCGACCCTGGCTATGGCTCGCTGTCGCACCGCCGGATCGAGGACATGGATCAGGGTGAGGGCGTCGAGGGAGCGGATCGCAAGGACGATCCGCTCGACTTCGCGCTGTGGAAGGCGGAAAAGCCTGGAGAGGACAAGTCATGGCCCTCGCCCTGGGGCTCTGGCCGTCCCGGCTGGCACATCGAGTGCTCGGCGATGGCCGAGGAGCTGCTGGGCGTCGAATTCGACATCCACGGCGGGGGCTCGGATCTGGTGTTTCCACATCACGAGAACGAGGCCGCCCAGACCCGCGCGGCGCGCGGGGCCGAGCTGGCGCGGATCTGGATGCACAACGGCATGATCCAGCTCACCGGCGAGAAGATGGCAAAGTCGGTGGGCAACATCGCGCTGCTGCACGAGGTGCTGGAGATGCCCGGCGAGTCTGGGCGCCACGCGGCGCAGACGGTCGTGATGTACCTGATATCCGGCCACTACCGTCAGCCGCTGGCGTTCTCGGTGGCGGAGATCCACGATGCCGAGCGCCGGGTGTACCGCATTCGCGAGGCACTGCGCGCTCTGAGCCCGGGCGCGCCGAGCCCGGCGGACATGACTCGCCACAGGGATGCGTTCTTCGCGGCGCTCGCCGACGACTTCAACACGCCGAAGGCGCTGGCGGCGCTGTTCGAGTGGGTGCGGGAGGCCAACCGCCGCGTCGCCAAGACCGTGGGCGACGCCGATCTGCGCGAGATGCTCGGCGTGCTGGGCATGGGCGACATGCAGGCCGTCGGCGCCACCGTCGACGCCGGGGCGATCGACGAGCGGGCGAGCGCCCTCCTGGCGGAGCGCGAGCGGGCCCGGGGGGAGCGGGATTTCAAGCGCGCCGACGAGCTCCGCGAGCAGCTCAGGGGTCTCGACTGGGAGATCCGCGACGGCCCCGAGGGGCCAGAGCTGATACGGCTGGTCCGGTGATCGCCGGGCGGCCGAGGACGCTTCAGAGGGTACGTCGCCGGCGCCGGTGGAGCGCGGCGCGATCCTCGACGGCCGCGACCGGCGGGCAGAAGCAGGGGCAGGGGGCTGGGTGCCGTGATTCTCCACGGCCGCGACCGGCGGGCAGAAGCAGGGGCAGGGGGCTGGGTGCCGTGATTCTCCACTGCCGCGACCGGCGGGCAGGGCGCTGGGTGCCGTGATCCTATACGGCCGCAACCCCGTCCGGGAGGCTTTGCGCGGCCGCCGGGCGCACACCGTCGGCGAGATCTGGGCGACCTCGGGCGCGGCCCGCGAGCCGTGGCTGCGGAAGGCCGGGGTGCGGGTGAAGTCCGCCGAGGAGATCGAGCGTCGCAGCGGCTCGGCGGCGCACCAGGGGATCTGCGCCGAGGTCGGCGGCTACCCCTACGCGAACCCCGAGGAGCTGCTGGCCGGGGAGTCGCCGCTGGTGGTCGCCCTCGACCAGGTCCAGGACCCGCAGAACCTGGGGTCGATCTGCCGCACCGCCGAGTGCGCCGGGGCCAGCGGGGTCGTGATCCCCGAGCGCCGCGCCGTGGAGGTCACGCCGGCGGTCTGCAAGGCCTCGGCGGGCGCCGTCGAGCACCTCCGGGTGGCGCGGGTGCGCAACCTCGCCGACTTCCTCCTCGGGGCTCGGGAGGCGGGCTGCTGGAGCTACGGTGCCAGCGCCCCCGAGACGGGGACGGCGACGGTCCCCTACGACCGCCCCGACTACGGCGGCGGCGTCGTCCTGGTGCTCGGCAGCGAGGGCCGCGGCCTGCGCCCCCGGGTGGCCTCGGTCTGCGACCAGCTCGTCTCGCTGCCGCTGCGGGGGCGCATCGAGTCGCTCGGCGTCGCGGCGGCGGCGTCGGCGCTCTTGTACGAGATCTTGCACGACCGCGATCGAACCCTTGACAACGCTCCATAACTATGCGAACCTCCCGCCTGTAAGGCTAAACCTGACCTTGACCCATCGGTGGGGTCGGAAAACTTAATAGTCGTTGGCGCCGGGGGAGGAGTGCGCCACTGAGCGAACGGACCCGCCCGTGGGCGGAACCGGAAAGGGACCATGCTCGTGGCACGTATCTCCAGTAACCCTCAATCTGAGGTCAAGGTCGAAGATGGATTTCTGATCGCCTTGGCGAAACAGGGCGATCGGGCGGCCTATGACCGTCTCGTCCGCCGCTACCACGGCTTCGTGAGGCTCAAGGCCTCCTCCTACTTCCTCGCCGGAGGCGACTCCGACGATCTCATCCAGGAGGGCCTCGTGGGCCTCTACAAGGCGATCCGCGACTTCCGCTCCGACCGGGAGTCGAGCTTCCGCAACTTCGCCGAGCTCTGCATCACCCGCCAGATCATCACCGCCGTCAAGACCGCGACCCGCAACAAGCACACCCCCCTGAACCAGTACGTCTCGTTCTCCTCCACGCCGGCGGCGGGGGGCGAGGAGATGCCGACCCTCGACCAGGTGCTGCCGGGCCCGGCGGTGCACGACCCGATCAGCCAGGTCATCTCCTCCGAGGAGCTCCGCTCGCTCGTCGGCTGCCTCTCGACGGCGCTCTCCGAGCTCGAGAGCCGGGTGCTCTCGCTCTACCTCGACGGCTGTTCCTACGAGGAGGTCGGGGAGCGCCTGGAGTGCGACACCAAGACCGTCGACAACGCCCTCCAGCGGGTCAAGCGCAAGGTCGGCGCCCACCTCCAGGCGCGGGCGGTCGCCGCCTGAGCCGAGACCGCCTCTCGCCCCGCCTTTGGCGGCCGCCCGTCTGTCCGGTGGCCGCCTCGCCTGTTGGGTGTCAGCCTCGCCTGTTGAGTGCCAGCCTCGCCTGTGGGTGTCAGCGTCGCCTGTCCGGTGTCAGCCTCGCTGGTGCCCGCGGCCGCTTCGCCCCTCGCGAGTTCGTCATGTTTCCCCGCGTCCCTTGTGGCGGGCTGGCGAGTCGCCGTGAGCTTTGCCGTCCGGGGGTGTCTCAGAGGCGTCCTACACATAGGGCCAAGAACCAGATACGCGAGGAGCCCGCTCTCAGAGGCCGCCGCCGGCGCTCCATCCTCCGGTGGCGGACTGGGTCTCGCGTGCACCACGGTCCCGGGGCGGCCCATCCTGGCGGGTCGCCCCGGGCCGGTTCTTCAGACCGAGGCCCACCGCATCCCGCAGACCGCTGGCCGGCTCCGCAGCCGGCCGTCTCGGGCTGCCTATTCGTCCACCGCGCGTGAGGTCGGACGGTGTAGGGTGTCGAAAGAGACGAAAGGATGGTGGGCGTCGGCCGGGAGGGTCGTTGTGGAACTCCGACTCGGCGTGGAGCGCCCGTGGCCTATGAGTCCAGGAATCTCAACCCGTTTGCTGGCGACGCAATCGGACGAGCGCCTGCTCGCGTTCGCCCGGGAGGGGCACGAACGGGCCTTCGAGGCACTCGTCCTGCGCTACCGCAAGCCGCTCCTTGCCTACTGCCGGCGGCTGTCGCTGCCCGAGGCGCGCACCGAGGACGTCCTGCAGCAGGCCTTTCTGAAGACCTGGGTCGCGCTGAACAACGGCGCCGAGGTACGGGACATCAAAGCCTGGCTCTACCGGGTGGTGCACAACACGGCCGTCAACGCCGTCCGCGACGCCGTCCGCGAACGCGAGCGGCTCTCCGATCCCCTGCTCTTCGCCGGGGCCAGCTTCGGCGACGTCGAGCAAGGCCTGGTCATGCGGGAGGCGCTCTCCGAGGTAGCCGCCCTGCCGGAGCTCCAGCGCGAGGTGATCGTGCGCACCGCCGTCGGCGGCGACAGCCACGAGCAGGTCGCCAACGACCTCGGCATCACCGACGGCGCCGTCCGCGGCCTGCTTTACAGGGCGAGGGTGACGCTGAGGACCGCCATCACCGCGCTCACCCCGCCCCCGCTGCTCGGCTGGATCGCCGGCAGAGCCGAACAGGCATCGCGGTCAGGCGGCTCTCCGGAAGCCATCGGAGGCGCTGCCGCGGGTGGCGCCGCCGGAGCTGGGGGTGCGGCCGGGGCTGGGGGCGCCGCGGGGGCTGGGGGCGCCGCGGGGGCTGGGGGCGCCGCGAGCGTAGGCGGCGCCGCCGGTGCCGGGGGAGCGGCCGGCCTGGGCGGGAGCATCGGAGGGAGTCTGGGCGTCGGCGGCGGCATCGGCGGCCTGCTCGTCAAGGGCGGCGCCGTGGCGCTTACCGCTGGGACGCTGATCACGGGGGCGGTGGTCCATCTGCAGGGCTCGGAAAGACGGCATCCGTCGACGTCTCGGCTGGCGGCCTCGGGGCGCTCGGAGCACGCACCGGTCGTTCGGTCCACGGTGCACCGGCATGGAGATGCCGTTTCGGGGTCGCATCGATCGGTTCGCATCCCCGGCGCTCGACGCAGGCACGCGGCCGGCGGGAAGAGAAAGCTGGTGAGCATCGGCGGTCCCTCGACGCCGGCGTCGACCGTTGGTCGCCCCCGCGCCGGCACGCCGGCTCCGGCTCCCGAAGCGGTCTCGCCGACCCAGCGCCGCACGGTCTCGGTGACGGTTCCGACGGGCACCCAGAGTCCGTCGTCGTCGGGCGGGTCGGGCACCGGCGCGCCGAGCGGTCAGGGCGCGACGGGCGGGGCCCAGCAGAGCCCGGTCGGCTCAGCCGCGGGCGCCGGCAGCGCCGGCGAAGGCGCCTCGGGCGGGGCGGCCGAAGCCCAGCCGGCCGGGGGCTCGGGCAGCGAAGCGGCGGGCTCCGGCACGGGCACGGACAGCGGGTCATCCGGCTCGGGCGCCACGGGCTCGGGAACGGAAGGCTCCGGCTCGACGGGCTCGGGTGCCGGCAGCGATGAAACCGGCTCCGGCGGCGGCGAATCCCAGGGCGCCCCCAGCGGTAAGTCCGAAGGCGGCCTCGTCGGCGGCGTGGTCCACGAAGTCGGCAACCTCCTCGAACACGTGCTCCACTGACGGCCGGTCCCACCGACGGCCGGGGGGCGTCGCCTACGGCGCGAGCCGCACCGGCAGCGTCTTGAGCTGGTTGATGAACGGCGAGAGCACCGGCACGGGGGTGCCGGCGATCTCCA
Organism: Solirubrobacteraceae bacterium; assembly: GCA_035524055.1. Classification (GTDB taxonomy): domain Bacteria; phylum Actinomycetota; class Thermoleophilia; order Solirubrobacterales; family Solirubrobacteraceae; genus Palsa-744. The sequence goes on from DATKPO010000060.1 coordinate 47,650, forward strand.
TCTCGGGGAAGCGGGCGAGGGTCTCCTCGAAGAGGACCCTCAGCTCCAGCCGCGCCAGGGCCGTGCCGAGGCAGAAGTGCCGTCCGCCGGCGCCGAAGGCCTGGTGCTCGGGGTTGCGTCGGACGTCGAAGTGGTCGGGGTTCTCGTAGCGGCTCTCGTCGCGGCCGGATGAGACGTACCACATGACGACCTTCTCGCCCTCCCGGATCGGCTGGCCGCCGAGCTCGGTGTCGCGGGTCGCGGTCCGGCGGAAGTGGGCGAAGGCGGGGAACATCCGCAGCGACTCCTCGACGGCGCCGGGGATGAGGGCGGGGTCCTCGAGCAGCAGCCGGCGCTGCTCGGGGTCGCTCAGCAGGGCGCGCATGCCGCTGCAGTAGGTCGCCTTGGTGCTGTCGTTGCCGGCGGCGACGAGCAGGAAGAAGCCCATCACGATCTCGTGTTCCTCCAGGCGCTGGCCGTCGACTTCGGCGTTCACGAGGACGCTCGTGAGGTCGTCTGTGGGGTGCTCCCGGCGTTCCTTGATCATGCGCCCGCAGCGCTCGAAGATCTCGGGCACGTCGCGCTGCACGGCGCCCTCGATGCCGCCGGGGTTGAGGTCGGGGTCGTTGGCGCCGAGCGTCGCGTTCATCAGCCGCGCCCAGATCGCGTCGTCCTCCTCGGGGATCCCCATGAAGCTGCCGATCACGCGCGACACCGCCGGCTGGGCGACGTCGTCGACGAGGTCGCAGGTCTCGCGTCCGTCGAGGCGGTCGAGGACGCCGCGCACGATCTCGCGGATCGCGGGCTCGTGGGCCGCTATCCGCTTCGGCGTGAAGCCGGCCTGGAAGAGCGCCTTGACGCGGTCGTGCTTGGGCGGGTCCATGCCGATGAACATCGCCCGCATCAGCTCCGGGGGGAAGATCGCCGAGACGATCGTGATGCCCCCGAGCTCCGAGGAGTAGGTCTGCCAGTCGCGGCTGACGGTGTGGATGTCGTCCTGGAGGGTCACCGACCAGAAGCCCTCCTCCTCGGGGAATTCGCTGATGCTCTTCGTGAAGTGCACCGGGCACTCCCGGCGCAGCCGGCCGAAGAGCTCGTGGGGTGGACCGTCTATCCAGTGCTCTTCCTCGGTGACCAGCACCTCGTCGAGCTCGCTCGCCGTCTTCATGTCGACCTCCTGTTCGCCGTCCCGGATGCGCCTGCGCCGGCGGGATGCGCCTGCGCCGGCTCGCGTCACCCGATGATACTGGCTGGCTGGCCAGCCCGTGGCTGGAGGTCGACGACTCGGTCGAGGGCCCCGGCGAGCGCAGCGATGCGGGGGAGGTGCTGGCGGGTCAACGCCTCCAGGCGGTTGCGTCCGAGGGGCGTCAGCTGCATGTGCAGCGTGCGCTGGTCTTCGGGGTCGCGTTCGCGGCGCAGCAGCCCGGCGGTCTCGGCGCGCTGGGCGAGCTCGACGGCGCTGTGGTGGCGGATGTGCAGGGCACGGGCGGCGTCGCCGACGGTCGGGCCCTCGGGGGCGGGGTGTCCGCGGACGGCGAGCAGGAGCTGATGCAGCGCCGGGGTGAGGCCGGCGTCGTGGGCGGCCTCCTCGCTCCAGCGCAGGAAGTCACGCAGCTCGCTGCGAAAGGCGAGCAGGCGGCGGTAGTCCTCGTCGGCGAGCGCCGGCCGGGAGGGGCTCATCGCTCCCGTCTCCCGCCGTATGTCGGCGTCGTGATGCTCACGGCTCCCAGCCGTATGCCGGCGTCGTGACGCTCACGGCTCCCAGCCGTATGCCGGCGTCGTGATGCTCACGGCTTCTCATTGTCCTCGCCCGCCGGCGTCGCGCCGCTCACTGCACGGATTCGCGGGTCGTGAGGAGCCTGCCGACGCTACCCCTCAGCCGGGGCGCGAGTGGTCGCTCGCGGTGGCGCTCCTCGATCAGCAGCCGCTGGTGTGCCTGGAGCAGGTCGAGGTGGCTCACCCGCCCGACGAGCCGGGGCGGGTCGGCGCCGTCGACGACGGGCAGCACGGCGTGCCCGGTGGCGAGCATCCTGTCGGCCACCTCGCGCAGGGTCTCGTGTGGCCTTGCCACGAGCGGCGTGTGAGCGGGAGCTCCCTCTCGCGGCTGCTCGTCCAGCCGCAAGAGATCTTCGTCGCGACTAAGGTTCATTGCCGGCGCGGCCACGGCGGTGTCCGTTGTGACGGTGAGGGGGTCGGTGCCCATGACGTCCCTGACCAATAGCGCGTGCAGGGGATCGACCTCGTACTCGCGCAGGACGTGGTAGCCGCGCCGGGCGACCTTCTCGGTGAGGATCGAGCGGCCCAGGGTGAGGACGCTGAGGAGATGCGCGACGGTGCAGACCAGCAGCAGGGGGAGGAGCGCGGAGACGTCATGTGTCAGCTCGAGGGCGAAGACGATGCTGGTGAAGGGGGAGCGCATCACGCCGGCCATCGCCCCGGCCATCCCCAAGAGCGCCCAGGTCCCGTCGCCGGCCCCGGGCAGGACTCCGCCGAGCAGGCCGCCGAGGGCGGCGCCGAGCATGAGCAGCGGCGCGAGGATGCCACCGCTGGTATTCGACCCCAGCGCGACGGCCCAGATGGAGAGCTTGACGACGAGCAGGACGGCGAGGGTGCCGAGGGCGAGGCGGCCGGCGAGCTCGGCGCCGATCGTGTCGTAGCCGACTCCGAGGGCGCGGGGGTCGATCAGTCCGCCGATGCCGACGACGACGCCGCCGAGGGCGGGCCACCACATCCAGTGCAGGGGCAGGCGCCCGAAGAGGTCCTCGGCGCCGTAGACGCAGCGGGTCATCAGCCAGGCGAGGGCGCCACAGGCGAGCCCGATCGGGATCGCCCCGGCGACGGCCACCGACGGCAGGGCGGCGTGGGCGGAAATCGGAAACAGCGGCGCCGCCCGCAGCAGGCCGGCGCCGGCGAGCGCTTCGCGGGCGACCTCGGCGGCGCAGGCGGCGAGCGCGACGGGGATCATCGAGCGCGGGCGCCACTCGAAGAGGAGCAGCTCGACGACGAGCAGGACGGCGGCGACGGGGGTGCCGAAGACCGAGGTCATGCCGGCGACGGCGCCGGCGACGAGCAGGCAGCGCCGCTCGGCGGCCGTCAGGTGCAGGAGCTGACCGAGAATGCTCCCCGCGGCCCCGCCGGTGACGATGATCGGCCCCTCGGCGCCGAAGGGGCCGCCGGTGCCGATGCTGATGGCGCTGGAGACCGGCTTGAGGACGGCGAGGCGGGGCTCCATGCGGCTGCCGCGTAGGAGGATCGTTTCTATCGCCTCCGGGATCCCATGCCCGCGGATGCGCTCCGAGCCGCAGCGGGCCATGAGCCCGACGATCAGTCCGCCGGCGACTGGGACGAGCACGCTGAAGGGGCCAAGGACGCTGGTGTCCGGCGGAGCCAGGGTGCTGGAGAGGGCGCCGGTGTATACGAGGTGGGTGATCAGGCCGATCAGATCCAGGAGGCCGAGCGCCAGCAACGTGACGGCGCTCCCGAGCGGGACGCAGAGCAGCGACAGCAGCAGGACGCGGCGGGAGGTCGTGAAGTCGCGCAGCCGTCGCTCGCCGCCGTCCCGCGGACGGGGGTCCGGGGGTACGAGGGCGTCGTCGGGGAAGCGTCGCGCGTCGGAGCCGATGGTCACGCCACGAGATTATATCGGGGGCCGATATGTTCCCGGTGGCGCCGGAATCGGGAGCGAGGCGGTCGCGGCGGTACCATCCGGCATCGAGGGACCCGCCGACGTAGCTCAGCTGGCAGAGCGCTCGCCTTGTAAGCGAGGGGTCGCCGGTTCGATCCCGGCCGTCGGCTTTGTTCTCCTCGCCCGTCTCCGGGGTTGCGGGCGTCGCCGTCTGTGGCCCGGGAATGCGCTCAGCGGGCAGCCGCGAGGTGCTCGATCCGCCCGTGCCCGTTGGAGGACACGTCCCGCAGGTAGTCCGGCCTCTCGATCTCCTCGGGCGCGTTGAGCCGCCGCTCGAGCTCGCCCAGGACCACACCGAACAGCAGGTGCCGCCAGGTGGATTGCGCCAGGGCGCGGGGGCTGGCGAAGGCCGCCGGCAGCTCCGCGCGCGCCGGGTGCAGCCGGTCGCTGATGGCGAGGAGCGGCCAGGTGGCGAAGTTCTCGCCCAGCGCCGCCACGGGACCCGGCACCCATGACGGCAGCGGCGCCCGGGGCGCGAGGTTGGCGTAGATCGCCCCGAACAGCGCCCCGTTCTGCAGGTGCAGCGCCCAGCCCGCCAGCGGCCACGCCCGGCCGCGGGTGATGGCCTTGCCGAGCAGCTCGACGTCGTCGAAGTCGCTGCCGAAGACCCGCTTGTCGAGCGGCATCTGGGCCGCCCAGGCCGCCGCCGCCAGGACGCCGGCGAGGGCTCCGCGGACGGTGCGACCTCGATCGAAGGGCATCGACGAACTGTAACGGGCGCCGGGCAAGCGGGTATCCGGATCATGGAGTGCTTCCGTCGTCGTCGCCGTCCTTCCGCGGATTTCGAGACGACCGCGCCCTCGGAGCCGGCCGCCCGCCGGCAGACTACGGCCTCAACGGCGCCTGTCGCGGGCGGGCAGCTGGAGCGCCTGCGCGACCACGCCCGCCGGCATGGCGTCAACCCCGTCCTGTACGCCCTCGCCCGGGCGGTGCTGGTGCCGTTCTTCCGGATCTACCTCCGGCTGGAGCGGATCGGCTCCGAGCACCTCCCGCGCTCGGGCTCGGTGCTGGTGGCGGCCAACCACCGCAGCTTCCTCGACCCCTTCGTAATCGGCGCCCTGGCGCGGCGGCCGGTCTATTACGTCGCCAAGCGCGAGCTCTTCGCCAGCCGCCTGCAGGGGTGGCTGCTGAACGCGCTCGGCGCCTTCCCCGTGGATCGGGGCGCCGGCGACGAGGACGCCCTGGCCACGGCCCGGGCGATCCTCGCCCGGGGCGACTGCGTCGTGATCTTCCCCGAGGGGACCCGGGTGCGGCGCGGGCCGCTGGGGCCGCCACGGCGTGGGGTGGGCCGCCTGGCGCTGGAAACCGGCGCCCCGGTGGTCCCGGTGGCGGTGATCGGCACCGAAGACGTCCGGCGGGGCTGGTCGATCCGGCCGCGCAAGGTGCGGATCCGCTGCGGCGCCCCGCTCGACTTCCCGACCGTCACCGAGGTCTCGCCGGGGCTGGCGGCGGCCGTCACCAAGCGGGTCTGGGCCTGCATTGGCCTGCAGTGGGAGTGGCTCGGCGGGGCTCCCCGGGCCGAGATCTCCCCGCGACGCGCCGAGCGGGCGAGCTCGCCCGCAGCCGAGGAGCCCCGTGGCTCGTCTGAGGACCATGCCGTTCCGGAGGCCCGTGCCGCCTGAGGGCGCCGCGAAGGTCAGGGCCGGCGTGGCCCGGGCCGGCCGGCGCGGGCGACGGAGGTAGGGTGCGATGAGTGGCCGAGCAGCTCGCCCCCAAGCCCAAGGCTCAGCTCGACGAGGAGTTCGCCGAGCTCTACCGGAGGCACCTTCGCGACGTCTACAGCTATGCCTACTATCGCGTCGGCAACCACCACGACGCCGAGGACCTCACCGAGCAGACCTTCCTGCAGGCCTACCGCCATTTCGAGCGCGCCCAGCGCGAGTCCAGGGGGCGTCCGCTGCGCCCATGGCTGATCCGCATCGCCCACAACCTCGCCGCCAACCTCTACCGGGACCGCGCCCGCCGGCCGGTGTCGCCGATCGACGACGACACGACGCTGAGCGCTCCCCACACGACGGAGGAGCTGGTCGAGGACCGCGACGAGCTGGCGAAGGTGCTGGCGGGCATCGGCACCCTCTCCGAGGATCGCCGGGAGGCCCTGATCATGCGCTTCGCGCTGGGCATGGACAACCGCGAGATCGCCCGGGCCCTGGGCCGTTCGGATGGGGCGACGAAGGTCCTGATCCATCGGGCCATCAAGCAGCTGGAGGGAATCGTGGGGGAGGGCGATGACTGACGCCGCTCCGCGGCTGGAGGGCCTGTTGCGCCGCGCCCTGACCCCGGTCGAGCCGCCGGAGGACGTGACGGCACGCCTCGAGGAGACGCTGACCAGCATCACCGAGCTCGCGGCCGAGGAGCTCGAGGGTTGGGAGCTGTCGTCGATGCGCGACCCCCGCAACTGGGTGCGCCCCGCGGCCGCCGTAGTCCTCGGCGGCGGGGCCGGGGTCGCGCTGGTTTTGTTGCGCGCCCGCCGTCGCGCCGGCGGCGGCACCCGGCGGGGAGGCCCCACGGTGGGCGGTGCCCGGGTTCCCTCCGGCACCGGCGAGTAGCGCGGCGCACGCACTGAACTATTCTGGTATTCGGTTAAGCGCTGGGCGGAAGCCAATGGATGGCTTCGCTTGGCCGCGGCGGGCACGGAACCCTGATCCGTGTGCCACCGATTCGTCATGCTTTCACCGGCCTGCTACAAGCGCTCCGCGGCCACCGGCCGGATGCTGCTGCGCGGCTTCGCCGACGCCGACCTCATGCGGCTGGTGTGCGAGGACCGCGACGCGGCGGCCTTCGCCGTCGTCTACGAGCGCCACGCCGGCGCCGCGCTCCTGGTTGCGCTGCGCATGTGCGGGACCCGGGGCATCGCCGAGGACGTCGTCCAGGAGGCCTTCCTGTCGCTGTGGCGCAGCGGCGAGCGCTACGACGGCGCGCGCGGCAGTCTGCGGGCGTGGGTGCTCGGGATCGTCCACCACCGCGCCGTCGACGCCCTCAGGCGGGGGCGCGGCGGCGGGGACGGAGTGGTGCTGCTGCTCGACGAGACCGTCGCCGAAAGTCTCGAGGCCCGTGAGCGGACGGACGTCGAGGCCGACCTGAGGGCCCAGGCGCGCGAGGTGCACGCCGCCCTGCGGCGCCTGCCGCCGGAGCAGAGCCGCGTCCTCGGCCTCGCCTACTACGGCGGCCTCAGCCACTCCGAGATCGCCGCCATGCTGGGGGCGCCTGTCGGGACGATCAAGGGGCGGATGCGCCTGGGAATCGAGAAGCTGCGACTCCAGTTCGCGGTGCCGCTCGGCGGTGGCCGCGGCGGCCGGCGTATACGCTCTGGCGTCCCATGGCCACCTGCTATCGCCACCCCTCGCGCGAGACCGGCGTTTCATGCTCCTCCTGCGGACGGCCTATCTGCCCGGAGTGCATGACGACGACGCCCGTCGGGATGCGCTGCCCGGAGTGCGCCCGGCAACGTACCCGCGTCGTGCGCGCCGGCCACGCCACGACGACGCCCCGGGTGACGTTCGGCCTGATCGCGGCCAACGTCCTGGTGTTCCTCACCGAGCAGGGCCAGTTCACCCTCTCCGGCGCCCCCTACGGCAGCGTCGTCGAAAAAGGCTGGCTCGCCCGGGCCGACATCTCGATCGGGCACCGCTACTACGAGCTCGTCACGAGCGCCTTCATCCACGCCGACATCCTGCACATCGGCTTCAACATGTACCTCCTCTACCTCCTCGGCCTGATGCTCGAGCCGGCGATCGGCTCGCTGCGCTTCGGGACGATCTACTTCACCGCGATGCTCTGCGGCGCCTGCGGCGCCTTGGTGGCCACCGCGGCCCCCAACCTCGGCGCCTCGGGGGCGATCTTCGGGCTGATGGGCGCCGCCGCCGTCGAGCTCCGCGCCAGGGGCTTCAGCGTGATGCAGTCGGGGATCGGGATGCTCATCATCCTCAACCTCATCCTCAGCGTCGCCCTGCCGGGGATCTCGATCGGCGACCACGTTGGCGGGCTCATCGGCGGGGCGCTCGCCGGCGCCGCCTTCCGCGCGGCCGACGGGCGACGGATGCCGGCGCTCGGGTTCGCCGCCTGCGCCGTTCTCTCCGCGCTCGCGGTCGTCGGCTCCCTGGTGGCGGCACAATCGACCGCGCCGGGCTTCGCCTGAGCCGCGTTCCCCGCGTCTGTCTTCGCGTCAGCCGGCGGCGGCGTCGAGCTTCACGTCGAGAGCGGGGGACGGCGCGGCGGGGGCCAGCGAGGGGTGCAGGATGTGGGCGAGCAGCTCCAGGCCGTCCACCAGGCGGGGGCCGGGTCGCGAGAAGTAGGCGGCGGCGTCGACCGCCACGACGCGGCGGGCGCCGAGGGTGGCGAGCCGGTCGGCGTAGGTCATGGCCTCGGCGTGGGCCCGGGGGGCGTCGTAGCCGCAGGGCATCGCCACGACTATCTCCGGCGCCGCCGTCGCGAGATCCTCCCAGGTGACCGTCTGGGATGGCTCCCCGGCGAGGCCGAGGACGTCTTCGCCGCCGGCGAGATCGATCAGCTGCGGCGTCCAGTGGCCGGCGACGAACACCGGGTCCAGCCACTCCACCGCCGCCACCCGCGGCCGCCGGGGGGGACGGTCGCGCACGGCGAGCCGCACCCGGTCGATGCGCCCGGCGCAGCGCGCCACGAGCTCGACGCCCTCACGCTTGCGACCCGTGGCCCGGGCGAGGGTGCGGATGTCGCCGAAGGCCTCCCCGAGGGTGTGGGGGTCGAGCGAGACGACCTCCGGCTGGGAGGGCAGCTCACGGGCGACCTCGGTGACCTGGTCGTGGGAGACGGCGCACACCGGGCACAGCGCCTGGGTCACGATGAGGTCTGGTTCGAGCTCGTGCAGGGCCTCGACGTCGAGCGCGTAGATCGCCTCCCCCGCCGCGGTGCGCTCCCGGACGGCGGCGTCGATCTCGCCGGCGTCGAGACCGGGGGGCAGGATGTCGCGGGTGACACGCGGCAGCTCGAGTGCCCGCGGCGGGTAGTCGCACTCGTGGGTGACCGCGATAACCTCGTCCTCGAGGCCCAGCGCGAACAGCAGCTCGGTGGCGTGTGGGACGAGACTGACGATGCGCATCCGCCGACTCTAGAGAAAGGCTCGCCGATGGCCCAGCTCTCCGACAGCGAGATCGCCGACCGCCTCCAGGGCAGCCTATGGTCGCGCTCCGGCGCCACGATCGAGCGTGACTGGGAGCTCGCCGACTTCGCCGCCGCCATCGCCTTCGTAAATCGCGTCGCCGAGGTCGCGGAGCGGGTCAACCACCATCCCGACATCCTCGTCCACGGCTGGAACAGGGTGCGCCTGGTGCTCTCGACGCACTCCGCCGGCGGCCTCACCGGGGCCGACTTCGCGCTGGCCGAGGAGATCGACCGGCTCTCTCTTTGAACACCGCGCCGGAACCTACTCGGCGTTAGGTTAGGGCATGGTGTGTGTAAATGGAGTCTCTCCGTGGACGCCGGCGGATAACCTAGTCGGCGTTAGGTTAGGGCATGGTGTGTGTAAATGGAGTCTCTCCGTGGACGCCGGCGAATAACCTAGTCGGCGTTAGGTAAGGGCACGGTGTGCGTAAATGAAGGCTCTCGGCATCATGCCGGCCGACTGAGGAGGGCATCTTCGGAGCCGACCGGCGGCCCTGCTACGGTTAGCGCGTCTGACTTTCAGATGACCGACGACCATCCCCGAAGTAGCAGCGCCCGCGCCGGCCGCGTCGAGGTCGGTGGGGGCAGCTCGAACTCACTCCGGCGACTGCCGACGTCCGCCCTGGGCACAGCTTCCTCCCTGGGCGCACCGCCCGTCCTTGGCGCCGTTTCCGCTCAGGGCGCGAGACCCGTCCCGGGCGCGGCGATCCGGGGCGCCCACGAGCGGGTGTGACAGGGCTGAAGCTGATCCTGGCGGCCGTCCTGGTCGCGGTCAACGCGTTCTTCGTGATCGCCGAGTACGCCCTGGTGCGCTCGCGCCGGGCTCGGCTGGAGGTGATGCGCGACGAAGGCCAGCGCGGCGCCACCCTGGCGCTGTCCATGCTGGCCGACATCGACCGCTACATCTCGGCGGTGCAGATAGGGGTCACGATGACCTCGATCGCGATCGGCGCCCTCGGGGCCCCGACGCTGGCCCACGCCCTCGAGGAGGCCTTCGGCGGCGGCCTCTCGCAGACGGCGGCGGTCGTGATCTCGGTAGTCATCGCCTACGTCGTCGTGACCTCCGTCCAGCTGGTCTTCGGGGAGATGGTGCCGAAGTTCTACGCGATCGACCGCGCCGAGTCCGTCGCCCGCCGGATCGCGCGACCGCTGCAGGGCTTCAGCGTGCTGTTCGCGCCAGTCATCCAGGGTGTGACGGTGGTCTCCCGGGGGCTGCTGAAGATGCTCGGGGTGGACATGGGCCGCTCCTCCGAAGCGGGCTCCCCGGACGAGCTGAAGCGGCTGATCGCGGAGTCCCACGCCGGCGGGCACCTGGACCCGGGCGAGGCGGGGATGCTGACGGGGGTCTTCCACCTGCACGAGCAGGAGGCCCGCCAGGTGATGACGCCGATCCCGGCGGTGGTCACGATCGACGTCTCCAAGGACGTCGAGACGGCGCTGAAGGTGTGCATCGCCTCCGGCCACACCCGCCTCGTGGTCACCGAGGCCGACGACCGCGACCGGGTGCGCGGACTGGTGCACGCCAGCGCGCTGGCCCGGCGACTGATGGACGAGGGGCCGGGGGCGTCGTTTGAGTCGGAGGTCCATGACGCCCCGATCGTGCCCGAGACCAAGCCGCTGGACGACCTGCTCGCCGACCTTCAGCGCGAGCGCACCGAGCTCGCCATCGTCATCGACGAATACGGCCGGACCGCCGGCATCGTCACCACCGAGGACATC